>NZ_JAIVFW010000005.1:9973-201012 GCF_020829595.1 Nostoc sp. CHAB 5844
TGGTAATGGTTCTGAAGGTGATGCCACTCTACTCAATAGAGCAGGTAAACAGACTATTCATCTTGATGGTGGCAACGGCAACATTACCTTGGGTGGCAATGATTCTCAAGGTGATATCACACTGCTCGATAGATCTGCTAAACAGACTCTTCACATTGATGGTGGTAACGCGAATATCACCTTGGGTGGCAATGGTCACAATGGAGACATCCGCCTTCTGAACAGTAATGGTAAAGTCATTGTTCACATTGATGGTGGGACGGGTGACATCCGTGTAGCAGGCGCTGTACTCCAGCCAGCCGACTTCGTTTTTGCCGCCGACTATAACCTGCCAACTCTCAATGATATGCATTCATTCATTAACAAGAATGGTCATCTTCCCGGAATTCCATCGGGTAAAGAATTGAAGAATGGTGGTGTCAGTCTGGCTGGATTTGCAATGAATCTATTGCAAAAGTTAGAAGAGTTAACTCTCCATCTAATCAATCAAGACAATACCATTCGTGAGCAACAAAAACGCATAGAACAATTAGAAAATCGGCATCAATAATTTCGGGTATGTATTTGCATAACACGAAGATGCAAAATTGAAGCATAGTAGGGTGGGCATAATCATGCCCACCCTACTATGCTTTCTTGTAAATTTAATTAAAAGATATTAGCAGCGATCGCAAAACCCAAACAATATCCTTCACTTTTGATCCGCCAGTGTCTCCCGGTACAAAAATTACCATCGGTTTAAAAGCCCAACAAAATCCCCAAAGAGGTGGTGTTTATCTCTTCGGTGTGACAGCATTTGCCATAGGAGAAAAACCTCATGGTCAGTTTTTGGGTTTTGGTAGATTACAATTTTATCAGCATATTTAAAATGCAAAACTCTCAGATTCACAATTCCAATCCAGCAGACTGATGACAGCTGCTAGTTGAGTAGTGCGATCGCCTGATATTGTAGTGTGTGTGAATGAAATGGCTATCTGCGATCGCCCTTTCTGAGAGATTATCCAACGCTACAACAAGGATGACTGTCAAGCAACGCGCAGCGTGAATGAAATGTCACACACCTTTAAAACCTGCTCTCCTACTGCTAACTGGGTAAGCATTGTAGGATAGTGGAAAGGAGGGCAATATGAATATTCCTATCATTGACGAGGTAGTTGAACAATTAAAGGTCATGCCACAGCATTTGCAATGGCAAGTGCTTGAATTTGTTCGAGCATTGGTCAAAACTAAAGTTCGAGGTACGTCAGGGCAGCAATTATTACGTTTTGCAGGTTCAATTCCTCCCAATGACCTTCAGTTGATGCGGGAAGCCATTGAGCAAGACTGTGAACAGATAGATGTCAATGAGTGGTAAATATTTGCTCGATACCAACATCATCATTGCTCTCTTTGGAGATGAAGCTGTCGTCAAAAATAATCTTGCTCAAGCCAACGAAGTTTTTATTCCCAGTGTTGTCATTGGTGAATTATGCTACGGTGCAAGGAAATCGGGGCGAACTGAAGCAAATTTAGCCAAAATAGATGAGTTGGTTTCTAACAGCGCAGTACTTGAGTGTGATGCTGAAACTGCTCGACAATACGGTGAGGTCAAAAACAAGTTGAGGCTCAAGGGTCGTCCGTTACCTGAGAATGATGTCTGGATTGCAGCCCTCGCCCTGCAATATGGGCTGATTCTGGTAACACGCGATGCCCATTTTCAGGAAGTGGAGAATTTGCAAACAGTAGCGTGGTGAGTACTACCACCGCACAACAGTATGATCGCCTGATATTGTAGGATCATCAACATGAAAACAATTAAAAAAATTTGGAAATTTCCCAAAATTTTTTATTTAGGAATTCCTATTTTAATTGTCATATTTTTAATTATTAATTTTTCTACAAATTCTGTTGAAATCAGCAGCATAGATTTCATCGGAGAGGCAACATTATCCAAAAGATTATCTTTCCAAAAAACTGAAGTTGGCGGATTATCAGGTATCACCTACGATACTAAAAACGACCTTTACTATGCTATTTCTGATGACCGGGGGCAAAAAGCTCCGGCTCGGTTCTATACTCTAAAAATTAACTTGAGTAAGGGTTATCTAGAAAATGGTGGTGTTGTGCCTGTTGATGTGACCATGCTGTTAAATCAAGATGGTCAAAACTTTCCTCCCAAAGTAACCGATACAGAAGGAATTGCTTTAACTGATAGAGATACTGTCTTCATATCTTCTGAAGGTAATGTTGATAAATTAATTAATCCTTTTATTAAAGAGTTTTCCTTATCTTCGGGTAGGGAAATTACATCACTACCTATACCGAAAAAGTTCTTGCCAGATAAGAGTAGTAAAATTGGTATCCGTAATAACTTGGCCTTTGAGAGTCTCACCATTACACCCAATCACCAATATTTATTCACAGCAACAGAAAATGCACTTATCCAGGACGGGTCAGTAGCTAAACCTAATGTTGGTACTTCTTGTCGAATTTTGCAATATAATTTGTTCACCCAGCAGTCTGAAAGCGAATTTTTGTACCAAACTGAGCCAGTTGAACCATTACTAGATATAACTGGTAAATTTGCTAGTGGATTACCAGATTTATTAGCTTTAGATAATCAAGGACACTTCTTGAGTTTAGAAAGGTCTTTTACTGGGTTGGGATTTGCTGTTTTTCTATTTCAAGTTTCCTTAGCAGAAGCTGATGATATTTATCATATCGACAGCCTTCTAGCAAACTCCAAAAATATTCGCTCAGTTACGAAAAAACTTTTGTTAGATTTGCGTACAATAGACGTGGCTCTAGATAATATTGAAGGGTTAACACTTGGCCGTTGGCTACCTAATGGACAACGCTCATTAATTCTGGTCAGCGATAATAATTTTAATTCTCTACAGCGTAATCAGTTTTTAGCTTTTCAAATCAAAATTGAATCACCCATTATCAAGTGGTTTCGCCAGATGTTAAATTTTTCCTAATCACTAGATTATCTGTGCGATCGCTCTTGGAAATATTTTGATTTAATTTTTGAAAAAGTAGGGTGTGTTATACCTTTGGCTAACGCACCGTCCTAGATACCAAAATGAAGCGTGTGCTTCAACACAACACCAGTTGCTACAACTAGGGGAATCAAAGCAACGCACCCGCTCCCCTACTGTTGTTTTATGTTCAATTAGTTTGACCTACTTATACCATTACTTTTTCCAGTGGATATACTGTCATTAGGGAGGCACTACCTTCAGATTATCCCCGGTTTCAGTGGATTTTCTCATTCATTTTGCTTAACTAATATGTTACATAATGTCTAAGAGATTTTGCAGAAAAATCAGTCACTATTTTATTAAATCTTTATTTGCTTTTAAAGTGAGTTTTATACTTTATAATTGATTCTCTAAAATTAGTGAAATTATTCATGGTTACAATTAAAGCTTGAATCAAGATTTATCAAATAATTTTATAGCGTAACATTTCCAAATATGGTAATGCCCAAAACCGAAATAGATATTTATATTGGAAAGTTTTTAAATAATCGCTATTTAATAAAAGATTTGATTGGCAAAGGCGGTATGGGTAGGGTTTACCTAGCAGAAGATGCAGCTAAAGGCGGAATTTTAATAGCTGTAAAAATCTTAATGCTTAGTCTAGCAAACCAGCAAATATCACAGCGTTTTGCCAGAGAAATTTTTATTGGCGCTCAGTTAGGTCGTAAAAGTAAAAATATCGTTCGGGTATTAAGCTATGGCATGACTGATGATAAAACACCATTTTATGTCATGGAATATCTTCAAGGTAGAAACCTGAAGCAAATTCTTAAAGTAGAACCATTAACACTTGTAAAATTTATAGATATTTGTCAGCAAATTTGTTTAGGTTTACAGTGCGCTCATCAAGGTATCAGCCTCAAAGGAGAAATTTATCCGATTGTTCATCGAGATATTAAGCCAGAAAATATCTTTATTATTGATGATGGTAAACAAGACGAGGTTGTGAAAATTCTGGATTTTGGCATTGCTAAATTTTTAACAGAACGCAGTGGGATGACCCTGACTGATTCTTTTATTGGAAGTTTGCCTTACTGTTCTCCAGAACATATGGAAGGACGTAAACTTTTAGATGTGCGTTCTGATATTTACAGTTTGGGTGTATTAATGTTTGAAATGCTGACAGGAAAACATCCATTTCAAACAGAAAGTAACTCTTTTGGTAGTTGGTATCAAGCTCATCGTTTTCAGGCTCCACCTACCCCAGAGCAAGTAAATCCTGAAGTAAAAATACCCCAAGCATTAAAAAAATTATTGCTAACTTGTCTAGCTAAAGAAGTAACTGAACGCCCTCAAACTATTAGTCAAGTTTTAGTAGTTCTAGAAAAAATTAAGCGGCAGCTTGGCCGAGATGTAGTGATTGAAAATGATAGCGTAAGATTTTCATCTCCAGCTACATTAGTACCAGTAACTTCCATTTCAGAAAAAGAGTGCTTACAAAAAACTTGGCCTAAAAATAAACCGATCGCATCCATTGGTTTTCCTCATTTATTACATACTACTCAAGGAGTAGTTCCAACTTTTTGGGCTATGTTACCTAAGCAAGAAATTACTAATTTTTCTGATAAATATCACAGTACAGAATTTATTGACAAAATGAATGTATACCCAATGTTATTGTGGGTTACAGTACTATATAATGCTCAATTTTCTTTGACTAAATGGCTATCTTATTTCTTAGATTTAAAAGATAATCGAGGACAAAAAATTGCCAAACTTTTAGCAGATAGAGGCTATTATCATCTGCTATTTTTTGCTCTTGAAGAACCGACTCAATGTGCTAACGTTATGACCTTAACGTTGACAGCTAAACAAAGACAGCAACTAACAGATTGGTTGGAACTAGAGCAAAAATCAATTGAGGCGATCGCGTCTGAGCAAGCCAAAACTATTTTGAAATCAGAATATCAAAAATTAAAAGCAGAAATTTTGCAAAGATTAGTAGAAAAACAACAGATTGCCAAAATTGGTTTTAGAGCTTGGTTATCTCAGCTATTTGATAAATTACTTCAAATCCTATCACGTTCATAAAAATTAGTTTGAGATGCAATAATTTTTAATTATTTAATTGCGGCAATAGCAGAGGTTGTAAAAGTGAATCAACGTGCATTCATCTCTCCACACATTACAGGATTGCTGGCCAATCGCTATCAACTTAAACAGTTGATTGGTAGTGGTGGCATGGGTGAAGTTTTTTTAGCCGATGATATTTTACTAGGTGGAACACCAGTTGCCGTCAAATTTTTGACTCAAACTTTTATTAACGAAAAAATGCAACAAGACTTTGCTCGTGAGGCAATGCTGAGTGCTGCTTTGAGCCAAAAAAGTCTACATATTGTGCGAGCCTATGATTATGGTGTAAGTGCAGAAGGTAAGCCATTTTATGTAATGGAATATCTGAATGGCAAAAGTCTCAAAGATTTAATCCCTATGCCTATGCCCAAATTTTTGACTTTGACACGTCAGATTTGTTTAGGCTTACAATGCGCCCACCAAGGTATTAATATTGATGGCAAAATTTATGCCTTAGTTCATAGAGATATTAAACCCGCTAATATATTAGTTCTACCCGATCCCATTTTAGGAAAGTTAATTAAAATACTTGATTTTGGGATTGCCAAATTTATTAATTATGCCAATACAGTTAGTACTAATAGAGGCTTTAATGGGACGTTGCCATATTGTTCTCCTGAACAACTAGAAGGCGGAGAAATTGATAGTCGCTCAGATATTTATAGCTTGGGTGTGATGATGTTTGAGATGTTGACAAATGCTAAACCTTGGCAACCAGAAACTAATTTATTTGGTGCTTGGTATAAAGCACATCATTTTGAAGCACCGCGAGCGATCGCTACTGTTAATCCGCAACTCAAACTACCCCAACAACTCAATAATTTAATTATGGCTTGCTTGGCCAAAGCACCAAGCGATCGCCCCCAAAATATGGCAGAAATTCTGCGAGTTTTAGATAGTCTTGAAAAATCTAGTTGTCAGAGTTTGCCCATACCTTTAGCATCAAAATATAATCCTAAATTTAATGTTGGCGCGGAAATATCTCCACTACTCAAAACAAACTTTGCAAAACTGATATGGCCACAAAATAAACCTATTCAAGAGATCGTCTTTCCTCAAATTTTAGATACACCACAAGGCAATTTGGCAGCCCTGTGGCTGATGTTACCTAAACAAGAAATCAAAAAACGAGTTCTGTGTCAACGTTACAATCATTTTGTTTTCATCACAGCGCCACACCCAATGCTGCTGTGGATCACCCTCCTCTACGACCAAGAACTCGGCCCGAAATGGCTACCCTGCTACTTAGATATGCAGCATCGCCAAAACCAACAACTAGTTTATTCCTTAACAGAATATGGACGCTACCCCTTGATTTGCTTTACGTTGGAAGCACCCCATAGCTGTATTAATGTGATTAGCAGTCACATCGCCAATACGCAGCGACAAAGGTTAAAACTGTGGGTGGAACAAAGTAAAAGCTTGCCACACTCTGATCAAGTCCTGATGAGTAAGAATTTGTTAAAGCAGCAGTATAAACAAATACAATCTCAGATACTAGAACATTTGTCCTTCAAATCACATGTTGTTGCTGCTAAGTAAGTCAAACTAGTTAAACATCAAACAACAATAGTTTTGATATTTGGGGCAATGCGTTAGCCAAAGGCATAACACACCCTACATTTTATGTTTTTATGTTGAGCTACTTACCTCAACATAGGAAATTAGATTTGAGACCACTTGCAAAAATTCGTTTAAATGTTAAGATAATTGACTGTTAAGTGAAAGCCGCAGCCCGACAGCCAAGGCAAACAAAAGATACTTGACAAACCCAAAAAAAAGAGCGAGAATAATAAAGTTGCAAATTAAGGGACTGTAGTTCAATTGGTTAGAGCACCGCCCTGTCACGGCGGAAGTTGCGGGTTCGAGCCCCGTCAGTCCCGTTAAAAACCCAAGTAATTAGTGCTGAGTCCTGAGGCAAAAATTTATATATAATCAGTACTGCTTTTGCCTTTGAAGTAGGACAAAATTGGCTCAAAACTCAGCGCTGAGAGAGAGAGAAGTCGAAGCGAGAGTTACCGCTTACACTTCTGGAGTGTGGCAAGCCACAGGTATCTAAACCTCGGTGACTCAGCAATTGTTATATTAATCATGCTTTGTGAAAGAGAGAATTAACTGTGACTGTTAGAGTCCGTATTGCGCCAAGTCCAACTGGAAATTTACATATTGGTACAGCCAGAACCGCTGTATTTAACTGGTTATTTGCCCACCACCACGGGGGTAAGTTTATCTTACGCATCGAAGATACAGACCTAGAGCGATCGCGTTCCGAATATACAGACAATATCCTGGCTGGTTTGCGCTGGCTGGGACTCAACTGGGACGAAGGCCCGTTTTTCCAATCCCAACGCTTAGACCTTTACAAAACAGCAGTACAAAAACTTTTAGCTCAAGGATTGGCTTATCGCTGTTACACCACCTCTGAAGAACTAGAGGCACTGCGAGAAGCCCAAAAAGCTAGAGGTGAAGCCCCCCGCTACGACAACCGTCATCGTCACCTCACTCCAGAACAAGAAGCCGCTTTCAAAGCCGAAGGACGTAACTTTGTCATCCGATTCAAAATTGACGATGACCGCGAAATTGTCTGGAATGACTTAGTACGCGACAAAATGGTTTGGCGAGGCAGTGACCTGGGCGGTGATATGGTAATTGCCCGTGCCTCAGAAGACGGTATTGGTCAACCACTGTACAACTTTGTCGTTGTGGTTGATGACATCGATATGCAAATTACCCATATTATTCGGGGAGAAGACCATATAGCTAACACCGCCAAACAAATTCTTCTATATGAAGCTTTAGGTGCAGAAATGCCAGAGTTTGCCCATGCACCGCTGATTTTGAACATGGATGGGCGGAAGCTATCTAAGCGGGATGGAGTAACTTCTATTTCTGACTTTCAGAAAATGGGTTTTACGGCCGAAGCCTTAGTCAATTACATGACTTTGTTGGGTTGGTCTCCACCAGATGCCACTAAAGAAATATTCACTTTAGAAGCAGCCGCCAAGGAATTTAGCTTTGAGCGGGTGAATAAAGCAGGTGCTAAGTTTGACTGGGCAAAATTGGATTGGTTAAACAGTCAATATATCCACAATATGCCAGTGGATAAACTCACGGATTTACTCATCCCTTATTGGCAAGAAGCTGGCTATCAAGTTGACGGCAGGCGAGAACGTCCTTGGTTAGAGCAGTTAGTAGCGTTAATCGGCCCTAGCATGACTCGTTTGGTAGACGCTGTAGAAATGAGCAAAATGTTTTTCAGCGAAACCGTAGAATTTAGCGACGAGGGCAGCAAACAACTGCAACAGGAAGGTTCTAGTGCTGTGTTGAGTGGAGTAATCGCCGCCTTAGAAAATCAGCCCCAACTAAGTGAAACTGCTGCTCAAGACATGATTAAACAAGTGGTCAAAGAACAGAACGTGAAAAAAGGCTTGGTGATGCGATCGCTCCGAGCCGCTTTAACCGGAGACGTTCATGGCCCCGACTTAATCCAATCTTGGTTACTGCTGAATCATCTTGGTTTGGACAAGCCAAGGTTGAATCAAGCGATTAATTCGTAATTCGTAATTCGTAATTTTCTATGGACTCTACGAAACTAAAACATCCTGTAACTTCGCTACCATCTCCGCCCGTGCTGATACTTCTAGCTTGCGAAACATCCGCTTTAAAGCCTGTTTCACAGAGTTTTGTGTAATCCAAAGTTTTTCACCAATTTCGGCATTAGTTAAACCTTGTGCTACCAATTCAGCGATTTCTAACTCGCGTGGTGTCAGGCGGCTAACTAAAGGTGAAGTCGAAGTTGTGGGTTTTGCTCTTAACGTTGCAAGTTTAGCTGACAAATGCAAGCATACAGCACTTAAATCAGCTAAGTCGTTGCCATCAAAGGCAGGCTTGCCGCGATCGCGTGCTAGGTGTAATGTACCAATCAACTGACCATCGCAAACAATTGGCCCAGTCATAACATGTTCGTGGTCAGAACGGGAGCAAAAATGTTTCCAGTCTCCAGGGGATAATAGCAATTGCTCATGGGCGGGAGCATGACGCTCAACTACGTAGCGTCCTACAGGGTTGCCTTCTAAACATACTGCGGGAATGGCAGGAATATCAATTTCTGTAGGTGCTTGTTCATCTAAAAGATAAATACCCCAATGCTGCACACCAAAATGCTCGCTAATCTTATCTTTAAGAGCCAGATGCAGTTCTTGCTCATTTCGGACACTAGCGATCGCATGAAATACAGCATGAAGAGAATTAGCCATAAGTGTACCCAAAGTGTACCCCATTGGGGACTATGCTCTACTCAACAATTACCTCTATGCTAATACCAGCAACAATAAAACGCTATTATCACTGGATACGCTAGGAGAAGCACATGACAGTTACCAAACTCTCTGCTCAGGAACTTTTCCGGGCTGCTTATGAAAACCGCTACACATGGGATAATAATTTCCCTGGTTACACCGCAGATGTTACCTATAAGTATGACGATAAAGTTATTACAGGTAAAGTAACCATCACTGCTGATCTCAAGGCGGAAGTTCTAGGAGTAGAAGACGAGGAAGCAAAAAAGGCAATTCACGGTCAAACTTGGGAAATTGCTATTCACCGTGTTCGTCGCAGCTTTGAAGACACCCACGGCGAAAATACCTTTAGCTATGGCGACACCGACTTAAGTGATGCAGTAGAGATTATAGTTGGTGGTAAGGCTGCTGGCGATAAATATAAAGTCCGCAATAACGAAGTTTGCATGGTTCACCGTCAAATTCATGGCGTTGTCGTTACCATCAACACCTTCAGCAGCCACCAAACTGGCGAAGGTTACTTATCTCACACTTATGACTCTATCTACCATGATCCCAAGACTGGCGAACAGAAGGGTGGTAGAAGTGAATTTACCGATGAATATGAAAAAGTCGGTAAATATTTTATTCTCAATCGTCGAGAAATTCGCACCGAAGTCAACAGACATCTAAATATTCAAGAATTTATTTTCTCGAATATTCAGTTGTTGGAACCTGCGGCTGCTTAAGAGAGGCAGAAGGCAGTGGTTTGGCTTCGCTCACCAACCAGGCAGGAGACAGAAGGTAAAACATAACTGTTCCTGACTTCTATGCTCTCAAAATGTCCTATTATATATACTCTTGGCTACAACTTAAACTAAAAGCGATCGCCTACATCATTAGGGCGATCGCTTTTAATCTTTGGGTAGAGTAATGCAGTGGATTTGTTGCAGGATTCACCATTTTCGCGCTCTTGTTATGTCTTAGCACTAATGCGCGTCACAAAGAACTATCTTCCACAGCACAGGATAAAAATCATGAGATACCCCAAGGAGGGTAGATGCAATCATGTCATTTGTCCCGTGCATTCAATAACTATTAGGCAGTAATAATTGCTGAATTTACTTATCCTGGGATGACTGGTTTTCGATGGGGGTGCGATACTGCTGAGATTGGCGCATTTCAACAGGATTTAGCTGCTTTCTTCTCTAACTAGCGAAAAGCAGCTTTGCCAATAGGAAAAAGTGCTGAGTGCTAAGTAAAAATACTACTTTCTAATCTCTAGCCTCTAGCCCCTAGTCTCTACTCCTCTTAACATAAGTGTTAGCTGATCAGCAAGCTATCAGCTATCAGCGGTCAGTTAAATAGTAAAAAGCTGACAGCTGAATGCTGAAAGCTTTTTAAGCCATTTGATTTTCAATCGCCCACCGCGCTAATTCAGTGCGGTTATGGAGATTGGTTTTGCCCAACATATTGGACACATGGCTTTCAACGGTACGCTGACTAACATTTAATTCTTCAGCAATTTCGCGGTTAGCTAAACCCCTAGCCACGAACTGTACTACTTTCAGTTCAGTTGGAGTTAGCTGCACATCGAAGGGAACTTGAATTCGGGAACCGTTTTCCCCGCCTTTGGCTTGGTGTTCCTTCCAACGGATGGTTTGTTTCAGCGAAGATTCTACTTGTGCAACGAGTTCTTCTGGTTCAAAGGGCTTGACCATATAGACATCAGCACCTTTGTTTAAACCTTTCACTCGGTCTGCACTTTGTCCTTTAGCTGACAGGAACAGAACCGGAATCCAACTGGTGCGCTCGTTTTGCCGGACTTGTTCTACAAAAGTGTAACCGTCCATTTCCGGCATCATTACGTCACAGATAATCATATCTGGAACGTCATGCTCTAAAACTTCTAGAGCTTCGCGTCCATTTTCAGCCGTGACGACTTCATATCCTCTAAATTCCAAGTAATCCTTCACCAGCAAGATGAGGTTAGGGTCGTCATCAATTAGTAGAAGGCGTTTGTGATCTTTCATGCTGGGCTCTTTCATAGCAGTGGCACTTGTCGCGCTTCGGTCCATCAAGGTCTTGAATGGTTATCCTTAATATGGTGGATTTATCGAGATGTTGTCTTTTTTCCCACTTAACTTGCCTTTGCTTCCTCGAAGTCTCAAAAGCGGTTATTACCTTATTTAAGACCACTAGCTCATCGGCAAAAGTCCGGTAAGGATACGTAGAGCAGTAGTAATTATAATGCGCTATTATATATCGCTTTGAAAGTGGGGTGTGAAAAAACACTGATTAAATGATAATCATCTTCCATTCACAAGTAAGTATTGGCTTCCGATGACCCTAGCTTTATAACAACCCGCACTTTCATCGACGTACTGCTTTACTATATCCTGCGGATGTGAAGCCTTATCAGATGTTAACAAGCAAGTAGGGGAATTTCCGGCAAAGATGGGTTAAAAATGCAAATTCTTCTACCACCATTATGCCGATCAAGTATGTTTGGATGATCCTCTCAATTACTTGCAAATTTGCTTGGCGATACCAGACACCACCATCCGAGCAGAAAACCATTATCTGTCTAGAACAACAAACTGGCAAGCAATTGTCTTGAATTGTCAAGATGCAGAAGGGGGAAAATTCAATAGCTTTTAATCAAGTTTTAGTTCTTGAAGTCGCTGATTTAAGCTTTCCCAGGATTAAGCGCTAACTTGCTGACAACCGTAGTTAGCAACCGTGTGGTCAGCATACATAAAAATATGTTGCTGATTTTTTGCAATCAATAAAGTTTTTACACAATTACTTAAGATTTTCTTGTTGTCTACATATTTAATGGCTTTGTCGATGTGGTGGTTTTTTGAATCTTGGTATTGTTAATCATTAACAGCTCCCTGTTTACTGTTCTATAACAATTTCCAAGCTTTGCAAATAAAGTTGACCTTATAAAAATATTCGTAACTTACGGAAGAAAATCAGAAAATTAAACTCAATTAGGTACTTATACTTAAGTGAACTTCCGCTTACTGAGAGTAGGGGTGTAAGAGATGTAAGGGGTGTAAGGGTGCAGGGGTGAGGAGAAAAACTAATGACCATTGACCAATAGTTCGGAAACCCGTACATAAGAAAATGTTGCCATTGCAGGCTGGACTTCGGTAAATTAGCACTCAGGAGTTGAGAGTGCTAACTCTGGAGAAATTTGTATGGCAGCTGTATCTTTAAGCGTATCTACAGTTAAACCTTTGGGCGATCGCGTTTTCGTAAAAGTGAGCGCCTCGGAAGAAAAAACCGCTGGTGGTTTGTATTTGCCCGACACCGCCAAAGAAAAGCCCCAAGTAGGAGAAGTAGTTGCTCTTGGTGCTGGCAAGCGTAACGACGACGGTAGCCGTCAAGAGTTGGAAGTCAAAGTTGGAGACAAAGTGCTGTACTCCAAGTACGCTGGCACAGATGTGAAACTCGGCACTGACGAATATGTGCTGCTGTCTGAAAAAGACATTCTAGCAATCGTTTCCTAGTCAAAAGTCAAAAGTCAAAAGTCAAAAGTCGCTGGACAAATGACAAAGGACAAATGACAAAGAACAAATGACACAAAAAGATTAACAACTATGGCAAAGCGCATTATTTACAACGAAAACGCACGTCGCGCTCTAGAGCGCGGTATGGACATCTTAGCTGAGGCTGTAGCTGTTACCCTCGGCCCCAAAGGTCGTAACGTAGTTCTAGAGAAGAAATTTGGCGCACCTCAAATCGTGAATGACGGTGTAACCATCGCTAAAGAAATCGAATTAGAAGACCATATTGAAAACACTGGCGTTTCTTTGATTCGTCAAGCCGCTTCTAAAACCAACGACGCTGCGGGTGACGGTACCACAACTGCTACCGTATTGGCTCATGCGATCGTGAAAGAAGGCTTGCGTAACGTTGCAGCTGGTGCTAACGCCATCCTGTTGAAACGCGGTATTGATAAAGCTACCAATTTCTTGGTAGATAAAATTGCTGAACACGCTCGTCCTGTAGAAGATTCCAAAGCTATTGCTCAAGTTGGTGCTATCTCTGCCGGTAACGATGATGAAGTCGGTCAGATGATTGCCCAAGCAATGGACAAGGTGGGTAAAGAAGGTGTAATTTCCCTAGAAGAAGGGAAATCTATGACCACCGAATTGGAAATCACCGAAGGGATGCGCTTTGACAAAGGCTATATCTCTCCCTACTTCGCAACCGATCCTGAGCGGATGGAAGCAGTATTTGATGATCCTTACTTACTGCTGACCGATAAGAAAATCGCTTTGGTACAAGATTTAGTACCTGTGCTTGAGCAAGTAGCACGTCAAGGCAAACCCTTGGTAATTATTGCTGAAGATATTGAAAAAGAAGCTTTAGCAACCTTGGTTGTTAACCGCCTGCGCGGTGTGCTGAACGTAGCTGCTGTCAAAGCTCCTGGATTTGGCGATCGCCGCAAAGCTATGCTGGAAGATATCGCTATCCTCACCGGTGGTCAAGTCATCACCGAAGATGCTGGTCTGAAGCTAGAAAACACCAAGCTCGATGGTTTAGGTAAAGCTCGCCGCATCACCATCACCAAAGACAACACCACTGTTGTTGCAGAAGGTAACGAAGCTGGCGTTAAAGCTCGCATCGAACAAATTCGCCGTCAAATGGACGAAACCGAATCTTCCTACGACAAAGAAAAACTGCAAGAACGTCTGGCTAAATTGGCTGGCGGTGTCGCTGTAGTCAAAGTTGGTGCAGCCACCGAAACCGAAATGAAAGACAAGAAACTGCGCTTAGAAGACGCTATCAACGCTACCAAAGCTGCAGTAGAAGAAGGTATCGTTCCTGGCGGTGGTACAACTCTCGCTCACCTCGCACCCCAATTGGAAGCGTGGGCAAGCGGCAACCTCAGCGGTGAAGAGTTGACAGGTGCTTTAATTGTCGCTCGTGCATTACCTGCACCTCTAAAGAGAATTGCGGAAAACGCAGGTCAAAACGGTGCTGTAATTGCTGAACGCGTAAAAGAGAAAGAATTCAACGTTGGTTTCAACGCTGCAACCAACGAATTCGTTGATATGTTGGAAGCTGGTATCGTTGACCCCGCGAAAGTAACTCGTTCTGCTCTGCAAAACGCTGCTTCTATTGCGGGTATGGTGTTGACAACCGAATGTATCGTTGTTGACAAGCCAGAACCCAAAGATGCTGCTCCTGCTGCTGGCGCTGGCATGGGCGGCGGTGACTTCGATTACTAATAGTCTGTAGTCAAGTAAATAAAAAACAGCTGCTTCCCTTGTAGAGGCGGCTGTTTTTTTATGTCAAGTTTTAGGTGTTTTGAACAATAAAATAACTAATTAATAATTTTAGAAAAATTGCTTATTTAATAATATACTGGTCAAGCTTTAACTCTAAGTTTGCTCAGTATGGAAGATTACCAAGCCGCTTTTATGCACCGTCATCTAGATACTGAAACACTATGTCATTCTGGAAGAAAAGTAGCCGCTATGCACTTTGGAGGTGTAACTATTGAGTGTTTATTAAAAGCAATGATTTTTGCTACCTTACCAAAGGGTGCAACTCAGGAATGGAAGACGGATTCTACTAATCCTGGGCATACTATTACTAATCCAGGACATAGTTACATAGAAGCATTAAATCGGCATAATCGTCTTAAATCTAGAATTGCTAATTTTCCTGAAGTGCGAAAGTGGCTTGATGAAGTTGAAAATCCTAATAGTCAAAGTTTTATAGATATGCGTTATTCTGGCCTTGAGCCTGATGACGAAAGTTACAAACGCTGGTTAAAAGCCTATCGAAGTCTCAAAGGATGGTTACAGAAGCAAACTACTTAACTTTAAAGAGGTGGTCAAATGCAGGAAAATTGGCAGATTTTGCTCAAGCAAGAAATTACAAATCAGTATGTGCATAATTCACAAGAATGGGTTAATTTTAATATTTCTACATCAGGTTTATTGAATTTGACTATTGTGAGCGATCACTTTATTAATTTATCTATTCCTCAACGCAAAGAAGAAATTTTTAATTTACTTAAATCACAAGTTCCTCATTTATCTCCTGGGTTTGTTTCCTTATATACGCCTCAAGAAGCAGATTCACTTAATCTTTCAGCACCGCAAGCTTCTAATACAGCTTCACTACAAACTTGGCAAGATTTAGCAATTCAAGCAACAAATCCCCAAAATCAACCTCAACTTACCCAACGTGAACCGCAGATACCCAGAACCATTACATTTTATTCTTTTAAAGGAGGAGTAGGTCGAACTACTGCATTAACTCATGTTGCCTCGATCTTGGCAATGCGTGGTCGTAAAGTTGTTGCTGTGGATTTAGATTTAGAAGCACCTGGGTTGAGTACAGCATTCAACCTCAAGCCACAACCCAAATATGGAATTGTTGACTATTTTTATGAGCGTTCCTACTTACCAGAAGGAGTAGAACCTAGTATTTCAATTGCGGAAATATTTGGTGAAGTAAGAATCCCTAACGCTACAGGAAGATTATTTGTTGTTCCTGCTGGTTCTCTTAATCTTGATTATGTTTCTAAGGTTGATGATCTCCATGCTAATACTGTTATCGATGGATATCAAAGTCTTTGGTCTGTTTTTAAGCGTGAAATTTACGAACAATTGAAACCGGATATTCTTTTAATTGATTCGAGAACTGGAATTAATCAATGGGGAGCTTTATCATTAATTCAAGCGGCTGATGAAGCAATTATTTTTCTTTTCCCTAATGAACAAAATAAACAGGGCATAGAACTGCTCTTACAATCACTTCAAGGGCTAAAAGACTTATCAATTAATTTTGTGTTTTCTCCTGTACCTGATGTTACTAAAAGTGGTTTATCTAAAGTAAAACAAATTTGGCAATCATTGCTAAATAGCATAAAAACGGTAACAAGTGAAAACTATGAAACAGATGAAGATGAGGCAGATTTAGATAATTCTCAAACTCCAATCGAAGAACTTTTAGTAGTACCTTACCTTTTGCCAATTGCTTTGGCTGATAGCTATCCTGTACAAGGCACGCAAGATTACTACACAAAAATTGCTAACTTAATTGATGAAAAAACTGATGAAATTAAACGTAGTAATATTTTAAACACTAATACTATAGATGAGCGATGGACTATTATTGAAAGCTTGCAATTTCCCGAAGTAGATGCTGATGCTGCGGATCAGAAACAAGATTTGAGTCGATTATTTCAGCGCACTACTGATTTTGAAAAATTTTTAGACAATACAACCTGCCTAATTAGAGGACGAAAAGGCACAGGTAAAACTGCGCTATATTTACTATTTCTAAAACACAAAAGTGTTGCTCAACAATTAGCACATGGTCGGTTGGATAATACTATATTTTTGTCGGCACATGGCAGATTTAAGAATAGCCGCCCATCTCGTGATGACTTCGATTTCATCCATCAAAATTTGCGTTCAAATAGTGGCACATGGGAAGCTTTCTGGAGAGCTTATTTACTGCTTAGATGTCATCAAGAAAATTTATTTAAGTTTCCTAAAGGTAAGAAAGGTGAAAAATTTAGCGAACTGAAACGAATTATCAATAATGTAAAAGAAAAATGGCAATCTGAATCTACTCAAGCTTTGTTAGAATTATCTACAAATTCTGAACTACGTCTCATAGTTAAAGATGCCATCAACATTCTTCTTAATGAAGAAGCTAAGAAAAATTCTCAAAAACTGTGGTTTCTTTATGATGATTTGGATGAAGATTTTCCTGAAAGAGGAGGAGTAAGGCAACAAGCACTCACTGGCTTATTTCAATTAGTTCAATCTTGTGATGCTAACAGATTAACAGAAATTAGGTTTAAAATTTTCTTGAGAGAAGATATATGGAATCGTTTAAGTTTCGACAATAAAAGTCATTTTACTGGACGAGATATTATTTTACAATGGGCTAAGATTGATTTTTTACGATTAGCACTTCGTCAAGCAAGACAATCTGAACCTTTCAACAATTTAGTTGACCGAGTTGTTCCTATTCCTATTGAAAGTATTGATCAAGCTACTGAAGAGGCGATTGATAAAGCCTTAGAAATACTTTGGGGAAGTCGTCGCCGAGGCGGAAATAGAGCTAAAAATGTATCTCGATGGGTATATGAACGATTAACAGACTCAAGTGGTACTACTTTTCCTCGGAGCTTAAGTATATTACTTAAAGGAGCAAAGGAACAAGAACTAACCTATAAGGAGCAATCCTCAAGCAAACTTCGTACAGACCGCCTACTTCAAGGAAAATCTCTAGAATTTGGGTTGAAAAAAGCATCAGAAAAGCGGTGTGAAGAGATTAAAGAAGAGTACCCTGATTTGACTAAATTTTTTGATTCTTTAAAGGGGAAATTGGCCTTCTTATCTAAGGAACAGTTACAAACAGTATGGCAAGAATCAGCACATGATATAGCAGATTTTGAAGAATTTGCTTCCTTTCTAAGCGAAATTGGCATTATTGAATGGCGCGAAAAAGAGAAACGCTATAAGGTTGCTGATATATATGTATATGGTTTTGAGATGATTCGCCAAGGTGCTGTTTAAGAGTATCTTTTAATGTAATGCCTTTGTTGTTTGGTGAGTTATGCTTTGTACAAATGCTCCTCTTGTGGAAGCGGCTGTTTTTTCGTAGAACTTAAACTAAATTAAGATTTACACTTCACTTGATTAACTTGAACTTCAAATAATGGATAGTTAAATTGCTCGGCTATTGGTAACAAGTAATCTGGTTCTTTATTTAAAGACTGTGCCTCAATTAATTTACGCGCTACGTCACGAGCAATTTCTAAAGTTTCAGCAACTGTTCGTCCTTGATCTACTAAACTGAAACAGGAGATTATTCATCCTGATAAACGGCGCGAGCGCTCTCTCTTTATTTTTACTTTATTTATTCTCTCTATTATTAACCTTTTTAGCTGTGTGACCACTTCATATCTTGCACCTGGAAATGTTAATTTTACAAACTTGACTATCTCCAAGAATAATAATTTCTTAAAAATCAAGGAAAAAATAAGACATAAGTGGTTGAAAAAAGATAAACAGAACTTACGCAGTGAAACGAAAAATCAAGAGTTTAGATAAAGAGTTTAGGGGTATAGAGGTTTGGGGTGTAAGTAAGTAAAACCCTCACAGCTAATTTCAACAACTAACCTTTATGCGTAAGCGCTAATGAATTTAAATGCAATGTGTGCAGTTTCCACGCAATCAAGTTAATCTGTAGCCTTTATAAATAAGTGAAATATGCCAAAATATAAACAATATTTGGCTAATAATGCTAATAGATAGCAACTATTATGCTGTTACTTTTAATTGAATCTTTTAAGAGAATAAATTGTAGAAAAGTTAAACTTAAACAAGTTCTAATTAGATTTTTTACAAAATTTTAATAATTACGTAAATATATCCTTTTTATGTTATACAAAATTTTACATAATATCACCAAAGTATCTGCTGATTTATTCTGTAAACTTCTAGGACAGCCAAGTGTTAGTGATTTAAAAACTCAATTTCATGAGAAAAACGTTCAAATTCAGCAACTAGAAGAGCAAGAAAGGGCGCTTTATAAAGTTATTAGCAAAATCCGAGCTTCTTTGGAGTTAGAAACAATTTTTCGTACAGCAACTAAAGAAACTTGCAAGTTACTCCGCGTCGAACGGATTGCCGTCTATCGTTTTTATGAAAACTGGGGTGGAGAATTTGTTAGTGACTTTGACTTTGCCGAGCCTGGATGGGATGATGTAGAGACATTAGGACAAAATACAGTTTGGAATGATTCTTATTTACAAGAACATCAAGGTGGACGTTATCGTAATAATGAAACTTTAGTAGTTTCAGATGTCTACTCAGCAGGCTTGTCTCAATGCCATTTAGAAATTTTAGAACAGTTCCATATTCTAGCTTATGCAACGGCACCAATTTTTGTAGGAAAAAAACTGTGGGGAGTACTTGCTGCTTATCAGCACTCACAGACACATGAATGGAAAAAATTAGAAATACAGTTTCTGTCTCAGATTGCAACGCAGTTAGGGTTTGCAGTTAAACAAGCAGAATTGTTAGCTCAAGCAGAACAAAAAGCAACAGAACTGCATAAAGCAAATCAACAGCAGGAGATTCTGTTTAATTTAGTTGCTGAAATTCGTGAATCTCTTAATTTAGATACTTTATTTAAGACAACTGTACGAGAAGTTCGTAAAGCTCTCCGTGCAGATAGGGTTGGGATCTTTCGATTTTACCCTGAATCGAACTATACCTATGGTGAATTTGTCTCAGAGAATGTATTGCCCGATTACGATTCGGTGATTGCTATAAAAGTGAAGGATCATTGTTTTGGTAAAAGGTATGCAGTTGCTTATCACCAAGGACGCATACAGGTATTATCAAATATTTATCAAGCTGGGCTTAAAGATTGTCATCTTCTAGTGTTAGAGCAATTTCAAATCAAGGCGCAAATCGTTGTACCTCTAATGAAAGGAAAAACTTTATGGGGATTACTATGTGTTCATCAGTGCCGTTGTTCACGCGAATGGAATACGTCTGAAATCCAATTTATTCGACAATTAGCAGCCCAGTTTAATGTAGCTTTAGAACATTCAAAATTATTGGCTCAATTCCGTTTTCAAGCTAATCAATTAGCTCAAGCAAACCATGCTTTAGAACTGGCAAATTCTAAGTTAGAAAAACTTAGTAAGCTAGATGGTCTAACCAAAATAGCTAACCGTCGTTGTTTTGATGAATTATTAGAGCGGGAATGGAATCGACTACAACGAACTGGGAATTATTTATCTTTAGTTTTATTTGATATTGACAATTTTAAAGATTATAACGATTATTATGGACACTTAGCAGGGGATGAATGCTTAATACAAGTTGCTCGTGCAGCACAAGCTGTATTAAAGCGTCCTACGGATTTACTAGCCCGTTATGGTGGTGAAGAATTTATTGTTCTTTTGCCAAATACGAATGAATCAGGTGCTATTAAAGTAACTAAGTTGATTCATAAGTCTATTGAAGAATTAAAAATTTCTCATACTAAAAAAAATAGTTCTCAAGATTTTGTGACTGTCAGTTTAGGTGTAATGACTCAAATACCAACAGCGAAAAGTTCTGCTCAAGAGTTAGTTGATGCAGCTGATAAAGCTTTGTATAAAGCTAAAGAACAAGGACGCAATAGGTGGGTTTGTGCTGCCAAACTCTAATAGAAATTACACAGTGAAACGAAAAATCAATGTTTTTAACAAGGGTTTAGGGGTGTATAGGTGTAATGTTCATCCAAGCTCAAGATATAAACGAGTGTGCCGCTATGCTACACAATAGGCGAAGATAAGCTGATGTTTCTTAGCTTTTTGCAGCTATAATTATTTAAGCTAAACATTATGAGCGAAACTGACACAACTGTTGTTATTAACTGCGATCGCGCTCTAAATCTTCAATTACTTTTTGCATATACCACTCATCTGATCTGCCAGGATAATAATTTTGTTTTTGGTCAATTAATCTTTGGGCAATTTCCCAATAACCGCCAACTAAGCGCAAAAGTTTTTGGCGTATTAAGTTATACTTTTTGTGTTTAGATTCAGGATAAGCTGTCTGAATTTTTTGCAGACTGTTTAAAACTTGTTGGTAATTATCCCAATCTTCTTGTTCACAAAAAATACTAGCTGCGCGTTGATAATCTTCAACAGCGCTTTGCATTTCTTCCAGTAATGTATAAGCAATGCCACGATTGTAGAAAGCTTGGGCATCATCAGATTTAAGTTGTAGCGCTTGAGTATAATCAGCAATTGCACCAAGGTAATTACCCATTGCTCGATAGACATTTCCTCTAGCAACATATATCAAAGCATCTTGGGGTTGCATTTGCAGTGCTTGGTTAAAATCTGCGATCGCACCTTGATGATCTCCCAACAAAGAACGGGCTTTACCTCGGTTGCGATAGACGATAGCATCTTGAAAATTGAGTAGCAGTGCTTGGTTAAAGTCAGCTATCGCTTCACGATAATTCCCCATTTTGCAACGCACCACTCCCCGGCAGCAATAAGCTTGAGCATCTTGGGGATCTGCTTGCAATATCCAGTTTAAATCTGCGATCGCTTCGCGTGTATCGCCCTTTTCAGCTTTGTCTAATAGTTGCGTGAAATAATCTTTTGTGGAAATGATGGGTGCAGTTGCAGAATTTTGCGGCTGTACTGCTAATTTGGCTGGAGGTTGTAGCTGTTGAATCCGTTCTAGACAGAGACGACAATTTTCTTTATCTTTTTGTTGTAGATATAATTCTGCGGCTTTTTTGAAACTAGCGATCGCATCTTGAATAAATCCTTGTTTGCGTCGCACCATTCCGCGCAAACTATAAGCTGCGGCATAATTCCCACGCAAATTAATCGCGCGTTCTACATCTTCTAATGCGCCAGGGAAGTTTTTCAACGCCACCCTTGCCAATGCCCGACTATAGTAAGCTTCGACAAACCCTGAATCAATTTTTAATGCTTCAGTGTAATCTGAAACAGCCTGGAGAATTTGTCCTGAGTCATAATATGCCAAACCTCTTTGCAGATAAGCCTCAGCATCATAAGGCGCAAGCTGTACAACTTGGCTAAAATCTGCGATCGCTCCAGCATAATCTTTTTGCTTGGCTTTTTCTATCCCCTGTAAGTAGAGTTCGTGATTATTCATAATTAGTAATTTATAAGTATATGTTATAAATGCCTACTATACCTTCTATCTTGCACCATATCAAAAACTGCTATGAGTTTCCAATTTATGGCTTAATTGATTAATTACGAACTTGTACTGAGCTTGTCGAAGTATTACGAACTTGTACTGAGCGACTTGCCTTGAGGAAGCCGAAAGGAGTCGAAGTATTACGAATTAGAATGCTGCTTTGGCAACCTAACTGTAACTTTAGTTCCCTGTCCCACTTGACTAGATAAAGCAATAGTACCGCCATGCAACTCTACACAAGCTTTAGTAATTACTAAGCCCAAACCTGTGCCTGGTATTGTGTCAACATTACTCGCACGACTAAAAGATTTGAACAAATTTTCTTGATCTGCTATCGGTATACCAATGCCTCGATCTTGAATCTCTATTATGATTTCTAATTCTTTGCCGTTGAGATAAATTTCTATATTGCCGCCTGCTGGAGAATATTTGATAGCATTGGATAATAAATTCAAAATTATTTGTCGTAAAAGTCCGAGATCGCCACAAAATCCTTGATTATTTCCTGTAATCTTTAAAATTAATTCATGACGATTGTCTAATATTTCTTGCTGTTCTTCGATTAACTCGGAAATAAATTGCAGTAAATCTAGCGGCTGCGGCTGAAATTTGGTTTTGTCGAGTTCCAGTTGATGAGATAACAGCATATCATCCACGAGTTTGGACATATGCCTAGCTTTTTGCTCAATGATGTGCAAGAACCGATTCTTTTTTGACTCATCTAGTCGTGTGCTGTGTTGCTTGATTGTTGATGCAGCAGCCAAGATGGTAGCTAAGGGTGTGCGGTACTCGTGAGAAACTGTCGTGATGATTTGGGATTTAAAATTGTTGAGTTGCTTTTCTTTGACTAGTGCGGCTTGAGTCATGGCCAAAAGTTCCGCTTGTTGAATTGCGATCGCTAATTGGACTGATACTTGATTAAGAATCTCTACTTCATCATCTGGCCATAGTCTATCTTGAGAACTGGGTTGGGCAATTAAAAAGCCCCAAAGTTTTGGGTTGGGGTTATTGTTGTTATTCAGATTAATCGGTACTACCAAATTGGCTTGAGTATTAACTTGCTCTTTTTTGTGAAAACAGAAATGGCTCAAACTCGCTTCATAGATCCGAGAAATTCTACATCTCCATTGATGATTTTCACCAAGATTACTATAGGCAACAACTAAGCTTTTTTGTCTACTCGTAGCTGTCGTGTGAGCTACTTGTGTAGTGACATTGGTTTCTTTTTGATGGTAGATATCCCAGAGGCGAGTGCATATTTGCTCAGGCTCTCCAGATGATGCCACCATCTTACCACTCATATCGTCAGTGGACTGATAAACCATCACGCGATCGCACTTCAAAAGTTGTTGTACTTCAACTACAGCCGTATGCAAAATTTCTTCTAAATTCAAAGACTGACGAATTCGCAGCGCTGTCGTAGCAATTAAACGCTGTCGTTCTTGAGTTTTGCTGAGTTTAACTTTCAGGCAAGATTGCTTAATGGCATTGCGGACTGCCAATTGTAATACATCCCGCTGGAGTTGCTGCTTGACTAAATAATCATGAGCGCCTCGTTTCATAGCTTGCACTGCTACTGCTTCATCACCACGCCCTGTCAACATAATTATAGATACAGGCGTTTCAAACTTCAGCTTTTTCAAGCGCTCCAACAAATCTAACCCACTCATATCAGGCAGGCAAAAATCCAGCAGAATCACATCGCAGTGTATTGTTCGGCACAAGGCCAGCCCTTCTTCCGCAGAATCTGCCTCGAAAATTTGATATGAATTTTGAGGATCTTTTAATAGGTATCGACGATAAATTTTCCGATCCTCGGCACAATCATCAATGATGAGTAGCGTCCAGGTGTCCGGCATATTAATAATTAGGGAGAATGTTTACACTCCTTCATTTAGGATCTCATGCATTACTCTAATTATTAACTAAATATTACAAAAATATAAATTAAATATTAAATTTATAAATTAAAATGAACTGCTTGGATTAAAGAATACATAAAACAGGGGTTAGAGACTAGAGGTTGGAAAAGTTCTAAACTCCTGCCTCCTGCCTCGCCTCCTCCTCCTGCCTCCTGCCCTAACCATTAGGTGATACAGTATTCCTCTCCAACCAATAGTCAACAAATGCTTGAACGGTCTTTTGCAGTTCTTGAGCATCCATTGGCTTGACTAGATAGCCATTGGCTCCCTTCTGGTAGCAAAATTCAATGTCTTTTGGGTTGGATGAGGTAGTAAAAATTACAATGGGGATTTTCTGGAAACTTATATCTTGCTTCAGCCGTTCTAGAATGTCACGACCATCAATGCCTGGTAAATTCAGGTCAAGCAAGATAACAGACGGTTTTGGTACGCCATCGGGGTTTTGCGAACTTTCTTCTGGATAAAGAAAGTCCAAAACCTCATCCCCATTTGTACATCTATATATAGGGTTCTGGACAGCCATCCGCCGCATCAGGCGTTGCAACATTTTAAAGTCTTCATTGCTATCCTCAACAACCAACAGAGGTTTGTTAAGTTTTTTCGTCATCAGAGATTTTAAAAAATGTAACAAAAATTTTTAAATATCTTAAACTATTGTTCCAAAGTAAAATAAAACGTAGAACCAATACCCATACTGGATTCCACCCAAATTTGACCGCCGTGTAACTCAACAATTTTTTTAGAAATGGCTAGTCCTGCACCTGTTCCGCCGCCGTACTTTTCTTGGGAGTGCAGTCGTTTAAATAGCCGGAAGATAGTTTGGTAATGATGCTCTTGAATACCAATACCGTTATCTTTGACATAAAAAACGGGAAATGAAGCTTTTTTTAAGAAATTATCTGATTCTTGTTGACTGATAAAGCCAATTTCAATCCAAGGCTCTGGTTTATCGTTGTATTTTAAGGCATTGATGATCAAATTAGTAAAAACTTCGTTGACTAATACTGGGTCACACTGAACTGTTGGTAAAAGTCGAGGAATGTGAATATGAACTTGAGCCTCCTGGCGGCTGGCATTAATCACATCAATCACTTCGTTCAGCAATTCATTGAGATTGGTGGATTGAAGATACAATTCTGTTTGCCCTAATTGCGAGAGATGCAACAGGGAATTAATCAGAGTTTCCATCCGTACAGACAAAGTAAGTACAGTCTGCAAGTAGTCAAGCCCATCTTCATCTAAAATTTGGGCATAATCTTCGATTAAAATTGTCGAGAAGTTGTAAATACCGCGCAAAGGTTCTTTGAGGTCGTGAGAAGCCGCATAAGCAAAGGATGCAAGTTCGCGGTTACTGCGTTCTAATTCTTGGTTGATTTTGGCTAGTTCTTCTGCTTTGGAAAGGACAATACCGACGATCGCACCCTTCAAAGCCAAAGCATGATCAATCTCAGACTGTTTCCAAGGTAGAGAAGTTAATTGTACTATTTCTTGCCACTTTTCAAAGGATGTGCGCGGACACAGGGTAACGCTACCATCGGCGTTTGTCTGTATTGCCGAGTTCGGATTGCCTGCCCAGTTAATAGTTTGCAAGACTTCGGCACGAAACCAGAGAATATAGTAACGCTGAATTTGGGAAATGCGTAACAACAGCAACCCACTGGCTTTATCTTTAAATTGCATTGCTTTAGGGTACAGCTTGGGGAGTGAATTAGTGGCAAAAATGCGATTGCTAATTTGGCTATCTACCCAATTAATCAGTTCCCGAACCTGTTCTATATCTGGTGTTGCGCCTACTAGTGTAATTTCATTATCCAAGCGTACCGCCGCGCCTGTGGCACTGACGAGGGCTAATAAACTAGGTTGAGGTTTAATTAAGGCATCAATAAAATTGTCTGCCTGGGAAATTAACTCGACAAACTCAGACTGGAGAGATTTCAGCTTCACTTCATAATCTAATTCCGAGTGAATAACTTTATGTCCTAACTCTAACGACACAATCTGCCCTAAAAATTCACAAATTTTCCGCACTTCATAAGCCAGATACTTTGGGGTTTGATGATGGCAAGAAATTAACCCCCACAGCTGCTGATTTTTAATTAAGGCAATCACCAGGATGGCTGCTACACCCATATTTTCATGGTAGGTAATACAGCACGGGTCAACACTGCGGAGTACAGACCAGCTTAAATCAACGGGTGTAGTTGCGGATGCATCCTGTGAAATCAGCTTTACAGGTTGAGCTGTAATATCGGGGATAAATCGTTGCCAACACTGGGTGTATAGCTGTTTTACTGGTTCAGGGATATCTGTAGCAGGAAAATGGAGTCCTAAATAAGGTGGTAAATCTTCTCGTTTGACTTCAGCAACTACTGAACCCGCACTTTGTTCATCGAATTGATAGACCATCACTCGGTCAAAAGCTGTGATTTTGCAGTATTCTAAGGCAACTAAATGCAAAAATTCTTCTAGGTTTGAGGTATTTTGCAACTGTGCGATCGCTTCACTCACCAAAGCATAGAAACCTAAAAAACTCACCTCATCATCACTGTCTCTTGGCTCTAGCTCCAAAATTACAGCATTGGTTGTTCGATGAGCAATACCATCAAAGTATCGCTCTCCATTTATTGTTGTGATTGGTATTTTTAAAGTTGTGACACTACCAATTTTTTTCTCCCAACACTGTTTAATAGCCGCTATGTGTTGAGTAGCAAGTAAACAATTGATTGGTTGACCGAGTAACTCTTGGGGTTGTTTATCCAAATAGTTCTCGGTGTTGTTGCTGACTTGCCAAATCTCTAAGTCAGCATTGAGTGCAATTAATAAACCATGAGGCTGGATTGAACCAGACAGATGAATTGGCTGGTCATGGTTATTTCCAAAAGTAGTTTGAGCAGTGATGTCTTCAGATTGACTCATGGTGTGAATAAATAAAGTTTAACTGACGACACTGCACTAAATCACAGATACAAATTATTCTGTCTTGCTCTTGCTGCTAATTTGTAGAGGCTGGAAACTAAAACCTCCGCGTACCTTTGCGTTGAAAAAAGCTAGGATTTGGCGCAGCTTCACACAGAAACGATATAAGTCCTAATAGATTTGAAAAATTGCTAAATTAAATTCAAAAAAGACAGGGGTTATTCCAGATAATCAAGCCTTTTCAGGTCATCTTGCAGGTTTTTGGTTATATCTTCAGCTCAACACCAAAGTCGCTTGCTTTCATATCAAAAAGATTACTATCGTGGGCGTGTTTTATTCAGCGAGGGCGATGCCAAGCTACCCTCATCGCTCAACAGTGGTTTGATCAGCTTACATACTTCTGAGCCTTGTTGTTTTGGGGAATTTTTGGGGAACTCTATAAAAAGATTTAACCTTGTAAATCCCAGATTCTTGAATTATTAAGGAGTGATTTTCCCTTGAAACGACCTTTTGTTTGGCCACCCCATCGCCTTCTCAGACGCTTAATAGGATTTAGCTTACTATTTTGCATCAGCGCGATCGCTGTCAGCTGCACAGTAGCCGATTCTAACAAATCTCCCCAAGTCGGGACAACACCTTCTACTACTCCAGCCACCACGCAACGTTTGCGAGTAGCGGTGATTCCCTGGCAAAGCCCCGAAGAGCAGCAAAAGAAACTACAACCCCTAGCTGACTACCTAGAAAAAGTTCTCAAGCAGCCAGTAACTTTCCAAATTACAAAGGACTATGCAGCTGCGGTAGACCTCTTAGTAAAAGAAGAGGTAGATATGGCTTATTTAGCTGCCTTAACCTATATTAAAGCCCGTGAACGCAATCCTGGAATTGAGCCTCTGGTAATCCCTATAGATCAAAACACAGGCAGACCATGGTACACCAGCGTCATCATTGCCAATACTGCTAAGAGTGTCAATTCACTCAAGGATTTAAAAGGTAAACGCTTTGCTTTTGTTAGTCCATCTTCCACATCTGGCTTCTTGTTACCTATGAATGCCTTTCAAAGCCAAGGAATCGACCCCACACGAGACTTTACTACAATTCGCTATCCTGGTAGTCACGACAAAACACAGAAGCAGCTGGCAGAGGATTTAGTTGATGCGATCGCTGACGATAAAGCCTCCTTCTTGCGGAGTCAAAAAGCAGGCACACTCGCTGCTGCCAAGTACAAAATTATCTGGGAGTCCGATCCCCTACCTGCACCCCCGATTGTCATCAACACCAAAAAGTTCTCCCCAGAAGTTGTTAGCCAACTGCGACAAGCTTTGATTGATGCGCCACCAGGTGTGGTGGATGTAGCCGGAACAACATCTGCCGGATATACCCTGGCAAAAGATGCAGACTTTGAGCAAGTGCGGCAAATCTATATCCGTCTGAAATCTATAAAAGTAGCCGAAAAATGAAGATCCTGACCAAGTTTATTGCTTCGACAGCGATTTCTGTAGGCTTAGTCAGTGTATTGCTGGGGGGAAGTACACTTTTAATTAAACAGATAGAACAATCTGTAGCTCAAAGCCGCGATCACACCAATCAAGCTGTCCGTCGCACTCAAGATCTGCGGTTTTCTCTAGAAAAACAAACTTCGGTGTTGAAAAACTATCTTCTGCTCAATCACAATGCCGCAGATATAGCAAGCTATCAGCAAGAAATGTCCGATTTTTTGAAGAATTTGGCAGCATTAAAACAGTTGCTCCCAGAAGTCAAGCAACCTGATGTGGTGCGCCGTCGTCATCAATTTCTTGTCCGCTTAGTTGATGGTTTAAAAAACCAAACAAGTTCTTCAACTTTGCAAATACAGCAAGATGTCAAAGCCATCAACTCATTCCAAGATGATATTCAGTTGTTTCTCAATGCGCTGGTTGAGGAAGTTCAGCAACAAGATACTGCTACCCGCAAAGCTGCTGAACAATTCCAGCAAAATGCTACCATTGCTACTTATGGCTTAATTGGCGTAGTATTGCTAATTTTTATCGCTCAGTTTGCTCTAACACTACTGCCAGTCATCCGTTCAATTCAAGCCCTGCAAATTGGAGCGGCAAAACTGGGTAGTGGTAATATGGACTACCGTTTAAATATCAACACTGGCGATGAAATTGAACAACTGGCACAGGAATTTAACCAAATGGCAGCCCAGTTGGCAGATTCCTATACCTCACTAGAGCAGAAACGAGCCGCCGCAGATTTAGCTAATCAAGCTAAGAGTGAGTTTTTAGCCAATATGAGCCATGAACTCCGCACTCCTCTCAACGGTATTCTCGGTTATGCTCAAATTCTCAACCGTTCCCAAAGTTGGGGCGAAAAGGAACGTAAGGGCATTAATATTATCTATCAGTGTGGTACCCATTTGCTGACGCTGATTAATGACATCCTCGATCTCTCGAAAATTGAAGCCCGCAAACTGGAATTGCAACCACAAGGAATTCATCTACCATCTTTCTTACAAGCAATTGCGGAGATTATTCGCATTCGGGCAGAACAAAAAGGTATCGAGTTTGTCTATTTGCCGGATGCAAACTTGCCAGAGGGTATCGAAGTTGATGGTAAGCGGTTGCGACAAGTTTTAATTAACCTGCTAGGAAATGCTGTCAAGTTTACCGAGCAAGGGAAGGTAAAATTTATAGTCAAGCAGATAGGCAATTCTCTGCAAAACCGCAACGCCTTACCTACTGTCAAACTTAGTTTCCAGGTTAGCGATACAGGTGTTGGCATCAGTCCAGACTCTTTAGAAAAAATATTCCTACCCTTTGAACAAGTTGGTGATGAGAAACGCCACTCTGAGGGAACTGGACTAGGACTTGCCATCAGTAACAACATTGTTAATCTGATGGGAAGCCAAATTCAAGTAACAAGTGAGTTAAGAGTTGGTAGCACTTTTTCCTTGGAGGTGGAGTTTCCTTTAGCTATAGAGTGGCAACATAGTGCAATGACTACCACCGGCAAAGAATTAGTCGGTTATGAAGGACAACCACAAACGATTTTAGTGGTAGACGACAAATGGGAAAATCGTTCGGTAATTGTTAACTTATTAGAACCGCTAAGTTTTACTGTGGTAGAAGCCGAAAACGGTGAGGATGGTTTAAATAAAGTTACTCAATTCAAACCCGATTTAATCATCACTGATTTATTAATGCCAGTCATGGATGGGTATGCATTTTTGCAGCAAATCCGGCAATCAGAGGTATTCAAGTCAATTCCGATGATTGTGTCTTCTGCATCTGTTTCTACAATGGATCAACAACAGAGTTTGGATGCTGGCGGTGATGCTTTCTTAACAAAGCCTGTGGAGGCAGAAGAATTATTTAAATTATTACAAAAATATTTACAGATTACTTGGAAATATAAATCCTTAGAAATTCCTAACGCTGAGTCATTCGTTCAGCAAAATCATAGCAATGCCAAAACCACAACGATAGATATAATTTTACCCACCCTAGAAGACTTAGCAGAGTTACTTTCCCTTGCCCAACAAGGACGATTAAAAAAATTAGTTGCAGCTGCTCAGAATCTTGAACAAAAAAATCAACAGTATGCTGCCTTTGTTCAGCATATTGTTCAACTCACCAAGGACTTTCAAATAGAAAGCGTGGAAAATTTTATTCAGGAATCTATCAATAAATTAGGGAACGAGTAACAGGTAAGAGAAATGACTTCTGTTCCCCGTTCCCTGTTCCCTTTCTCAGACTATTAACGGTAGAACCAAATAAGTTATGAAAGAATCTGAATTGATTTTAGTGGTAGATGATACGCCTGCAAATTTGGCAGTGCTTTCTGAGGCACTTAGCGATGCAGGTTTTGAAGTAGCGATCGCCACCGATGGCGAACGAGCTATCAAACAAGCGGAATGTAGTTTGCCTAGCTTAATTTTGCTCGATGTGATGATGCCTGGTATTGATGGGTTTGAGACGTGCCGCCGTCTTAAAGCTTCAACCATCACCCAAGATATTCCCATCATCTTTATGACAGCTTTATCTGAAACCACTGATAAAGTTAATGGATTTAACCTGGGTGCTGTCGATTATATCACCAAGCCCTTTCAAGAAGCCGAACTCATTGTCCGTGTGAAAACACAGTTAAAAGTGCGTCACTTCAATCAAACATTAGAACAGCAAGTTAGCCAGCGCACCGCAGAATTAACAGATGCTTTAAAACAATTGCAAAGCTCACAACTTCAGTTAGTGCAATCAGAAAAAATGGCAACTTTGGGACAATTAGTAGCAGGAGTTGCCCATGAAATCAATAACCCTGTTAACTTCATTCACTGCAACCTCGAATACATGGAGAACTATACTCAAACACTGCTGAATTTTTTGCAACTCTACCAAAAGCATTACCCTGATCCTGTTGATGAAATTCAAGAGCAAGCAGAAGAAAACGACTTGGTGTTTTTGCAGGAAGATGTGATTAAAACTCTTGCTTCTATGAAAATCGGGACTCAACGTATCTGCGAAATCGTGCTATCGCTACGAAATTTCTCTCGCATGGATGAAGTCGAATTTAAAGCCGTTGATATTCATGAGGGTATTGATAGCACCATTATGATTCTGCAACATCGCTTAAAAGCCACACCAGAACATCCACAGATCGCAGTAATTCGAGAATATGGCAATTTACCTTTGATTGAATGCTATGCCGGACAACTTAATCAAGCATTTATGAATATTTTGGCAAATGCGATCGATGCTTTGGAAGAAATGAATGCTCATCGAACTTATCAAGAAATACAGGATTATCCTGGTTGCATCATAATTAGTACATCTATAGTTGATTTACAATCCGTGCAAATTGCGATCGCGGACAACGGCCCTGGTATACCAGAGCATATTCAACAACGTATCTTCGATCCCTTTTTTACCACAAAACCTGTGGGCAAAGGAACAGGCATGGGTATGTCTATTAGCTATCAAATCATCACAGAAAAACATAACGGCAAGCTAGAGTGTTTCTCAACACCTGGAAAGGGAACCAAGTTTGTGATTCAAATTCCAATCCGCCAGCAAGCTCATAAAGCAATGTCATTATCAAAACTGACTTTTTGACACATATTCTAAGCTCGACGTTATCAAAAATAAGAGCTTGGTTTCCTTTATCCGGCAAAAACTCTGGCTTTTTGGCAAATACTTTTTCCACATTATAGATTATCGATGAAGTTCAAAAAGTAAAATTACCGTCTTACAAAGGTTTCAGTGATAGCGATCGCGTTGCAAACAAAATGGGTAAAAGTCAAGCTAAGAAGTTATTTGTCAGCAATGTTAGAAACAGAATTACAAAAAATAGAGGCGATCGCCAAACAAATATCTGCAAAATTTGCTATAGAATACAACGGTATTGATACCTCGTTAGCGCCATCTTTAGATAAAAGCAATAGTATTGCTTTCGCCTATGAAAAATTGCTGCATGGTAAGTTTGGTAGTCCAGGTACGCTGGCAATTTCGGGAATGCTAACGCGTGTTTTAAAAAATGTTTCTATAAAAATTTGCGGCTATTCTGGTTTAATGCTCCCTGTATGTGAAGATGTTGGTTTAGCAACCAGAGCCAATGAGCAAACCTATGATCTGACAAACTTACTTTTATATTCTGCTGTTTGTGGCTGTGGATTAGATACAGTTCCCCTTCCCGGCGATATCTCCGTTGAGCAAATAGCAGCAATATTAATTGATCAGGCAACTTTAGCTCTTAAACTAAATAAACCACTATCAGCCAGATTATTTCCCATCCCAAATAAAAAAGCTGGGGAAATGACTACATTCAATTCCCCATATCTAGTAGACTGTCAAATATTTGCAGTAGATTAATTTTGGAAAGGCAAAATAAACAGTATATAAATCAAATTTACCCTGAAAATAATCATTCAGTTAGTAAGCTAGGCGAAGTCAACACAAATACATCTCTAATTCCCAAGCCATCAGTTTGCGGTTTAATCGGAGTGGTAAAGTGGAAAAATTCGTGGTCGTTAACTAATAACAATTCACCAGGATGCAAAACTTTGCTAAAAACTGGCTTCTCCTTTTTACCTGCATATAAATGCGTTTCTCCACCTTGAATATTTTCTCTAGCAACTGAGAATATCCCGATAAAGTCAGTACCATCTTGATGGATACCTTCAGGCGCTGGATTACCCATATTTTCAGCCGAACAGATGGTTCTGATTTGATGAACTCCTATCTCTGCTTCTGGGTGCAATTTACAAGAGTCACTAAACGCTAAGACCATCTTTTTAAAGATATCAAGCTTAATGATGCCATCTTCTAATTCAGCAAATTCTCGTTTAACATCTCCTAATAAAGGGTTGTAAGTCTTACTTTGGAAGAGGTAGCCATGAGGTAGTTTAATTAACTCATTCCCAGAAACGATAAACCGAGATAATCTTCTTAAACGATAATTGCCTTTAATATAAGGATCAACTGGCAAGTTATTAAAGAATGGTTCAAAACCTTCTGGATTAATTGAATTTACCTTTCTGAGAGTAAACAGAAAGGCATATTCTAATTCCGTTGATTCCCATACTTTTTGCATAGGATTTACCTGCTTGTTAGGTTTAAATCCTCCGCTATTTTTCTTTCTCGGAGGCTTATACCACCGAGTATATGCTACTTTTTATTAAACTGTCGTTAAATTGACTACAGAAATTGACAATTTGTGATACAGCAATAACTTTACAACAAAATAAAAATATCTCTGTCTCTAGATCTTGTTTTTTAACTCAATCCGTGTAAATCTCATAGTGATACTACGGTAAATCTGTCGATTTGACGTAGTAATTTAATATCAGCCCAAACCATTGAGAACTTAGTGCCGAGCGAACTTTTAACATCTAGTCCTTACCGTGGTGTAGGCAGATATGGAATAACATAGGAGATTCGAGAATCGTGAGTACTTATCAATCTCAGTCAGGTAATAGTTCTTCTCATCTCGACTTAGAAGCCGATGTTTTAGTTATTGGTGGTGGCCCTTCTGCTACTTGGGCGGCTTGGAGTGCAGCTAATCAAGGAGCGAAGGTAATTTTAGTAGATAAAGGCTACTGCGGTACAAGTGGGGCAACAGCACCCTCTGGTACTGGTGTTTGGTATGTTCCACCAGACCCGCAACAACGAGAAGCCGCAATGGCTAGTCGGGAAGCTTTGGGTGGTTATCTTTCTGAGCGTCCTTGGATGGAGCGTGTATTAGATCAGACATATACCAACCTGAATAAATTATCAGATTGGGGCTATCCTTTCCCAGTCGATGATGAAGGCCGTCCCCATCGGCGATCGCTCCAGCAAGCCCATGATTATCTGCGCCTGATGCGTAAAAAAATTACCAAAGCAGGCGTAAAAATACTTGACCACAGCCCAGCCTTAGAATTGTTAGTAGATACAGAAGGCGCAGTGGCAGGCGCTAAAGGTATTTGTCGGCAAACAGGCGATCGCTGGACAGTGAAAGCCAAAGCTGTAGTCATTGCTACTGGTGGTTGTGCCTTCCTGAGTAAAGCCCTTGGCTGTAACGTCCTCACAGGCGATGGTTATTTAATGGCAGCCGAAGCCGGTGCGGAAATGTCAGGCATGGAATTTTCTAATGCCTATGCCCTTTCCCCGGCTTTTTCTTCGGTTACTAAAGGCGCATACTACCGCTGGGCAACCTTTTATTACGAAGATGGTACAGAAATTGAGGGTGCTGGTTCTCAAAGAGGTCGTTCCATCATTGCCCGGACTTTACTTACCCAACCTGTATACGCCCGTTTGGACAAAGCAACGCCGGAAATTCAAGCTATGTTGCGGACAGTCCAACACAACTTCTTTCTACCATTTAACCGCTTGGGTATTGATCCCTTCACGCAATACTTCCCTATAACTCTGCGTTTAGAAGGCACAGTGCGCGGTACAGGTGGAATTCGGATTGTTGATGAAAATTGCGCCACTTCTGTACCCGGACTTTATGCTGCGGGTGATGCTGCCACCAGAGAATTAATTTGCGGCGGCTTTACTGGTGGTGGTAGCCATAACGCAGCTTGGGCAACATCTTCTGGCTATTGGTCAGGGGAAGCCGCAGCGAAATATGCCCAGCAACTAGGAATAAAAGCTAATCATCGCGCTGTGCGGGGTATTGGTACGGCGGCAGTGAATAATGGGAGTAGCGATCGCACTTTCAATCCTTCAGAAGTAATTAAGGCAGTACAAGCAGAAGTCTTCCCTTATGATCGCAACTTGTTCCGTACAGAGAAGGGATTAACAGAATCTCTCGGTCGTCTGCACGACTTATGGAAAGAAGTCCGCAGCAGCGAAACTGTAGACACAACTCAAGCTGTGCAAGCCAGAGAAGCCGTAGCAATGGTAGCCACAGCCCGATGGATGTACTCTAGCGCCCTAGAACGCAAAGAAACTCGCGGGATGCACAAGCATTTAGACTATCCAGAACAAGACTCGAATCAATACCATCGCCTCTTGAGTGGTGGTTTAGATCAAGTTTGGGTGAAGCCCCAAAAACTAGCAACCACTAAACAAAGGGAGTTAGTCGCATTGTGATTGAACTAGTTAGCGAATCTCGTTGCATTAAATGTAATATCTGCGTTTCGGCTTGTCCCACCAACGTCTTTGACAAAGTACCGAACAGCCCACCCAAAATCGCCCGTAAAAGCGACTGCCAAACCTGCTTTATGTGCGAATTGTATTGTCCCGCAGATGCGCTGTTTGTTGCACCACAGGCAGATGAATCTGTGTTTGTTGATGAACAAACTCTCACAGAAGCCGGACTGTTGGGTGGATACCGAGAAGCTTTAGGTTGGCAACCTGGTGGGACTCCTGCTGGTGTCAGAGAAAAGTCTGCCCAAATGTTTAGGAACTTCACTAATAGTTTGCCTACGGATGCTCAAGGTAGAATCCAGCCTTGGAGTAACCAGTCTCCGCCTCGCTGAAGCGGAAAGCTTGACAGTATATTTTTTTGGGCTAATATTAAGTATACAAAATTTATGTATATCTAATATTCAGTCTTACTAATTACTTGCTCAAGGCAGAGTTAGGAGTTAGGAACTTCAAACATTCCAACTCCTCAATTCTGTTGTCAGTACATATCATGTGAAACACTCATGCAACGAAGTAGTAAAGAAAACTACCAAAAAGATAAACTTCCGTTTACTTCTTTGGAAATTCCACCTGCATTGAAATCTGCAAATTTTTCTTGCTTTGTGATTGGCGAAAGCTTATCTTTTTTTGGGTCATGGATGACTCAAATTGCCTTAGTATGGCTAGTTTATCAATTAACAAATTCAGCAGTATTAGTAGGAGTAGCTGGATTTACAAATCAAGCGATGGGATTAATTATTACTCCTTTAGTAGGTGTCTTGTTAGATCGCTGGAACTTAAGATATGTTTTACTAGCTACACAATTGGTGTCTATTCTGCTGTCTACCACACTTACTTATTTAACTATTGGTAATAATATTAATGTTACCTGGATTATTATTATTGGTACACTGCAAGGAATAGTCAAAGCCTTTGATTTACCTGCACGTCAAGTAATTATTCCCCGACTTGTAGAAAAGAAAGCAGACACTTATAGTGCAATGGCTTCTCACTCATTTTTAATTAATACAGCTAAGTTTGTTAGCCCGATGATTGGGGGATTCATGATTGCGAGAACTGGTGCAGCTTCTTGTTTTTTAGTAGATGCTATTAGTTATTTACCTTTTTTGTCAGCAATTTTAACTATTCAAATAAAACAAGTTACAAACCAATCTTTGACTCAAAAATCTCAAATTTGGCAAAATCTCAAAGAAGGTTTTGTCTTTGCTTATCAATTTTTACCAATTAAATATGTATTAATGCTGCAAGTAATAATTTGCTTTATGGCAATGACTCATGTTAATTTAATTCCTATTTTTGCTAAAGAAGTATTGCAAGGCAATGCTGAAACGATGGGATTTTTAATGACAGCTTCAGCATTAGGTTCTATAGTAGCCGGGCTTTATCTCATCTCAGGACAAAAAGCTCTAATATTGGTAAAAATAATTGCATTTTCATCCACTATTTTAGGGTTATCTTTAATAATATTTTCCAGGTTAAATAAGTTAGAATTTTGCTTATTAATTATATTTATTGTCGGTATGACTAATACCATGACTTTAGCATCTATTAATAATTTTGTGCAGTTAGTGCTGGTGGAAGAAGACAAAAGAGGTAGAGTGACCAGTATATTTACAACTGGGTTTTTAGGGATTCTGCCTTTTGGCAATTTATTTTTTGGAGGTTTGGCTGGGCAAATTGGGGTGGCAAACTCACTATTATTTGGTGGTATTTGTTGCACGTTAGGAGCTTATTTTTTTGCTCGGCAAATGCCGATTATTAAAAAAGTAGTAGAGCCAATATATGCAGATATGGGTTTAATGAATCAGCCAAATAAATAATTAACTACATCTTTTTTACTCTTCTAATTCTAATTAACAGTGCTACAAGTGCGATCGCACCTGAAACTAAAAAAGCAGCCCCCAAAGAAAACTGCTGAGGCTTTAGCGCGGTTTTCGGGTGCAGTAACATCAAAAATAATCGCTTGTGCTACAGAAGCATTACCGCCAGTAATCCCATCGAGACATTTGGCGAAGAATAGCCAGCTGGCTGTAGTTGCAGTGCCAGCGATCGCATGAGTAATTAGCGTTCCAGCTAAACTAATAATCAATAAAGGTTTACGCCCAAAGCGATCGCAAAGTAAACTTTGCCAAACCCGATGAAATTTCAACTCAAGAGACTGACACGTAAGCAACGACAGCGTTCACAACCCATTATTCACTTGAAGTTTCGCAATGGTAATTTCCAGATTATGGGCTTAGGTGTATGGCACTCCTACTGGCGCGATCCCTACCATTTACTCCTAACGATTCCCTGGACTGGATTTGTACTACTAATTTGTACTTTTTATGTAGCTATTAATACTTTATTCTCTCTGGCTTATTTATTAGGAGGAGATTGCATTGCTAATGCCCGTCCAGGCTCTTTTTTCGATGTTTTTTTCTTTAGCGTCCAAACCCTAGCATCTATTGGCTACGGGGCAATGTATCCGAAAACAACCTATGCCAATCTCATTGTTACCATTGAAGCGATCGTTGGTGTGATGGGAATTGCGGTAATGACAGGGTTAGCCTTTGCGCGGTTTTCTCGTCCAACTGCCCGTGTAATCTTTAGTCGCGTGGCTGTAATAGTACCCCATAATGGCATGCCTACCTTAATGTTTCGCACCGCTAACCAGCGGCGCAATTTAATTCTCGAAGCGCAAATGCGGGTTTATTTAATGCGTGATGAAGTTACCGCAGAAGGTGAGTTTATGCGTCGCATCTACGATCTCAAACTACTGAGGCAGCAAACTCCTGGTTTTGCCTTAAGTTGGACAGTAATGCACATGATTGATGATTCTAGCCCTTTATATGGCATAACATCAGAATCTTTAAATCAAACCAACAGTTTATTGATGATATCTTTAACTGGCATTGATGAAACAGTGGCACAAGTTGTTCATGCACGTCATAGCTACAGTGCTAATGATATTTTATGGAATAGTCGGTTTGTCGATATCTTGCACCATGCATCTGATGAACATCGTTACATCGACTACAACCATTTCCATGATGTCCTGCCTTTGGAGTAGAACCGAGTACTGTAACTTTTTTCAACGCAGAGGTTGGCGCACAGGAACACCAAGTTTTTTGTTTAAAAATGATGTACTATTGTTGAGGGTTATTTGTATCTAAAATATCCGTTCTAATTTCTAGTTGTTTTTTTGCACGTTTTAATTGTTTCCAGAGAGCTTTGATTTGCTGATAAGCTTCTTCTGGGGAAAGTTTGCCATTGGTTTGCAGGTTACTAATGTAGCTAACTCTTTGAGCAAATTCTTGTAAATTAGCGTTAAATACTAGGTATTCTGGTTTGAACTGACCATAATAGCAACTACGCGGATAAAGAAAGTCAGAGAGATTAGATAAAAAATCTGATTGCTCTGTCATGAGTATTTGAATTTGTAGAATTTTATCGGAAATTGGCAGATGAGCAACTTTAGCACATCTGTTGTAAAGACAAAGTAAGCACAGATACAGGGATTTAGACTTGCTAGAAGATACTACTCAAAGAATAGCACTCGCAAGTCAAATACCAATAAAGTTGGTGTTAACAATATACTAATACCATTTCATAAAAAATAAGCTACAAGGTTGGGTTGAGGAACGAAACCCAACCTACTAGCATGGCAAGCTTAATTTACTGGCAGGACTTATACCATTTCACTTTAAAATTGATACATTTAAGCAGGCAGAGGAGCAGGGGAGCAGAGGGGCAGAGGAGAAATTATTTGTATCATTTATTTGGTGAAATGGTATTACGCAAAAATTGCCACAAAGCTTAATTTATCGAACCGCCCTTCGGGTGACGCTCCTTCGTCGCTAACGCTGACGCTAACGCCACTTTGCCAGACGCTGCGCTAACGACGCAAAGCGCCAAGAACGCCAAGAATTCGTAGAGTGTGCGTATGTCCGACTCAACACTTGTCATTACGAATCCAGCGATAGCGCAGTGAAGTAATCGCATCCAGGCGATTGTGTCGTTTCACTTCGTTGCACTCGCGGCGGACATATCACAAGTAATTTGCCGGACATAATTATGATCCCCTGATTCAATTAGAAGCGGCTGTTTCTGCTATATTACCTGTGAGTTCTTCTAGGGTGCGGAGTAATTCTTGCTCGTTGTAAGGTTTGGAAAAATAGGCTCTAGCACCTAGTTGCATGGCGAGTTGTCTATGTTTATCGCTGCTGCGAGAAGTCAGCATGGCAACTGGGATATTTTTCAAATCAATGTTGTTTTTGACTTTGCCTAAAAATCCATAACCATCAAGACGAGGCATTTCAATATCACAAATTACAGCCGCTATTTTCAAGCCTGTCTCTAATTTTTCTAAGGCATCTTGACCGTCTTTTGCTTGTTCTACTTGATAGCCACCTTTTTCTAAAGTCAGTGCCAAGAAGCGGCGGACGTTAATCGAGTCATCAATGATTAAAATCTTGCCTTTTGGCTTGGGAGGTAGCGCCGCCAGCTTTTCACTGTCAACGAACAGGAACGGTGTTTTTAATCTGACTGAGGGTAATTGATTGTTTTTTGGAGTATTTTGATTGGTGGCAATCCAGTATAGTAATTCGTTAGCACTCACTAATGCGACGACTCGACCATCACCGAGAATTGTGCAGTTACTAAAGCCTTCCGGTAGAGGTATATTACCTTCTACTTGACGGATAGCTACTTCTTGTTCACCCCAGCAACGGTCTACTTGGACTGCTACTGTTTGATTGTTGCCTTTAACTATTAACACACTACTAGCATTGATTGCTGCGGGAGTTTCCAGTTCTGGACTATCGTAGCGTGGACAGTTAAATTGCAGATATTGACCAAGGCGAATTAACGGTAGCATTGTACCTTGCCAATTGAGGACTTCGCTATCTCCCATTGAGATAATGCGATCGCTTTGGAGTAAAAATATTTCTGAAACCACATCTGTGGGAAATGCCAGCAAGATTTTACTGGTTTCTACTAATAGCACTCTGGCAACGGAAAGGGTAAATGGTACTGATAAGGTGAAAGTAGTTCCAACTCCTGGTTCGGTATCGACTGCGATATCACCGCGAACTAGTTTCAGGTTGTTGCGAACAACATCCATACCAACACCACGGCCGGACAATGCTGTTACTTTTTCAGAGGTGCTAAACCCTGGTTCAAAAATTAGTGAAAGTAGATCATCATTACTAGCACTTTCTATTAGTGAACTATCCAACCCCATTGCTAAAGCACGAGAGCGAATTTTTTCTAAAGAAATACCGCGTCCATCATCCCGCATGGTAATAATAGTACGATTACTGCGGTGAGTGGCTTGAATTTCAATTAATCCTTGTTCTGGTTTACCTAAACTGCGGCGAGTGGCTGATTCTTCAATTCCATGATCAAAAGCATTCCTTAATAGATGCATTAAAGGGTCATTTAATGCTTCTAAAATGCTGCGTTCAATTAAAGTGTTGCCACCTTCAATTTTTAACTGCACATTTTTGCCATACTCCACATTTAAGTCGCGGATAGCTCTCGGAAAACGCTCAACTAATTCCGAAATTGGACGCATCCGCACTTGATTGAGTTTGGTTTGCAATTGTTTGGATGTTTTGTTTAATTTGCGAGCAATTTGATCAGCATCATCAACACTTAATTGAATATCTGTGGAGACTTCTTGCACCTGTACAATAGTTTCGATGACATCCTGCGATCGCAAATTAATTTCTTCTATTGAGTGCTGAGTGCTGAGTGCTGAGTGCTGAGTGCTGTTCACTGAGCGAAGCCGAAGTGTGAGTGCTGAGTGCTGTTCACTGAGCGAAGCCGAAGTGTGAGTGCTGAGTGTTGAGTGCTGAGTTGAATAAGTTTCGTCTTCTTGATGTTCGGTCAGTGATGCTTCGTTATGCTGACGTGCATTAGAGGATATCACTCTGTTATAGGCTAGGCGTAATTCTTGATTTTCTCGGTCAAGAGTTTGTACTCTTTGGTTGAGATTCCGTGCGAGTTTGCGTAATTTTTCAAGTTGCGAATGCAAACCGTTTCTTTGAACTATGAGTTCACTAAATAAATCGTTAATTTGTTCTAATTGTTTACTAGGAACTCGAACTGTATTTTCTGAAGTGTCGCGTTCTTTCGCATTACTAATTGGTTCATTTTTGTGTTCAGCAATGATTGTGTTGATTTCAGGAATATTAATAGCATTAATGTTTTGATTAATTTCTACTTCCAAGGGAAGGAAATTAGTAGCTACTATTTCTTGTTCTTGTCTTGCAGGGATTTCTGCTAATTCTATGTCGTGGTTAACACCGTTATCTGTAGCGAGAAATTGAGCGATCGCATCTGCGGTTGACAGTGGCTCAATTTGATTATAAGTTATTGGAGTATTTACGGCTCTCAGTTCAATTGCTTGAGGCAGACTATCAAATTGATTTGTTAAAACTAAAGCTTGCGATCGCCGCCATGTTTGCAATGCAATCTGGGCAATTTCGGGAATGCGTTCTGGTGCAGCATATTCTATAGAGCGTTTAATTGAATCACACAGTTGGGTAAACGCTGACAATTGCAGCATTTCTCCTAAACCGCCTAATTCAGCTGCCATAATTGCAACTTCTTCTTGCAAACAAGGTTGCTGGCTATCTGCTAACACAGATTCTAAGCGTTGCAAACAACCCTCAACTTCTGTTTCAAATAATAAAGGAATAATATTTTGTCCCTCTTCTGCTGACAACATAGTTGTCGCATCTTCAGGAGTCGGATCACCCAAACGTTGATGAAGTTCGTCAAAAACTGGATAACAAAAACTTGTTAACCACTGTTCTTCAATCACACTTTCTGTTGATAGTAATTCCACAATCTGACGCATCCAGTCAATTGCCGAGAGTAGTAAACTTTGCAATTGTTGGTCAATTTCTAGAGAACTTTTTCTAGTTTTAAGAACTTTAAAAGCATCTTCTAAACGGTGTGCTAAATCACTTAGCACCCGAAATCCCATCATTGCCGCACCACCTTTAATTGAGTGGGCAGCGCGGAGTGCGCCATTAATTTTTTCTAAATCTATGCGATGGCTGGTATCGATTTCCAACAATACGGCTTCTAAAGTATTGAGGTAATCTGTCGCTTCTTCCAGAAACTGCATCTGGATTTCTAATTCTTTATCTTGTGACATTGTTTTTATTATTTAGTCAATAGTTATTAGTCATTTGTCATTGGTCATTAGTTATTAGCAAACAACAAAAGACAAAGGACAAGTGACAAAATCAATTAACTTTAAAAGTCTCAACAGTCTCTTGCAACTTATGAGAAATCTCTACAGTTTGTTTGAGAGATTGGCCAACTAAGCTTGAAGAATCGCTAGTGCGTTGAGAAATAGCAGCGATATCTTTCATTAATAAGCTGACAGTTTGCGATGTTTGCACTTGGGATGCGGTTGCAGAAGAAATAGACTGGACTAAAGAATCAATCTGACGGGAAACATCGAAAATTTGACCGAGGTTTTGTTTGGCTGCTTCCACTACCCGCGCACCTTCACCGACTTGGGTAGTACCAATTTCTATCGCCTGGACAACAGCGCTGGTTTCTCGTTGAATGTTCTCGACAATTTGTTCAATTTCTTGGGTGGCTGCGGCACTACGGACTGCTAACTCACCTACTTCTTCGGCAACCACAGCAAAACCTTGGCCTTCTTCACCAGCACGCGCGGCTTCAATACCTGCGTTAATGGCGAGTAAGTTGGTTTGCATGGCAATTTGATTAATCAAAGACACTACGCGGGAAATTTGTTGAGAAGATTCTCCCAGACGTTTGACTTTCTGGGCTGTTTCGCCGACGGTTTCCCGCAAGGAGAGGATGTTCTGCACTGTTAAATACATCGCCTCTTCACTCTTGGAAGCGTTTTGCGCGGCATTATTTGCAACTGTGGCGGCTTGTTCCGCACTATTAGCTACGGCTTGCATGGAATGAGTCATGTTATCAACAGCATCAAGGGCGCGACTAATTTCCTCAGCTTGCACTAGTGCTTCGTCAGCAAGTTGATGAATAGCTGTTTCGTTAGAACCAATGGCAGTATTTACCTGAGTAGCTGCTTGTTTAACTTGGGTGACGATATCTCGCAAATTTTCGACAATTGAGTTGAAAAAGTCGGCAACAGTGCCAATTTCGCCGTCTGTCACATCAGCACGTACTGTTAAATCACCTTTAGCTGCACCTTCTATGTCATTGAGTAGTTCTAGGAGTTGCAGTTGTAGGGCTTCGTGTGTTGGCGGTTCGGCTGTGGAAGTTGGTTGCGTAATAGTCTTAGCGTGGGCAATTTCGGCTTGTTCGTTGACTAATACCTGCAATTGCGCGGCCATGTTGTCAATATTGGTACTCAGTACACCTAACTCGTCTTCTCTGGCTGAGGCGATGCGGGTGTTGAGTTCACCTTGTCCTAGCTTGGCGACGGCTGCGGTGGCATTGAGGATGGGCTGTGTGGTACGCTTGGCTAACCAAGCTGCGATCGCTGCTACAATAAGTCCGATTAAACCTGTACCAATACTAACTACCCACAATAATTGTTGTTGAGTTCCATATAGAATTGCGGCATCAGTAGTTAGCAATACTTGCCAGTTTAAATTGGGTAAACCTGCAATTTTTGGCGCTGGGACGTAACTAATTAATTGTCGTTTATGATGATGTTGTGGAACTGTTGTCAGAGTATTAATATTATTTGTTCCTAGGATTTTTGCTAAACCAGGATATTCGGCTTTTGCTTCTTTTCCTAATAATTCTTTTTGTGAACTCAAGAAAACTTTGCCTGAGTTATCTAGCAAAGCATATTGATGACTATTAACAGCGTAGTTTTTGATTGTTTCTGTTAAAACTTTAGTTGGTAAGCTAGTTCTGACGACTGCGAGAGTTTTGCCTGTGACTGTATCTTTAATGGGTGCAGCTATATAGATATTAGGAGATTTTTCTGGCTGACTAATAACCGCAGCCTCTTTTTGCAGAGTTTCTTGAAAATAATTATTGTCTTTTTGGTTATCCACAGGTTCCCCTGAGGATTGCACAATCAAATCACCGTCAGTATCGAAGACAGCAATACTATTATAAGTTTGATAAGCTGTGAGAATTTTGTCGAGTATTGCTTGCTTTTCTTGAGTATTTACTTTGCTAGTAAAGTTACCATTTGTCAACAAAGGCAAGTTAGAAAGTATTTGAATATCTCTATATCTTTCTGACATAAAGCGGTTAACTTTATCTGTTAAACCAACAGCTTCAGCCGTTTGAGATTGGGTAACTTGCTTAGTCAGCGATTTGCTGGCTAAATTATAGGCGATCGCACCGATAGCCAAAGCTGGTATGGTACTAATAGCGATCGCTAAAATTGTTGCTTTAGTTTCTAAACTCAATCGTTTTAAATACCCACTTATATGATACTGCTTTTCACCATCAGCTTTAGCAGCATTAGGACTATTAGCTAGTTGAATTTTACTCTCAGAAACTTTGGTAGATGTAATCAACGAAGCACGATTTTTACCATCTCCACTCTTAGCCATATCAGTTTTATTAAACATCCTGAAATTCTCCTGCATAGGTAAATCAAAAATATCCAAAGTTATCTTATTTAAGACAACTTAATCACTGCGGAGAATAGAAGATTGCACAATTGCTTGTGCATCTAATACCAGCAATATTTCTTCTTGCTGTACAACACATCCACGCAAATAGGGAACTAAACTGGATGCTACTTGTCCAATTGGCGAATGAATATCATCAAGCATAATCTTAGTTGTACCTTTAATTTCTTGGACAACTAAACCTAAAAGCAATGATTCAACCTTAATCACGATGGCACTATACTGCTGTCTTCGCGTATCTATAGCTTCTAAATTGAGCATTCTTGGTAAATCAATTGCCCAAATTATCCGACTCCGCCAATTCATTAATCCCAAGATACAGCCAGGCATATTTGGCATGGGAGTTACAGCTTCAATAGGCAAAATTACTGCTTCTTGCGTGTGATTCATTGCCAGCATAGCAGCAGTTTGTTGATTTAGCTGAAACTTAAGATAGCCATCTCCTAGATTATTTTGGATAGGTTTTTCAGCAAATATAACTTTGGAATTATTCATGAATTTAAATCACCACTGATTTAATAGCTCTTAATAACTGTTCCCGTGTGTATGGCTTAGTCAGGTAAACATCAGCACCTTGTTTCATAGCCCATAATCTGTCAATTTCTAAATTTTTTGAGCTACAAATAACTATCGGTAATTTTTGTGTCTCTGGATTTTTTTTCAGTGAACGACACAACTCAAATCCACTCATCCCAGGCATTACGACATCAGTCACAATTGCATCAGGGTTTTGCGAAATAGCTTGTTCTAAAGCTTCTTTAGCACCACTTGCTTTGATGACGTTGTAACCACTCTCTTTGAGATAATGGCTCATAAGTTCTAATTCGCTGGGCGAATCTTCAACAATTAAAATTGTGCCAACCAAAGTCAGACTCACTCCTAATTCTCCTTTTGTGGTAAAATCTGCATAATTTATTTAATATGTTTAAACACAATTTTCAGTAATTCTGATTGCGTAAAAGGCTTAGTCAAATAGCCAGATGATCTGACCATTTTCGCTTTGGCTCTATCAATAAATCCCGTTCTACCAGTCACCATCACGATGGGTGTATTTTTAAAAGCTGAATGCCTCCGTAATAATGAACAAAGTTCATAGCCATCTAAATTTGGCATTTCTACATCTAATAAAATTAAGTCAGGTTTACTGCGAAGAATCTGCATTAATGCCTTGACTGGATCATTAATAGTCACTACCGTAAATGTGTTTTCATCTAAAAATAATTTGATAGAATTTAACACAGTTTGGCTATCATCAATGCAAGCAATTGTATATAAGCTATTTTTCTCTAATTGCTTGACATTTTTATGATTTATATTTTCAACAGATTCAGAACTATGATTTTTTGTTAACGTCTTGCCATTGGGTAATGAATTGATTGCAGGTAAAACTGGAGAACCTTTAGCAACATTAACTTCTGACTGGAGTTGATGGCGATGTCGTAATTGTCTTTGGCAATATTCCACTAATAAACGCAAGTCTAATTGACAGAACTTTGGTAGTTCATTCCATGAACTGTCAGGATAAAATTCGTAGGTTCCTTCTTTTAAAATTAAAAATGACTCCAGCACCTCTTTCGCTAATTCGTCTACTAAGGTGGCTGCTTGCATTGAACTGATATAGCGTTGCTCTACTAACCAGCAAATAGCTTGATAATCTGGATATGGTATAGACAGATTTTCACCTGCTGGTTCAAACATCAGTCGCATCTGCACACGAGTAGCGCTGTTGAGAGTGGGAATATTTAAACTCAAGCGCCGCAACTGATGATCAAGTCGCTCAAACATCTTATCCGATGAAGAAGCATAAGTAAGTTTACCTTCTTCTAAATGGATTGACCATGAAGTTGAGCCAGTAAATATACGCAAGCAACCCGTAGCACGCCGACTGGTTAGCTGTGCTAATAAAGATAGTGGATGTAGTTTCTGGATTAACCGATGACTACTCATAGGAGTTAGATTTTGCATTTACTTCAGCTAAATTCAATACGTGTCATATTAATTCGTACGTGGTTTAGTCACTATTCCCATAAAATTTAAGTTTTTGAGTAAAATATACTACAAAGATCTATAGTGGAATTTTGGGAAATTGAGAACTTTGTGCTATGGATTTTTGATGTTTAGAGCTTTGTTATCTGAGTAATTAAAAGTTAAATTAATTACTCGTATTGAAATGATTAAGCATTGGGAGAATTAACTTCATAAATGGTAGTAATTAAAACATCCCAATTGCCTTTAATCAACTTTTAGATAGGCGAATCTGAAAGAATACTGCTAAATTAGCAAAATTTAACTAGATTTTTCTCAGTACTTACACTTAAAAAAAGTTAGCTTTGCCCAATCTAGATAGAATGTAATGTTTAGTTAAGTAAGATTACTGGAAAGTCATATAAATTTATCATGTGCAATCATGTCTAGCGTCTGCTAGTGCAATTGTCTATATGATTCCCACTGAAAGCACGAATATTAATCTGCTTAATGAAAATTCAACAGTTTATTTACTAGGCTGTCTTCTCAATAGGTATGTTGATGCCTGCCATTAGGTACTACGATTAAGATAGATGTAATTACTCCAAGAGTTTTTCGTAAATTCAGTCGGTATTACTTAGACGTATTCTTTGGGTATAATTTTTAGGTGTGATATAGCAGTCTGTGTAGGAGCTAAAACAAATCTACTTCCTATTCCCTCTTTGCATGAGTGATTTATGAATTAAATAGGATTGCTAGATTCAGGCGATCGCTAGTTTCACTGCCGTGTATTTATAATCTAAAGTACACCCAACACAGCCTATTGTTGAAATATACTTGCATTCGATTGACAAACAGATGCAATAAAATTTTGTAATAATGTCACGCTGTAAAAATATACGAAAAAAGGCTTGGTTCAGCCAAGCCTTTATGTATACCAAGCATTTACTACACCAAGCTCAATTTAGCCTAAGTTGTACTTTAGTTCATCTTCCTAAGGGGTGTATACAAATAATTTAATTACTGATAATGCCGTATCCACAAATGTTATTTTAAATTCTCTGATGATTTAGTAACAAAAATATTTGTCCACAATTATTAAGCCAAAATTCCTGTAATTTTTTACTTACAAAAAAGGTTTGGCTAATGACCAAACCTTAAAAATTGCTGTGCTTAACAACGTACTAAATTAATTTATTACTTTCTACGCAAGTACTTCATCTGTCTTTAGGATGTAGCTAAATAACATACCAATTGCTAGTGATATATTACAAAGAAATACTATTATTTATAAATATCAACACTATAAAGATAGACAGCGCAAAGCGCACAATAATTGAGCATAAAAAAGAATGAAAATATTCTTCAATATTCTTAGTTTTTGACATAATTCTATTGTCTAAAAATATGAAAAAGGCTTGGCTATTATCCAAGCCTTTATATACCAGGTGTTTACCATATCTAGATAATTTATCTCTTCAATAGATGTAGTTCATCTTCCTTTTAGTTGTGTACAAAAATTATAAAATATGATATGTACCATCAGTCAATAGATAGAAAAATAAGACTAATCAGAGAAATACATTTATAAAAAATTAAGTATTCATATCAAGTTTCTCATTATTTCACTCTACCTCTAGTAAGATTCTAGATTAAAATTATTTATAACAACCTTGTAAATAACAAAATACCGACTTCTTGCAGAAGCCAGAAGAATAAACATCTCGACTTTTACAAATCAAATCTGATTGTTACGCCTATATTGAATTTATTAATAAATTTGAAAAAACCCTGGCTTGACTTCCAGGGCGAATACACGTTTTTCAGGCATTATGAGACCCAATATTAACGTTGTAAATAATTTATTTCACCTATCCGCCGAAGGATAGAAAAAACTAAGTTAACCATCTCAATAATAATTTAATGATTAAATAAAAAATACATTTATAACTTTTGCTTAAGCAAAGAGACTCAGCTTATAGCTATGTCTACATATAGCAGAGTTTACCGAATATAAATAGCTTAGACCTTCTACTACTTTAGTCCATCTATCAAAAGGTTGTAGTCAAATTGCTGAATATCTGATAAACAATTTTCTTACTCAGTTTTATTAGTCAAAGTGAGGTGTTCAGTAAAACATTCAATATGATACCAGGATATAACAGGCAGACATATTCAATAAACACGCATAAGATATGGTTAATGATTACACTTGAATATCAATAATTCCAGTATTCATTTTTTTAACGTAATCTGATATACTTTGAAAAACATACTCGTTCCACAAAACATCACGAAAAAGCGAAATATTTTAGATTTAGCTATCCACGCTCAAAATTTATCCTGAGATGGCAGGTATAATTAAGCAGTTAATTGTTCACAACAGCGTAAATTACAAAAAAGGTTTAGCTCAGCGCTAAACCTCTGTAGAAAGCAGTTATTTGACACACCAGACTTAATTTAAACTGAGTTTAATATTAGGACATCTTCCTATAGTATGTACCTAAAGATTTGCGAGTGTGATAAGGAATTTTGTGTTACTATTGCTGCATCATTTTGCCGATCTCCCCAACCCAACGCTGACGGTCAGAATGCTCTAAATTCAGAATATCTTCTAAACTCCAGTGGAAATGAAACGCGATACAGGCTACCTCCTCGTGCAGTACATCTGAGGGGTAGCCTATCATTCCCCCGCTAAAGCTAACTCCACTTGAAAGTTAGTATGACATTGGGGACACTGCACGGGAACATAAGCATCACCTTGGTGATTAATTCGATTGTAAAACTCTCGCAAATATACCAAGTCTCGTGAAAAAAGATTCTCTAGTAAATTAGGGGTTATTTCTGTTAAATTGCCCAAACGAGTAATTACTTGTGATAGCATCACGATCGCAGCATAAGCAGCATTTTCCTGTGCAGCCCGATTTTTCTGCACAATTATTTCATCTTTGGCTGTCGCCAGACGCATCACACCTTGGCGATGTAAATTTCCCTCAGCATCTAATAAACCTCTAGGGAGGATAAAATCAAATTCTGTATGTATATTTGTCATTAGTCATTGGTCATTGGTCATTTGTGTGGCAACAGCAAAACTCAACAAAGTCTTGATAATTTTGGGTTCCTTTCCTCCACCTAACCTACCATTATTTTCTTTATTTTTACTTTTTACTTTTTACTTCATACTTCATACTTCCTCCTCTTCTTCTAATTCATTAATTTGGCGATAAAAATTTTGTAAATAACTTAAATCACAAGCAAAAAAGTTTTCTACAACCGCAGGTGTAACTTCTTCTAAAGCGCCTAAATGAGTAATCACGCGAGATAAAATTATGACCGTCGCATAAGCTGGATTTGATTTCACACGGGGGTCACGTAAAGGAATAATTTCGTCCATCGCTCTTGATAAACGCATCACACCTTTACGATGTAAATTACCATCTGCATCTAGATAGCCTTTCGGTAAAGTAAACTCAAATTCAGTTTGCAACATTCTATGCTACTTTTACTCGTTTTAATTCTTCTACTACTACTTCTATTTCTTCAATTTCATGTTCGCTACCACCTGCATTCACATCATTAATCTTATAACTTGCAGGCCAAGCATTTTTAAATTCCAATCTGAATTTTTCTTCAGCAGCTTGATTGTAAATCACTAAAGAACCGTCGCGTCTTTCGTCACTCCACTTGCTTTCTTGCACAGCAGCTAACCAATTCCACATTGTCATAGAAATAGTTAAGCCACGACGTAAAACTATATTGGAGTAAGAGATATTTCCGGGAATTTTTGTGCGAACAACTCTACCACTAGTATTACCATTCTTACCCCAGGTTTGTGGCGTAACTTCGGCAATTTCAATCACCTGTTGATCAATTTTAAAACCTTGACATTCCATAAAATAGCCATCTACTTGTTCTTGGCTGCCAGTAAGTTTTAGTTCTAGATAAAAACGGCTATTCGTCAGAATTTCAGGAAAATCTGCCATAATGATTACCGCATAAAAATATAAGATGAGAAAAAAGTATGAAGTCTAAAAACTGAAAGATAAAATTTCATACTTCATACTTTATACTTCTACTTCTTCCTTTCAAAATAAGTAAAACCGATGGTGACTGTTTCTGTTAGCAAATCACCACTACCTGCTGTAAAATCTCCTGTTGCATAGCTAGTAGGAAAGACATCTGTAAATTCGTACTGAACTTTTTCTTGCTCACCATCGTAGATAGAAAGCTTTCCTAATTTGCGGTTCTTGCGACCTTCGGATTTACCTCCTGAAAGAGCTTCGGCATGGCATTTGTTATACCAATCAAGCAATTTTTTAGAATCAGCAGTTGCTACACACTCAACGGTAATCTCTGAGCATTCTACGCCACCAATAGTAGCTTGTGTCTGAGTTTTGCCATCCTTAGTAACACCAATAGGTGCGTCTCCACCAGCTACTATCATTTTCATTTGCATACCACTGATTTTCTGGATCAAAATTTCAGTCAGTCCATCAGCTTCAAAGTAAAACTTGGCATTAGAGATAAACTCTGGCATAAATAAACCTCCAGATAAATACGTAATGATTAATTAACTAAAAAATTAGGCAAAATCTATTTTGTCCGATTCATATTTTCACAAGTTATAGTATATGTTTCTTCAATATAATCGTTGCCGTTTACATCTAAATCTCCGATTTTATACTGAGAGGGCCAAGCTTCTTTCAACTCCCAACGCATAACTTCATTTCCATCAGTATCGTAGGCAACTATAGCACCAGATTTTTTATTTTCTGACCATTTTCCTTCACCTTTTTCAGTTTTTGGCATACACTTTTTGAACCATTCATACATTTTTTTGCTAGTGCTATCACTATCGCCACTCATCAGAGTTGAAACATCAATTGTAAATAACCCTTCAAATCCAGCAGAGTTAATTTGTCGAAGAGTAACGCCACCTTTTGTCGACATCAAAGGTTTATCTTGACCTTTAACTTTAGCTTCAAACTTGACCCCACCAACTTTGGTAAAAGCCATGTCAGTCATGCTATCAATTTCAAAGTAGAAATTACTAGCAGCAATTGGTTTTAGTTCAGGCATATTTGTAGCTCCTTAATTGACAGTATAAATTTTTTGTTTTGGTGAGTTTGAGAGGCGCGATGCCTTTGGCAACGTCTTCTCTTCGAGACGCTACGCGAACGACGAACGCACCCCTCAATCGCACTACAATTTATTGGTTAGGCGACCATTGACTAAAGCGGAAGATAACAAATTCCGCAGGACGTACCGGACAAACACCAACTTCGATATACAACCGACCCAACATCATAGTTTCGTGGGTGTTAATACTAGCGTCACACTTGACATAGAAAGCTTCCGCAGCCGAAGCACCAAATAAAGCACCTTCGCGCCAGAGTCTTTCTAAGAAATTGCTGACGGTACGGGTAACACGCGCCCATAAATCTTGGTCGTTGGGTTCAAATACAACCCACTGAGTACCGAGTTCTACTGATTTCTCGATATAGCTCATCAAGCGACGGACGCTGATATACCGCCATTGCACGTTATCTGGTTCTACTAAAGTCCGAGCGCCCCAAATGCGGATACCACGGTTGGGGAAGGTACGGATACAGTTGATTCCCAAGGGGTTGAGTAATTCTTGTTCGCGCAGGTTGGTTTCGTAGGCTAAACCAATAACACCTCTGGGTGTGTCGTTGGCGGGTGCTTTATAAACGCCGCGAGTTTCATCAGTGCGACACCAAACACCTAACATATGACCAGCAGGCGGAACTAGAATTGGTCTACCACCGTTACGAGGGTTGGGGACTTTAATCCAAGGATAGTAGAGGGCGGCAAATTGCGATCGCCTGTTAAATGCACTCAACCATTGAGCCATATGTTGCGGCTTTACTTGAGTAGGCGGTACAGCCGCACCACCACCTTTACACGGCGGCGGATCTAACACTACCATTCGGTTGGGGGCAGTATTTTCACACATACTGACCATCGCTTCCATGATGCCGTGAACTTGATCCAAATCCAAGATGCCGTTTTGATAAGCACGCATTAAGTCAGGGAAAGCAATCATGGTAACTTCATCAATTTCAAAGATACCTTGCATCCCGGTGCGATCGTCCCGGACACCTTGCACATCACGCGGGAAACGGTCGGGAGTGGAAATTACTGGCGACGGACTGACTTCGTAAGTACCATTTGCTGGACGACGCGACAAAGGTTGTCCCGGTGTTTCTAAATCAGCAACTGTCACAAACTGCGACTCTTGCAAAGCTGTCACCGCATACGTACCCACTGCTGCTTCCACTTGTGGGTTCATCGAGAGATTATCGTATTCTTCCAGAATTTCGCCATTCCGGCTAATTAAGACTTTGAAAAATTCACCAGTATTTGCAGGTGGTTCTGCTTCTGGGTTTTCTGGCGGACGCGGTTGACTTTCAGTTACAGAAACATTAATTCTGCCTTCTGTACCACCGTCATCTTCACCTTCCGCAGGCTTCAGGGCAAAGCGCAAAGAAGGACGGTTCCCCGTAGTGCGAATTTTCAGGGCGGTTTCTTCTGGTGGCGGTGGCTGAGAACCAGGAAGTTTTGTTCCTATACTAGCTACCCAACAACGCCCACCACCGTTGAGAAACCAACCATTCACCGCAAAGGGTAAATAAGCATCAAATTCTGTGTACCCGTCAGAACCTTGTTTAGCAAAGTATTCTAGGTACTCGTTCCACGATGTCACTAGCATCGGTTTAAATAATTCCGCATCACCACGGACATCTTCGGTAAAACCGATAAATCCCGCGATGTTTGTACTCACCCCTTCTATGGGGCGACTACCTCGGTCTACTTCTTCAACGTAAACACCTGGTGCAAAGTAATCTAATCTTGGCATAACGCTTGGTTTTCCTATTTTTGAAGTATGAAGTATGAAGTATGAAGTATGAAATTTTATACTTCACACTTCACACTTCAGACTTTTTGTGTTGGTTTTGAACAATCAACCGACTTTGACTCGATGACAAAATTACTGTTCAAGTTCAAGGGAATTGTTAATGTCACATACAAAGCTGGTCTTAACGGGACTCCTAGGGCGTTCCACAAAGCCGCAGCATCCAAAGGATGAATAGCAGAAACGGTCATTGCTAATTCGCCATGACCGCGCAGTGCTGGAGCTAGTACTTCCTCTCGTAATGAGTGATGATGCAAAAGTAGTATTAATGCCTCAGATAAGAGACGCTGTTCACCCAAACTGGTGAAATCCCAAGCACTCACCAAAAATGAGACATCAAACCACTTAGGTGTTAATAAGACTAATTTCCCTTTGTCTGCTGGATGCTGACAATTGGATTGCTGTTTGTCAACACTTTCTTGAATGTTGTAACAGTATAAATTCAGCCTAGGGTTGATATTCTGTCCCACACCAGGGTGGTTGAAATCAATTTGCTCTGTACTGAGCAGGGAAATCCCGCCAGCTAAAATTTTTGCTAAAGTCTGGGTAGCAGCTGGGATCATAAGACACAACAGCAGGGTGACTGAAATGCTCCCTTAATCAGTCTGGCTGGTATATTTTTAACCGCCAGCATGAATCTATGGAGGTTGAAGCGTTCTTACCAGAGTTCCTAATGCAGGTAGCAGAAAGTGACTACTTTGCTACCTAACTTACGGAAGGCAGAGGGCTGACAGCACAAAATAAACCTTTGATTACAGAAGAATTCAGCACCCAGAATTCAGAATTCAGAATCAACTAGTGGGGGTATTAAACCCTTTGATTCATTTGCGGTTTTGCACAGAATACCCTGCGAAAGCCGCTTCCCTTCTACATACTGACTTCTGGCTCCTGACTCCTGAATTCTTCCTTCATCAGGCTTTTTTGTTAGCTAATTTGCCACTATTGATCTGACTGTTTCTAGCTTAGGGATCAAGGTGTCTGGCGGTTATTAGACTTTGGTCGATATTGTAAAATTATTGTTTTAAATCACCCAATTTCCAAAGCTGTAGAGTAAGCTAAACTCGTCCGTATTTATACAGTAAGAAGCAAAATTTCTCCAAGCAAAAAATATCTGAGATTGGGTAGCATCCAAAAATGCTTCTTAGCTGTGAGAGTGTTTCGGAGTGTAAAACAGGATGAGGGTTGCTACACAAAAATTAACTTCTCAAGTTCCACTACCTTTATTGGTGAACAATTCAGGAAGTAAGCTGCCAGAGTCAGATTTTAACCAATTTTGTCAGCTGATTATTCAACAATTAACTGCCTTATTGCCGACTGTGGCTATCTGGACTGTTTATCACGATTTAGGGATGGGAAAACGCTACTTGGTGGCAGAATATCTACCAAAAAGTTTGCGTTCTGTGCAGGTGTCACCAGCTTTGCAAACAAGCTACTTTGTTTCTGGACAATTCAATCCAGATTTTTCATATTTGCAAGCAGAAACTTGGTGGCGAGAAGATATTCCCGTTCTGAAAATTACGGAATTAAAAGCATCAGATTCATATCACACTTATGTTTGTCGAATTAGCAAACAAAGTGTAACAACAGCCGAATATCTATTGATATGTACTAGTAAATTGCTGTCAGTTGAACAGCAACAGTTACTGCTGAGTAATGCTCAAATATTAAGTAATTATTTATCTATGTATAGAGAGCGATCACACCAACAACAAGAAATCGCTGCTTTATCTCAAGCACTCGGACAAGCGGAACATCAACTGCGTAATCCGTTAGCGCTAATTAATCTTTACGCAGAAAATCTTCGCTTGGCATTGCCAGAAGGAAGCTTACAAGAACAAGCAACATTAATTCGTCAAACTGTAGATGAACTGAGTGCTAAATTAACTGATTTACTTTACCGTGGACAAAAGGCAAATCTGAACTTAAAAAAACATAATTTGCAAACATTAGTTAAGGACTGCGTTAAAAATTTACAACATTTATTAACAGAAAAAGAATTAAAAATTAACTATCTTGAACAGCCTGTATATGTGAGAGTAGATAACTGGCAGATGAAACAGGTGTTTGATAACTTACTATCGAATGCAATTCATTTTAGTCCGCGTGGCGGGACAATAACTTGCAACTGGTATGCATATAGTAATGAAGTGCTAATTGAAATTTGTGATCGCGGTTCGGGAATTGCACCAGAGGAATTGAAGCAAATATTTAAGCCTTATTATTCTCGCCGTTTAGGTGGTACAGGTTTAGGATTAGCGATCGCCCAAAAAATTATCCTCGCACATCAAGGTAACTTGTGGGCAGAAAATCTCCCGGAAGGTGGCGCACAATTTTCCTTTACATTACCCTATACAAGGCAAAAGTAAAAAGGCAAAAGTAAAAAGGCAAAAGTAAAAACAATTAATTCAAAATTCAGACTTCAGACTTCAGACTTCTCTTTTACATACCAGGCAAACTACCATGAATACTAAAAAAGAGGTAATCTCTATTCTGCTCGTCGATGACGAACCGCATTTTCGTAAAGGTATACGCACCTTATTAAACTTTTATACAAATAGTAGTGGTCTAGGTTTGAATGTTGTTGGTGAAGCAGCATCTGTTGAGCAAGCTGTGAAATTAACTGCTGAACAACATCCGGCTTTAATATTACTAGATTTAGAATTGCCTCCAGAAGATGGCATTACAGCACTACACCGTCTGAGTGAATTATCTTATAACGGCAAAGTCCTAATTTTATCTGCTCATCAACAAGATGAATGGATATTTAAAGCCATGCAAGCTGGTGCATGTGGTTATGTATTTAAAGACCAATTAGCAACTCAACTGTGTGAAGCCATCACCACTGTCATTAATAATCAAGTCTATTTACCGCCAGATGTAGCAACTGCCTTTTTTAGGTTGTTTCACTACTACACAGGACACTCATTAAACTCTGGTAATAATTGTATTCACTTGACTGAAAGAGAACAAGAAGTTTTAAATTGGTTAGTCCAAGGCGCTTCTAACGAACAAATTGCTGGCAATCTATATATTACAGTTGCCACAGTCAAAGCGCACTTAACAGCTATCTTTGAAAAATTAAGTGTCACCAGTCGCACTCAAGCAATTGTTAAAGCTTTAAAACTAGGTTTAGTTTGTCCATAATTTAGTGCTGAGTTGAAAGTGCTGAGTGCTGAGTAATATGTCAATAATAACCAGGAGTTTATCAGAAAAATGTTGAGAGACAAGTTGTTAGTTGTCATTCAATTAAAAACATTACTTTTTACTTTAAAAAGCTTTTATATCATACTTTTTTCATTACATGACACCGTAATAATTCACTCAGCACTCAGCACTCAGCACTCAGCACTATAAAAATGAGCAACTATTTAGCCATCGCCACTGTCACCGCAACTTTGCAAAGAACATTGCAAGCCAGTGTCCAAATAGATGTGGATGGTGCGCGGGTGACAACCGTTAGACCCGATCGCCTGAATAATGCTACACCAGAAGCAGGAGTAAACATATATCTTTACGAGATTTTGTCCAATAGTGCTTGGCGCAGTGCTGATTTAAGACAACGCCACTCCGATGAGAAATATACTAAGCGGCCGCAAACAGGTTTAGATTTGTACTACTTGCTAACCTGCTATGGTAACGATGTGGAGTTGGAACCGCAGCGCCTCATGGGTAGCATTGTCCGCACCCTCAATAGTAAATCGATTGTCTCACAAGAGATGATTCAAGAAACAGTCGCCGATTCCACTTTCACATTTTTAGCCGAATCTAATTTAGCCGAACAAGTAGAAGCGATCGCCATCTCTCCTCTAGATCTAGATATAGAAGAAATCTCCAAAATTTGGACGGTATTTTTTCAGACACCTTACTCCCTATCATTAGCTTATAAAGCCAGTGTCGTCTTAATTGATAGTGGCGAAATTCCGAAAAAACCCTTACCTGTCCGCAACATTCAGCGTCATGTTACACCATACCAACCAGCGATCGCTCACATCAAGGTAGCCGAAGAACTATCCAAACTCTGGCAAACTCAAAATGCTGCAACACCATTAATTCTCGCAACCAGTACCTTGTTAATTCAAGGCAACAAATTACACGCAGACATTACCCAAGTTCGCATTGGTAATGTCAAAGCAACTCCCCAAACTGTTACAGATAAGCAAATTACTTTAGACCTTGCCACCATACCCATAGAATCATTACGAGCAGGTGTCCAAAATTTACAGGTAATTCATCCCCAACAAAAAGTTAATTCCAATGTTGTGCCTATCTTACTGCGTCCCACCATCCAAGAAGTCAGTGTATCTAATTTACATGGCAGAGGTAACGACCCGCGATCGTCTGATATCAACGTTACTGTTAACTTTACAATTGATAAAACACAACAAGTAACTTTAGTTTTAACAGAACTTTCATTCACCCAATTTACTGGATACACCTTCGACCAAACCAAGCATCGCCGCAACAACAGTAACTCAATTACCTTTGCCATTACTGATTGTTTACCAGGAAATTATTTAGTGCGCTTGGTTGTAGATGGTGCAGAAAGTTTACTCTCAGTAGATACAGATCCTCACAGTCCGACATTTGAAAGTTATATCGGGCCTGTAGTAGCGATCGCATAATGAGTTATATGAGATTTCAAGTTAATGATAGATAAACTATTCACTCTAAACTATGAATGGCAAGCAGCTAATTATAATTATTTAATCAGCACACTAGATATAGTTCGCCATGCCTTAGTACCAGAAAATCAACAAAAAAACGTCAACCCAGATTTTATTCATCACTCTCCGCCAGCCCTCCACACTCTCTGCCAACTTTTTGGTTTAACAGAATTTGAACGTGATGTTTTGTTATTGTGCGTTGGCATGGAATTAGATCCTAATTGGAGTGTTTTGTGTGCCAACGCCCCAGGCAGTTTAGGAAAACCTTATCCCACCTTTATGTTAGCGACAGCAGTGTTACCGCAACCCCATTGGAATGCCTTTGCGCCTGCTGCACCGTTAAGAAAGTGGCAGTTAATCCAAATTGGTGAAGGTTCTGCCCTTAACCTGAGTCCTCTGCGAGTTGACGAAAGGATTTTGCATTATTTGTTGGGGTTGAATCACTTAGATGAAAGGTTACAAGGCATTGTTCAACCTTTGAAAATGCAAAGTGTTGAACATGTCTTCTCTCACCAGCAGTTAGCCGAACAGTTAGCCACAACTTGGGTAGAAACACAAACAGCATTGCCCATTATTCAGTTATGTGGCGATGAAATAGCCAGCAAACGAGCGATCGCCTCCACAGCTTGCAAGTTGCTTAACCTCAATTTACACCTAATGTCCAGTGGGACAATTATTAACTTGCGCCAGAACGAGATTAACGACTTGTTGCGTCTTTGGGAAAGAGAATCTATGCTCACCAATAGCGCCTTGTTATTAGATTGTGATGAAGTAGATTATACAGACCCAGCCAAAGAAAATGCGATCGCCCATTTAATTGCTAGTATCTCCAGCCCTTTGATGATCACCAGTCGGGAAAAAAAGCGATCGCCCCAACGTCCCCTAATTGCAATTGAAGTCCAAAAACCCAATACCACCGAACAACGAATAATCTGGCAAAATGCTTTAGGCGAAGCAGCCACCAGCCTCAACGGCCACGTAGACACCTTAGTTTCCCACTTCAGCCTCAACGCCTCTACTATTCAAACAGTTTGTGCAGAAGCCAAAGGCAAGTTAAAAGTCAAGAGTCAAAATAACGCACAGAATTCAGACTTCAGACTTCAGACTTCAGACTTCAGCACTCTCTTATGGGACACTTGCCGTTCTCAAGCGCGAACACGTCTCGATGAATTAGCCCAACCACTAAAACCTAGTGCAACTTGGAATGATTTAGTATTGCCAGAAGCCCAACGCCAAGTATTACGTGATATAACAGCCCATGTGCGTCAACGGGCAAAAGTCTATGAAACATGGGGATTTGGCAATAAAGGAGGGCGTGGTTTAGGCATTAGTGCCTTATTTGCTGGTGCTAGTGGTACTGGTAAGACAATGGCAGCAGAAGTCATTGCCTATGAATTGCGCCTAGATTTATACCGCATAGATTTAAGCCAAGTGGTGAGTAAATACATTGGCGAAACCGAAAAAAACTTGCGGCGGGTATTTGATGCAGCCGAAGCCGGAGGAGCAATCTTACTATTTGATGAAGCAGATGCTTTATTTGGCAAGCGTAGCGAAGTCAAAGATAGCCATGACCGTCATGCCAATATTGAAGTCGGTTACTTACTGCAACGGATGGAATCTTACCGGGGTTTGGCAATTCTCACCACTAACTTAAAAGCTTCCTTAGATCAGGCATTTCTGCGTCGCCTTCGGTTTATTGTGCAGTTTCCCTTCCCCGATGTCACCCAGCGCACCGAGATTTGGCAACGTATTTTTCCGTCGCAAACTCCTACCCAAGATTTAGACCATAGTAAGTTGGCCAAGTTGAATGTATCTGGGGGTAATATTCGCAACATTGCCCTGAATGCTGCTTTTTTAGCCGCCGACGCTGGGGAAGCTGTGGAGATGAAACATATTTTACAAGCAGCTAAAAGTGAGTACACCAAATTAGAACGACCATTAACAGATGCTGAGGTGAAAGGCTGGATTTGACACTGTGACAAATGGTAGCGATCGCTAACTAACTTCTCAAGATAGTGCCAAAATTAATACTAACTATGTTTCAGTGATTAACCACTACTTTAAAAGATGGGAGAGTTGAGTAAATGTACACAAGACAATATAAAACAAAAAAGACTGCCGGAAATTCTTCTGATATAGCAACCTCCAATCAATTCGCACCACGCCGTTTTGTCGTCCAGCCAGATGAGGCAATAACAAACAACCAAACGCCTGATTTGCAGACTCAATTAGACAAGAAAAAGCAATTTGGCAATAACCTGAAAAATATATCCGTATTTGCCAAAACTGTCACTCAACCCCAGCCACCCCAAATTCAGAGAAAGCTCACCATCGGCCAGCCAGGTGACAAGTACGAACAAGAAGCGGACAAACTAGCAGCAGATATAGTGCAGCGAATTAATGCACCTGAGAGTGACAAAGTTCAACGTCAAGAATTAACAGGCGATGAAGACAAACTGCAAATGAAACCAATAGTGCAGCGTCTTTCTTCAGTAAAGGCTAAAACACTACAAGCTAAGAAAGAGAAAGAGAAAGTGAACAAGAAAGATGAAGATGAAGATGACGAGCTAGAGGAAGAGCTAGAAGAAGAGGAAGAACTAGAAGAAGAGTTAGAAGAAGAGCTAGAGCTAAAGCTAGAGGAAGAGGAAGAGCTAGAGGAAGAGTTAGAAGAAGAGCAAGAGAAAAAGAGCAACAAAAAGAAAGAGAAAGAGAAATAGAAAGAGATTCCCCGAAATGTCGCCAGCAAATTCTTCTCTAGTGGCATTTCATATTCTGATTCAGCAATGCCAAAAAATGAGTTTAAGCTGTGGCAAGGCGATCGCTTGTTATGTGAACAATGATATCAATAGTGGCGATCGCACCAACCATCACCTTGCTAAACTAAAATCACATCCCGCAGCATTCAGGAGCTATGAGCGTTACCCGTTCCCAACCTCTTACCCTAGAAGCGTTTCTGAAGCTCCCAGAAACTCAGCCAGCCAGCGAATATATCAACGGTGAGATTATTCAAAAACCTATGCCGAAAGGAAAGCATAGTCGGTTGCAATTAAGGCTGTGCAATAGCATCAATGATGTAGCTGAAAATCAAAAGATTGCTTATGTCTTTCCTGAATTGCGTTGCAGTTTTGGTACACGCTCAATTGTGCCTGATGTAGCTGTCTTCAAATGGTCACGGATTCCTTTTGATGCGGATGGAGAAGCGCCCAACGATTTTTTACTGTGTCCTGATTGGACAATTGAAATCCTTTCTCCCGAACAAAGTTCCAACCGAGTGATTGGTAATATTCTTTACTGCTTACAACATGGTAGTCAACTAGGTTGGTTAATCGATCCAGGCGATCGCTCAATTGTCGTTTTTCGTCCGAGTCAACAACCAGAATTGTTGCAGGGTAGTGATCGCCTACCAATTCTACAGGAAATCAATCTAAATTTGTCAGTAGAGCAAATTTTTAATTGGCTGAAAATGACAGATAGAAAATAAATTGTGGCGATCGCTGTTATGTGAACAATGATATCAATGGTGGCGATCGCTATTTTTCTTCAGTAAGATAGTGCCAATTTTTTACAAAACCTCTGCCGCAAAACCACGGTAACTTTTATGCTGGCACAAAAATATCTGGAGGAGAAAAATGTATAAGCGACATCACAATACACGTAAAGGATCTGCAAATCACTCTGATGTACCAGCAAATCAATTTGCACCCCGTCGCTTTGCCATCCAGTCCCAAACCGAAGAACCAGAGCAAACACCAGATTTACAAGCTCAATCACATACAACAGAAACATCTAGTAATAACTTAGCCAATATCTCAATTTTTCCCCCTGGCTATGAACCGCCACCACCACCAAGAGTACAGATGAAACTCACCATTGGTCAGCCAGGTGATAAGTATGAGCAAGAAGCTGACAAACTAGCAGCCGATGTGGTGCAACAAATCAATGCACCACAAACTCCACCAGTACAACCACAGCCACAGCAACCAGAAGAGGCATTAAGAAAAAAACCTTTAATACAACCTCTCTCGGATGCAAATGAAACTAGTGCGACACCAGATTTGGAAGCATCTATCCAACGAATGCAGGGTAGTGGACAGCCTCTAGCACAGACGATTAAAGCACCAATGGAACAAGCATTTGGGGCTGATTTTAGTGGAGTGAAAATTCATACAGATGCTCAGTCTGACCAAATGAATCAATCAATTCAAGCGAAAGCGTTTACAACAGGACAAGATATTTTCTTTCGCCAAGGAACCTACGATCCTGGAAGTAGAGGCGGACAGGAATTGCTTGCTCATGAATTGACTCATGTAGTGCAACAAACTGGCTCAGGAAAAGTCCAAAAATCAGAAGATAGTCAAAGACTTAACAGAGAAACAGTATCTATTGGCAGAGCCGAAAAACAAATTCAAAGAATTACAGATCAGGAAGAAACTGAGTTTCAAAAGAAGTATAAATTGAGGTGGCATTCGATCAAAACCACTCTGAACAGGATGGCAAAAATTAAAGGACATGAGGATTATGATGCATATAAAGCAGCTACAAACAAAGAAGATTTTACAGAAGCCTGTGAACTAGCTGCCAAAACGGAAAACACTTTAAGCGACAAAGATAAAAATGCAATGGCTAATGATATAGTCGTACCTCAAAGTTATTATCATGTCACAAAAAGCTTCAATAAAATCAATGGATTGGTAACAACAGGAGCCGCAACTTGCACCGGTTTAGCTATGTCTGCTAGTAACCAGGAAGGCGAAATTATATATGCTCTCACACATATAGATGGGGATAATAATATTCCTGAGATGATCGATGGTATGTTGAACGATATGGAGACTCAGATTAATGGTATTGTTGGACAAATTAATGCTTACATAGCTTCTGGGGGAATTGGATCACAAGGTAGTTTAGAACATACTCCCAAAAAGGTTGTTGACTATCTCAAGAGCAAAAATGTAGCTCTTCAGTTTGCCAGCCAACTACAGCAGATCAGAATTGGAGGTAACTCCAAGCAAGGAGATCTTGTTAGAAGTGGCGAAAATGTTGATCAACTTCATAGAGAATCTGGTAACAAAGATGTAGATGGACTCATCCAACAAGTTAATGCTTTGCCTCAGATGAAAGGTGGTCATGCTTGGAAGAAGCTAGACCAAGAAGATGGGTACATAAGTGGTACACACGATCCGATGGAACCGACAATTCAGCAAGTTTATGACAGAGCATTATCTTTAGAAAAAGCCGCAGACATTAACGACCAGAATCAGCAACAAAAACTGAAAAATCTGAAAACAGCAATAAAAAATCAACAGGAATGGTACAAGAATTATCTTTTCGGCAAAAAACTTGTGGAATGGGCTGTTACTGACAATCAATGAACATTTCTGAGTCAAGAAGGATAGCTGGTTTGTCTGTGGTAATTTAATAGGGCGATCTCATTTGTGAATAAATTTTAATCACACAGGTAATCTTACTAATTTGCTCTGTGACCAATAGTAGCGATCGCTTACTAACTCTAAAGGAAATTGACTGAGAGTTATCCGTAGAGCAAATTTTTGCTTTGTTGAAGATGACAGGTAATTAGGTAAAAAGATGCTCTACGGTGTTCTAGAGCCTAACCTCTAAACAGAATTTCATTCCGACTAGTAGCGCCTAGCTCTGGTAAAGAGTTAGCAGGTGAATGCGGCGTAATAGCTGTAGGAACTGCGGGTGCGACTTCTAATTGTTTGACAAGACTTTGTAACAATTTGTCTTGTTCTAGGCGGTAATTGGATACGAAGGGGCCACGGTTGAGGATAGCAAACCAAACCAAACCGCGATCGCGTGTTGGGATAACACCAGCTAAAGCACTGACATCACGGAGAGTGCCAGTTTTCATCACAGTACCAACTGGCATATGTCTGCTATGTAATGTTCCTCGATGATCAAACCCAGACATGGGAAACAAATCTGCCAAATTCAGTCCGTGTGCAGCTGCTTGCTGTTGAATTGCCATTAACATTGCACAAGCAGCCCTAGGAGAAATCCGATTTTCTGGGCCGAGTCCAGAACCATTGATTAATTGAATTTCTGACTCAGGTACTCTGGCAAGATGAGCAGCCGTTGTTTGCACTACACTTGCGCCGCCGACTGATTCTGCCAACATCTGTGCCATTTCGTTATTGCTGTAAACGTTCATTTCCTTGAGCAATTGACGCAAGGGCAATGATTTGTGACGCACCAGCAAAGTTGGTTGGGGAGGCTGTTCTGTAACTTTGACAGTACCTATAATTACCACTTCCGGCTTGGGTGTGCCTTTGGGCATGATGGAGTAGATGTAATTTGCCGGACGAGTCCAACTTTTATAATTCAGCGCTTGCTTAACCATTTGACCAGCTAGTAGCGGGTGACGCTGAAAATTCATCGCAAAATTGCCTGTAATGAGCAAATTGCCTTTTACTTGCTTAATGCCCATTTTATTGAGTGTATTGCCAAGAGCGATCGCTTCTTCCCACACAAACATCGGATCGCCACCACCAGCAATTACCAAATCACCTTGCAATACACCGTTAACTACAGGCCCCGTAGTCCCAATCAAAGTTTCAAATTGATGGTCTGGCCCCCAAGTTTTCAAAGAAACCAGAGAAGTCGCAATCTTGGTTAAAGAAGCAGCAGGCAGAGGTATCGTACCTTGATGATTTGCCATGAGTATTGGCCCAGACTGTAACCAAATTCCCTGACTTTCGGCTAAATTTTGGGCGACTAATTTAGATTTGATTAGTCCTTGTAAGTATTGTTGTACTGTGTTCACCCCAGTAGGATTAGGATCAGAAGCCAGAACCAAGCCAGGGTTTACTTGCCCAGCCAATGCTTCTAAAGCATCAGAAGGCTTGATTTCCACCCCGGCCATTTCCAGCCACAGAGAAACCAAACCCGAACTTAATAATTCCAGCATTTCTCACTCCCCAACTTCTAAGATGTATTTTGTGATTTACTGTGCTAATATACAAACTTTTTTATGCTAATCAGCATTGGGTAATCATAACTGGTCTGTTTCTAATCTGGTAGTAGGTAGAAGCTTTTTTTATTTGTTACTTATTTGACTTGACAATTGATTTTTTACTTTGGCGTTCCTGCAAATAGCAAATACTAATATTTATAGCAACGCCTACATAATTTAACCTAAAAAATTTCCAAGTCAATTCAGTTTTTCTTATTAAAGTTTTTAGTCTTTTAAGTTGGGGAATTATATATAGGACTCTTATTTGATTTTTGAAATATACGTAGCAAAAAAATGTAGGTTGGGTTTCGCTGATGCTCAACCCAACCTACGGCTAATGCACAACTTTAGCCTTGCCACGCCAGTAGTGGACTGTTTCAGCTAAAACAGTCCACTACAGATACTTAGATTTTTTCAGAAATCAAACCGGACTCCTATAGTTACACTTACTGGACTTTTTATGTCACTTTTAACAGATGCACTGGAGCGAATTGAGACATGGTTAGTCAAAAATCAACCCGAATTTGCCTTAAGTTTAGCGATTTTAGCTGCTTGACTGCCAAAAATTTAATGTATGTCGTTAATTTCTTTAGCCTTACCTTGAATATTAATAGGATCGTAAAAATACTGTTCCTGAATGATTTTTCCATCCTTCCAAGTTTGCAAACCTAATTCTTCAATGAGAATGTGATAACCGTCAATACTGGTGATTTCAATTCGCATTTGAATGACGGAGCGATCGCCATCTACCAGCACAGCACCAATTTTGAAATCATGTACTTCTTTGACATTGGCATTCATTTGTTTTTGCCGCTCAATACTCAGTGCGCGTCCAACTCGTGGCGGTTGTAAGTTTTCTTGAACAACGACGTTTTCATCATAAAATTCTTCGTATAGTTGCTCTACAGTTGGATTTGTTTTTTGAAAATCCAGTAGTTCTTGAACGCGATCGCGTAGTGTCATTGGTAAACGCCTGCTCCTCACAATCAGCTAATTTTTAGACAAGCTCAGCACAACTTCCTGAAGGGTAGCAAATAACGCACAATTTAATCATTCAATCTTGGTGCTACTTTCTTTCTGGATGTGCTATCTCTTCTTGGGAAGGGCTACCCATTTGGTTAATAGTGGAAATCATCTGATATAAACGCCCTAAGTCGCGTTGATTGAAGTGCAAAATTAAGCGAGGTAAATCGGAAGTTTCATCTTGACCTTCTTGAGGTAATGCCTGAGTTTTTTCAATCCGTCCTTTTACTAAAATGTCACTAAATTCATTATTAAGTCGCTCAACTTCAGTATCTGATAATTCACAACTTAGGCGAATCACCAACTGATTACTAACGTAGCGACTGGAGTGATAAACTTTGTAAAAACGCGTGATGGCATTGCAAGCTACTTCCAAGTTATCTGTGACTGTATAAAGGCAGGGGTCTTCTGGACTGACCAGACCTTTCTGCACCAGTTGTTGATCAATATAATCGCTCCAAGACCGCCAATAATCGCCACCTGGATGGTCGATTAAAACTAGAGGTACAGGGCCAAATTTGCCAGTCTGGCTTAAGGTCATGCACTCAAAGGCTTCATCTTGAGTGCCAAATCCACCGGGAAACAAAGCAACTGCATCACTTTCTTTGAGAAGGAACAGCTTGCGAGTGAAAAAATACTTAAAGTTAATCAGTTTAGGATCGCCTTCAATGAAGGGGTTTGCTTGCTGCTCAAATGGTAGCTGAATGTTCAAACCAAAGGAATTTTCTCGTCCTGCACCTTCGTGACCCGCCTGCATAATACCGCCACCACCACCTGTCATCACCATGAATCCCATCTGAGACACAATACGAGCAAACTCAAGCGCCATCTGGTACTCTGGCGATTCAGATGATAGACGGGCTGAACCGAAGATAGTTATTTTACGGACGTGTCGGTAGTTGTAAAATAGCTCGAAGCCTCGCTCCATATCCGCTAAAGCAGACGACAATATTTTCCAATCGAGACGATCAATGTCACTACTACCCAAGCGGATTATAGTAGCAAGTGCCTGTTGGATGAATTGCCGATGTTTTAAAGTCGGTAAGCGATCGATTAATTCAGCGATATCCGCTTGCAGAGACTCTAATGTGTCAAACGAGGCAGATGAGGTCATGAGAACTGCTGGCGCAATGGCACTACATTTTACCTAATTTTGGGGTGCTATTTACAATCGTTTCTTAATCTGTTGAACTGTCTGGGAAAGAGAGGTTAGGGATTAGAGGCTAGGGACTAGAGAATAAATTTTTTATGCTTGGTTGTAAGTTTTGATCATAAGTGACTAGCTGGAAAGATTTCTCAGCCAAGCATCCTAATTTTTAGCCTCCAGTGTCTCTAACTCCTAGCCTCTAGACCCTTTAAAACAAAAACAAAGCCCCTCTTACGATACTCTCAGAGGGGCAAGGTGTGGGTATGTATTAATTTCAATTATTTTCAAAATTACGCAAAGACTTGAAAACACGTAAGTTTTTTCGCTTATTCTGCTTATGACTCATTAAATAGTTATCAGCATAACGAAAAGCCGAAGCACGATCGTAAGCAGCGATCGCCACAGCTTGTAAAAAAACCTGAATGGGAATATCAAAACTAGAAATTCTTTCGGTTAACAGCAATAACTCCCTGTCTGTTGCTGGTATAGCAGCCTCTTCTGCCCATTCTGGCTCATTAGCAATTTCATCAATTAGCGCCTTGGACATTTTGTACCTCCCCAAACGCATAAGAAGCAAAGCCTGCGATGAAATTTAACTGTTCTTCACGAGTTTGTAAGTTCATAGGAAGTTCAGCACTAGGAAATCCTAGTTCTTTTAAAATATCCAAACAGTAAGCGCTGGTTTGACTGTAAGAAGCTTGCTCCCATTTGTGGGCGACTTCTCTTGCCATTTCCAGATTGACTCTAATAAATCTCATCGCAGGGCTTGTCATAGTTGCACCCTAATAAACTGGATATTGGCAGTTTTGATCAGAACCCCAATTCAACGTAACCGTGATTCTGCTGAATTTATGAAGATGGGCAATTTGAGCATCAGCGCATTTGCGTAACAGAGAAAGGAGGTATACGGAGATAGTTTAAGTAAACTTAGAGATGTTAGGACAAATGTACACGGAGGTACGGACAGAAAAGTTTAAGTTTCAAGGATGAAGGATACAACTTCAGACTTCAGACTTCAAACTTCATCGTTTAGTTGACTATTGACTAATTTGTACTTCTTCAGCCACACGTTTGAGGCGACGCAGTTGAGCTTGCATATCTTCCTTTGTCCAAGATGCGGCAAAATTGTTGAATCCCCAACTGACTATAGGGTTAGGAACATTAAACTCAAAACGGTTGACTAAGCGTGTCCCCTTTTCTACTGGTTGACATTCCCAGCGATCGCGTCCTTGAAAAAATCCTTGAAATTCCCAAACAACTAAACCAGGTTGTCTTTCTACGACAACACTCTTCAAAGTCGGTTTAACAAGCGGGATTTGAATTACAAAGCGACTTTGACTACCTACATCAGTACTCCAAACCTCACCCACAGGTTCGCAACGTAACACAGGATTCAGCCAGCGATGCATCAGCGCTAAATCGGTAATACAGCGCTCTACAACCGCTGCTGTGGCGTTAATTTGAATTGATTGTTCAAAAAATTGGTTCATGCCAAATTGCTAATCCTGTTGCTGCCCTTAGATTAACTCAAAAATGGCTGTTGTCCGCACGCTACATTCATGTGACAGAAAACCGTATTCTTACTCAAGAAAAATCCCTAGTTAAAATTCAAAATATTTTTTCATTTGTAACAAATTAGCTGATCAATCAGTTGCCTATATATATTTACTGGTAAATTGATACGCAAAATACGCGTAAACTCACTAGCACAACTTGGCGAAAATAAGCAGACCATCGACAATGGTTAAAAGTTTGAGGTAGGAGCATTCTTACTTTTTACTTTTTACTTTTGCTTTGTTTTACTAGAGTGTAATTTTGCATCATCAAATCTACTCTACTGAGTTAACCAGTATTTTTAGCGAATACGTAACCTTAATTCCAGAAAACCATGAACACAACTTGGCCAGGAATAACCCGGTTGATAGATATGTGTTTATTGATAAAGTGGCAGCAATTTTTAGGACAATCACCTAATCTGCCACTAGATCAACCAGGCGTAAACCAAGGAATTGCGGATCTGCAAGGAATTGGACAACAAGTGATGCTGTATACACCAAGATTGCTAGGAGCAACAGCAATTTTATTGGTAGGTATACTAATTGCTGCCAGCATTGCCGCAGTTACAAGAGGAATCCTGAATCGCACGAACATTGATAATCGCATTGCGGCAGGGGTGACGGGACGCAGAGATGTTCCCCAAGTAGAGAAGTTAATCTCTAGTTTGGTCTTTTGGAGCATCATTTTACTGACTGTAGTAGCTGTATTACAAGCGCTAGGATTAGAAGTAGCTTCTCGACCACTCAATAGTTTTCTTGACCAACTGATTGGCTTTTTACCAAAAGTGGTAGGTGTAGGAGTTCTTTTAGGAGTGGCTTGGGTCTTAGCCAGTATTGTCAAAATTGTAACTTTGCGGGGATTGCAAGCACTCAAACTAGATGAGCGTTTAAATCAAGAAACACCCACAGATAATATCAGCCTTGATCGCATTTCTTTGAGTGAGACGATCGCTAGTGCTTTATATTGGTTTATCTTTCTACTGTTTCTCGCCCCTGTTCTCGATACTCTCGGACTTAGGCAGGCTCTTTTACCTGTACAAGCACTGATTACCGAGATTCTGTCGATTTTACCTAATATTTTGGCGGCAATTTTAATTGCGGTATTAGGCTGGTTTCTAGCTAATATTGTCCGCCGGATTGTAACTAATCTTTTGGCAACAACTGGCATAGATTATTTAGGTAGTCGGTTTGGGCTTTCGTCGGCAATGGGCGCACAGTCTTTATCGACAATCATCGGCACAATCGTCTATGTTTTAATTTTGATTCCTGTGGCGATCGCTGCTCTCAATGCTCTAAAAATTGAAGCCATATCTGTGCCGGCAATTACCATGCTGCAACAGATTCTGAATACTTTACCTGCTGTTTTTACAGCCGCAGCCATCTTAATTATTGCCTTTTTTGTCGGGCGCTTTGTTGCAGATTTAGTCACTAGTATTTTGACTAGTTTAGGCTTTAATAATATTTTTGCAGCGCTCGGTTTACCATCACCTAATAGGCAAGCAATCTACACAGAAACTGAACCATTAGCACCACTCCGCACACCCTCAGAAATTGCTGGCATTATTACTTTAGTCGGCATCATGCTATTTGCCACAGTAGCAGCAGTGAATATTTTAAATATTCCTGCCTTAACAACATTAGTCACTGGCATTTTAATTATTTTGGGGCGGATTCTGGCAGGATTGATTGTGTTTGCTGTAGGTTTGTTTTTGGCAAATCTGGCTTTTAGTTTGATTAGCAGTTCTGGCGATCGCCAATCTAAAATTTTAGCTCAAGTAGCCAGAATTTCTATTATTACTTTAGTTTCGGCTATGGCATTACAACAAATTGGTGTTGCCAGCGATATTGTAAATTTAGCATTTGGATTATTACTCGGTGCGATCGCTGTTGCTATTGCTCTGGCTTTTGGTCTTGGCGGCCGGGATATTGCCCGCGAACAAGTTAAAGAGTGGTTAGATTCTTTCAAAAGTAAGAGCTAAATTCAATGATTTAGGAGGGCAGGAGGCAGGAGGTACACTTCGGCTTCGCTCAGTGACCAAGAGGCAGGAGGTAAAACAACTACTCCTGATATTGACGCTTTCAAAATATCCTAATTTATCAAAACAGAATAAAGGTGCGATGCCCTGAGCTTTTCGAAGAGTCAGTCGCCAGAATTGGGAATTAAATTGGGTGCGAAGCAGCGGATGAATAAACGGGTTTAAAACCCCCACTAATATCATGTCCTCCCCTCTGCTCCCCTGCCCCTCTGCACCTGAAGCTGCCTTAATGATCAGTCTTTCACCGGACATGATATGATTCTGAATTCTGACTTCTGGATTCTTCTTCAAGTAACTACAGCTATAGCCATGAAAAAACCCGCTGACAAAATGGATTCACCATCTTGGGCGGGTTCTAAAATGCAATTATCGTGATTCAATTACACTAGTTTCAAATCAGGATACTCTGCTAACAAATCATCGGAAGTTAGGGTATCACCTTCAGCTTGGGGAGTCCACAGAACTTCAATTGCTAACAGTTGCTCACCTGGAATGCTACCAATTTGCCGCAAAGCTTGACGTAAGTCATCAGTGGTGTTAATAGCTGAAATTTCAAACTTGCCTAGGGTTGCTGCCAATAAGGTAACGATAATGTATTCCCCAGGGCCTTCGCTAATTAAACGAGTTGGGTTGTCGAGTTCACCACTAGCAGGCAAAGCTTCTTGAGCAAGAGCCGCTTTTAGTTGGTTATTAACGTTAGAAAGTGTTTCTTCAGTAAATTTGCTGCGTTCTGCCAATGCTAAACGGTTAAACTGACCTTCAGCAGAATTTAACTTAGCTTGTTGTGTGCCACCGCCTGCATATACCCAGTATTCTGGATGGCGGAGTAAAGCGAGACTCGTTTCTTGCAGAACTGCTGCTCTGCCTTCGGGAGAGTTAGTATCAGCAAGTTCAGCTATTTTGTTGAGTTCAGGTTGCAAATCACGAGCTTGAGCTAACAACCCAACTTGCAAACGAGTTACTGAAACATTGGGGTTGCTGCCATAACCGACTTCTTCAACTCCGCCACTACCTGCACGACGGAAACTTTGAATTAGGAAATTAGCGATCGCAATAAAAATTAAAATTGTAAATAGACCGCCAAATCCGCCGCCAATACCCCAAAAAGGAAGTAGGAAAGGAAAGCCAAAACCACCACCAGGATAAGGAGCATAATATCCACCGCCACCAGGAGGTGCATAAGTACGCGGTGTATAGGTGCGGCTAGAAGGTACTCTAAAAGAACCGCCGCCAATACGACCACCACTGCGGGCAGCTAATGCTCCGTCAGCATGACCTAGCGCTAAAGCTAACACCAGACTGAGGACAAAGAAAGTTTTTAACAGTGGTTTGATGGTTTGTTGTAGTTTTTTACGCATAACACAGTCGCTTGAAAAATTTTATTGCTGATATTTCATCCTATGCTGATAGGATTTTTGCGGTATGTAGCTGATGCCAGCCCGCGACTAGTAAGCGAGTATTTATTTGGCAGTAGCTTTTTGTAACATCATTATTTGTTGCTACATCTTCAATTTACCGCGTCTTATCCTAGGTACACAGCAGACGGAGGGGGGATTTCTGTAGTAGATTACCGTACCTTGAAACTTATGCTTGATAGTAGGAACTTTGGGATCAATTAATGATTGCCGCAAAATCAGGCGAAAGGTGGAAGGCCGGATGTTGCAGCAGAATTCAGAACTCAGGAATCAGAATTCAGTTTTGCCAGGACTTACGCAACTGGCACACCTATCTTCTGGTATGAGAGTCAATAGTCAACCCTTCAGCTACGCTCAGGGCAAGTCGTCACTAACGCACAGTGTTATGTCTCGGTGCGTTAGGCTAAAGCCATAACACACCCTACTTAATATTTACTTAAGTTTTTTCACAAATCAAATATGAGTCTTATATGAGCAATTTTTTAAGCTATAATTAGTGGCTTTTGGCTGATTATTTTTTATATAAGATTTCTAAATTGAGTCATTTGTTACCAAAATATATAATTAACAAACGCTTCACATAAACAACAATCAAATTTCTATCTTTAATGTTTTAAAATATTTTTTAAAGCTTGTTAATGCCTTCACTCAAAAAAGAGGAATTGAGAATGATGTTTCTCTCAGCCTGGTACTACAGAGTGGTAATTAAGAATGTCAATCTATTTTATCAGTCAAAATTAATTACAGTTTGTAAAAAAAAAATTGACAAAAAATATAGCTGTTTAACATTGAAAGTAATTTAAATTTTGAATTTGGGTAAGCGACAAATGGGCAAAAGTTATGTTAAAGAATGCCAGAATTATTTTACCCATTACCAAGTACAAACTACTACAAGTAAACTCCGTTTCGCTTTCTTCACCATCTCGATTGGCTAAAATGTTATCAGAGGGAAATTAAACACATAGCTCATAATTTACCCAATGGCAAGATAGAAATAAATTGCTATTCCACATATAGTAGAAATAGCACCAAGATAAAGCAGAATTAGAAGAGCAAATTTATTACCACAATAACTAGAAGTAGTAATATTTACTTGCTCTAACTTCAGTAAGTTATTGGTAATTAAAACTACTATAGCAATCCTAAATTGTTTGTGAACACCTTCTTTCTTATCTTTCTTTGTGTACTTAGCACGGCAGTTGCTTCAAGTCGGCAGAGCCGACGACAGTCACCTCAAGTCGAGCCAGTGCGTTGCGGTGAGCAGTCCGTTGGGGAGACACTGCGTTGCGCGGGTTAAGAGCGTGGAAGCAAGTGTCGTCGGCTTTGCCGACAGTCACGGAACTGGAACCCGAAGGGGGGTTCCAAGCGTTGTAGCAACTGGCGTGGCAGAGCCTTTCGGCAATCGCTCATGGGGGAAACCCCCAAGACCGCGTTGCCGACGCTCCTACGTCGCTAACGCTGCGCTAACACCACGGTGCTGTCTCCCCAACGCACTGCCTCGTCCTTTGCGGTTCGTTATCATGATTTTTGTTCACGACCTATATGGGATGGCTGTATTAAGCGATTATGTTTGATTCTGCTGGAATATCAAGACTGAGGGTAAATTTTGGCTGACAGCAATATCAATAAATAAAGGCGCTAATAAGTTGGTAACTACCATTGATAACAGCTAACTTCTCAGCGGCACTTTTACTTAACTTTAGTATGCACAATTACAAATTTTTTGAGTTAAAGTTACCGAAATTAACATGGAACATATTTCTCAACTAGCAACAAATATTAGAGAAAAAACCTCATGTCCAGATATTTTAGTGATATCGCGTCTATTCTTACCAAAAGAGGCGGTAATTGGCGAATATATCTATAATCGTTGTCTTCAAGATCCAGAGCGGATTATTGTTTTAGCTGCTAGTTGTGCAGGCGATAAAAAATTTGACGAGACTCAACAGTTTCCTATCTATCGCTGGCCAAATTTTCAATACTGGCTAGGAGAGTTTTTAGGGAATCTTCTCAAGCCTCTGATTAATTTATTTTGGTCATTTGTGCTAGCGATCAAACTCTATTTTCGCTATCACTATCGTTATATAGAATGGGGTCACGGCTACGAATTTCCTTCGCTGTTATTATTGAGCTATCTGTTACCAATCCGCTTTTTTATTTATTTGCATGGTCATGATATTCGCACAGTATTAGGCAACCCGGTAGGGCGATCGCTTTTTAAGTTAACACTGACACGCGCCACAGGCATTGTTTGTAACAGTTCTTTTACAAGAGATTATCTCAGAAACACTTTCCGTATCCAAACGCCTACCCATGTAATTCAACCTGTGGTCAGACCAGAGAAATTTAGTTTAGGTACAAATCATAGCAATCTTGATGATTTACGGGTGCAGGTGCGTCAGACTTTCAACATTCCCGAAACAGCAGTGGTGATTCTTTCTGTGGGAAGACTGGAGAAACATCAAAGCTTTGAGCGGGTGATTGAGAATTTACCATTATTGCTGACTATTGGGGTAGACGTTCACTACATACTGTGTGGTCAAGGTGCTTGTGAGTCGGAACTGAAAACTTTAGCACAGCGCTTGCGCGTAGACCAGCGGGTACACTTTGCAGGCCACGTACCTGATAGCGAGTTAGCAGGCTACTATGCTGCTTGTGATATTTTTGCCATGCTGACTTTGAATGATTCCCCAGCTAGGTTTATTGATGGTTTTGGTGTGGCATATCTAGAGGCAAGTTACTTTGGTAAGCCTGTAATTGCCTCTCGTTTAGGTTCGGTGATTGAAGTAGTGAGTCACGAAGAAAATGGTATACTAGTTAACCCTAAATCTGGGCATGAAGTTTTTCAAGCCTTTAAGCGCTTGTGTCAAGACCAGCAATTGCGCGAACAACTCGGTCGCAAAGGTAAAGAATTAGCTAGGCGCAAAACTCTTCACCGGATGCTTTATCAAGAAAATTAACCACCGCCGACAATGGTGACAACTTCCAAGCGATCGCCTGGCTGTACGATAGTTTGTGACCAAAATTGACGATGTAAAATTTCCCCGTTATACTCCACCGCCACTAAACGCGGATTGAAACCCAACTGTTGCAATAAATCAGGTAACAACGATGGAGATGGACAACTGCGGGTTTCTCCATTTACCTGAAAGGTAATTTGCTCGGACATAACATTATGAAAAAGGGACTAGAGGCTAGGAACTAGGAACTAGTATTTTTTACTCAGCACTCAGCACTCAGCACTTAATTTTGGATGATTTCTGGTTGCGGTTTGACACGCTTTAGCTGAGACAGCAAGTATTGAGTAACTAGAGTTGGCTGTTCCGCTTGCATGAGCGATCGCACCACCGCTACCCGTTCTGCGCCTACATCAATGAGATCATTGATATTATTGGCATCAATGCCGCCAATGGCAAACCAGGGTATAGGACTATTTTGGGCAGCGTACCGGACATATTCCAAGCCAGCAGCAGGTTTACCTAATTTTGTCGGAGTTTCGTAAACAGGGCCGACACCGATATAATCTGCACCTTCGCTAATGGCTTTTTGCATTTCTTCGGGATTAGTAGTAGAACGACCGATGATGCGTTGTGGCCCCAATAATTGCCGAGCCATAGCGATTGGCATATCTTGTTGTCCTAGATGTACGCCATCGGCATCTACTGCTAAAGCTAAGTCTACGCGATCATTCATAATCAACAGAGCGCCGTAAGTATGACATAGCTGCCGTAGTTTTGTCGCGTGTTCCAGCCGCACAGTATCATCAGAATTTTTATCGCGGTACTGCACCAAAGTTAATCCACCTTTAAGTGCAGATTCTACCGTTGCCAACAAAGTTTCTGAGGGGGATGTGACTAAATATAAATGCGATCGCCACAATAATTGATGACGTTGATAACCCATCAAACTACTTTCTAGGGTGTAAACCCGATAGCGCATCTGCTTAAACGCTTTCCCCATATTTAGGTGATACAACTTGCCGTATTCTTCCAGCACCCGCAATGCTTCTTGAACACGGCAAAAGTTAGCTTGCAATAACGATTTAATACTAGAGCGTTGTTCTTCTTGAGGGTGCGACAAATCAGTGCCGGCATCCCCTAGTGTATCTCGTGCCGCCCGTATTTCCGCTGTATGCCATTTGGCTAACTCTTGTCGCAGGTATTTGCATTCCCCCGCTAACTGAGCATTATTCAAACCAAAACGACACCACTCCTCGATGATGCGTAAACCTTCACGAGCGCGGTCTAAATTAGCATCTAATATGCGGTAAACAACTTGCTGTATTTGCTCTTTTTGGCTATACGGCTCGACCATTACCACAACTCCATTAGTGCTTTCATAATAGTCAGCCTCTTTCATATGTGCAATGTTATTAGCATCGTTAATTTACTAAGCAAGAGGTATTAAGAAGAGAAAAGTCTGAAGTGTGAAGTCTGAAGTATGTAGACACCCTTTGGGTGGCTTCCCAAAAAGTAATTTCATCTTTCAGCCTTTACCTTTCATCTTTGACAGTTCCTTCATTAATTACTTTGTCTTCAAAATAGCCAATAGGTCAATATTGTGGGTAACATTATCGACATATTACTGTCTAAGGGTATAAGACTTTATTGTTATTTCTCAGGAGTTTTGTAAAAATGGTTTCCCCCAATGTGTCTGGTCAACATCGTAGACTGGCGCTCAAGCTAAGAGCATCTGATCAACCACATCCATCCTTGAACTTAGCTATACCTATCGCTTTTGGTTACTCACTTTTGCTTTGTACGCTTGGTATGGGAGTGGCAGGCTTAACTTGGCTGGCAATCAACAGTAGTGTCGTTGCTCAAATGCCATCTATACCAGATCGAATGCCCCTGGGTGAAAGAACACTTTCTCAGGTTAATGTACTGTTTGTCAACCCAAGTATCGGGGATGACACCACAGGCAATGGTAGCGATCGCACCCCATTCAAAACCATTACTCATGCTCTGCGAGTTGCCACAAGCAATACAGTGATCATGCTAACTCCTGGCAATTACAGTACAGAAACCGGAGAAACGTTTCCATTAATACTACGCCATGGTATTTCCATCCAAGGTGATGCAACTAACAAAGGCAGCGGAATTACGATTCAAGGAGGTGGTGTATACCTCAGTCGCAGCTTTGGTGGGCAAAATGTGACTATTGTTGGCGCAAACCAAGCTGGATTAACAGGTGTGACAGTCACTAATTCTAATCCGCGTGGTTATGGTTTGTGGGTTGAATCGAGCAATCCCATAATTTCGGAAAATACATTTACTGGAAATACCCAAGATGGTGTTGCTGTCAGTGGTAACGGCGCACCCACAGTTAATAAAAATTATTTTTATCGCAACGGAGCCAACGGTATCACTCTCAGCGGTAGTTCTCAGGCGAAGGTGCAGGAGAATATTTTTCAAGAAACAGGTTTTGGGGTAAATATTACCCAAAATGCGGCTCCTGTAGTTATAGGTAATCAAATTCAGCACAATCGTTCTGGAATTTTAGTCCAAGGAAAGGCACGTCCGATTTTCCGAAATAATTTAATTGCAGATAGTCAAGAAGATGGTTTAGTTGCGATCGCCCAAGCCATGCCAGACTTAGGTACAGCTACAGAAGCTGGCGGTAACGAATTTCAAAATAATGCTCGCTATGATATTAACGCCAGTGCTGCTCAACAAGCGATCGCCGCAACAGGCAACACTTTAATTAACAACCGGATCGCAGGCAAAGTTGATCTTAACGCTCAAACTACCCCTGTTAGTGATAACTCTCCACCAACTACACCGAGTAAAGTCATCTCAGCAATTCCTGCTAACGAAGAAATAACTTTCTCTGCACCTGAAGTCCCTCAAACTCCTAATCCAGTCGCAACATTACCCACCAAACCCATTACTCCGAAATCTCATCCACAACCACTCACTCCTCCCACGGGTGGCTTTCCTATTCCCAGCAGCTTAGTAGGAAAACAGCCATCAACAAGCACTCAAGTTACTACCCCACCTAAAACAACACCACTGCCAGTCCTGCAACCAGCATCTCCACAGTTAAATTACGTGCAGATTGACACTAACACCATTGAATTTACCGCACCCAATTCCGTCATCCAACCAGCAGCAGCATTACCCAGTCGAGGTCAAGCATCAGCCTTGACTATACCCAGCACAGAAGTTACTTCTCCAGCTAATACCGCCCTTTTACCAGTTCCCAACGGTAATGTTCCCCTTGGCAATACTCGCAATCTGCAAAAAGTCCCAGTTCCCCAAACTAATACAACTGCTTATACTCAAAGTTATTTACAACCTGACAGAGGCACACGTTACCGCGTCATCGTAGAAGTAGCAACCGAAAAAGAACAAGAATTAGTGCGATTTGTTGCCCCTGGTGCATTTTCTACCATCTGGCAAGGGCGTAAAGTCATGCAAGCGGGAGTATTTAGCAATCGCTCTAACGCTGATGAAATGTTAAAAAATCTCACAAGTAACGGCTTGCGAACTATTATAGAGCCTTTGAATTAGAACTCTTGTATGAATCCAAATTACGAATTACGAATTACTATATGACAACATTTTCTCCAAATTCCATGACATCGAAACAATTGCGTTACAAACCTGTTTGATAATGGCATTATTCTGATTGTCGATGATGTGCCAAATAATTTGAAGTTTAATCTTGCTCCATCACCGATCGCACTTCCACCTCGGACAGGCTCAATGCCTCGGCGATTTGTTCTAGTGTTAGTCCCAGCGATCGCAATCGGGAGACCGCATCTAATCGAGCTTGTCGTTCTTGATCAGCCCGTTGTCGTTCTTGGTCAGCTCGTTGTCGTTCTTGTTCAGCTTGCTGCATCGCATCCTCTTCTGGCAAGGGTACTAATCCTCCGCCTGATGTGAACAACCTTAACTTCTGACCATCAATCCCCCAATACAAGCCTAACTCATCACTCCACAGCCAGCCTTGGGCATTGGGCGCGATCGCTTCATACTGCCCCCGTACCAGCTGGAAACCCTGAAACTCTAAGGTGACTGGATCGAACCAAAAATATTCCGGAACTCGCCAAACTGATTGGTAAATCTCTTTTTTCTCGCCGCGATCAACAGCCGCCGTTGAGTCAGAGAGCAGTTCTACAATTAGGTTGGGGTATTTACCATTTTCATGCCAGACCGTCCAACTGCGACGAGAGCGATTTTGTGTACCTAGAACAACGAACACATCAGGCCCGCGAAAGTCTTCGGATTTTTTTTGATTGGGGCTATAGTAAACCGTTAAGTTGCCAGCGACATAGACATCCTGGCGATCGCGGCAAATCCAACGAATCAGCCGAATCAACAAATCAATCTGGTCGCGGTGCAAATCACTTTCCAAAGGGGGTTCGTCGCTCCATAAATCTGCTGGCGGAAAGGCTAGAGTATCTTCTGCCAGTTGTTGGGCAGCAGTCGGTAATGCTTGAGTCATGTCTTTGCCCCATGCCGAATAGCTTCATTTTATCCTGAAGCGTAGTTGCGTAGACGCGAAGCGGTGAGGGGGTCGCAGTCTTGGCGGTTCCGTCGTTAGCGCAGCGTTAGCGAGCCTGCGAGCGTCTTGCGAACCCCCGAACCCGTAGGGCTTGTCGGTAGACATCGCTCTGCTCAAAGACCACCGTTATTTCTGTCTGAGCATACTAAATCCAAACGTTTTGAGGATTTATAGCAAAGTGCTGAGTCACCGAAGTTTGCAAGGGTTTCCCGACTCCCTCACTGGCGCGACACGAAGAAATCAGAGTTTCAGAGAGTTATTGCGTAAGTCCTAACTTGATAAACACCTCTTATTTCTTTCGTTGTACTTTCAACTTCAATAGCAACTCATCTTTAATGCGGTTGAGAATTGAAGTTTCATCTAAATTAGCCAAAATTTTACTAATAACTGCTTTTGGCCCCTCTGGCCCCCAAGTAGCACCATTGGCTAAATAAGCTTTAGTGACTTGTCCAATGCCGTAAGAAGATACACCAGCTACGCCTGCCTGGGTTAATGCTACTGTGACGTAAGGTGCAAAGGTAGCGCCTGCTGTCGCTGGGGCAGAGATCCCAAGTAGAGTTTTCAAACCACTTAAGCCTAAGTTTGCTAGTAATTCGCTAACACCGATACCACCCATACTTAGGGCGATTCGTTGCAGCAATTTTACGGCACCGGCTTCGGTCATAGGTATGGCGTAGAGTTTGGATAAACCTAAAATTAAAGCAATATCAATGACGATGCTACTCAGTATATCTACTACCGTCACAGGATTGAGTGCGATCGCCAGTGCTTTAGTCATGACAGCTTGCCAAATCAACTGATTAGCATTCTGTTCCCGAATGATCAGTTTACGTTGTACTAGTAACTCATTTACAGTATCAGCATACAGCATTGAGTTAAGTGCTACTAATGCTTTACCCTCACGCTGCAAAATCTCTAATATTTTCAGTTTCAGTTCTTCTACTTGGGCATTTCCGGTACGCAACTGCAAACCCCTACTACCATCAGGACGAATTACCGCTGTCTTTACCAATGGTGAAGCGGCTGACATGACAATTTCTAAAGGTGTAAGTAACTCCTTGACTCTTTCATCCCGAATTTTTGCATAAATTGCCATACGATCAACTTCAGGATATTGGTCTACTTTGTTAAACACCAAAATTATCGGTTTTCCCGCATCCCGCAATTGAGACAGGGCTTGGTGTTCTATCTTAGTCATGTCGCCCGAAATGACAAACAAAATCAAATCTGCTTGTTTTGCTATTTGTTCTGCCAAGGCTGCACGAGTATCACCATCAATTTCATCCAACCCAGGAGTATCAATTAGTTCAACTTGCGATTGACCAACACTCGGTAAAGTGACTCGCAAAGCCCGTTCTGTTGTCCCAATTAATTCTTCGTGAATACTCCAATTAACCCGCTGTGCTGCACGAGTGACCCCATGTAAAGGGCCTGTTTCAAACACTGGTTGTCCCACCAAAGCATTCAGCAAAGATGATTTACCCCGTCCTACCATGCCAAAAGCAGCAATCTGTACCACCATACGGTCTAATTTTGCCAGCATGGTTTCTAAATCTATCAGTTCTGTTTCTAATCCTGCTTTTTCTCGTGGTGTGAGATCAAGATTAGTTACCAAGTTTCGCAGTGCTGTTTGGGCTTGTTTATAATTCAGTTCCGCTTGAATGTCTTCAAAGCTAAAAATGGCACTATCGAGTTCTTCCTCCCAGTTATGTGAGTCATTTTGATGCGGTTCTGGCAATTTAGACGGCATGTTAATCGGAGATTTTTGATTTACCTCATTTTTAATCGTAGTTATTTTTTACAGGATCTGAGGGAAATTGTCTTCATAGACTAGCATCTCAACCAGAGGAAAATACATTAGTGTGATGAGGTGCGATCGCCCTCAACAAAAATTAGTAAAATTACTGAGGTAATCTTGAATTACTCAGCACTTTATTAACCTAGATGGATTGAGGATATTTCTAGGTTTATACAGAGATTGTCTCCATAATTTAATCATTACAACATTAGGTAAATTTTTGCTCACAGTTTTTCTTGGTGTTGCTATGTTGTTAAAAAATTACATTGGAGCAGAATCATTATGGCAAGTGCTTTATTAGTCATCGATGTTCAGAACGAATATTTTACTGGTAAATTACCCATAACTTATCCATCAGGAAGTCTAGACAAAATTTTACAAGTAATGAATATTGCTCATGAGCGAGGTATACCAACTGTTGTTGTTAGACACACACAACCACAAGAAGATACTCCAATTTTTCGCAAGGGCAGTCAAGAATGGCAGCTTCACCCTGAAGTTGCCCAACTTCCATACGATTTATTAATTGATAAAAATGTCCCAGGAAGCTTTACAGGTACGGAATTAGAGGCTTGGCTAAGAAATAACGGAATTGATACAGTAGTCATCACTGGATATATGACGCAAATGTGTTGTGACACAACAGCTAGGCAAGCTTCTCATCTGGGTTTTTCCGTCAAATTTCTTTCGGATGCTACAGGAACACTTAGCTTCAAAAATGATGCAGGTGTTGCGACTGATGAAGAACTTCACAGAGCTACGTTAGTTGCCCAAGAAACTTTTATTAGTAATGTGATTAGTACTGAACAATGGATTAATAGTGTTGGGCATAACGAATAATAGCCTTAATTTTGTCAAAGGTAAACACACAAAGACATTGGTATGATGGGGTTTCACTTCGTTCAACCTGCTTTCACCATCCACACCAGAAAACTCAAAATTGTCTCAACAGGAGGAAGAGGATAATCGCTGAAATCAATTGTCACTGTTTGTCCTTCTAGTTTGAGAAATCGCCATTGTGTTCCACTGCTGACAGTACCGTAAACTGCTGTGATAGGCTTTCCCTTGGCTTCATTGAAGCGTTGTGCAGCCATCATTTCCGCAATACATTGTCCGAGTCCTGATTTTAAATCCGATTTTTTTGCCTCAACAATCACAATTGCAGGTGCTTCTACTGTTAGTTGTTCTGGTGAACGACTGATGAGGAAGTCGCATACAACGTTAAGTCCGAGACTCACATCAACGTTAAATTCTTCGCCAGAAAAAACGCTGATTTGCTGATTCAGGATGCGTCGCACTTCCAAAAGTACAGGATTGATGATTACCTCAGAACGTGCTTTTTCCGTATCAACTGCGATCGCCCAAGGTAAATCCTCTAAAATAGCTTGCAGTTTGGGACTTGGATTCACAGGTTCAATATTGTCAGGAAAAAAGCGCACTCCCTCTACAATCATCAGGTGAAAGTCTTGTTTCACCCTGTCAATGGTAAATTGACTATAAGGCATAGAGACTCATTCTTGATCACTTCGCTAGAGCGTGGTAGCTGGTAATTGTATTCATAGCCTAACGTCTTTTAGGAGAAGTTTTCACTAATGATTTTGTCTGTTTGTCCCATACTGTGGAGTACCGTCACGCCATCTTTTCTCATCGCATCGGTTGATCCGAAAAAGTAGTAGAGTGAAAAATGCATCTATTAGCGTTAGGAATTTGACTACATCACCTGTGCGGAAAATTGTTATTGCCGGTAACTGGAAAATGTTCAAAACCCAGGCAGAGACTCAAGATTTCTTGCGAGGGTTTCTGCCCTATTTAGACGAAACGCCCGAAGAGCGAGAAGTATTATTGTGTCCTCCTTTCACCGATTTAAACATTTTGTCTAAAAGTTTGCATGGCAGCCGTGTACAACTTGGAGCGCAAAATGTTCATTGGGAAGATTCTGGAGCTTACACTGGTGAAATTGCCGCTCCCATGCTCACAGAAATTGGAGTCCGTTATGTAATTGTCGGTCATAGCGAACGACGGCAATTCTTTGGTGAAACAGACGAGACAGTTAATCTACGTCTAAAAGCTGCTCAAAAACATGGTTTGACCCCGGTTTTATGTGTAGGGGAAACTAAACAACAACGAGATGCAGGGCAAACTGAATCACTAATTACTACTCAGCTAGAAAAAGGTCTAGTGAATGTAGATCAAGATAATTTGGTGATTGCCTATGAACCGATTTGGGCAATTGGTACTGGTGACACTTGTGAAACAACAGAAGCTAATCGAATTATTGGCTTAATTCGCAGTCAGTTGAAAAACCCCAATGTTGCGATTCAATATGGTGGCTCAGTCAAGCCAAATAATATTGATGAGATCATGGCTCAACCAGAAATTGACGGCGTGCTTGTGGGAGGAGCAAGTCTAGAACCTGAAAGTTTTGCTCGGATTGTCAACTATCAATAATCTCATGTGCAACGCCTTTTCCCTGGCTTTGCCAGGGAATGGGTGTAACAAAGTCAGAAGTCAGAAGAATAAAACCTTATATTTTCATGCAGCATCTCTGAGCAAAGGCTTGTATGTCTGGTAATTTGTCAATTCGAGGGCGTTGTTTTGAGTGGAGGCAACGTACTTATTTAATGGGTGTGTTGAATGTGACACCTGATAGTTTTAGTGATGGAGGAGATTTTAATAGTATCTCTGCGGCGTTAGCTCAAGCACAAGCAATGGTAGCTGCTGGTGCTGACATAATTGATGTGGGTGGACAATCAACTCGACCGGGTGCAGAGCAAATTACTCTTGCCGAAGAACTAGAGCGAGTCATCCCGATAGTACAGGCGCTACGACCTGAGATTACAATTCCTATCTCCGTAGATACAACCAGAACTGCTGTAGCAAAAACTGCAATAGAAGCTGGAGCAGATATTGTTAATGATATTTCTGGCGGTACATTTGATTCAGAGATGCTGCCGACAGTTGCGAGTCTAGGTGTGCCGATTGTGTTGATGCATATTCGGGGAACACCACAGACGATGCAACAAATGACAAAGTATGAAGATTTACTAGGAGATATTACGACTTTTTTAGCAAGAAGAATTGTAGCAGCAACCAAGGCAGGCATTGACCAGAAAAAAATTATTCTTGACCCTGGGATTGGTTTTGCTAAGAATTATGAGCAAAATTTAGAGATTTTGCGGAACTTGCGATCGCTCACACCATTAAACTGCCCTATCTTAGTAGGCGTATCGCGTAAAAGTTTTATTGGTCGCATTCTCAATCAACCAAATCCCAAAGCACGCGTCTGGGGAACAGCAGCGGCTTGTTGTGCTGCTATTGCCAACGGTGCTGATATCCTGCGAATTCACGATGTCAAAGAAATGCGCGAAGTCTCTCTAGTTGCTGATGCGTTGTTTCGATAAGTAATAGGGATTAGGTACAAAAAGGCAAAGGTAAAAAGGCAAAAGTAAAAAGAAGGAACACTGATATTGCCAGCGTTTGACGTATTTCAAATGGTAGCTTTATTTCCGCTGTGACATACTAGTATCTTTTACTTTTAACTTTTGCCTTGCTAGAGGTTGTGATTTTCAGGACTATTACCGTTACTTTCTGTACTCACTGTATCCCCCAGCATTTGATCTAATGCTCCTTCGGATACGCTGGGGTTGAGAAATACTATTTTGGCATTAGTACTAGCACTCAGTTTTTGACTAGCGTCTAAATGTTCTTGAGCAACAAGATACCTGAGAATTTCTTTTGTTTCTGGTCTAGCAGTTACAGCTTCCGAAAGTATGCGGATTGATTCTCTTGTTGCTTCAGCGCGTTTAATTGCAGCTTGTCTATCGCCTTCCGCTTCTAAAATAGCTGCTTGTTTTTTAATTTCAGCCGCTTGTTGCTCTGCCATTGACCGCTGGACACTCTCTGGTGGTGTGATACTTTGAATATCCACGCGGATAATCTTCACTCCCCATTTTTTACTAGTGTCATTCACAATCTGCAACAGAGATTGGTTCATTTGATTTCTAGAAGACGTGGTTTCTGCTAGTGTTCTATCGGCAATGTGGGTACGGAGTTCGACTGTTACAAGGTTAGATAGTGCTACTTGCACATCTTCAACTTTATAGAAGCTTTCTTCCATGCTGGTAATTTGCCAAGTGACAACACCATCAACTTCTAAATAGACGTTATCTTTAGTAATTACTTTTTGAGGCTTAATGTCTAAAATCTGCTCTCTTGTGGTGTCTTCCATCACAATCTGATCCACAAAAGGCACAATAAAGTTTAAACCTGGTCTCAGTGTGCGGTGTCTTTGTCCTAAGCGTTCGACTAAGGCTTCATTACCTTCATTAATAATTTTGGCAGATCCTAATGCATAGCCTACAAGCGCTAAGACTATAGCAATAATTGGCTCCATAGATGCTCCTATTTAGCAATTGGGAGAATTAACTGTTAAGGATATGGTATTTGTCCTACCTTTTAGTCTAATCTCTTGAGTTTGTGCTTTTATACGTACGCACTCACAGAACCAGTATCTGTATATTTGCTGTGTTTTAAGCAGACAAGACAGATTGGCGGAATGCGATCGTTATTAAAGCACCTTGATAACATACTGGCAAGAAATTTAGCGAAGAAGAATTCAGAATTCAGGAGCCAGAATCCAGTTGGGCAGAATTGGAGAATCAAGGTTTAAAGCAAGCGATTTTAATGGTGCAGAAAAAATTCTTTCCTTACCCAAACCCCTGACTTCAGATGTGGGGTATTCTGTATTCTGTATTCTGTCTTCTGGCTCCTTCTCATTCACTTCACCGCTAAATCGAGCCAAGGTTTGATATTTGTTGGTAAATCGGCATTCAGGCGTAGGGGTAGTTCAGGTGTAGATAGAGACTGAGCATAGGCAGCTGTTAAAAATGGTTGATAAGTCTTAGCTTCTGGTGTGAGTTGTTTAACAAAAGCTAAACTGACACCACGAATTAGCTGGCGCAAGGGTTGAGTTTCTTCGCCGCGCTTTTCTCTAATAATTCTGGAAGCTTCACCAGCGGGATATGTGGGGTCAAGAATACTTAAATGAGTTGCACCAATGGCGGTTAATAAATACTTGTTACCGCGCAATTGGGTAAAAGGTCTGATTTGGTGAGTTATGGCAGGGGTTAAAGCATCTTCGGTGGCAGTCAAAATTAAAACAGGCTGGGTAATACGCGAGAGTCCCTGTTTACCAAAAAGTTTACCTGTGACAGGGTTGAGAGCGATCGCACTTTTAACTCGTTCATCTCGCAACTGGATTTTTTTCTCTTTTAAAGATGCAGCGGCGCATTGCAACCAATCACCAAGGGGTTCAGCAAAGTTCAGAGAATTTTTACAAAATTGTCGCACCTCCTCTACATTTATTTCTCCACCCACCAAAGCTAAAGCTGTATAGCCTCCCAAGGAATGACCAATCACAGTGACTTTTTCGGTGTTGAGTTTTCCTTGCAGTTGTCCTGGTTGAGTGTTGAGAATCGCCAGTTCGTTGAGTAAAAAGCTCACATCCTTTGGACGATCAATAAATTCTGAAGCTGGGAGTAATTTTGCTAAATCCCCTTGATTAGAAGCGTTTGTAATCGCTACAGAATTACTACCAGGATGTTCAAGAGATACAACGCTGATGCCGTGAGAAGCTAAATGACGCGCTAAATAACTGGCAAATCGACGATTAGCTCCGAACCCGTGGGAAATCACTACCAATGGTGCTGTCGTGTCGGTTTTTTGACTCCAGTAAATATCTACAGGAATGCTGCGTTGACGTTGTTTGTCTTGTAAGGTGAGTGTCTGCTGTTGTACTGCTTGTTGCCCAGTGGTGGCTGGAGCGAAACTAGATCGAAAAGGTGTATTAGTTGTAACTGTTAAATCTCGCGCTAATAAACTGCCGAGGGCTTGGCTTTGTAAATTGTTGGGGTTAAATTCGGTAGCAATTTGCAGTATCTGAGTTGCGTCTAGGTTAATGTTATCGGTTGGGTAGGCTTTGAGGAAACTAACGACGCTCAAACCGTTGACTTGACGTAGACCGATGTTGATAGTTGCTTGTAAGGTTTCTGTTGTACTACCTGGAATTGCCGTTTCTAAGGATGTGAGAATTTGTTTACCTTGTGGCAATAGAACTAATTCATCAACGAATTTATCTGCAAATTTCGGATCTACTTGTACTCGTCGATTGAGCAATTCTTTGACTTCTGGCGTAAATAAAGATTCGTAAGCTTGAAGAGTTTTGGACAGTGTTCCAGTTTTAGCAAATTTTTCGATATCAGCGATCGCCACAGATTGCTGAAACGGGCCGAAACGAATAGTTACTGTTTCGGCTGCTAAAGTAGCGGGTATCGCCCAACCCCAACCCAAAACAAGACTCAGACTAAATAACAATCCTTGCAGGCGAGAACGCTTGCAAGGATTGTTGCTTGATTGAAACTGCAAAGAAGCTGCCATTTTCTTTGAATTGAAAGATTACCAGCTATGGGGACGAATAAACATTGATTATTGTCCCCAATTTTTAGCTGTATCTTAATTAAAGTCCAAGTCCAAATAATCTGAGGAAGTTAAAGATAATTCCAAAGGGGCTGGCGATCGCATTTAAAGTTTCACTAGTTTTAGTCAGACCATTACGGCTAACTACGATCACATCGTTATTTCGCAGAATGGGATTAGTATCCTCGTTAATGCCATCAGCTAAATTTATTTTGACGATGCGTTTTGTCACCGAACCATCAGGGTTAAGCCGAATCAAATCTACAGCGCTTCTGCTGGCTCTACCATCATTAAACCCACCAGCAGCCAGCAACGCTTGGTTTAAAGAACTATTCGGTCGAAGTTCCGTAGCGCCTGGTCGTTTAACTTCACCAACAACACCCACTTGAATTGAGTTTGGAGATAAAGTTGTAGCGGCTAGTTGTGTGGCTTCTGCTGCGGTCAATTCTGTTGCAGTAGGAATTACAATCGTATCTCCGTCTTGCACGATGATGTCTTGATTGACATCACCACTCTGGAGTAACTGCCAAAGATTAACATCAATAGTTTGTTCTCCACCAGTTCTAGTAGGGCGACGGAGTTTGAGATTGCGAATATCAGCTTGTCCTGTGATGCCTCCAGCTAATTGAATTGCTCTTGTGACTGTAGGCAAACCACCGCCAGCTGCCGCTGCCGTTCCTTCTCCACCGCCTCCTGCTGCAACCAGATATGAGCCAGGACGGTTGACTTCACCAATAATAGCTACAGTGCGAGGTGTGCTGGGACTAGCGGCAAAGTTGGATGCTGCTAAATTGCGTGCTTCGGCTTTATCAAAGTTAGATGCAGTCGGTACAAAGATGCTGTCTCCATCCCGTAATGTAATATCTTGCCCTATTTGACCAGTTTGCACAGCATCTTTCAAGTTGAGGGTAACAAGTTGCTCACCACTGCGTCCAATTTTCCGCCGTACTTGTACTTGGGTAACATCTGCTGCTAAGGTGACACCCTGAGCAGTAGTTAATGCTGCTAATACAGTTGGGTATTGTACGCCAGGGTTATCTCCTGCACCACCACTTAAGCCGACAGTATAAGAACCAGGTCGTGTGACCTCTCCAGCCACAAAAATATTGATGGGGCGGGGTGATAACAAGTTGACAGAAATCAAAGGCCGTTTTAAGTAACGGGAGTATCTTCTAGCAATTTCATCAGCTGCTTGTTCTGTTGTTAACCCAAGAACTGGGACACTACCAATTAGAGGTAAATTGATTGCTCCACCGGGAGGAATTTGATATTCTCCTGTGTATTCTGGCACTTCAAATACGTTAACACGTATGCGATCGCCTCCACCTAACGCGTAATTAGTATCTAGTTGTTGTGCAGTTGGTAATACTTGTTGTGGCGTTGGTATTATGGGATTTCTATTTGGCGGTAGTGTTTGTGGCGTTGGTATTACTGGTTGTGACGGTGGTAAAACTGGTTGTCCCTGAGCTAGGCTGACGGGCGACACAGCGAAATTTATAGCTGTACAAAAAGCCACACCCATAAATGGCTGGGTGAGGAATTTCCATAAACCTGTATTAAACATATTTACCTTAGACTCTGAGACTACGATCGGCAAAGCACTGTCTAAACATTTTAATTTGACTATACTTAAGTATTCTCGTTTCCCGACAATCTTATTTTCCTAAAAGGATACTCTTTTCCGGAAGCATAATTATTTATGAGATTTGAATTTTTGGTAAAGTTAATTTAAAGCTCAACTTACTGAGATATAAATTAAACATTTATTAATACAGGTATTTCTTTGCTTAATTAGCATATTTTTGAATCTATAGCAGTCCTAAATCATCCCTAAAAAAACAGATCCCAAACTTCTTTAAGAAGTCGGGGATCTAAAGCAAAATTTTAACAAATCAACTCAAAAAATACTATGTTTCACATTGTCACTGTCTTACTGAAATTACACACTGAAGTAATGAATTTGAATCATTGAACTATTAAGAACATTAGTGAAAAAGCTCTTGAGCAGAGGAGCAGAGGGGCAGAGGAGAAAAACTACCCACAAGGGGGAGCCAGTCTCGTGGGCGGGTACAAGCGCCAGTCCGCACAACGGGGGGAACCCCCCTTCGGGTTCGCCAGTTGCCTACGGAGGGAAACCCTCCTTCAGCACTGGTCTCACCGCAAGCGGCTGGCTCGACTTGAGAGAACTGGCGTTGGGGCTTCAACCAAGGGAGCAAGAGAGCAAGGGAGCTATCGCCCACAAGGGGCGAGGCTTTGAACCTTATCTTTTGAGTAAAAAATTGATATTTTATTCAAGTTCAAGGATTTCATTTTGCAATCAAAACCTAATGAACAGAGGTATTTTGTTGTTGAATCTTTTGAATAAAAAAGTCTTCCAGGGAATGACGCTCTAAATCCAGAGAAATGATTTGTCCTGCCATCAAGCGAAGACTATCAAGAAAATCATAGTAATCTTCTTGTAAAGTTCCTTGCCAATAACCATCATGGCTAAATACAAGGTTAGGCATCCATTTGTGCAGAATTTCTCTGTTGCCGCCTTTACCTTTGATGTGGTAAGCGTTATTAGTACCTAATAATTCATTAAGGGAACCAGCGCAAATTAATTCACCTTTAGAGAGGATAGCAATGCGATCGCAAATTTGCTCTACCTCACTAAGAATGTGACTATTGAAAAAAATTGTCTTCCCGGCGGCTTTCAGTCCTAAAATAATTTCACGCATTTGGTAGCGTCCTAGAGGGTCAAGTCCAGACATCGGTTCATCGAGAAATATTAATTCTGGATCGTTAATTAACGCCTGTGCCATCCCCACACGCTGTAACATTCCTTTAGAGTAGCGACGCATTTGTTTTTTACGTGCATCAGCTAAAGGTAAACCCACTAATTCCAACAGTTGGGGAATGCGTTGACGCTGTATACTACGGGGAATTTGGAAAAGTCCAGCCGCTAACTCTAGAAATTCCCAACCAGTCAAATAGTCATATAAATAAGGATTTTCTGGCAGGTAGCCGATACTTTGCTTGACAAGGCGATCGCCTAATGGTTTATTCAACAATAATCCCCGTCCCGCAGTCGGAAGGATAATTCCTAGCAACAGTTTTAATAAAGTAGTTTTACCAGCACCATTCGGCCCCAATAACCCAAAAGTTTCTCCCTGATAAACTGTCAAAGAACAGCCTCTGAGAGATACAACTTTTTGATTTAGCCAAAAACCACTGCGGTAAACTTTTCGCAAATCAAAAGTTGCCACAACTGGTGGAACATTTATTAGCTGTGGTTGAGAATCGGGTGTGTCTACAGTAGATTTCATATTGGTTTAATGACTACTGACCAAAGTTATAGCCACTCAGTGTAACTCACAGACAAAAAGTGCCAAGTGCTTGGTGTTGGCTATCATAAGATTTTTCTCATAAAAGCTTCATAATTAGTTCATAATTCGGTGCAAAAGTTTTACCAGAGTTAAGGGCAAGGTTGAGTCTCAAAGTGCAAACTACCCCAACTCATATCTAAATCACGCCACGATCTGAGGGAAAATAATATGGCACTAATAGTTGGTAACGATGCTGACAATCGCCTAAGAGGGACATCTAGCTCAGACACGGTTCGAGGAAGAAATGGAAACGATATTCTTGAGGGATTTGGAGGCGCAGACACGCTTCTAGGTGGCAAGAATGATGACCTACTGTTTGGAGATTTGGGTTCTGATGTCTTATCTGGTGATGGAGATACTTCAGCGACTAACCAACCTGAAAAAGGAAATGACGTTCTCATCGGTGGTTCAGGCACTGATGCTTTAATTGCATGGGGAGATGACATCCTCGTGGGTGGAGGCTCAAATCAGTATGATCCTCAGCTAGTCTCTAACTTGAAAAACGATCCGTTCAGTACCAGAATTACAGCAGATAGACAAGCAGACAGGTTTGTTGCTATCAACAAAGATGCGATCGATTATACGCTAACCATAGCGGACTATGAAGTTGGTATAGACAGGATTGACCTAAGAGGGTTTGGTATAAGAAACGCTAGTAACTTTGAGGAAATCCAAGATAAAGGCAACTGGTTTGAGGCCATCACTCCCGAAGTGAATGGCGCACAACTGGTTCTGCGAATTAATGCCAATCCCACGTCGTTGACTTACATCGTATAAGGATTGATCTAAAAAGCTGTGTACGAGTCTGTGAATGTTATGCTTTCACAGACTCTCTCATACAGATATTACTTTTTTTCTTGAGGTGGTTCCAAGGGTAAGATAATTTTAAATTTAGATCCTACTCCTAATTGACTTTCTAGAGCCACTTTTCCGCTGTGGGCTTCTACAATAGCTTGAACAATGGATAAACCTAACCCAGCACCTTCAGAACGGCGGTGGTTATTGCTAGAACGAGCAAAACGCTGAAAAATTCTTTTTTGGTCAGCTTTTGCAATACCTTCTCCTGTGTCGTGTACCCAAAAGCTAACTGTACTTTGGTGAATAGCTGAACCAAAGGCAATTGTGTCAGTATTTGTTGTATGTTGAATAGCGTTTTGTGCCAAATTCATGACAGCTTGAGTCAAACGCTGACGGTCTATAACTATTTTACCTTTAGCAATACCTTGAAGTTGCCAGTTGCGATCGCCCACAGTAGAACATAGTCCATCACCTAAAGCTTTCACTTTGGCAAACAATTCTTCAGTAAACGTACCAACATCAACTGTTTCTAACTGCAAAAAGTCAGGATGCTCTGCCTTTGCCAGTAAAATCAAGTCATTAACAAGGCGGTTCATCCGTTCTAGCTCATCCATAACTAAAGCCAGAGTTTCTTGTACTTCTTGCGGATCATTACTCATCAATTCCAGATGACCGCGAATGATAGTAATGGGGGTTCGCAATTCGTGTCCAGCATCATTAATAAAATTTTGCTGGCTGATGAAAGCAGCTTGCAATCTATCCATCATTTCATTAAAGGTAGCTGCTAGTTCCGCCAGTTCTCCCTCACCATTCATCTTGATGCGTTGGTTTAAATCTGTTTCGTTAATTTGGCGAGCCGTTTGGGTAAGCAAGCGTAAAGGGGCAAGAATTTTTCCAGAAGCAAACCAAGCTAAAACTAAAGCCAAAAATAAGACTACAACACTTACTTGAATGATAACTACTACTGCTTCCAAAACTTCTTTGCGTTCGCCAGATGTGGCGTGAGCGATAACAAATACCCCCATCACTTCGCCTTGGATTTTCACAGGTTGAGCCTTATAGACAATACTATCAACACTGCTCCCAGGAATTATTTTTTCTCCTTCTTCTGGTTGAGTTAGTTCAGCCCAAGAGCGAATAATTGGTGATTCTATGCTCAGTTCTTTCGGTCTGGCTCTTGGACTAGATTTATAAAATTTACCTTGCAATAACATAATCAGAAAAGTGTCATCTTCTGGCAGCTGATTTCCCAAAAAAGCATCTAAAAATTCTTTTAACTCTTCTCTTGTTTTTGGTGTTTTAATCAGACGTTTATCCGCTGTTAAAAGTTGACTAATAGCTTCAGGATATCCATCAAATTCTATATCTTGAGCAAATTGCTTTTTGCCAGTAATTAATTCCTTAAATATTTGCATTTTTTCATTTATTTGTTTATGTACACGCTCATCAATTCGTGCATACAAAACTTGGCGAGAAGCTGGGATAAAAACTACAAAAATGAAGCATAAAATTACAGCATACCAAAATAGAATTCGAGTACGTGTAGCCCAAAAAAATCCTTTAGCACGTCTTTGATATTTTTTGGCTAGTGGCTGTTGTTTATTTTGATTTTTCCACATTAACGATGATTATAATGGAACTAACTTTGAGGAATCTTTATGAACATCAAGCATAGAGTATTGGGAAGGATAAAGTTTTCAATTCCGGAGACGATAACCAATACCTCGGACAGTTTCAATTAACTTACTGCCTAATTTTTTGCGTAAATAACCAACATAAACATCCACAATATTCGAGCTTGGGTCATAATCATAGCCCCATACTCTATCTAACAATTGTTCACGACTCAAAACTTGCCCCGGATGGCGAAAGAAAGTTTCTGCTAAAGTAAATTCCCGTGCTGGTAATTCTATAGTATTTTGACCGACTTTTACTTTACGGGAACGCAAGTCTAAAACTACATTTCCCGCCTTGAGTACCATCTCTTCAACGACTTGCCTACTTGTGCTGTGACGTAACCTAGCTTTTACCCGCACTAACAATTCTTCAAATCGAAAAGGCTTGGTTACGTAGTCATCTGCGCCTGCTTCAAACCCTGCAATCTTATCTTGAATATCATCACGGGCAGTCAAAATAATAACTGGAAAATTCTCTCCTTGTCCTCGCAGTTCTTCTAATACATTTAAGCCGTCTTTACCAGGAAGCCCTAGATCCAAAATCATTAAATCAAAACCGCTGCTTAATGCCATGTTAGTTGCAGAGTCGGCATCAGCTGCCACAGTTGTTGTAAAACCATGAGAACGTAGTCCCTTCTCAATAAAAGCCGCTATCCGGGGTTCATCTTCAGCAATGAGAATTCGATTCATCTGATGCAACCTCTTTCAGTATTTATAAGGATAAGACAACTGCAAAAGTAGAGCTTGTTCCCAAGATACTTTTTCAGTAAATCTGCAACTAAAAGAGCAATTATTTCCAGGGAGATGGTGTACACAAAGTTATCTATAAGTTAAAGATAGTGCTGCTGCCGATAATTTGGCGGCGCATACTTGTCAGCAGCGACAGCACAATAAAGGATTCACACTACATTAGGACTTACAAAACACCTTTAGAACTAGGAATTGTCCCTGCACGACGCGGATCAATTTCTACCGCCATCCGCACTGCTCTAGCAAACGCCTTAAATGTCGCTTCAATGATGTGATGAGAATTTATGCCATCAAGTTGACGAATATGGAGTGTCATTTGGCTATGATTCACCAATGCCACAAAAAATTCCCGCACTAGCTGGGTGTCATAGGTTCCGACTCGTTGTGTGGGAATTTGCAAGCCGTAACTCAGGTGAGGTCGTCCAGAAAAATCCAAAGCCACCTGAATCAAAGCTTCATCCAATGGTGCTAAAAAATTACCAAAGCGGACAATACCTTTTCTATCACCTAATGCTTGATGCAAAGCTTGGCCTAAGGTAATGCCGACATCTTCGTTGGTGTGATGGTCATCAATTTCCCAGTCACCTTTGGCTTTGATATCTAAATCAATCAAACCGTGGGAAGAAATTTGATGCAACATATGATCTAAAAATGGAATGCCAGTAGAGGCTGTGCATTTGCCTGTACCATCTAGATTAATAGTTACTTGCACATCCGTTTCACCAGTGACACGGTGAACAGAAGCAATACGAGCCGTGGTAATGGAAACTTGGTGCAGAACAGAATCTTTGCTGGAGGTATCGCTAATTTGCATAGTTAATGAGGGAGTAGGGATTAAAAAGGCTAAAGTATGAAGGCTAAAGTATGAAATTTCATACTTCATACTTCACACTTCATACTTTTATTACATTCCCATAATTTCATATCCTGCATCCACGTACAGAACTTGCCCAGTAATGCCGCTGGCTAAATCACTGCATAAAAAAGCCGCTGTATTACCTACTTCTTGTTGAGTTACTGTACGTCGTAGGGGAGCTATTTGTTCAACATGATGAATCATGTCTAAAATGCCACCGACTGCCGAAGATGCCAAAGTCCGAATTGGCCCGGCAGAAATAGCATTGACGCGAATATTTTGCGGGCCGAGTTCTGCTGCTAAATAACGCACACTCGCTTCTAAACCTGCTTTGGCAACTCCCATCACGTTGTAGTTAGGAATAGCTCGAACACCACCAAGATATGTCAAGGTGACAATGCTACCACCTTCTGTCATCAACGGTTTAGCCGCGCCACTTAACTGCACCAGCGAATAGGTACTAATTTCTAAAGCTGTATTGAAACCGGAACGAGAGGTTTGGCTAAATCCTCCACTCAAATCATCTTTATTGGCAAAGGCTAGACAGTGGATGAGGATATCTAACTTGCGCCACTTGTCACGCACCGCCTCAAAGGTAGAGTGAATCTGTTCGTCGTTTTGAACATTACAGGGAACAAATAAGCTGGGGTTGAGAGGTTCTACCAATTCCGCAACTTTTTTCTCCATCTTGCCGCGTTCATCGGGCAGATAAGTAATACCTAAATTTGCTCCGGCTGCGTGCAATTGTTGAGCGATACCCCAAGCGATGGAGCGATTATTGGCAATACCTGTAACGAGGGCGTTTTTTCCAGTCAGATTCAGCATATAAATTATTAACAGGATCAATCATGATTAGGATATCTGAGCAGTATGAAATATTTTTCTTTATTCCCCTGACGCGGCGCGGTGTTAACAAAGCTAATTTTCAAAAAACTAAAAGCTTAAAGTAAAAGCCTTTTGAGAGCCACTTGCTTCAACGAGAGTTCGTCGTGCAACGTACTGGCTGTTTTTGACTTCAGCGTAGCTGTATTAACTTTCCTATTTCAGAAGGAAATCACAGCCTGAAGTCTAAATTTTTTAGGGGAATTTAGGTTACTTCAACTGCTTAATGTATCACCTGGGACTTTTCAGACATCCTCTTAGGAGGATACTAGAATCTGAGGCCTGTTTTTCTTGGTTTGCCACAGGATTTAGAAAATTCATGATTAACAAAAAAGAATTCAGGAGTCAGGAAGCCCAAATTCTCCAATTGAATTGGTAGCACAAGCGTGGATAAATAAATAGTGAAACACTCGCGCCTAATTGAAAATTTGGTGGTGCTTCTAGGTAGTGGGTCTTTTTACCCTACTGACTAATTCTGACTCCTGAATTCTGAATTCTGAATTCTTCTTTAATTCAACAGGTGTGTTTGCTGCATAAAAATTGTCTGCTATTCCTGAAGATATTCTCAAGATATGGTGAATTTTTCGGCAAAAAACCTGATGAATACGACTTTGTAAGTACTTATAACAACTACTAGCTAAAAAGGTGAAAAATTATGTATCATTATGAACAAATAACTCTGAAGTTAAGGATTTGAGTATAGGAAAGTACAGAAAGGTTGACGGTGATTTATTGATTTTTCAGGTGTATTCTTAGGTAATCAGTTTCTTTGTTTTTCCGGCATTGGGTAGGGGAAGGGAGATGATCGTGACACAAGATAAAGCCCTAGCAAATGTTTTTCGTCAGATGGCAACTGGGGCGTTTCCGCCTGTTGTGGAAACGTTTGAACGCAATAAAACGATCTTTTTTCCGGGCGATCCTGCTGAACGAGTTTATTTTCTTCTTAAGGGTGCTGTAAAACTTTCCAGGGTATATGAAGCAGGAGAAGAAATAACGGTAGCACTGTTACGGGAAAATAGTGTTTTTGGAGTGTTGTCTTTGCTGACAGGAAATAAGTCAGATCGGTTTTACCACGCTGTTGCATTTACACCTGTAGAATTGTTGTCAGCACCAATCGAACAAGTAGAGCAAGCACTGAAGGAAAATCCAGAATTATCAATGCTAATGCTGCGGGGTCTATCTTCGCGGATTTTGCAGACAGAGATGATGATTGAAACTTTAGCTCACCGAGATATGGGTTCAAGATTGGTGAGTTTTTTATTAATTCTTTGTCGTGATTTTGGTGTCCCTTGTGCAGATGGGATCACAATTGATCTGAAGCTATCTCATCAAGCGATCGCAGAGGCAATTGGTTCTACTCGCGTTACCGTCACAAGGTTACTTGGTGATTTACGTGAAAAGAAAATGATTTCTATTCATAAAAAGAAGATTACTGTGCATAAACCTGTTAGCTTAAGTAGGCAGTTCACTTAAAAACAATTGGAGGTAGTGGAGTTGGCAAGTATTGTGTTTTTGCAGATAATACCCATAGCTGGAGGTAAGTCATCAATTGATGAATCTCAGCGATTGCCAATCTCTCACCCTCCACAGACAATGGTCGAAAGTAGTAGGCTGTATCTGGAACGATTTCGGTAGCTGAAGATGACCACCGGGTACATCCTCATAGCAGCAATTTTAATTCTGGGAGGCGTAATTGCCACCGTGGGCGATCGCATTGGCACACGGGTTGGCAAAGCCCGCCTCTCACTATTTAAGCTTCGGCCAAAAAATACGGCGGTACTGATAACTATTTTGACTGGGGGTTTAATTTCAGCTTCAACTTTAGGGATTTTGTTTGCTGCTGACGAAGGATTGCGTAAGGGAGTCTTTGAGTTAGAAGATATTCAAAAAGACCTGAGAAACAAACGAGAACAACTTAAAACCGCAGAAGCACAAAAAACCAAGGTAGAGAAAGAATTAAGCCAAGCAAGAATTGAACAAACCAAAGCACAGCAAGATTTGCAAGCAATTAATAAATCATTGCAAGCGGCAAATGCCAAACAACGCGAAACCCAAGCGCAACTCAACGTCACCATTAGCCGCCAAGCCCAAACTCAAGCGCAACTGCAACGCACTCAAGGTCAGTTAAATCAAGTCGCAACTCGCTATCAACAAGCCAGATCAGAATTACAAAACGTTTATAATCAGAGAAAGGCTCTACAAGTAGCTGTAGAACAATTAAAGGCAGAACAGCAAAGACTGTACGCAGAAGCGAAAAAAGCGATTGATGAAGCGAAAGCAGCTATTACAAAACGCGATCGCGAACTCGCCAATCGCCAAGAAATTATTGAACAGCGTGATCGCAAAATTGCCCAGTTAGATAAATTAATTCAAAATCGCAATCTAGAAATTGCTGCACGCGAACAAGTAATTGCCACACGGGAATCTCGCCTTAAAGAATTAGAAAGACAACAGGATTTTTTAGAACAGGAAGTAGCAAGACTAGAAAAATACTATCAATCCTATCAAGACTTACGTTTAGGCAAGTTGGCAGTGGTTCGCGGTCAAGTTTTGGCAGGCGCTGTCATTCAAGTTAACCAAGCGGTGGCTGCGCGTCAGGCAGTGCAGCAACTTTTAGGAGATGCTAATCAAAATGCTCTCTTCCAATTAACTGAACCAGGTGCAACACCAGAAAATACACAAATACTGCGTGTTACCTCAGAAAGAGTTGAGCAGTTGATTAGACAGATTAGCGATGGTAGAGAATATGTGGTGCGAATTTTCTCTGCGGGTAATTACGTTAGAGGAGAAAAACAGATAGAATTCTTTGCAGATGCTGCACGGAATATATTAGTCTTTTCGGGAGGAGAGGTACTGGCTACGACTAGTGCCGATCCCAAAACGATGACATCTTATCAATTACGGCAAAGGCTAGATTTACTGATTTCTGCTTCTCAATTTCGGGCTAGAAATGCTGGCATTGTGGAAAGTGTACAAGTAGATGGGACTTTTTTGCGTTTTATTAACCAACTAAGACAATATGATCAGCCTTTAGATATTAAAGCGATCGCCGCCGAAGATACATATACAGCAGGGCCTCTGCGAGTGAAATTATTAGCTATTCAAAACGGAAAAGTGATTTTTAGTACGTAAGATTTTCTAAAAAATAGAGATTAGAGGTGCTTAGGCTTGAGGCTAAGATTTGTTATTCAAAACTCTTTCACACTATATTCTCATCTAATAAATCAATAATGAGAACATAAAAATCTCTCTTTTCTAGTTCTTAGCCCCTTTTTATATATTTTGCTATGTCCAGTTCAAAATTAAAGCTGATTGAATATGAATTTAAATGAATTCTCGCCAACTCAACCAGTAATTCTCGGCTTTGATCCTGGTAAAGATAAGTGTGGTTTAGCTGTGATGGGATTAGATCGGCGACTGCATTATCATCAGGTTGTGCCTGCACAAGAAGCGATCGCCAATATAGAAAGATTACAACAAAGATATCCCGTTTCTTTACTAGTTATGGGCAATCAAACTACAGCCAAACAATGGAAACAGCAATTACAACAAGAATTATTACAACCATTAAATATCATGTTAGTAGATGAGCGCTATTCTAGCTTAGAAGCACGCGATCGCTATTGGCAAATGTATCCGCCTCAAGGACTAACAAAACTATTACCAAAAGGAGTGCGCCAACCACCAAGACCGATAGATGACATTGTGGCTATTTTATTAATTGAAAGATATTTAAATCGCCTGACAGAATCAGCAGTCAATAGTCAATAGTCAAAGAGGCAGAAAAAATTTCAGACTTCAGACTTACTTGCCTTCTCATAATTCCGCTCTGATAGTAAAAGCATAGTCTCCTCCAGGTTCCAACTGATAATCTTGTTTTTCTAAAAAGCGACCAAGAGGTTCTTTGATTAAAGCCCGACCTTGGGAAGGCTTCACAGACAGTTCTCCACGGCGGAAATGCCATTGGAAATGCCACTCAAAATCTCCCGCGCTGACTTCGCCCTCAAGAAAGCCATGTTGCCAGGATTGGCGGGTAATTCTGACATGGGCAGTAGTTTCTGGCAAACGTTTTGCACTCACAATGCTTTAGATAAGTTTGGGATAAAAGCAAACAATGCAGTCTATTTCTTTTATTTACCAAACTTCGCCGCGATCGACAAACTGACAAAAGGTAGCTTTAAGACTTTGTTGAATAGCCAAACGGCTGAAATTACAAATTAACACTGTCAACACTTTGCTGTAAGCATCTAACAAAATCAGACAATTGATCACATCATCAGGACCTGACTTTTCACGTCATGTGGAAAAGCCGACGAAAAACCTAACCCCCTAGCCCCCTTCCCGACGCGGGAAGGGGGAAGATTCAAAGTCTCTCTCCTTGTAGGAGAGAGATTTAGAGAGAGGTTTTCCAGATCCCGTGAAAAGTCAGCATTAGGACTCGGCTCATCTAAGAAGTATAGTTATGACAAGTGTTACAGGTAAAGACTAGAAGACCGCAAATTGATGAATGTATGCTCTCAATATGCTTGAAAAAGTGAATCCTATGGTAACAACAGTTCCACTCGCAGAAACCAGAACACTGCTGAACAATATAAGCTGGCAGACATTCAAAGCCATGCTGGCAGATATGGGCAAAGAACGAAACTCCCGACTTGCTTATGACAACGGAAGATTAGAAATCATGACCCCACTAATGCCTCATGAGAACTCCAATCGCCTAATTGAAGGCTTTATTCTTGTTCTTTGTGAGGAATTTGGTTTGGAGGTCAAAACAACAGGCTCACTAACATTGACACGGGACGACTTAGAAAAAGGAGGAGAGCCAGATAGTAGTTATTATATTCAGAATGAATTTTTGGTTAGGGGTAAAGAAAATATCGATTTAAATCAAGATCCACCACCAGACTTGGTGCTGGAAGTGGATTACTCCAAACCCAAAATAGATAAATTATCTCTTTATGCGTCAATGGGTATTCCGGAATTTTGGAGATATAACGGTACTGTTTTGCGAATTTATACTCTTTTAGATAATCAATACTCAGAAGTCGAACTTAGTCCTACTTTTGTACCAATTTCAGTCAGAGAGATTCCCCGATTTATCCAAGAAAGCAAAAAAATTGGACAACTAGCAGCAAAAAGTGCTTTTCGTACTTGGGTAAGACAACAAATATAGCAAAATGCCGAGGAGTCTGGCTTAGGTTGATCCCTCTTTTGTTATTACAAGGAGAGAAAAATATTATTCCTAGCCTGAGCCTTAGATATCTTATTGCTCAAGTCGAGCCACTGCGTTGCTTTGATTCCAAAGTTGTAGCAAGTGGCGTGGGAAACCCGCAAAACAAGGCTGGCTCCCCTACGTATATTTCAGAAATCAAATACGAGTCCTATAGTAAATTGATAATGTGGCGTTTTTGAGCAGTAAGCAGCATGGCAGATATTACAAATTCCATCGAATCATACCGTGCCTTAGCACTGCAAGTTACTTGTCATGCTGTTAATCAAGCAAGCGATCGCCACGCCGCCCAGGTGATGATGCATAATACTATCAACCGCTTGGCACAACAAATCGCCGCCAGTATTGCTTTTATTGGTTTTGACTGTCGCTTAATTGTCCTACCAGAATATTTCCTCACAGGTTTCCCGATGGGAGAACCTTTAGCTGTGTGGGGAGAAAAAGCTTGTATAGAAATGCACGGTGCAGAATATGAAGCCCTCAGTAAAATTGCTCAAAAACATCAGATATTTTTAGCTGGTAATGCCTACGAACTCGACCCCAACTTTCCTGACTTGTACTTTCAAACTTGCTTTGTCATTGACCCTTCTGGTGCTATTATCTTGCGGTATCGGCGGCTAAATTCTTTATTTGCACCAACACCTGGTGATGTTTGGGAGAAATATCTTGATTGCTACGGTTTAGAAGGCGTTTTTCCCGTGGCGAAAACAGCAATTGGGACTTTAGCAGCTTTAGCTTCGGAAGAAATTTTGTATCCAGAAGTAGCGCGATGTTTGGTGATGCGCGGTGCAGAGATTTTTCTGCATTCCACCTCAGAAGTTTACAGCCAAAACCTCACACCTAAAGACGCGGCAAAAATGTCTCGCGCTGTCGAGAATATGACATACGTAGTTTCTGCTAATACCGCAGGTCTAGTTAATAGTTCTATCCCCATAGCTTCCGTTGATGGCGGTTCAAAAATAGTTGACTATCGCGGCATCGTATTAGCCCAGACAGGTGCAGGCGAAAGTATGGCAGCCTTTGCAGAGATAGATTTAGCAGCCTTAAGACGTGATCGCCGTCGTCCAGGGTTAAATAATTTACTCTCCCGCCAGCGATTTGAACTATATGCTCAAAGCTACAGCCAGGCACAATTTTACCCAGCAAACACTATGCTGGATCAAGCAGGCGATCGCCAACACTTCATTCAAACACAACAAAAAACCATAGAACGTCTATCCCAGTTAGGGGTGATTTAAATTATGAATTATGAAGCTTTAGCCTCCTGCCTTCTGACCAATGACAAAACCAATTGAAGTCCGTAACCCCCGCACGGGAAAATATGACTACGTAATTATCCCACCGCCGCCGAAACTGCTGGCACAGCAATGCAACCGGGCGAGAAGGGCGCAAGTGCGTTGGCAAAAACTGGGTGTCGAAGGTAGAGTTGCCGCTTTACAAGAGTGGAAGCAAGCCATATTGGCTGGACGCGAAAAACTTACAGACGCTTTGGTTAATGATACGGGTAGATTGTCTATCTCAGTGATGGAAATCGACTCCTTCTTGTCTAGCATTGATCGCTGGTGTGGATTAGCGCCAGAATTATTACAAGATTCTGCCAAAAATACATCTATCCCGTTTATTGCCTTACAACAAACATCAGCGCCTTACCCCTTAGTTGGGGTAATTAGTCCGTGGAATTTTCCGCTGTTGCTGTCTACTATTGATACCATTCCCGCACTGCTGGCGGGTTGTGCTGTCGTTGTTAAACCCAGTGAAATTGCACCGCGTTTCATCGCTCCACTCACAGCAGCAATTAATGAAGTTCCCGCGTTGCGTGATGTCTTAAGTTTTGTGGAAGGAGCCGGGGAAACTGGGGCGGCTTTAATTGAAAATGTAGATTTAGTATGCTTTACAGGTAGTGTCTCCACTGGCAAAAAAGTTGCAGAAGCCGCAGCGAAAAAATTTATCCCAGCTTTTTTGGAATTGGGCGGCAAAGATCCGGCGATCGTTTTAGAATCAGCCAACTTAGAATTAGCAACATCAGCGATTTTGTGGGGTTCTGTCGTCAACACTGGACAATCATGTTTATCAATTGAGCGAATTTATGTTGCAGAATCTATATTTGAAAAGTTTTATCATCAGCTGGTAACTAAAGCTCATCGTTTACAACTAGCCCATCCCACAATTGAAAGTGGCGAAATTGGCCCAATTATTGCCGAAAGACAAGCAGGAATAATTAACGAACATATCTCAGATGCTGTAGAAAAAGGTGCAGTGATTCATTGCGGTGGTAAAGTAGAAGAATTAGGCGGTGGTTGGTGGTGCCGTCCCACAGTGCTGACTCAAGTCAACCATAGTATGAAAGTCATGACAGAAGAAACTTTTGGCCCTGTTATGCCAGTCATGCCGTTTGCCAGAGTAGAGGAAGCAGTTAATTTAGCCAACGATTCAATTTATGGACTGAGTGCTGCGGTGTTTGCGGAAACGGAAATTGCAGCTTTAGCCGTTGCCCAACAAATTGATGCAGGTGCTATCAGTATTAATGATGCTGCCCTCACAGCCATCATGCACGAGGGCGAGAAAAATGCCTTCAAATTCTCCGGCTTAGGAGGTTCACGTATGGGTGCAGCAGCACTAAAACGGTTTTTGCGGAAAAAAGCTTTTTTGATTAAAACTAATTCTAATCAAGACCCTTGGTGGTTTGATCACGGGTAAACTTTCAACAAATATGGAGAGTGGGAGTAGGGAAGATTCTTCCCATACACCCTTGCACTCCTACACGCCTGTGTTTTTGGAAAATTAACCTACACCTACAGATTCATTGCCAGCTTCACTGGCTACAACACCATTAGTGAGAATCGCTTGACGAGTTTTTAAGTCAAATTTGTAACCATGTGGTAAAATATGCAGTTTCGCACCGCAAATTGCCAAAGGTTCATCCCTGAGAATTTCACTCGCATTATTATATGTAGACTCAGATTCATCCACAATTGTGACAGAACCTCCACCAACAATTTCAATTTGGTCATCAGTCACAATAATCGCGGTATTCTCATCAATTCCAAATCCTAAGACCGCAGGTTCTCGGATTAAAGCTGTCACCAAACGTCCTAAACGTCCACGCTGTAAGAAATGTTGATCGATAACTACCCCTGGTAGAAAACCAAGGCCAGGCCCCATTTCGACAATTTCCATCCGTGGTGTGCTTTGGGAATCACCTTCAACAATCATTTTATCAGGCATGACAGCTGCGCCGGCGCTTGTACCTGCTACAACTGCACCTTCAGCGAACCGTTGGTGAATTGCCACATCGATTTCGGTATCCTTAAGGATGCTGGTAATCCGGGCTTGGTCTCCTCCGGTAAAAAATATACCAGTTGCTTTACTAATTGCTTCCAAAGCAGTAGATGAAGATGCATCTTCACGAGTTTCTGTATCAACAATCCGAACCTTTTCTGCACCTAGCCGTTCAAAAACTCTAATGTAATTTTCTCCTACTTCTCTAGGCAGTTCTGTTGCTGCCGTCATAATTACAATATTGGCTTTTGTACCACCAGCGCGGCGAACAAACTCTCGCAGAATCTGGCAATCTCCTTCTTTGTCTTCCGCGCCTCCGATAATCACTAACTGGCGTTTATGTGTAGCCTCTGTCATAATGCCTCCCGGATAACCGGATTAAAAATTAAATTTAGAATAATTTCAATAAAACATGACAATTCCAACAATCAAATCATCCATTTGGCAGATTAATTTTTACCAAAAAAAGCTAAATTATATAACTTTATGTGTATAAAAAATTGTTTTTTGTCATGTATAAAATTTTGTAATATTTCTCTAACTGCCCTAAAGGAAGTTACAAATAAATCTACGCCACCTCTCTATTTCCTATCTCCACAAGTAATTTATAAATCAAACAAGATTGCTATGTTTTTAGTAATTGGTAATTTCTTTGGCAGAATTACCAATTACTAATGTATTAAGAAAGTATTTATAACTCTTCTCGATTGTAATAACTAAAATGTTTTAGTTATTATTATGTAATTTCTAGCCTGCTCAACGAATAGAAAGCATAAAAGAGAAGCGTTAAAACTTGATTTTGTTATTAGCCCTAGCTACATAAAGTTGAGTCTTGTAATCTACATATCTAAAAGAAAAGGAAATTTTTACTGAGGACGAAATTTGTAAAGCAAATTAACTAAAAACAAACGTGCTTGTTCGAGAGGTAAATGTCGTGGTTTACCTTGATAGACAATTTGGAATTCATTGATATCTGGGCCATCGCCATAGCCAGAAATCAGCTTACAGTGAAAAGCTTCCTCTGCGAGTTGTCTAACTTCATCTCTAAGAGCAGCTTTGGTGCTATTCATGTTTGGCTGTCTCCTCGAAACCCTATTTCTCTACTTATATATTTTTATAAATAAAAAATCACCCTTCAAAGGTTATATTTTTATCGTTGCAGATTGCGTGTAAAATGCTATTGATTTTCTTCAACCTCTTAGGGATTGGTTTATGCCCTGAGATAGTTGAAAATACCTAACAAGCAGGATTAGGGTGAGGCTAATGAAGTCAAAGACAAAGTTACAGCTTACCCCTAGTTAATTTGAATCAATCTACAATAATTGATTGAGTCTAAGCAACCACAAATTAAAATTGAAATTTCAGGCAGGGTGTTTAGCAAAGGTTTAGAATCAATGATTCAAGAAAAAAGTATCAATGTAGTCCGTGTTAATGCCAGAAGAACAGATGTGTTTGATATTTTTAACTTCCAGCATTACGCCGGGCCTAACCCCTATTTGGATAGAGGCGCACTAGTATTTGATTGTGCGCTGACTGGGTATAGAGAGCCTTTGCCCATAGAAGATTATATTGCTAGGATTAGCGATCGCTATCCACATCTAGGCAACCAAACTTACGAATCATACGCCCATTTGTTCGCCCGCACCGCCTCTGAAGTGGGAAAGCTGGAAATGGATTTGCACCTGGGCCACTTCAATGTTAAGCCATACGACAAATTTACGCGGATTAGTATTCAATCACTGCATCCCCGCACAACCAGAGCAGTAGTTTATTGTGTTTGGGATTGGTTTGAAGCCATTAGCCAAGACGAAGATTTTCTGTTTGATGAGCAGCTAGTAAATTTACAACGTAGATTCCGCGAATCTGTTTATGGCGGCCCCACCGTTTACGCCTTATTACGTACCGCCGACGAAAAAGGTATTCCCGCCTTTTATCTCTGGGACGAAGGACTGATGCAATACGGCTGGGGAAAAAAACACGTCAGAGGTGTAGCCACAACCTTTGACTGCGATAGTCATATTGATTCCGACTTCACCACCCGCAAAGATGACTGTAAAGACTTTTTGGGTAATTTAGGCTTCCCAGTTCCCAGCGGCGAAATCGTGAGTTCGGAAAAAGAAGCCTTGATAGCAACCAGAGAAATTGGCTACCCAGTAGCTGTAAAACCTGTGGTAGGCCACAAAGGAATTGGTGTCACCGCAGCAGTGCAGGACTCATATGAATTAGAATCTGCCTACAGTCGCGCTTTAGCAGCAATTCCCGACAACCAGCCCACCCGCATAATTGTAGAAAAAAGCATTTCTGGGAAAGATTTTCGCTTGTTATGTGTCAATGGCAAATTTGTAGCAGCTACAGAACGTCGTCCCGCATCGGTGATAGGCGATGGTTATTCCACCATTGACGAGTTAATTCGGCAAGAAAATCGTAAACCTGAACGTTTAGACTCTCCCACATCGCCCATGAGCAAAATTCAAATTGATGAGGCGATGGAATTGTATCTAGAAGAACAGCGTTTATCTTTGAGAAGTGTTTTAGAAAAAGGGCGTACTGTTTACCTACGTAAGGTTGCCAATCTTTCAGCTGGTGGTGTAAGCGTTAATGCTACCCAGACAATTCATGACGATAATATTATCTTGGCTCAAGACATTGCCCAACATTTTCGCCTAACTTGCCTTGGCATTGATGTCATTACCGAAGATTTAGCCCAATCTTGGAAAAAAGGTAACTTTGCTATCCTAGAAATTAATGCTGCACCAGGTATTTTGATGCACCTCAACCCAGCAATTGGTGAAAGTGTTGATGTGCCATCCCGCATCCTCGAAACTTTTTTTGCATCTGGTATTGATGCCAGAATTCCCACTATTACCTTTAACAAAATCTCAATTCAGGAACTGCAAACCACAATTGACCATATTTTATTGCAACATCCTGAATGGACAGTAGGTGCTGTTTGCCGTGAAGCTGTTTTTATCAATCGCTCACAAAAAGTTCTCCGTCCAGATTACAACAGCAACATCCAAAGTTTACTGCGTAACCCCAAACTAGATTTATTGATTGCTGAGTATGAATCAGAAATTCTCGATACAGAGGGGATGTTCTATCAGGGAAGTAACATCGTAATTTTAGATAATCCCACTGAAACCGAAATGATGTTAGTGCGTGATGTTGTTGATGGTTCAACAGTAGTAATTAAAAAAGGCAACGATGTTTCAATTAGACGCAAGGGATTAATTGAAGACTACACCTTAGGAGAAGAAGAACCATTCACAAGGGTTTATCTGAAAGAAGTTGGCACAATTTTGTAGAAATAAGGGGACAGGACTTATGCACAAAGATTGTCTGTTGAGACTGGGGAGCCAGCGCCGTGGTGTTAGCGTAGCGATCTTCGACGTAGGAGCGTCGGCAGTGCGTTGGGGAGACACTGCGTTGCACGGGTTCCCAAGGCACTCCGTTGGGCGGCTTTGCCGACTCCCTCACTGCCGCGCATGGTTTCCCGACAGTCGCGCGACTGGCGTTGTGTGGGGGTAAGGGTGTAAGGGTTTTGCTCACTTATACCCCAGTCTCGTAAGGCGTGACTTGATTTTTTGTCTCACTGCGTCAGTCCTGCAAGAGCTAGTTTATAGCCAAACAAAAGCGATCGCCTCATACCATTTCACCAAATAAATGATACAAATAATTTCTCCTCTGCCCCTCTGCGCCTCTGCTCCCTTGCAGTCTATTTGTATCAAATTTAAAGTGAAACGGGATCACACACCTAATATAGAGTTAGTAACTTAGGTTATATATCCGAAGTTGTGGCCTAGTCTGACATGATTCTCTCCTATGGCCAATGAAAGCTGCTTTTTAGATAGCTAAATTGAGAACGTGAATCAACTAAAAGTTTTTACTGACTGTTAAAAGTCAAAAACTATAGTTTGTTACAAGGAGCAATATTATGTCAGATACTAGCAAACGCGGCTTCGCTTCTATGGATGAAGATAAGCAACGCGAAATCGCCAGCAAAGGCGGACACGCTGCTCACGAAAAAGGTACTGCTCACGAATTTACTTCTGAAGAGGCTCGTGAAGCTGGACGTAAGGGTGGCGAAACTGTCAGTCAAGACAGAGAACATATGGCTGAAATCGGTCGTGAAGGTGGAAAGCACTCTCACGGTGGCGGTCGCAAAAAACAAAATGATGATGCTGACGATATTGAAGATACAGAATCAAAGGGTACTCAAGGTGGTACAAGAGAGCAGCACGCTGAAGCAGGCCGTCAAAGTCACAAGAACAAGAATAAAGACAAATAGTTCTTGTAAGGACTAACGCATAAAGATTGCCTGTTGAGACGGGTGTAAGGGAATAAGGGTATAGGGGTGTTAGGGTTTTGCTGATCTACACCTTTTCTCCTCTATACTCCTACACCCTATTTCAAAATGTCCCTGCATTCATTCCGCCATAAACTTGTAGCATCACGCCATTTACATAGAGGCGGCGGGTGAACAAACAAAAACAGCAACATTGGCAAATTCTTCTGGTGTACCCATTCAAGGCAGATGCAAAGTATAGGACTTTAAGTTAATCGATACAAAGATAGCCTGCATTTATTAGTTAGCAGACTTACTATTTAGATATATTAACTTGACATTTTACTTTCTGACATAGTTGACGCTTGCTTTCACTCAGCACTATTCAAACACTACATCTTCGTACAGTTCTGTTACTGTTCCTTCAAAATTAATACTATTGAGTCGAAAGGATGTTTCTTGGGATGTGTATGTTTGCAAAACCCATAATCCTTCATTATTGCGTCGAAAACATTCAATTCGCTGACGTTTCATGTTAATTAAAACGTATTCTTGTAGGCTTTCTAGTACTTGATAATCAGCGAATTTGTCGCCTCGGTCGAAAGCTTCAGTAGAGTCAGATAAAACATCGACAATTAAACAGGGAAATCTTTTATATGTAGGTGTTTCTTGATCTCTTAAGTCGCAAGTCACCATAACGTCAGGATAATAGTATCGATTCAAAGATTCAATTCGAGCTTTCATATCAGCAATGTAAACACGGCAGCCAGAACCGCGCACATGACTCCGCAGAAGTGCGGCAAGGTTGAGAGCAACGGTAACATGAGGATCACTGGCTCCAGCCATTGCGTAAATGTAGCCGTCGATGTATTCATGCTTAATGGAGCTTGTTTCCTCCATTTGCAGATATTCTGCGGGTGAGAGGTAGTTGGTTTGAGGGGAGGCTATCATAATAAAGCAAAAGGCAAAATGCAAAAAAGAAAAACTACAATTAGTGTTAATTAATAATTACATCAAGTTCGGTTATTTTTATTTTCAACTACTTCCCGCACCCGATAGATAGGTCTTCCTTGGGATTCATGGTAGGTACGCATCACCAACTCTGCCAATAGACCAAAGCAAAACAATTGTACTCCAGTCACTAATAACAAAACTGCCAAAATCAACAATGGGCGATTACCAATCATCTCACCCAGCACTAATTTGACAAACGTCAAATAAATTCCTATTCCCAAGCCCAAAGCCATTGAACTCAAACCCAACAACCCAAAAACATGCATCGGGCGGGTGAGGAACTTTTTCATAAACAAGATAGTTAACAAATCCATTAACACCCGAAAAGTCCGGGATATGCCGTACTTGCTGCGACCAAATCGCCTAGCGTGGTGGCGCACAGGCATTTCGGTAATTCTCGCACCTTCAATATAAGCCAGTGCTGGTAAAAATCGGTGTAATTCTCCGTAGAGATGCATATCTGCTACCAATTCTGCCCGATAGGCTTTCAAGGAACAGCCATAGTCATGAATATACACACTAGTAGTGCGGCGAATCAGCCAGTTAGCAATTTTAGAAGGAAGTAAGCGATTCACTGCACCATCTTGGCGTTTTTGCCGCCATCCACTTACCAAATCGTAACCTTCATCTAATTTCGCTAATAGCATTGGGATATCAGCCGGATCATTTTGCAAGTCAGCATCTAAAGTAACAACTGTTCTGCCCACTGCATAGTTAAAACCAGCAGACATCGCGGCTGTTTGTCCGTAATTGCGCCGCAAAATCACCGCCTTTAAATCACTGCGGCTTTGCACTTGTTGTTTGAGAAATTCCGCCGAACCATCAGTGGAACCATCATCGACACAGATGATTTCATAACTGATTTGACTATCAGATAAAGTAGATGCGATCGCCTCTAACAAAAGTGGTAAACTCTCCACTTCATCACGCACCGGCACTACCACCGACACCGCTGGTACATTTACTGAAATCCCCTGATTCTCCTGAGTCATTCCCTCTCGAATCAACCCACTCCTCATATTCCTCCGTGTCCTCAGCGCTACGCCAGTTGCTACAACGGAGGTTCCCTCCGCAACGCACTGGCCCCTCTGTGGTTCGTAACTTTTTACAACTCTGCCAGCACCTCGCAGTTGCTGATAATATGACCGACTCACCTCATCTCCCTGTTCCGAGAGAATATCGATGCCAATTCCATTGCGTCCTTGAGTTACTCCTGAACTATGGATATAAGCACCATCACCCAAATAAAGCCCGACATGAGTAGCTTTTTCAGGTGTACCAAAAAACACCAAATCTCCTGGTTGTAATTCTGCCAGCGTGATTGGTTGCACAAATGCTTCCTGCTGATAGGCATCTCTCGGTAGCCAAATTCCCACCGAGACAAACGCCGCCTGCATCAAGCCAGAACAGTCATAATTTGGCCCCACCGTACCACCCCAAAGATACTCATTAGCTTGTTCCATAGCTTTTTGGGCAAAAGCAATAACCTTGGGAAGTAGTTTTTTAATCTCAGTTTCCGCAAATGTTGCAGCTTGATAATGTACAGTAGCAGGTTGTAATAAACCCAAATCCGCCAACGACACCCAGCCAGGATAGTCATCCTCACACAAATACACCTCAACCGCTGTATCTTGATGATTTGATGTTACCTGCAAATGTCGCCCAACAGCAGCTTGAGATGCCAAGCGCGTACATGCAGGAGAATCATATAAATTGAGGTCAGCGAGACACTGATATTCATCTGCGGTCAAATTGAGAATTTGGGATTCTAGATTAGAGAGCATTATTCAATGGTTTTCTTTAGAAAAGACGAACAACTTGAGAATTTGGGTAATGGCATTTTAGAGGCTACTTGGGCAACATTTCCGACATTAGCTCAAAATCAAATTGCCTTGACTTGGATTGTCTACGATCCGCCAGTACTCGTAAATACTGGTGGAGCTTTAACTCCAGATGCCTTTTGGAATCACCCAGTCCGAGGTTTCACGTATCGCGGTGTGGAACGAATTTACCCCGCGAGTGTGGTTAAGTTATTTTACTTGGTAGCCGTAAATGAATGGCTAGAAAAAGGCATGATCCAAACTTCTAAGGAATTGGAGCGAGCCTTGGGCGATATGATAGTTGATTCTAGTAATGATGCTACAAGTTTAGTGGTAGATATTTTGACTGGTACTACTTCGGGGCCAGAGTTATCACCAGGGCCTTTTGAAACGTGGAAGCAACAGCGTTATATTGTTAATCGCTACTACCAGTCTTTGGGTTGGGAAGAGACGGAGACGATAAATGTCTGTCAAAAAACTTGGTGTGATGGCCCTTATGGCCGGGAACGAGCATTTTATGGAGAGATGTTTGATAATCGCAATATGTTGACGACAAATGCGATCGCCCGTTTGCTACATAGTATCGTGGGTGGAGTAGCAGTTTGTAGTGGGCGATCGCAAGCCATGATGAATCTGCTCAAACGCAGTCTTAACCCTGATGATTTACCTAAAGATGTCGAAGAAGACCAAGTAACAGGATTTTTAGGCGGTGGTTTACCTCAACACGCGCAAATTTGGTCAAAGGCAGGTTGGACAAGTCAAGTTCGTCACGATGCAGCGTATATTGAGATACCTGCTCAGCATCCTTATTTGCTAGTGGTTTTTACTGAAGGTAAAGTTAATGCTAAAAGTCGCGATATTCTACCTTTTGCCTCAAAACTAGTTGCAGAAGCCATTAGCAATTTGTAAAGTTTTCTTCACTCCTAACTGCGTATAGCAGTCTTAAATACAGCATAATTCAGAATTCAAGAGCCAGAATTCAGAAGCAGAATAGTTTCTCTAACAAGTTTTGAGACTTAAATAAATGCTGTACTTCACACTTGTTGAAATCTGCTGGTAATTACAAACAATCTACTTCCTAATCCCTATTTTCTAAAAAGTAATCTCAATTTCAGCGGCTTTTAAAACACAATAGGCGCTAGGGAAGAGAGTTTTTCATATTTGGTTCTGCGTTTACCCCCAAGTAAGACCCATTCCTATTCTCTAGTCTCTAGCCCCTAGCCCCTTTTTAATCTCTGCTACTTAGGCGTAACTTTGTCAATGGCGCTGATTTTGCCGTCATCTCCTACAGTCCAAACATCATAAACACCGAGGACATCACCGTTAGCATCAACATCTACGTTGCCACTAGCACCTTGGTAGTTAATCTTTTTACCTTCTTTAAGCAACTTTAACCCTTCACAGACATCTGTAACTTCTGTACCAGAGCCAGCACCAACTTCACGGATTTTACTGGAGATGCCAACACCTGTGTTGTCTTTAGCGGCTTGTGCTGCCAAGACTAGCAATGCGGCTGCATCCCAGGCTTGCGGCGCGTATTCTCCTGGTGAACCACCTTTTTTATCTTTCCACAATTTATTAAAAGCTTCTAAAGCTTTACCATCAGAACCAGGTACTGTACCCAGCGCTCCGGTTAAGATAAATTTGCCATCACCACCTTTACCTACTTGTTCAGGAAAGGTAGGTGATTTTACCCCATCTGTGAGTAGAACTTGTACTCCCTTCATCAAACCTTGTTGATAGGCAGCTTTCAGGAGTAGACTTCCTGTTTCAGCGTAAAGTACCGCGACTACTGCATCTGGCTTGCCAGCAAAAGCGGCAGCGGCTTCAGTGTCGAAGGTTTGGGCTTTGGGATCGTAACGAACTGGGTTATTTTTATTAACTACTGTGCCACCTAATTTTTCAAAAGTTTGTACAAATGCTTTTTCAAAACCAACACCGTAATCATTGTTAATTACAACTGTAGAAACTCGTTTAAAACCTTTTTTGTTAGCTAACTGAGCTAATGCCAGTGCTTGGTATGTATCGGGGGGTGCAGTCCGCGCCCAAAATCCTTTAAAGTCGCCTTTTTTCGCTTTATCTGTAAACACAGGACTGGTACTACCAGGAGACACCAGCATAACTTTGTTGGGTACAGCAACAGAAACCGCTGCTGTGGAAACACTACTAGCAAACGAGCCAACGACACCAGCAACTTTGTCTAATGTTGCAAGTTTGGTCATACCAGCAGCACCCGCTTTGGGGTCAGTTTGGTCGTCTACTTGTACAAGTGTGACGTTTTTACCGTTGACACCACCACAGGCATTAACGGTATCAACCAGTAAAGGTACAGAACCTACCATCTGCTGTCCGATGGAAGCTAAGTCACCAGTTGTAGGTAGTAGAGTTCCAATTTTTAACCCGTCAGTACTGCTGGTTGTACTGGTCGAGTTAGCTGTTGGTGAACTAGTACTTGTTGTATTTGCAGTATTAGCATTATTACAAGCTGCCATCACAAAGCCTGTGGCTATGGTAGCTACACTCAAGGCTATGGCGGTAATAACTCTTGGCATAATTTACTTTCACTCCTCTAATATTTAGGAGCCTGAAAGTAAGATTCAAACTATGTTTCAGGTTAGCTCAATCTTAACAGACTCCGAATGTTAAATAATAACATCCACTACAAGTAGTCAAAGTGTTATTCCTGACTTTGATAGTTTGTCAAACTTTGCAAAAACAGGCGTAGGTTGGGTGGAGGCGCAAAAGATATATTGACAGCAAAATGATAAATCTACATCGTGCCGTAACCCAACATCATCAAGACTTAACCTTACTACTTTAGTTGCATTCCCAGAGTTAGCATTACGGCAGTTAGAAGATGGTAGAGGGTTAAGAAGACCGTCATTCACAAATTGCGAGAATCTTGGTATTACCTTCGATGAGATAAATTCCCCAACGACGGAACAGATAGCGTTACTGAGAATTTCACTTGAAGGCAGGAGGATGGAGTATCCACAGAGGTATCAACAAGAGAGATTGTTGGCTTTGTGGAAGGCTAAAAATCATCTTGGACAAACGATAGATTTACTGGAAATACAATAAAAGAAAGGAAAGGCACTCTCTAACCTGAGTGCCTTTCTTTTATCTATTGCTATGTAAAGTTTTTAGTTCAGCAAATTGTATAAAAAAGTGTAGAAACAAGAGTTTGATACTTTTCTACCATTGCCCGAAAACGGAGAGGGAGGGATTCGAACCCTCGGTACGGAGTTGCCTGCCGTACAACAGATTAGCAATCTGCCGCTTTCGACCACTCAGCCACCTCTCCAGGTCACGAACATTTATCATAGCAGTTTTTTGCAGAAAGTCAAACATTTTTTCGTCAATGGTCAATGGTCAATGGTCAAGAGTTTTGAACTTTGGACTAATTTTATAGAACCTGCGATCGCATCCATGCCACGGGTAAAGTCGATAACTTTTGCCACTGGGGAACGTAAGCTCGCCGATTGAACACATCATAATCGTTGCATTCAATTACATTTAAAATACCGCTGTAGTGCATCAGCGCTGCCCAAACGGGCAAACGTGCATCAGGAGATAGATAAGAAATGCCTCTTTCTGCCTTGCGATAAAATTGTTCTGCTCGTGTAATTTGAAAGCGCATCAGAGAACGCCAGCGCTCATCTATCACACCCTTCAATAAGTCTTGCTCGGTGTAATTAAATCTTGCCAGATCTTCCAACGGAAGATAAATTCGCCCCCGCCGTGCATCTTCTCCCACATCTCTTAAGATGTTGGTCAGTTGTTTAGCAATTCCTAGAGCAATTTCTTCTTGAGTGGGAATATAGAGCGGTTGGTTACGGTTCCACGGTGCTGTATTGCTGGTGTTATCCAACCCCATGATTGCCGTTGACATTAAGCCGACTGTACCCGCGACACGATAACAGTAGAGGTACAATTCTTCAAAAGTTTCGTAGCGACTGCGGTATAAGTCCATGCGCTGTCCAGCAATCATATCCCGAAAGGGCTGAATGTCCATCGGAAAACGTTGCACCGTATCAACCAAAGCTACATCATAATTTTCTACTGGGTGTCCAGCAAAAATTGATTCTAGCTGCTGCTCCCATTGATCTAGGGTTTCTGGTGTGGTAAGAGCAGATGCAGGGCCATCCACTAGTTCATCTGTACGGCGACACCAAGCATAAATAGCCCAAACAGCAGGGCGTTTTTCTTTACTCAAAAGTAAAGTACTCAGGTAGAAGGTCGCGGAGTACTTGGCTATGAGTTGCCGACAAAGTTTGTATGACTCGTCTACAGAGACCAGCGTTTTCATGCGCGGGGGGGAATCAGGCAGTTGCAGCATTCGTTGCAGGCGTTCGGGTTAGCGTTTGTAGGTTTGAGGCACTGGCCTCTGGCAGCGATTCACAAATCGCCTGCGCTGTTAGCTTACCAGAAAGTACGGCCCCTTCCATACTGCCCAGGTAGCGTTGCATGGTGTAACTCCCACTGAGAAAGAAATTGGCTATGGGAGTTTTTTGGGGTGGACGGTACTGTTGACGACCAGGAGTCGCTTTGTAAACTGAACGCGGCGTTTTTACTACATGAGATTTCAGCAGTTTTGCTGGATTGTCTTTTCCAAAGTGGTCGGGAAAGAGTTTTTCCAACTCGATCATGGTTGCAGCAACAATTTCCTCGTCAGATTTGCTAATCCAATCTTTGGCAGGAGCCAGAACTAATTCCAGCATTGAGCGATCTGGGTTAGCATATTCTCGACAAGTGTTGCTCATATCAGCATAAACGCTGAGGAGGGGCGATCGCGAAAATAATAGGTGATCAATATCTGTTAATTTCCGATCAAACCATAACTGTAAGTTAATCACTGGCACGCCTTCTAAGCCTTCTAGCTTTTGGAAGAACTCTATTTGCTGCCAAGGTTCAGGTAGCATGACTTTTAAAGGGTCAACTGACATGGCTGATACGTAAAAGTCTGCTGTTACAACTTCATCTGGTTTACCATTTAACCCGCGCAGCAAAAATCCTTTAACTGTACCATCCGGGTTGAGCAAAATCTCTTTGAGGGGAGCATTGAGCCGAACTTCGCCACCACCTTCGGTAATGTAATCAACGATAGGTTGACACAACCGTTCTGTCGGTGAACCATCCAAAAAGGCAATTTTCGAGCCATATCGTTCTTGCAGAAAGCGATTTAAGGCTGTTAATAAGATTGTGGACGATACTTCATCAGGGTTGATAAAGGTGAGCGCTTTAGAAGCAGCAATAAACACGTCACTTGCTACCCGTTCCCCAACGCCTTGCCTTTTCAGCCATTCTGAAAAACTATATTTGTCCATCTCTTCGACATACTTTTGACCGCGAACTATGGCTGGAAGCAGGCCAATAGCGAACCTAATCTTCTGCTCCCAAGTCAACATATCGTTGTTGCGAAGAATCGAGGCAATGATGTTAAACGGAGATGGAATATCGGGAACATCAAAACGTGAGAGTGTTCCGGGTTTTTCTGGTTGATTAAAAATTAGTGTATGCTCTTTCCACTGAAGGCGGTCTTCAATGCCTAACTCCTTGAGCAATTGCAGCATATTGGGGTATGCCCCAAAGAAGGCGTGTAATCCGGTTTCGTACCAGTCGCCGTCAGAGTCTTTCCATGCCGCTACAAGGCCACCTAATACGTCCCGACGCTCTAAGACAATGGGAGTGTAACCTGCGTCTACAAGATATTTCGCGCAGGAAAGTCCTGCTAGACCAGCACCCGCGATCGCTACTCGCATTTAAACCTACTATTGTTCAATATTTCTTAATCGTTTTGCCGTTCTCATTATACGTTGCAATCTGTTACATTTGGCAGTAATTGGGCGATCGCCTGCCTAAAAACTTTCGTACCACCGAATTTTTAGTGAAGTATGAAGTGTGAAGTATGAAGTGTGACATTTCATTTTTTCGCTGCATCGGTTGAAAGTGCTGCGAAACGCTATACAATTATTCTCCTATTGCCTGCCATCACTAATGACCAATGACTAATTCCAATACTCCCTTGCTGCCAGAAATGGCAGAAATTTGGCAGCAAACACTCAATTGGCAACCAAATACCCAACAACAGGCAAAATTTCAGCAACTTTATGAGTTAATTCTGGCAGGTAACAGTCAATTAAACTTAACGCGCATTACCGAACCCCAGGAATTTTGGGAAAAACATCTCTGGGATTCTTTGCGAGGAATTGTATTAAAAAAACAATTTATTGAGTCTCTCCAAAAAGGCGCATCTGTGATTGATATTGGTACAGGTGCAGGCTTTCCCGGCATTCCAGTCGGCATGATTATGGTTAACAGCCAAATAACTCTGCTAGATTCAACCAGAAAGAAAATTGCTTTTATCGACAAAGTATTAACTGCAATAGAACTCAGCAATTGTAAAACTCTAGTTGGCAGAGTTGAAGAAATCGGCCAGCAAACCCAGCACCGCCAAACCTATGATCTTGTTCTCATTCGCGCTGTGGGTACAGCTTCAGAATGTGCAGAATATAGCTTACCATTACTAAAACAAGGTGGTTTAGCTGTAATTTACCGAGGTACTTGGACTGAAGAAGAAACTACCGCTTTGCAAAATGCTGTTAAGCAGTTAGGTGGCGAAATTGCATCAATTGAACAATTCACTACTCCCCTAACTAATAGCATCCGTCATTGCTTATATTTGCGAAAAGTAGCAACCACACCTCCACAATTTCCCCGCGCAGTTGGCATACCTCATCAAAAGCCACTGTGACGTTTACTTGAATGATTATGAGAGACAAACATTTGACAGAGATATCAATAGACTGTGAATGCTTACGAGGATTTGATTTATAGAAGTCAAGATTCAGCAATCAAAAAGTAAGAATTACATTTTTTAACCTTACCGAAAATTAAGATTGACAAGACTTTTTGCTAGGTAGTAATGCGAAACTTCCTTGCTCAGTGGTACTTGTAGCAATAGACTTATTATGAGTCAGTTTTATACACACTACGGTTAAATAAATAGTTAAAATTCTTTGGTATCAACAGTGGAATCACATTACGAAGAGCAACTAATTCATATCATTCGGGCTACACCTTGGTTCATGGCGGCGCTTTCTGCCGTTCGTGAATTGGCGTTGCCTTCATGGTGCATTGGATCTGGTGTCATTAGAAATCTAGTTTGGGATACTCTACACCGTGTAAGCAAGGCATCTCATTTGTCAGATGTGGATGTGGCCTACTTCGATCCCTCAGATATCAGCATGGAGCGCGATAAAAAGCTACAGCTACTACTATCCCAACAGCTACCTGACGTTCCGTGGGAAATAACTAATCAAGCTGGCGTTCACATCTGGTTTGAGAGTGTTTTCGGTCATAATGTTACTCCCCTTTCCTCGCTTGAAGAAGCTATCGCTACATGGCCAGAATATACCACTGCGGTAGGCGTAACTCTTGAAGCCAACAATAACATTCGCGTAATTGCACCTTTCGGGCTCAACGATCTTTTTGGCATTGTAGTGAGACGAAACCCCGCACGAGTTAGTGTCGAAACTTACCGAAAGCGCATTGAGCAAAAGCAGTATATGGCTCGTTGGCCGATGGTAACGGTGATTTCGTGCTAGCAGCAATGTTCTAAGACTACGCGTGAGCCACATGATTTCAAATGAAACTACAACCAATTGAACATCAACACTTGAAAGAATGCGCTGACTTGTTTGTTTCAGTTTTTAGCAATCCTCCTTGGAATGAAAACTGGAAGATTGAATCAGCTTTGAACAGATTGGAAGATTTTTATAATATGCCTTGGTCACACAGTGTTGTTGCAATAGAAGAGGATAGAATTATCGGTTTTGCTATTGGTTATATTGAAAGATGGCATCAAGGTAAAAGCTTTTACCTGCAAGAAATGTGTATTGATTCCACTAAGCAGCGAAGCGGAATTGGTACGAAAATTATGGATGTACTTTCCCAAAATTTAGTCAGTCAAGGTGTCAATAAGATTTATCTATTGACAGCGCAAGATAGTCCAGCCTCAGCATTCTATTATAAGTGTGGGTTTTGTTATAACTCCAAAATAATTATGATGTCAAAAACAGTGCAATAGCCATTACCTCGCAATAGAGATGCACAGCATTGGCTTTCAAAAGCATTGAGTTTGCCCTGCTGTAACATCTGCTGGTAAGAAATTAAGGGCTGAATTTTCTTACTTTTGAGTTTTTAGAGCATTGTTACTATTTGTGATGTTGAGCGATCGCCTTCAGAACTTTTTGCTAAATCCCCAATAGTAGCGATTGGTAGCTTTTTTCTCAACGCAAGCGGCTGTAATATTAGCAACAGAAGATTCTGGGAGTAAATTCCATGACAGGCAGCCTAACAGCATGTATCTTGAAGTACTTAGAGTCACCGCCAGCGTTTCGCTTCTTGAGCGCGAGTAAGTGGTATTGGTTACTGCTGTTATCCTCCACACCTATACTCATTGGTTCCTCATGTGTAGTCTCATTTGCCGCACCGCCCAAAATTGCTCAAGCAGTACCAAGTGCTGCAATCACGCGTCCGACGCTGAAAGTTGGCTCTCAAGGTGAGCGTGTCTCGGAGTTGCAAGCAGCACTCAAGCTTTTGGGCTTTTACTCAGGCACAGTCGATGGAGTTTATAACGAGAATACAGCAAATGCTGTTTCTCGCTTTAAGCAAGCAGTCGGTTTAAATCCTGATGGGGTGGTGGATGCTGCTACTTGGCAAAAACTGTTTCCTAAAGAACCAGCACCGACATCAAACACGGCTGCATCTTTGACTCCAACTCAGCCAAGCACAGCTGTAGCTAAACCGGAACCAAGACCGGCTAGTCCCAGAACTAGGACAACTCAAGTACCAACACTCGCACCAGAACCAAGACCAGTTAACCGTAGAACTGCCACAACTCAACGAAAAACTCCAACACGGCCATCATCAACTATCAGTTTTCGCAAGGTTCCTGGTATTCAGTACACCTCTGAAGGATATCCAATTTTGCGCTTAGGGATGAGTGGTGAAGATGTAGTCACGTTGCAAAAACAATTAAAAAGATTCGGTTTTTTGAAGAGTGGCATAGATGGTGATTTTGGCCGGACTACCGAAGCAGCAGTTAAAGCATTGCAAAGGCGCTATGGTTTAGAAGAGGATGGTGTAGCTGGTGGTGCTACGTGGGAAATTCTCTTGCGGCGATCGCCTGGGCAACGATAGGCTAATACGAAGTTATACCAGTTATAAGTAGAGATGTAATGCATCGCGTCTCTACAAAATTCATCTTATTGAAGTACTCTCTGTTGTATATGAAACACTTTTTATTAACTTGGCTGGCGACTGCGGTGGCTTTACTGATTACCTCTAGAATTGTTGATGGTTTTATTGTCAATAATTTTGTTGCAGCTTTGGTAGCGGTATTCGTTATCGGATTAGTCAATGCTTTTATCAGACCAATTTTGCGGCTTTTGGCATTTCCCATTACCTTACTGACTTTTGGTTTATTTACATTTGTGATTAATGCTTTATCTCTTTGGCTAGCAAGTGCTATCACTCCAGGTACTGGTTTTGAGATTAAAGGCTTTTTACCCGCTTTGCTGGGATCAATTGTGCTATCAATTGTGTCGAGTGTGATTAATTATTTTCTCAGAGCCGTTGAATAACAATCAATGTAATTCATCACGGCTCTATTTCTTCAGCCACCGCTACAGTTACTGCATCTGATTGCTCTGATAAGCGGAAAATACATTTAGGAACCAATAACTTAGCACCCAATCCCGCATTTTTAGTAGCTGCCAAAATAGCAGCCGCCTCTGCAACACTTGGTGTTCCCGTTGCTTTGGTGATGATTGCAGAAGGGTTGGGAACTGCAACAGTAGATAACTTTTCTGGTGAAAATGTTCTGCACAGCCAATTGTGGAGGTGGCAAAGTTCTACTAAAGCAGTATCGAAGGCTTTTGTGTCAATGGTAGCAATCCCGGCGATCGCTCTTTCGTCGAGTAGATTTTTTTGCAATACTTCTGCAATAGCTATGGTAATCAACTGTGCCGAACTACCTCGTTGAAAGCCAATTCCCACCCACAAATTTCTTAGGTAGCTAGAGTTTTTGTCGTTTGAAATAGTAGTTGAGTTAGTCAGCGATCCCCGATGATATTAGCTTTGTTGATTACCGTTGATTGCGATACCTGAAAATTGATCGATAGAATACTGTCCTCAAAAATTAAACACTATATATTGAACATGTCTAGCACAGTAGGAAGCACCAAGGGAGAGAATAGGCAAAAACAGTAGTTTATTTCCTAAACTTTTGCTTCATCGTTACTTTGAAGCACAAACTTTTCGCCTGTGCTTTACCTTGGTGTTTCAATTTCTTCATTCTCTGTCGCAGTAGGCGCAAAATTGCTGCGATGGAGTTTTGCTTTTTCGTGAATTAATTGCTTATTTTCGGACAGTTTTTCTACTACTTAAGTAAATACCGTAGATTGAAACTTTTGTCAAGTGATTAGTCTTGCGTGAAGATTTCCAGGTTCTAGAAAACGCTACATTCTGCACACATCAAAGAAGCATAACAACTCTTGAGCGATCGCTACTGCTACAAGCTACATTTAAGTATGTGCTGGATTTTTGAATTGCTATGCTTGGATAGTACAGCGAATTAGAAATTTAACGCAGAGTCACGCGGAGTTTGGCGCAAAGTCACGCGGAGTTTTTAGAAGGAATAAGAGTAAATTTTTAGAGTTTTTGGAGTTGGTTATGCTTAAGAAACTCATCTTAGAAAATTGGAAAAGTTTCCGTTATGCGGAGCTTCCACTTGACCCGTTGACGGTGCTTATTGGAACAAATGCTAGTGGGAAGTCTAATGTGGTTGAAGCTTTGGAATTCTTACAAAGAATAGTTAGTGGTGAGAAAGTTGAATCTGCTTTAGCAGGAGATAAAATACTTCAATCTATTCGTGGTGGTGTCGAATGGGCTGCACGAAAACCAGAAACTAATTTTACTCTCAGTGCATTAGTTAATGGTGTAAACGACAACACAGATTACCTCTACGTTATGATTATAGAAACTCAACCATTTTGTAAAATATTACAAGAATTTATTGTTAAATATTCTTATGTTGAAGACAAACAAGAAAATATTATTAAAAAAAACTTATTAATTAGTTGGAATGAAAAAGAATTAGAAAATAATTATACGGGTATTGATGTAAGAAAAAAATATGATGATTATAGTTATAGAGTTACGTTGGCAGACACTATATATTCACAATCAATTCTTAGACAAATTGATGGCATACTAGATAATGACGAAAACATAAATGTTTATGATTTTTTGAGAGACACTCTTGAAAACGTTTTCATCCTAAATCCTATCCCGTCTACAATGCGCCAATATTCACGACTATCTGACAGGATGGAAAGTGATGCGTCTAATATTGCTGGAGTTTTAGCAGCACTACCTGATGAACAGAAATTTGAAGTGGAATCAACACTATCTACATACATCAAAGAGTTACCAGAAGGCGATATTAAAAAAGTATGGGCAGAAAAAGTGGGTAGATTTGGCACAGATGCCATGCTTTACTGTCAGGAAGAATGGAAACATGGACATATTACAGAAATCGATGTTAGGAGTATGTCAGATGGAACTTTACGCTTTCTAGCAATTCTCACGGCTTTACTAACTCGTCCTGAAGGTAGTCAAATTGTCATTGAAGAAATAGATAATGGTCTGCATCCTTCTCGTGCAGAATTACTAGTGAGAATACTGCGCGAGATTGGCAGTAAAAGAAATATAGATATTTTACTTACTACTCATAATCCAGCATTACTAGATGCTTTAGGCCCTGAAATCGTTCCCTTTGTAGTTGTTGCACACCGTGATTATGAAACTGGCGAAAGCAAGCTTACTTTGTTAGAAGATATTGATAACTTCTCTAAGTTATTTGCCTCATATTCTTTGGGAAATATGGCAACTAAAGGTGCAATTGAAAGAAGCCTTTCTCATGATGCATAGTTATTAGTATGATGAACAGCTAAAATCGCAGGAACCACCTCCACCACAGCCACCTACACGCCGCAGCAGTCGCAGAAAATAATAAAAAATTATGGAGCGATCGCCACTCGCCTTCACATCACGCTATCATCGAGTATTGTGGCTTTTGCGTGCGTGAATTCTTGCATCTATCTATGACCGCTTTTGACTCTGACAACCAGCCAACGGAACCTAATCAACCGCCTGCGCCTCACGCGGACACGCGATTAGTAGACCGCAGTAAGCTGAGTAAAATGTACCAGCATTATGTGGAAATTAAAGATCAGCATCCTCACGCGCTATTGCTGTATCGGGTGGGCGATTTCTTTGAAACTTTTTTCCAAGATGCTGTAACTGTCTCTAGGGAACTGGAATTAGTTCTTACCAGCAAGCACGGCGGCGAAGTTGGGCGAGTTGCAATGACTGGCGTACCACACCATGCTTGGGAACGCTACTCTACTCAATTGGTAGAAAAAGGTTATGCAGTCGTCATCTGCGACCAAGTAGAAGATGCTTCGGAAGCTGTGGGTTTGGTGCGGCGGGAAGTAACACGCATCCTTACCCCTGGCACGTTGTTAGAAGAGGGAATGCTGAAATCTAGCCGCAACAATTATTTGGCTGCGGTTGTGATTGCGGGGAATCATTGGGGTTTAGCTTACGCAGATATCTCAACAGGAGAATTTCTCACAACTCAAGGTAGCGATTTAGAACACCTAACGCAAGAATTAATGCGTTTGCAACCTTCGGAAGTGTTGGTTCCGACGAATGCGCCTGATTTGGGGGCTTTGCTGCGTCCAGGGGAAACTTCGCCTCATCTTCCCCAATGTTTACCACCATCATTTTGTTATAGTTTGCGATCGCAAGTACCTTTTGCTCAAGGCGAAGCCAGAAGTAAATTATTGCAGAAATTTAAGGTGCGATCGCTCGAAGGTTTAGGTTGCGATCATCTTCCCCTCGCTGTGCGGGCGGCTGGCGGACTTTTAGAATACGTGGAAGATACCCAAAAGGAAAATACAGTCTCCCTGCAAAGACTTCGCACCTACACACTCACAGACTACCTAATTATCGACCATCAAACCCGCCGTAATTTAGAAATTACCCAAACAGTCCGCGATGGAACTTTTCACGGTTCCCTGCTGTGGGCATTAGATAGAACTAGCACCGCAATGGGTAGTCGGGCTTTGCGGCGTTGGTTGTTGCAACCACTACTCGATATTAAAGGCATTCGATCGCGGCAAGAGACAATTCAAGAATTAAAAGAAAATACTCCTCTGCGTCAAGATTTGCGCTACTTACTACGGCAAATCTACGACTTAGAACGCCTCACAGGCAGAGCGAGTTCTGGTACTGCCAATGCCAGAGATTTAATCGCTTTAGCTGATTCTCTCTCACGTTTACCAGAGTTAGCCCGCTTAGTCGCCGATGCAGGTTCTCCTTTCTTGAAAGCTTTGCAAAAAGTGCCGCCTGTATTAGAAGAATTGGCACAAAAAATTCAAGCCAACGTTGTCGAAGCACCACCCCTACATTTAAAGGAAGGAGGGTTAATTCGTCCAGGCGTTAATGTTTTGTTGGATGAAAGAAAAGCGACTGTCGAAGCAGACCATCAATGGATTGCTAATTTAGAAGTAGATGAAAGGGCGAGAACGGGAATTCCGACGTTAAAGGTAGGATTTAACGAAACCTTTGGTTACTACATTAGTATTTCGCGTACCAAAGCCGACCAAGTACCTGCTAACTATATCCGCAAGCAAACCCTGAAGAATGAGGAACGTTATATTACTCCAGAATTGAAGGAACGAGAAGCGCGGATTCTCAGTGCGAGGGATGATTTATATAAGTTGGAATATGAAATTTTTGTGGCGTTGCGGGAAGAAGTCGGAGAACAAGCTGAAGCTATTCGCCAACTTTCTCGCGCTGTCGCGGCGGCGGATGTGTTGTGCGGTTTAGCCGAGTTGGCAGTGCAACAAGGTTACTGTCGTCCCGAAATGATATCAGGGCGAGAATTAGAAATTGTTGACGGTCGTCATCCGGTGGTGGAACAGTCTTTACCTGCGGGTTTCTTCGTCCCAAATTCGACGCAACTAGGTAAAGAGTCATTAGTCATTAGTCATTTGTCATTAGCAGATCACCAAGGACAAATGACTAATGACAACCCCGATTTAATTATTCTGACTGGGCCAAATGCCAGTGGTAAAAGTTGTTATCTGCGTCAAGTAGGATTAATTCAGTTGATGGCGCAAATTGGTAGTTTTGTCCCCGTTAAGTCTGCAAAGTTGGGAATATGCGATCGCATTTTTACCCGTGTCGGTGCAGTCGATGATTTGGCAACTGGTCAATCTACTTTTATGGTGGAGATGAATGAAACCGCTAATATTCTCAACCATGCTACATCTAGGTCGTTAGTCTTGTTAGATGAAATTGGGCGCGGAACAGCAACTTTTGACGGTCTTTCGATTGCGTGGGCGGTAGCAGAATATATCGCCACAGAGATTCGTTCACGGACAATTTTTGCAACTCATTACCACGAATTAAATGAATTAGCGGCAATGTTACCTAATGTTGCAAATTATCAAGTAACAGTCAAAGAATTACCCGACCAAATTATCTTTTTACACCAAGTCCAACCAGGTGGTGCAGATAAATCTTACGGTATTGAAGCCGGAAGATTAGCTGGTTTGCCAGCAGTGGTAATTCAACGAGCAAAACAAGTCATGGGACAAATAGAGAAACACAGTAAGATTGCGATCGGTCTGAAAAATTTAACCTAAGCATCTAACCTAGCTACATCAGTCGCTTGGCTGGAGTTTTTGCCCGTTTGTCTTGCAACTTCTTTAGAGGTTGTTTGAAAAGTATTTGTCTGTAACTTTAAGTACTCATTGATCCCCCCTAATCCCTCATTTGTCACTTTGGGAGAATCAAGTCGCTCAAATGCTTACGGGGCTTTAGTTTCTACTTTTTGTCTATAAATTTTAGTTTCTGTTAGGAAATTAAGCCTCAAATCTTGATTAAATCAAAGTCTCAGAATTTAGCTTCGATTATTGTTTTCCGAGAGTGACAAAACAGGGTAATATCATGTCCGGTTAAACACTTATAATATCTGTAGGTTGGGTTGAGGAACGAAACCCAACACGCTTATCTAGATTTATGTTGGGTTTCACTGCCGTTCAACCCAACCTACATTGATAGATTTTATTATAAGTAATCACCCGAACTTGATATTACCCCTCCCCAACCCTCCCCTTACCAAGGGGAGCCTGCGCCGTGGGCGGGTTTCCCGACTTGAGGCGACTGGCGTGAGAGTGCTGTCAGGCGGGGTGGGGTTTAGAGGTTATAGTAAATAATCAAGCGGACATGATATAACTGCTTGTACAGAAGTTACTCTACCAGCTTGAGAGTCAGCTCATCCAACTTCAATCACTTGTCTGACATAAATCTCGTACATTAGGTCATCCCATGTACAGTTTTCTGGTAGCTTGTCAATTAACTTGCGAGCTTCTTGTTTGATGTTTAGCCTTTCCAGAAATGTTTCCCTTATACCATTTCACTTGAAAATTGATCCATTTAGGCAGGCAGAGGAGCAGGGGAGCAGAGGGGCAGAGGAGAAATTATTTGTATCATTTATTTGGTGAAATGGTATTACACCCTGGTTACTGAGCGCAGTCGAAGTATACACCCAGTTTTCATAGACAACTTTTTTGCGTAAGTCCTGGTTATTTCTGACTAATTAACTTAGCGATCGCCATTGCTAAATCAAGCGGATCAACTGGTTTGGGGATATGTCTTTGAAAGCCTGCTGCCATTGCTTGTTTGTAGTCGATTTCTCCAGCATAAGCTGTCAGGGCGATCGCGGGAATCTGTCCGCCTTTATCTGGAGGTAATTGTCTAACTTGGCGCAGCAACATATAACCATCCATGATGGGCATGCCAATATCGCTTAATAAAATATCTGGTTGTAACTTGACTAGTGCTTCTAATGCCTCAGCTGCGGATGCTACTGCTGTCACTTCTGCCCCATACTGTTCTAAAGCAAAGGTGAAAAACTCTAACACATCAGCTTGATCATCGACAAACAAAATTCGCACTCCCGCCAGTAATGCATCCTGAGTTGCCAAATCCATCTGTACCGACTCTGCATTCCATACTGTGGACTCAGCAGTTTTATGCAGTGGCAGTCGGACTGTAAAGGTTGCCCCTTGTCCTTCACCTGGACTTGCTGCCCCGACTGTACCGCCGTGCAGTTCTACTAAATGGCGGACAATCGCCAGTCCTAATCCCAGTCCCCCAAAGACTCTAGTAGTTTTGCCATCTGCTTGGCGGAAGTATTCAAAAACGTAGGGTAAAAATTCGGGAGTGATGCCCTTACCGTTATCAATGACTTGAATTTGCGCCTCAAAGCCGACTTGCTCTAAACGGACTTCTACCCGTCCTGCCGGTGGTGTAAATTTTACCGCATTTGATACTAAATTCCAGATAATTTGTTGCAAGCGATCGCCATCGCCCATGACTTCGAGGTTATGATTCGGCAGTGCTGTTTGCAGTTGAATTGACTTGGCTTCGGCGGCTAAACGGACTGTTTCTAAAGCGGCAGTAATTGTACTTTTTAAATCTACGATGCGGATATGCAAACTTAGCTTACCGCGTAAAATCCGCGACACATCTAATAAGTCTTCGATCAGTTGGGCTTGTAACTTGGCGTTGCGCTCAATTGTTTCTAATGCCCGAACTACTGTCGCTTCGTCGTTTTTGCGAGTGCGGAGTAACTTTGCCCAGCCCAAAATTGGGTTGAGGGGAGTTCTCAGTTCGTGGGAAAGTACAGCCAGAAATTCATCTTTAATGCGGTTGGCTGTTTCGGCTTCAGAACGGGCATGACGTTCGGCTTCGTAGAGTTGAGCGCGGGCGATCGCTTGCGTACACTGTTGCCCCAGTGTTAGCATAAATCCCCGATCTGCGTCTGAAAATATTTGGGCAGTAGCAAAGCTTAACCCTAATACCCCAATTATTTGTTTTTCTAAAATTAATGGAATACAAGCAAAGGCACAATTTCCTGTCACAGATGGCACTTCTGCCAAGTGAGGATAACTAGCTGCAAAGGCTGCCGTACTTTCTAAAAACATTGGCTTTCCAGTTCTCACTGCTTCTGCTAAAGGCACAGCCGCCGTGACAGGAAAACTTTCCCAAGCCTCCAGCACTGATTGCGGATAGCCAGTTGCTTGGACAACATTGAGATAACTGCCGTGTTCCGCTAACAAAGCGACAGAACCAGCACTAGCGCCCAAGGCAGAAATCCCTTGGTTGACTACTACCTCAGCTACCTGTTGCGGTGTGATGGCTTCGGAAAGGGCGGCGGTGATTCTTTGTAAACGCACAGTCCGACTGACAGCTAATTCTGCGTCTTGCTTTGCCTGCTGAGTTTTTTGGTAAAGTTTGGCGTTGTCAATGGCTGTGGCAGCACGACGAGCCAAATCTTCGGCTAATGCCAAGTCGGCTGAGTTGTAGGCGGGGCTAGATTCGCTTCTCACCAAGGAAATTACGCCAAATATTTGCCCTCGCAAATGCAGGGGAATGATCATCAAAGAACCCATAGCGAGGCTTTGCAGTAATTGCAAATGCTCCTCATCTTGTGCCATCTGGGCGAGAATTTGGTATGGCAGTTGGGGATAAAAGACTGGTTGCCCCCTTAGCAGTGTTTCCCGAAACGGGCTGTTGTTTTCGTATTTGGGAGGATAACGTCGTCGAAGTTGAGTTAATATTTCTGTTTTAGCGGGATTGGAGCAAATCATCGCTATCTGTTGAATGTCATAATTTTCACCAACAACATCAATAACACACCAATCAGCTAGGGTAGGAACTACCAAATTCGCCACATTATTGAGGGTGACTTGATAATCTAGTGAGGCAGCTAGTAAGCTACTTGCTTCGACTAAAAAGGTTTGGGCGAGTTGTGCTTGTTTGCGATCGCTAATATCTTCGATAATGCCTATTGCATACTTCGCTTGGCCATGAATATCCCACACTGCCGAAGAAGTCAGATTTACCCAAACCAGCGAACCATCTTTACGAATGTAGCGTTTCTCTAAAGAATAACCATTTATTTCCTTAGCTAATACTCTGCCCGCCTGTTCCCAATCAATTGCCAAGTCATCAGGGTGGGTAATGTCTTGAAAGTTCATCTGAACTAATTCTGCTTGGCTGTACCCGGTAATCTCGCACAGTGCCGGATTCACTTGCAAGAATCTGCCATTTAAAGCAACTAAAGCAATACCAACTGCTGCTTGGTTGAACATAGCGCGAAATCTAGATTCACTTTCGCGCAGAGCAATTTCAGCGACTTTGGTTGCTGTCACATCCGACAGAATAATCCCAATTCCCACAGTTTCATCTAGGACATTGCGAACTGGGTAATAGTTACCCAACCAGTAGCCATACATTCCCGGCTTTCCTGGCGCTTCCCCGCTAATTTCGACATTCAACAAGGGTTCGCCTGTCTCCAATACATGCTGTAACTGGGCTTCAAACTGAGTTGCCATACTGGGAAATATCTCGCCAAATTTGCGTCCCAGATGTGCTTCGATGGGGAAACCATTAATCTCGGCTAAAAACTGATTAATTCTGATATACCGCAGTTCGCGATCTAAAAAGCAGACAGCTACAGGTGCGCCTGCTAACAAGGCATCCAAAAGCGACAAAGATTCAGCGTATTTAATTAAAGCTTGATGATTATCGAGATAAAGTTGCGCGTTTTCTACTGCTAAAGCAGCGCGATAGGCAATATCTGTTGCCAAACTCAAATCAGCTTGATCGTAGCAACGATTTGAATGCGCGATCGCAAAAGTAATACAACCGAGGACTCGCTTGTGGGCAATTAAAGGCACAATCATTGCCGACTTCATGCCTATCTGGCGGATAATTTCTAAATCTTCTTCATCCTGTGTAGCCTCCGCTAACACTGTATCAGTGACTTCGGCAATTAATTCTGGTTTACCTGTTTGCAGTACTCTAGCGATCGGATGTTTACCTTGAGAATTCGGCACATACTCCTGAAGTCTCTTGGCTAACTCTGCCTGAGATGGATTTGCATAAGCCACAGGTAAACGGCGAATCGAGCCATCTTCACTCAAAATCTCCACACTACACCAGTCAGCTAGTTGAGGCACAGAAATTTTGGCAATTTGTTGTAAGGTTTCCTCATAATCTAATGAGGTTGAAAGTAAACTACTAATTTCAGCAATATAACGGAGTTGATCTTCAGTTTGTTTGCGCTCTGTAATATCGAGGACAAAAAAAGCTCCCTTGTCTAAAGTTTCCACAAAATGACTGCTACCGATTAACACTGGTAAGCGAGTGCCATCTTTGCGGATGTATTCTTTCTCATAGGGAATGCAAAAGGAATTGTGTTGAAATTGCGTCAGTGCTTGCTCATCAAGAGGTAAATACTCAACAGGAGTCAGACTTCGCCAGTCAAGTTCTCCACTAACTAATTCTTCGCGGCTGTAACCCAGCATATTCAGCAATGCATCATTGGCATCTGTGATTCTGCCATCGCGTTCCCAGAAGCCAATACCAATCATATTTGACTCAACCACACTGCGAAATTTTGCTTCACTTTCCCGTAATGCTTGTTCAGCTTGTTTGAAAGCAGTTATATCAACAACACTGGCTCCTACTCCCAGCAATTGCCCATCTGGTAGACTAACTGGATAGTAGCTGACTAGACTTTGACGGTACACCCCAGGCGGATATGTTTCACCGCTTACTTCCTGGTTGAGAAGTGGTTCCTGCGTTTGCATCACTTGCCCAAATACAGGCTCTAGTTGTTCTGCCCAGTGCGGTAACACTTCCTTAAGAGTGCGGCCAATATGTTGACTTTGCGGTTTTCCATTGACAGCTGCTAAAGCTTCATTAGCATAAACATAGCGTAGTTCTGTATCAAAAAATGCCAATGCTACTGGTGAACTAGTTAACCAAGCATTCAGCAACGCCAAAGATTCATCTTTTTGCTGAAGGGCTTGCTGAAGTTTACTTTGTAACTTGGCTTTTTCCAGTTCTGTTTGCTTGCGCTCAGTAATATTTACTGCTACACAAGTTACGCCGCCTTCCTTACCATTGAGCGGTTCCACCAGCAAGTCATAATAAAGAACTTCTCCCCGCAAAGTTACACAAACTTCTTCACGAGCAGAAACATTTTGTGCTACTGCCCGGCGTTTAATTGCCGTCAAGTGCTGCGCTATGGAAATCGGGAAAAGTTCATCATCAGTTTTGCCTAAAATTGCCTCAGCCGTTTCTATACCTTGGAGATTATGCACCCACTGATAACGGAAATCTCGATCTTGCTGAAAAACTACAATATCTGAATTAGTTAGTGCGAGACGAAATCGCTCCTCGCTGACTTTAAGCTTCTGAAGATTAACTTCAGCTTTGCGTTTAGCGTGCCTCAATGCCTCACATAAAAAACTAACCAGTAATCCTTGTAAGGCAAATAGCAGTATCTTTACACCATTAGATAAGCTTAAACTCAGTGTATATGTTTGAGAAAGAAAAAAATAATCGCTGACTATTATAGATAAGAAAGTTGCCAACAGTCCTGCTTTCAACCCACCGTACCAAGCACTTACCATCACAGCACCAAAAAATAGCAGGAATGGCGTTCCCTTCATATCTAGCACAGGGTCAAGCAATAGCATTATTACTAGTGCCGTGGCGACATTTAACACCACAAAGCCATAACGTATTAACTGCGAATAATGAATGTAAGGCATGAAAACACTTGCAAACAACCAAAATTTGTGGCGAGGGCTATACCTACCCTAAGCTAGTTTACAAATTTTTGGAACTTATCTTCAGATAGATCATTTATCTAGCTCAAAAAGTACCTTTCGCTAGTGGTCAATTTCTCGATAATATTGTATGCATATCTAAATAAACTCGTAATATTATAAGATTTCATTAATAGTAAGTTGTGAATTTTAAACAAACTAATTTTTCTACATTTATCTTAAAGTATAGAATAAAAATTTTACTTGAGCGTCAATCAAGTTAGAACTAATTTTTAGTTATCAGCTTTTAGGATCAGCATGATTAAACATAACGAGTTAATTAGTATTTCTTAATACAGCGACTAATTCTTCTATATGCTCCGCTTCATGGGTAGCCATTACAGAAATTCTGATGCGACTTGTAGGGACTGTGGGTGGACGAATTGCGGGTGCAAAAATGCCTGCATCTTTGAGGTGCTGACTAACTAGTAGCGCATCGGCTGGACTAGGTAATTGAAAACAGAGTATAGGTGATGCAGTAGGCAGCAATTTCAGGTTAGGTAAGTGCTGTTGCATTAAATGTTTGAGGTAATCTACATTGCGCCACAATTGCATTCGCCTTTGCGGTTCTTGTTGCACAATTCCAATTGCAGTTAATGCTGCTGCTGTATCCGCAGGTGAAAGTCCTGTGGTGTAAATCCAAGTCGGGGCGCGATTGCGTAAAAAATCAATGAGGTTGGCACTTCCTGCCACATAACCGCCCAAACTCCCCAAAGCTTTGCTCAAAGTTCCAATTTGAATTAGCTGCTTTCCTGTACATCCAAAATGTTCAACACATCCAGCGCCAGTTTTGCCAATTACCCCAGTGGCATGAGCTTCATCAACTAACAGCATACAATTAAATTCTTCAGCTATTTCTAATAGTGTTAGTAAAGGACATAAATCACCATCCATACTGAAGACGCTATCAGTAATAATTAAACAACGACGATAGTTTTGTCGCTGTTGTCTCAATTGCGTTTTTAAGGCCACAACGTCACAGTGGGGATATTCAATAACTGCTGCGCCACTGAGAATTGCTCCATTTTTGAGGCTGGAATGATTGTATTGGTCAGAGAGAATTAAATCGCGTTTACCAACTACAGCCGCGATCGCTCCCAAGTTGGCAAGGTATCCTGAACTAAAGACAATCGCATCTTCGGTTTGTTTTAAAGAGGCGATCGCCATCTCTAATTCTCTGTGTAATTCTCGATGTCCACTGAGTAATCGAGAACCAGTGCTGCCAGTACCAAATTCACTAATAGCAGCGATCGCCGCTTTTATTAATCGCTCATCCCCAGCTAATCCCAAATAATCATTACTAGCAAAATTAATTACCTCTCGCCCCGCCAAAACAACCGTTGCCCCTGGGCGATCGCTCAATGTTTGTACTGAACGATACCAATCCGCCCGCTGAATCGTCGCTAATGATTGCTCTATCCAAGCATATGGGTCTGCTGTCATAGACGAAGGATACAACTTATACTTCATACTTTTTTATCTTCCTCAATACTGAGTTGAAATTACTCAGCACTCAGCACTTTCAACTCAGCACTCATCATTACAGTGCTTCTGGTGGGGCAATATCTGAACCGACACTAATTCCAGTCGCGCTGGACTTAATACCTGGTTTAGTAATTATTTCAGAATTTTGGGTTGATTGGGAAATAGAAGTAGAAGATGGCGTTACTTCTGGATTAACAGTTGTGTCAATTTTTCCAGGCTGAGATATTAACGATAATCCTCCAACCGTCCCAGCCACCAGTGCTGTATAGCCTACATACAAATGCATGGGTCGTATTTCTAGCCCCAATTTTTTGGAATTATGTTTAGGCTGAGACCAAGAAGGTAAAACTGATGGCTCGGTGTGAGTCGCAGGTAAAGAATTAGCTAAAATTGTGCCATTTAGCCCCAAAGCATTACCCATAACCCGGATAAATCCTCTGACTAAAATATCCTCTGGTAATGAGTTTAAGTCACCGTTTTCTACTGCTTCCATTTGATGGATGGGCAGGTGAGTGAACAGACTCAAGTCCCTAAAACAAAAACCTTTAGCTTCACGGGCTTGTCGCAGTTGCTGACCAATTTGACGCATAATCTCTACACGTTGTTGGGCTAAGTTTTGCTTGGCTAGTTCAGCTTTGGCGATTTTTTGATTAGGTTTTAGCCAGTTCATTAGTGTTGGCAGAGGTTTGTGTTCAGAATTTTCTGCATTATTTATAGAGGTATTGGTTACATCCTCGGTTGCCAAAGATGTTGATGTTGTTTGCGGATTGATATTATTGTTGGTGATGCTATTTGCTATATCACTATTTTCTGATTCTGTATTTGTTTGTTGGTTGTTATCTATAACTTTTGCATGATGTGCAAATTGCTGAAATGCTAAACCAATTGCTTCTCTACCTACAGCTTTAAATAAAGTCTTGGCTTCTTCTGACGAGCCTAGTAACTTTTGCAGTGCAGCTACAGCTTGACGATAAACCTTACTGCGATGAAGTTCAGACTCAATTTCACCTAGCAGCGATCGCAGTTCGTCTTGCGAAATTTCAATAGCAGGATTTCCCGGAATTTTGAACAAGTATGCTGGTGTCATAGTCATGATTGAAGTTACTCCTGATGCCAAGCAAAGACTGGTTATACCTGTATAAATTTTCCTCACTATCGAATATTGCGTCCGGATATTTATGTATAAATTTGTAATTTTTTGGACAGAATTATCGAAAAACAATTCAGGAGCCAGAAATGGGTATGAATTCTGTGAAACTGATGGATGAATCAGTGGGTTTAAAACCCCACCAAATTTTTAATTTGGTGCAAAACAATTGTGTCTGTGGTCTTTTTGCCTCACTTTCTTGTTCTGGATTCTGAATTCTGACTTCTGAGTTCTTCTTCAAGTGTCTTGGCTTTTTGCACAAATAACTGCACCCATTGCAGATATTTACCACCAGAGACTACAGCGACATCGTTATGTTCTGCGCCCGGAACCAAAATTAGCTGTTTCGGTTCCAAAGCAGCATCATAGAGTTTTTGGCTCATGTAAGACGGTACAGTGGAATCAGCTGTTCCGTGAATGAATAAAACTGGCATTCGCAACTGTGATACTTTTTTGATAGATTCAAAGCGTTGTGTCAAAATTAAATCGACAGGGAATATCGAAAACGATTTTTGAGTAGATACCATCTCGCGGATAGATGTAAACGAACTTTCCACAATTAAGCCAGCGGCTTGGGGGTGTTTAACTGCCAAATCAATAGCGATCGCACCGCCCAAAGAGTGACCATAAATAAAAATTTGCTGGGGTGGAATCTGCTGTTGCTGCGTCAGGTATTGCCAAGCTGTAGCTGCATCTTGATAAACTCTCATTTCATTAGGAAAATCGCCTTGACTGCGACCATAGCCTCGATAATCAATCAGCAGTACTGAAAATCCTAGTTGATAAAATCGATTGGTATGAGCTATATTTGCGCTAATATTAATGCCATTTCCGTGCAGATATAACAACACCTTGGCATCGGGCTGGTCGGCTTTAATTCACCAACCGTGGATTTTTTCCACCTTTCCCAAGCTAGTTTTCACAGGTATCCAGACTTCTTGGTAAGGCAGATTGAATAACTGGGGTGTTTTTTCAATAACACTAGAGGGAAAAAAGATGAACTTTGGTTGCTGGACGAATAAAAATATACAAATGGCACAGTAAGCGATCGCAGCAATTATTCCTAAAAAAACTAACAGCCTCAACCCTAATAACAATAACAATTGCAACTTACGTATTTTCATGTGAGCGATTTTATGCTTTAAAAAATACTTGTATAGCAGTTTTCGCCTTTTTCGTATAGGGGCGATCGCGACTTTTCAATTATTCATGAACGACTAGCTCCCCGACTTCTTAAAGAAGTTGGGGAGATGAAACTCAGTAATTGTCAGTTTTTTATACAATTAAACTATTTTAAAAAATGAGTTATTTGGAGTATTTTCTTTGTTAAATAGTACATACTAGTTAATTTGAGGAGAAGGTCGTGAATCTCTTACAAGACAATCAAAAAGAGCAGTTACAGGAAATAAGTAAAACCTTAAAACAAGTAAGAGAAGAAAAATCTATCCAACTCGAAGAGGTAGCAATTAAGACAAATATTCGATTAGCTTGCTTAAAAGCTTTAGATGCTGGTAGATTCGACGAATTACCTGAACCTGTTTACATTCAAGGATTTATTCGTCGTTATGCAGATGTCATAGGATTGGATGGTGCTGCTTTAGCAAAAACCTTTTCAACTGCAGTTAACACTCCAGAATTTGATAGAAATTCTAGTCAAAACTTAGAGAATAAACCAAAATTTCATGTACCTCTGTTTATACCTTACGCTGTAATGTTATTAGCTGCTGCAATTGGGCTAATTTATGTACTTAATCCTAAATTTTCAGCCGAATCTCTAGTTAAAAAATTCAACTTAGGAACGCCACAAAAACAAACAACAGCAGCGTTATCTACACCTGCATCATTACCAAAATCTGAAACTTCTACGTTTGCAAGTCAAGAACCAACCGCAATATCTGCTCAAAATCCTGCAACTCCATTACCTGTGGTAGCATCGCCTAACAATAGCCTTAGTCAAGCTGTAGCCGTCACTTTAGAACTTCAAGGCAAATCGTGGTTACAAGTCAAAGTAGACGGCAAAACAGAATTTGTAGGTGACTTAAACAAAGGAGAACGTAAGACTTGGACAGCCAAAAAACAGTTGACTGTCCGTTCTGGGAATGCAGGTGCTGTATTGATTTCCGTAAACAATCAACCAGCAACACCCCTAGGAAATCTAGGGAAAGTTAAAGAAGTTACATTTACTCCACAAGTAAAGAGTCAATAGTCAAAACTCAGCACTATAATTCCGGTTGACGTAGATGCCAACTAGTCGATTGTTCATAGGCGTAAGCTACTTGCAGGATTTGGTCTTCTCTTAATACATTGCCAATCACTTGCAAGCCAATGGGCAGACCTTTATCATCAAAACCACAGGGTAAGCTGATACCAGGTAAACCAGCAAGATTGACGGGAATAGTCATTAAGTCATTTAAGTACATACTCAAAGGATCTGTGGTTTTTTCTCCGGCTTTGAATGCTGTAGTGGGAGCAGTGGGAGTAACTAACACATCGACTTTTTTAAACGCATTTTCAAAGTCTTGCTTAATGAGGGTGCGGACTTTTTGGGCTTTGAGATAATAAGCATCATAATACCCAGCAGATAGGGCATAAGTGCCAATCATAATCCGGCGTTTGACTTCGGTGCCAAAACCACTAGCACGGGTACGAGTGTACATAGACAGCAAATTATCTGCGTCAGGTGTGCGTAAGCCATATTTCACGCCATCGTAACGAGCTAAGTTGGCTGATGCTTCGGATGGGGCGATGATGTAGTAGCTAGGTAAGCCGTCGCGGAAACGAGGACACGAAATTGTGTGAATTTCTGCTCCCAAACTTTGTAATTGATCTATCGCTTTAGTTACAGCGTCCTCAACAATAGAGTCTAAACCTTGACCAAATGTTTCTGTAATGACCCCTATCCGCATCTTTCTTCTAGCTCTGAGGTCTGGTCTTAAAGTAGCAGCATAGTCAGGAATTTCCACCTTCAGGCTGGTGGAATCTTTGGGGTCATAACCTGCGATCGCTCTCAGCAAAATTGCGGTATCCTCCACTGTACGCCCAAAAGGCCCAATTTGATCCAAAGATGAAGCGTAAGCCACCAAACCGTATCGAGAAACTAGCCCGTAGGTTGGTTTCAGTCCTACTACACCACAGAAAGATGCTGGTTGGCGAATTGAGCCACCAGTATCAGAACCAAGAGAAACAACACATTCTCCCCCGGCTACGGCTGCGGCTGAACCTCCAGAAGAACCTCCAGGAACCCGCGTTAAATCCCACGGATTAGCTGTTACTTGGTAGGCAGAATTTTCTGTCGAACTACCCATTGCAAACTCATCTAGATTGGTTTTGCCAACCATTACAGCCCCTGCATCGAAGAGTTTTTGTGTCACTGTTGATTCATAGGGTGGCACAAAATTTTCTAAAATTCGGGAGGCGCAGGTAGTAGGAATTCCCTTGGTACACATATTATCTTTGATGCCAATAGGAATCCCTGCTAAGAAGCCAATTTCTTCGCCAGCAGCGATTTTGGCATCTACAGCACGAGCTTGCTCTAACGCCTGTTGTGCCGTTACGTGCAAGAAACTGTGCAATTTCGGCTCTAACGCTTGAATATTATCTAAAGCTTCTTGGGTAATTTCAACGGCAGAACGTTCTTTTTTAACTAGCTGTTCGTGCAACTCGCGTATGGATGCCATGATTGCTCCCTTGGTAACTCAAGTCATTGATTTTAGTACATATTGCAGGAAAGTATGAAGTGTGAAGTCTGAAGTCTGAAGTGAAGGAACACGGGACTATCTATCAACCCGCGCTGGTGGGTTTTGTTTGTGTAGCCTCAGACTGAAGTCTGAGGTACTATTTACTTCATACTTCAGATCTTTCTGTGTTGCAGCTTTAAAACAGCAAATACATACTTGATAACTGTATGTTTGCAAATTATAAAATTCGGACTATTAACTTAGCTATAAATTTCAGTTATTGTCGTGTAAGAGGAGTGCAGTGGAACTTAGGCAAGTAAATTTTTGAGTCTGGCTATTGATTCATAATCGAAGTAATATTATTCACTTTTATTAATTTTGTTGCAGGAGACAGAGCGATGGTCAAAATAATTACTCGTAAATATATTGGTCAAGAAAATGTGTATGACATTGGTGTAGAACATGAACATAATTTCGTCATTGAAAATAATTTAATAGCTTCTAATTGCTTTAATAAATCTCACTCTACTGCCTATGGATATGTAACTTATCAAACTGCATATTTAAAAGCAAATTATCCATTGGAATATATGGCAGCATTGTTAACGGCTAACAGTGGTGACACAGACAAGGTACAGAAATATATTTCGACTTGTTTGAGTATGAATATTCAAATAGAGCCGCCGGATATTAATCGCTCTGGTGTAGATTTTACGCCTGTAGGGGGTAAGATTTTATTTGGATTTTCCGCAGTACGTAATGTGGGACAGAATGCGATCGCCTGTATTTTAGAAGCGCGTGAGCAGGAAGGCGAGTTTAAATCACTATCTGATTTTTGCGATCGCGTCGATTTACGGACAGTTAACCGCCGAACATTAGAATCACTAATTTATTGTGGAGCTTTTGACAAAATTGAATCTAATCGTCACCAATTAATTAAAGACCTAGAACTTGTTTATGATTGGGCGCAATCCCGTGCTAAAGATAGAGCTAGTGGTCAAGGTAATTTATTTGATTTATTAGGTGGATTTTCTTCTAATCCTAAAACAGTAAATAATGTCTTTGACTCCGCACCCAAAGCCCAACCTGTACCAGATTTTCCGCCGCAGAAAAAGTTGCAGATGGAAAAAGAATTGCTAGGATTTTATGTATCAGATCATCCGCTAAAATCAATTAAGCATTCGTCTTCGATTTTAGCGCCAATTAACTTGTCACAACTGGGTGAGCAGAAAGAAGACATATTACTTTGTGCAGTTGTGATGTTAAATAACGTGAAAAAAGTTATGACTAAAAAAGGCGACCCGATGGCGATTTTGCAGATAGAAGATTTAACTGCACAATTAGAAGCAGTCGTCTTTCCTAAAACTTATGAACGTGTGAGTAATTCACTAGAAGTTGATGCCAGATTAATTATTTGGGGTAAAGTCGACCGAAGAGATGAACAAGTGCAATTAATTGTGGAAGATGTCGAACCAGTAGAAACAGTCCAAATGGTGATGGTAGAGTTAACTCCTCAACAAGCTATCACAATTGAAGAACGCGATCGCTTACGGACAATTTTAAAAGAACTGTCAGCGGATAAAGAAAAAGCAAAAGTTCCCGTAATTGGAATTGTACAGGCTGGCAGTTCTCGTCAACTTGTCCGGTTTGGACGACAATTTTGGGTGCAAGATGCACGCTCAACTGTTTTAGCACTGCAAAATCAGAGATTTCTTGCTCAAGTAAAACATTTGACTGGTAATTGATCGAAGACTCATAAAAACTAGGTAATAAAAATTACCCTAATTTTCAATCATTGGCATTATTTAGGTTCGTCAACAGTATATTGCCGTAGTAATACTGTAATAAAATAGTTTTTTTAGTGACTTATGCGGATGATGTTTTCTTGGATATAATGGTATTTTTTTATGCCAGAAGGAGATGGAGATTGCTCAGTGAAGGAGTTTGTACTTGATGATTGCAAATGATTTACATAGATTTGTTTCTTATTGTAAAAAAATTCAACCCCAAACCCAAGAAGATATTAAACAGTTTTTTGAAGGGGTGATAGTTTTTCCTTACGATAAGGAACTGCTTTTGCAAGCTTATTTGTTTTTAAATATTAAAAATTTATTCCCTGACTGTTGCGAATTACTTTTATTTGAAAAATCGCCAATTGCAGATTACACAGATTTAGGCAAATGTGATTTTGTCTATCTTACATTACAAGGAAATCTGTTTCTAATCGAAACTAAATTTATTGATACAGAAGCAACAGGCCCTACAGAAAGAAAAAGACGAAATAAGCACAGAAACAAGGTATTTGAGCAAGTAATTACTTTAAAAAACCGATTTAGTGAATATTGGGATATAAAACTGAATCAATTAGAATGTGGCGTTTTTACTACAGATGCAGAAGTTGAATGGCGAGGAAATGGAATGAATGTTATTACCAGATCAATTGCAATTGATCAGTTAGAAAAGTGGCGTAGAAGCTATAGAAGAATTAACTAATTATTGGTCATTCTATTAATTTATAACTTAACTTTTACTAAACTATATTTTTGTTTTATGTTAATATCAAATTTATAGAGACGCGAAATTTCGCGTCTCTATTATTTTTGTTACTTTCCCAACATTTATGGACGCTTGCAAACCGCACGTCATACCATTTCACTTGAAAATTGATACATTTAGGCAGGCAGAGGAGCAGGGGAGCAGAGGGGCAGAGGAGAAATTATTTGTATCATTTATTTGGTGAAATGGTATCAGTTACCTTAATGGAGAAACCGACCCACAGTGCTAATTGCTGAGACAGCAGAAAAATAGTTGCATATATTGTGGCAATGTAGATATTAAGAACGGCACAATAATTTACATAACAGGAATTACTGATGAATCGCTCAAAAATAGTTGCCATTATTACAGGTGCAATTTCAATATTACTGGCTCTTGCTTATCTAATTATTGTTCAAATCCTAGATTATAGAGATATGCAACCTGCTCCTGTTGGTCAAATTGACTCAACGCCAGTGGTTATTACTGACACTACCAGAATTACCACAGAATGTATCTGAATATTTGAGAGGTAAAGGAAAAAGGAAAAGGAACGGAAAAACACCCTTTTATCTTTAACCTTTTCCTAAAAGGCAGAATTTTGACAGATGGGGATTTTCTATTTTCTGCTTTCGCACTCAAAACCTACTGTTATCCTTGGTTAAAAATCTCAATTCATTCTATCATGTCTGGGTAATTAGTTATAATTCCCGAATCTATGCAGAGAACCCAAAAACCCCTCCCCTCTGCTCACGCCAGTTGCTACAACTCTTGGAACCTCCCTTCGGGTTCGCAGTTCCGTGACTGTCGGCAAAGCCGACGACACTTGCTTCAACGCTCTTAACCCGCGCAACGCAGTGTCTCCCCAACGGACTGCTCACCGCAACGCACTGGCTCCCTTGCCCCTCTGCACCTGAAGCTGCCTTAATGATCAGTCTTTCACCGGACACGATATCATTCTGCATTTATGCAACACCGATTTTTCTCATCACTGCGTAAGTTCCACTAAAGACAAAAGTTCTTGCGTGGTGAGACTGCGTTTTTTGTGCATTGATTCTTGCCGCACAGCATTTAGGATAGATTGAGTTTCTTCACTGTTAAGAATAATGCCGTGTTGTTGCAGCACATTAGATAATAAATGCCGACCAGAATGTTTACCGACAACTAAACGCCGCTCGTGTCCAATTTCTTCTGGGGCAAATGGCTCGTAGGTATAAGGATTTTGCAAAACTCCATGAGTATGAATACCTGATTCGTGGGCAAAAGTATTTTCACCCACAATTGCTTTCCAAGGTGGTAAACCATAACCTGATGCTGCTGCTACCAGTTGAGATATTTCTAATAAACGTCGCGTATCTATGCTTAAATCCAGTTTACATATATGTTTAAGAGCCATCACAACTTCTTCTAAAGCTGCATTTCCGGCTCTTTCGCCTAAACCATTGACGGTAGTATTCACTGATAAAGCACCAGCTTGAATACCTGCTAGGGTGTTGGCAGTAGCTAAACCAAAATCATTGTGAGTGTGCATTTCTACAGGGATAGACAAGGATGTGACTAATTTTCTTACCTTGTCATAAGTCGTGAAAGGGTCAAGAATGCCCACGGTGTCACAAAAGCGAAACCGCGATGCACCCCACTCTTGGGCAGAAAGTACTATATCAATGAGAAATTGTTCATCTGCTCTAGAAGAATCTTCTCCTCCCACAGATACAAATAGTCCTTGATCTAAAGCAAAGCTTAGACTATCTTTGAGTTTTTGTAATACTAATTGCCACTGTCCCTGAAATTTTGCAGCAATTTGAATTGCAGACACGGGAATAGATATATGCACTCGCTTTAAACCACAAGCGATAGAAGCCTGAATATCAGAAATAACGGCACGGTTCCAACCTAAGAGATGAGCTTGCAAATTTAAATCAACAATTGCGGCGATCGCTTGTTGTTCTGCCTCACCCATCGCTGCAATGCCAATTTCTATTTCTGGAACGCCGATCGCATCCAGAAATTTGGCGATCGCAATTTTCTCTTCTAAGTTAAAAACAACACCTGCCGCCTGTTCGCCATCACGTAATGTTGTATCATTGATGACAACCTGATCCATTTTTCAACTTTCCCCAAAAAAAGAGATTTATATTCTTCGTCTGAGCTTGAATCAGCATAAGGAGAATTTGACAAAGATTACGTCAAAAGTAAAGGGGTATCCAATCTATACTTATGCTACTTTGATGCAAGATTACTACAAATGGCATCACAGCAGATATGTTCTAATCCCTACTTGTCAAGGGGTATTTAAAGGCTCTTCTTTGCAATCTACATTAAAAAATTTTTGACACTTGAAAATACCTTCCTGAACTAAAATTTATTACACTCTCAAGAACGTATCTTGTTCACAATCCTGATATTTTAATCTGAAGGGACAGTTCTATCTGATGATATTTCTGTTGTTTCTGGCAATGTTTCATGGTTAGTAGTAATAGTTTCAAAAAAGCGAGACATTAAAGGTAAGGCTATAAATATTACTGCTAAAACTAATAAAAATGTGGAAATTCCGAAAAGCTGATTCTGCTGTATTTCTAATACACCACGTAAAATTACTTCTCTTAACGCAGAAACTATCGTAATTTCAACTGCTGCTCCTACTGATATCTGCTGGGTTTGTAAATAATCAATGAGTAGACGAAATAACTCTACAAGAATCAAAATAAACAGTATATCAGATGTAATCTCTCGGACATCTAAAGGATGCAAAAAGGAGAAGAACATATCTCCTAGCCTAATCAGCATCACGCAGAATAAACCAAGACACAGAGAGATAATAATAAAGTCTTGAAATCTTTCTAGATTATTGACAATTCTTTCTCTCGCAAACCAACTGTTGACTTCTTTAATTACACGCTTTGGCATAATTTATTCCAAGACTTGATTTACCTATTTCCATAATAGGCAATTTAAAAATTAAAATTTTTATTATAAACATTTATTTCTTGTGGTTTCGTAACATATATTTGAGGCTATTTGTTATATGATTTACAGCAGAAATTTAAATTTTAAAAACGTATTCTTCTTGACAAACAATGTATTTTTTATTGATAGAATATCTTTTTTCAATTATTTGTGAACAATAAGATCCCCGACTCCTTGAAGAAGTCGGGGATCTGAACCTCTCAATTTTTACAAATCAAATACCTCATATTATGTCCGGGTAATTAGTTATAATTCCCGAATCTATGCAGAGAACCCAAAAACCCCTCCCCTCTGCTCCTCTGCTCCTCTGCACCTGAAGCTGCCTTAATGATAAGTCTTTCACCGGACACGATATCAGTCAGGAGCAACCACTTTCTCGGCAATATGATGGTTTAGCGACCAACGATGGTCAATACTCACAGAGGTAAAAGCACAAATTTCTTCCAACCGTTTTTGTTGGACTGCGGCTTTCCGAAGAGTAATAATCAGTTGATTCACCTGATGTCGCAAATCGGGATTTTGATTAACGGCTAACAAGGTTTGTCTTTCTAAAAGTTGGAGTATCAATTCGTAGTGAATAGGTGACGGTAGAGGAATTTGCTCCATGTGGCTTAAATATTGCAAATGTATAATTTATGTTAGTTAGAGTTTAGCTCTTGACATGAATTGTTACACAGGAAACAAACATTTGGTTGTTACAACCGTGATTTAACAATTAAGTTTTAGCGAAGATGCAGGTAATTACTGATTAGGTTATGTTACTTTTAGCACTAAAAACAATTACTCTGTAAAAGCGGTGCAAAATAGCCTCACCTTTAATAACTCTTTGGCAAGATCCAGGCGATCGCTAATTCTGGATCTGGTTGTTTGACTAATGATTCGCCAATCAGCACAGCGGTTGCACCAGCTTGTTCTACTACACTCAAATCTTCAGGTGTATGTAGACCTGATTCACTAACAACCAAAATATTGCGATCGCGTAATTGCTCACCCCTAGCCGCTAAAAGTTGACAAGTAGTTTGTAAGTCTACAGTGAAATCTTCTAGATTGCGATTGTTAATGCCAACTAAAGAGACACCATCCAAAGCCAGTACCCGATCAAGTTCTTCTAGACTGTGGACTTCAATCAATGCTGCCATATTTAAGGCTTTGGCAATTTTGATAAAGTACTGCAAGTCTTGGTCACTGACGATAGCTGCAATTAATAAAACGGCATCTGCACCTTGAATCCGGGCTAAGTACATCTGGTAAGGATAAATAATAAAATCCTTACACAGTAATGGTAAATCGACGGCGGCGCGGACTTTAACTAAGTTGTCAAAGCTGCCTTGAAAAAACTTGACATCTGTCAAAACAGAAATGCAACTAGCACCACCTTGTTGGTAGGATAGGGCGATCGCTACAGCGTCAAAATCTTCTCGTAACACGCCTTTACTCGGTGAAGCCTTTTTGACTTCGGCAATCAACGCTGGTTTTGTCTTACCTTGTTTGAGGGCGGCGACAAAATCCAGAGTTGGCGGTGCGGAGAGTGCTTGCTTTTGCAATTCTTTCAAAGGCTGCTTTTCCCGCATTTGCTCAACTTCAATTTCTTTTTGCCAGACAATTTCTTCCAAAATATTTTTAGGTTCGGCATCTGGCGTAGCAACTTGATAGCGCAATATGGATACATCTATAGCTGGGCTAGGTTGACGGCGACGGATTTGCATATTTAGTGCTGAGTGCTGAGTGCTGTTAGCGGTAGCGGGGCGTTTAGCCCGTGCTGAGTAGTAAGTAAAAAGATAAAATTTTTACTTTTACCTTTTTACTTTTTACTTTTGCCTTTTTTAGGCTACTGCCCGTTTGTAGGCTTCGTCTAGAACTTCCGAGAGGGTTGGGTGGGCGTGAACTAGATGGGCGAGGGTGTGGACAGATTGACGGTTAGCCAAGGCGGCTGAAGCTTCGTGAATTAAGTCGGAGGCGTGCATCCCGAAGATGTGAACGCCTAAAACTTCGCCTGTGTCTTTGCGATAGACTACCTTGGCGATACCGTCGGCTTCGTTTTCTGCCAACGCCTTGGAGTTGCCTTTGAAGTAACTCTTACTTGTGCCGACTTCAAAACCTTCTGTTTGTCCCAATTCCTTAGCGGCGGTTTCTGTTAAACCGACATAGCTAACTTCTGGGTGAGTGAAGGCGGCGGCGGGGATGCTGCGATAATCAACAGTACGCGATCGCCCGACGATATTTTCGACAGCTACAATACCTTGAGCGGAAGCGGCGTGAGCCAGCATCATTTTGCCATTTGCATCACCAATTGCCCACAGATGCGGTACGACTTCACCTGCACTCAATACTGCCATGCGATCGTCTACAGGGATAAAGTTTCGCCTGTCTAATTCTACCCCTACAGATTCCAAACCGAGGTTTTGAGTAGCCGGGATGCGTCCTGTTGCTACTAGGCAAGCATCGACTTCCAGAACTTCTAAATCTTCCTTAGTTTTGAAATCAGCTAACTCAATTACTACCGGAGAACCGGGAATGACTCTTTTGGCGTAGATGCCGACTTTCGTTTCAATATCGCGGGGGGTAATTAGTACCCGTTCAGCGAGTTTGGCGATATCGCGGTCAAAACCTGGCATTAACTGGTCTAGGGCTTCAATCATCGTGATTTCACTGCCCAAAGCTGAGTAGACATCAGAAAATTCCAAGCCGATGTAACCGCTACCAATAATTGCCACCCAGGGCGGCAGAGATTCTAGTTTTACACCTTGGTCACTAGTAAAAACTGTTTTGCCGTCAACTTCAATCCCTGGAGGAACGAAGGGAACTGAACCAGGCGACAGAATAATATCCTTAGCGGTGATTGTTTTTTCACTGCCGTCCCCGATGACAGTGATTTTCTGTGTCCCGGCGATTTTTCCCCAACCCCGGATGATATCTACTCCCAGACGCTTGAGGCTGTTGGTTAAATCGCCTTGAATTTTCGAAACTAAATTGCCCGCATGATCTGCGATCGCTTGGCGATCGAACTCTACATTACCAATTTGAATGCCCAGTGACTTGAGGTGGTGGGCATTACGTAACTCCCGCACACGTCCAGCTGCTGCCAGCAATGCTTTCGATGGAATACAGCCCCTGTTGACACAGGTTCCGCCCATGTCCGCTGCTTCGATAATCGCTGTTTTCAGACCGCAGCTTACCGCGTGTAGGGCAGCGCCATGTCCGCCTACACCAGCGCCAATAATTACTAAATCGTAATCAAATCCATGACTCACGTTAGTTTCCCCGTGTGCTTCGCCTATTTATTCTCAACTCGACTAGCTATCCTGACAACTCGTTGAGAGTTGGGAATGGCTAAATCAACTATTATCATTCACCCTAGCAAGCGAAGGGATAAATTTATGGACAATTTTAGTAAACATTATTCACTTACTGAATTTTATACTGATATGGCTAATTTTTTCGGAAAGCTATAATAGCTAATCCAGGTTGTCAAAAACTTATTATTTTTACCTTGGTAAGTTGCTTGTACTTTGATTAATCAATATATTGGACAATTAAACTTAGATAATAAGTATTAGAAAATACTAGTAGTCAATAGTGGAAATAAACTACTCTTGACGTAAATATTTTGTCTTCTGCTTTCTTATACTAGTATCGTATTGTTGGAAATTTCAGTAACAGCCTTATGGTTATGACTGGGAATTCAAAATCGGTATGAGCCGAAAAGCCAACCTGGATCTAAAATTCATTTACGCATAGGATTTTCGCACTTCGTCCGCCCGATGTCTATTCCCAAAATCAGTGAATTTACCATCCGTCGTTATGCCAACGCCAAGTCTTACCAACGCGGTGAGGCTTATTTTGAGTCTGGTGCTGTGGATACCATTACTCGGCGCGGTAATCTTTTACAAGCAGAAGTTGATGGCAGTGAAGCTAGACCATATCGTGTCAGCCTCAGTTTTGATGGTCACAGTTTAACCTCGGCAAATTGCACCTGTGCTTACAACTTTGACGGATGGTGTAAACACATTGTGGCAACTATGCTTGTCTGTGTCCGTCAGCCAGAAATTATTGAGCATCGTCCGACTTTGGAGCAATTGCTAGATCGGCTGGATCATGTGCAAACTCAAAGGCTAGTGCAAGAATTAGTTGCAGAACATCCTCAACTGATCGATACGGTTGATCGTCATGTCATCTGGATGACAAATCCGGCTCCCCAGACGAAAAAACTCAAATCTCTGCGGCAGAATACTATCGATACGGCTCCTTTTCGGCGGCAAGTGCGGCAGATTATTCACGATGGTGTGCGCTATTTGGAGGACGGCTGTGAAGAAGACCCAATTGCGGAAGAATTGCTCAGTTTAGTGCAATCTGCTGTAGATTTGATTGAACGGGGAGAAGGGAATAAAGCGATCGCAGTTTTAGAAGCAATTACTTCTAGTTGTATCGAAAATTGGTATGAAGTCGCCGAGTATGGTGCTGACTATGATGAAATTGCCTGGGAATTGAATAATGCTTGGTGTGAAGGGATTCTCTCGGCGGAACTGACTCCAGAAGAAAAAGTTGACATCCAGGTAAATTTGGAAGTCTGGCAAGATGAATGGGATGTTGATTTTGGTCTAAGTTTGGAGGCTTTGCGCCAAGGTTGGGATTACCCGCCACTGGTAGAAGTTTTGCAAGGCAAGATTAGCGAACGGGGTGTATGGGAGGCGACAATTCCCGATTATGCTGATGATTTAGCTTTAATTCGGCTAAAAATTCTGGAACGGCAAGAGCGTTATCAAGAATACTTATATCTGGCTGAGGCAGAAGGGCAAACTCGGCAATATCTAACTATGCTGGGCAGACTCGGCAGGGTAGAGGAAGCCTTGGAAGCTGCCCAAACAGAGATGAATTCAATGGAAGAAGCCTTTGCTTTGGGCAAAACCCTGCAAGAACAAGGAGCCTTGCAACAAGCTTTACATATTGCACAAATTGGCTTGCAGTTAAAAGGAAATTGTCAGTATGACTTGGGCATTTGGACAAGTGATTTAGCCCAGAAGTTGGGAGATAAAACTACAGCATTGCAAGCAAAAAAGCTGGCCTTTCAGGCGTATCCTTCTCTGGAAGAATACCAAAATATCCAAAATTTGGCTGGGGAAGAATGGGAAAGAGTTAAATCTGAATTGTTGAAAATGCTGCGTGTTTATATTAGTTGGGAAACTGCCCCAGTCAAGGTGGATATTTTTTTACATGAGGAACTGATTGATGATGCGATCGCGATCGCTAATGAACTCAGTCATTATCAATCTGATATTATTCATCGGGTGATGAAGGCTGCTATCCCCCATCGCCCTGAGTGGGTGATTACTCATGCTTGTCGCCGCGCTGAATCAATTATGGATGCAGGTAAAGCTGAATACTATGATGCTGCTGTCGAGTGGCTAAAGAAAGCCCGCGCTGCTTACTTAGCATCAGATAGACAAGCTGAATGGTCAAATTATCGCGCCAAATTAATGGAAATCCACGCCCGCAAGCGCAAATTGATGGGAATGTTGCAAGGACGAGATATGCAATAATAGTCAAAAATCAAAATTAGCAAAGCTGCACTAGAAACTGAAGCTGGCGATAAAAGCCGCGATCGCACTGTCCCAGTTGTTTTACTAAGGTTCTTGAGCAAGGGCTAAGACACGCTGATATAACTGGGGGCTGACGCGAAAACCAGCCTGGTTGGTCAAAGCATCCATAACAGGTTGAACCTGGGGGATGAGGCTTCTAGCAACCAGAGATGATTGACAAGGGCAAGATTGGAGAGGGCGGAGGTATCGCTGACGACGATCATAACCAGCCCCGATCACGCAGGTGCTGAACATCCTGCTCAAAGTCTTCCACATCGTAATGGACGTAAATGTTCCGGTCTGCCAGTAGCTTTTGAAAGTCCATCACGTTCATCCCAGCAATTTTGCTGGCGCGGCTGAGGGAAATCCGTTCTTGCTGAAACAGGGCAATGGCAATTTCACGAAGCCAGTCACTCTGGTTAAAGGTTTTAGTTTGGCTGAGGCTATCAGGTAGGTTCAGAGTAATTTGCATCGGGTTGCCCTCACGCAATCATCTTTAATTAATTTTAAGGTCTATGGCTGGCGTTGTGTACCTACTCTGATTACCCTGAAGCCTATTTTTGCCTGGCCTTGTTGTTCTGGTTCCAAGGGAACCAAAGGTCTAACTTGGCGATCGCTTGTTGGTAAGATTTGAGAACCAATGGTTCTAATTTGGCATTTTATAATGAAATATGGACAATAAATTTTCATGAGGTCAAAAATATGACACACTCTTCACCAGAAAGAATTGTCAGACGTGGGAGAGTATTTCCAGAAATTCAATGGACAGAAGCACAAAAAGCTCAAGAAAAAGCCAGAAGACAGGCATTTTATGAGCGTTGTTGGGTAATTTTTGAACGTTTAAAACCAGAAATACTAGATAAATACTATGGTTGGTATATTGCCATTGAACCTGATAGTGGTGATTATTTTATTGATCGGGATAAAGAAGTAGCAAGTAAAACGGCCAGAGAAAAATACCCTCATGTGATTCATCATATTTTTGGCATTAATGAAACAGGAGTTAGTGGCAGAATATGATTGAGGGAAGATTTGGAGAAAATGGACAAATTTATTTTGAAATTGATTTAATTGGTGAGGATAGTATTAGTTTTCCTGTGGAAACAATGTTAGATACAGGATTTACTGAATTTTTAGCCATGAACAAACAAGATGTACAAAGTCTTGATTGGGATTTTTTAAATCAAGATAAATTAAGAACTGCTCAAGGAGAAACTGAATTTGATGTTTATAGTGGTAGGGTAATAATAGATAGTCAAGAGTGGGAAATTCCTGTATTTGCTGGAGATGAAATCCAGGAAATTTTACTAGGTTCTCAATGGCTGAAATTATTTATATTAGTCGCTAATTATAGTCAAAATTTAGTAAGTTTAGAGTTAAGTTAATCATTAGAAATTATGCCGAAATTAAAAAAGAGTAGATGGTCATCTGTCGCATGACAAATGACCAATGACAAATGACACTAAATCCTAGATCGCACAAATTTCTCTAACCTATCCAATCCCTTTTCGATTGTCGCCAAATCAGTGGCGTAGGAAAGACGAATGTTGTTATCTGCACCAAAGGCAATTCCGGGAATGACTGCAACTTGGTGTTCTTCGATTAAAGCGTCGCAAAAATCTAAGGATTTGAGTCCGGTTTTGCTGATGTCAGGGAACAGATAAAAAGCTCCGTCTGGTTTGGGACAATATAGGCCAGGAATGGCGTTAATTCTCTCTAGCATAACTTGTCGCCGTTTGGCGAAAGCTTGGCGCATTTCTTCTACACAGTCTTGAGAACCTTCTAAGGCTGCGATCGCACCATACTGAGCAAAGGTACAAACGTTAGATGTACTATGCCCTTGAATGGAATTGGTTGCTTTAATTATCTCTACTGGCCCAGCTAAGTAACCCAAGCGCCAGCCTGTCATAGAATAAGCTTTGGCAAACCCGTTACTAATAAAAGTGCGCTCAAAAATTTCTTTACCTAGAGAACCAATGCTAATATGTTCTGCACCGTCGTAGAGAATCTTTTCGTAAATCTCATCGGAGACGACATAGATATCTGCATCAACTATTACTTGCGCCAAAGCTTTAATTTCCTCTGGCGTGTAAACCATCCCTGTAGGGTTGGATGGGGAGTTGAGGACAAATAACTTAGTTTTGGGCGTTATGGCTTGGCGCAGTTGTTGGGGCGTAATTTTATAACCTGTGGAAGCATCAGTGTTGACAATTACTGATACGCCACCTGCCAAAGTTACCATTTCCGGATAACTCAGCCAATAGGGAGCCGGAATAATTACCTCATCACCCGGATCGATGAGTGCCAATATCAAGTTATACAAAGAATGCTTACCGCCATTGGTGACGATGACATTTTCTGCCTTGTAATCTAAACCATTATCAGTTTTCAGCTTCTGGGCGATCGCTTCCCTTAACTTTGGTTCTCCAGGTGCAGGGCCATACTTGGTTTTGCCTTCTTCCAAAGCTTTTGCTGCTGCGGCTTTAATATGCGCTGGTGTGTCAAAATCCGGTTCGCCAGCGCTAAAACTACAAACATCTATACCTTCTGCCTTCATGGCCTTAGCTTTAGCTGCGATCGCTAAGGTTAAAGAAGGTTTTACCTGACTTACTCTTGCTGCCAGTTTCATTCTTACTTATTCTTTGGCAAATCTTTCTCTTATTTAAGGATATCCCAGAAACTCTACCGAGTTTTGTCTTTTGGTGAATTCCTTTTTATGTTGCATTGCAAATTTTTAAATTTCCTTTGATTACCATGTTTGTCTCCTCCACAAATTGCTATCTTACTCTCGCAAATTAATCGCCAAACATTTGTACTGCATAAATTTGGCCGTTTTTCCCGACTGCTATGCCATAGCCAAATTCCTTGTATTCACGGGTGAGGAGGTTTTCGCGGTGACTATTGCTGTACATCCAACCGCGTTGAAAATCTTCGACTGTGCCGTAAGTTAAACCTAAACCTTGAACGCTATCTTTAATAATATTTTCGCCAACACCTACGCGCCGACTACCACCAACTGCAATATAGCGATCGCGGGGATTTTTCCCATCTAGCGAAATATGATTAAAATATTGCTGCTCAAGCATATCTTGAGCGTGGAGTTGCGCTGCTTGTGATAGTAAAGAGTCTGCTTTTAAGGGTTTTAAATGATTGATTGTGCGATCGCGATTTACTAGTTCCAATGCAAACTTTCTTAACTCCGGTAAAGAACGCAACTGTTCAGCATTCCAAATGGTAACTTTTGGCTGGCCGATTTTCCAATCAGCGCCACCATTACCGTTATAAAGACCTTGTTTTAGCAAACCAAAAGGAGAAAGTTCTGTCCAAAAATAATTAATATCTAGTGGGTGTCCTCGCAAAGCCTGGTGAATGAAATAGGTAGTTGGACTGAAAGCCACAAGCACCATAAATAAAACAACGTATCTCCACCAAACGTTGACTTTGCTTTTTGTATCCATTGTCTTGATTCAAGGTGAGGAATGCACAAACCACTAAACTATTTCTACCAGGACTTACGCACAAAGATTTTCTATTGAAACTGGGTGTAGGGGGTTAAGGGTATATGGGTTTCAGGGTTTTGAATATCTACACTCATACACCCACATACCCTTACACCCTTGTCCAAAACCTTGATTTTTCGTTTTCATGCGTAAGTTCTATCTACATCTGCATACTGACTCATTACGTAAAAATTTAGCACTTGTTATTTGGCGTGGAAATCCCTACCGATAACCTTTACAGAGACGTTGCATTGCAACGCCTCTACAGTCTGTCAACCGCCGACATGAATTCCTGGTCGCTTTTGCGGATTTTTTTCGGCTCGACGCACTACTTCACGGGTGACTACAGCAATATCACCTTCACCAAACAAGATAAAACGTAGTAAGTATTGGATGGGATTTCCCTCAACCCAGCCGAAGTAAGCGTGAGGAATTTTACCTGTTTGATCACGAATATAAAGCAGTAAAGCGGCGATCGCGTTAGGTACTGCTGCACTTTCAGCACGTAAAATTCGATAATCACCAACTTGTACCCCTTTAACTCTGATCACATCAGTAAAGTCTGAAGCATCAGATATCAGAATCTCTAGAAAGAGAATGGGATCTGTAGGCGGAATGTGGTTGTCTTCACGTACCTCTTTTTCCTTTAAAAAATATTCTTGTTCATTACCCTCATGTAATCGATTCGCAATTATGCGGATCGCTCCTTGGCTTTTTTCCGCAATGAATTGGCGGGCATTTTCATCAACTTCTATTTGTTCTACTCGCAGTTCAGTTGAGCGCCAAACGCGGGAAACTAGGGAAGTAAAAATGATTGCACCAATGAAGAACGCAGCGATTCGGATACCTTCTGGTCTCTCAATGATATTAACAATGGTCGTATATATAAAGACCAGTGTTATGAGTGCAAAGATGAATCTTCCCCTCATAGAGCGCTGACGATGGGCAGATAGGGTAACAGCAAAGGCTGCGGAGCTAATCAATACCAGCACACCAGTTGCATAAGCACCACCCTGCGCTTCTACATTTGCCTTGAAAATCACTGTGACTACGAAGGCAATAGTTATATAAACCAATACTAAGGGTCGTGTTAATAGCGCCCAACTCGGTGCCATACCATATCGTGGTAGGTAACGAGGCACAATATTTAACAGCCCTGCCATTGCTGATGCACCGGCAAACCACAGAATGGAAATGGTGCTTAAATCATAAATTGTGCCAAAACCATCTCCTAGATAAAGATGTGCTAGATAAGCAAGGGCGCGGCCATTAGCTTTACCCCCTGTGGCAAATTCAGCGGCTGGAATCAAAACAGTAGTGACCAAACTACTGGTTAGCAAAAAGAAGCTCATAATCACAGCAGCCGCAGTCAGTAGCTTGCCCGTATTCCGAATTCGTCCTCTAGGCATTTCGGGGGTATCGCTACTGCTACCTTGGACAAGAGGCATAACGGTTACACCAGTCTCAAACCCGGATAAGCCTAACGCCAGCCTGGGAAATAACAGGATAGCCGAGCCGATGAGGACGAAGAAATTGGAATGACGGGCGAAAAGTGCTGTCTGCCAATTAGCGATCGCTGCCGGGTAAATTAGAATCTGATATAAACCAATGCTAATTACAATCAAATTCAACAGCAGATAAACTGCCACCAAAAATACTGCAATCCCAATTGCTTCTTTAAAACCTCTCAAGAAAACTGCACCGAGTAAGGCAATTAACAAGAGTGTGATAGTAACGCTCTGACTGTGAAGCAGACTTGGGGCGAGAGGATTTTCGATAATATGGGCTGTAGCATCAGCAGCAGACAGGGTAATCGTAATAATAAAATCTGTTGCCACAAAGCCGAGTAGACACAGTACAAGTAATTTGCCTTGCCACCAAGAAAGCAAATGCTCCAACATAGCAATAGAGCCTTCGCCATGTGGGCTTTTAGCAGCAATGCGTCGGTAGATTGGCAATGCACCAAAGAGCGTTAGTAAGACCAAAATAAGAGTAGCTACAGGAGAAAGCGCACCTGCTGCCAGTGCGGCAATTCCAGGTTGATAGCCAAGGGTAGAGAAATAATCTACACCCGTTAAGCACATAACTTGCCACCAAGGATGCTGGCGGTGTGCTTCTTCCTTATGGTATGGCCCTTCCTTCTCTTGTCTGTTTTCTGCGAGCAGCCAGCGCATAAACCGTCTGCTGAACCGTTTTGTTGAGAACATTGATTTAGCCATCAAATCGGGTTTTGTTACAAAAGTCGCTGGTGTGAGTTCTTGAGTTTGGGAGTTTATTAAAAATTTTGAACTACAAAGACACTCACGGACTAAAGAACAACAAGTTTTTACATTAGGAATTTCTCAGAAATAAGTTATCCAAATCAACTTAGACGCACAAGCGGTAAAAAGTGCTGAAGACGAATATTTTTACTCAATACCAGCACTCTAAATTCTTAATTTGTCATTCGCTTGAGCAACTCAGCACTTTATGAAGTTAATAATTTTATTTTGATTTAAGTATTACCACTTATAAATTTCTGCCCTATGCACTTATAATCGAGCAGATTATAACTACAAATAATACTACAAGTATATTACTTGCCAAAATCAGGAAAAGTATCACTTGTCGATGGATATAAGTATAAATTTAAGGAGTATTATATGCTGCGATCGCTCAAACAAACGCTTGCATTAGTAATCTTATTGGCGTTTTCGTTTATCCTATTTCCTAACCCTGCTCTAGCTTTGGTTCCCTTGGAAGGTCACTTCACCGCCGTAGGTGCGTGCGAAATTGATCAAGCCTTGTCGTCTTTTGCTGCTGATGCTGGGGAGAAGATAGAAGTCAAATGCACCAATTCAGTATTGGGTGAACTTTGGGTTAACCTCACAGGCGATATTACTCCAAGCACCTTGATTACTGACTTGCTTACCAATAGCCCAAAAGCCCAGCTTGAGAAGTTTAAGTCTTGCTTAATTGACGATGCGCGTGATTAATTAAAGCTAAAGGCGATCGCCCCAATCAACCAAACACAACATAAAGCCTGATTAACTTGCAGACCTCAATTTTACGTAATCTGCTTTCAGAAAAGTTTTAGTTTTTATCAGACTTACTATCACAGCGAAGGGATGTGATTCCGTTGGGTAGTATGGTTTTACATAAAATCACAGAATGGCTATTTTGGAAATCCTTATTTATTGATGCTTTGACAAGGTTAGCACGGCTGAGATTACTATTTCTTAAATTGGCCATCTCCAGGTTAGATGTTTCCAGATTTGCCCCTTGTAAATCGGCTTCACTCAAGGAGGTCGTGCTTAGGTTTGCTCCAGTCAAATCGGCTCCTTGTAAGTTTGCTGCGCGTAAGTCTGCCCACTGCAAATTTGCATACCGAAGATTGGCATTCTTCAGGTTAGTCCTCTGAAGGTCAGCTGAGCGCAAATCAACTCTTTCTAAGTTTGCACCAGACAAGTTCATTCTCGATAAATTACAGCTAAGACATTTTCTAGTGTCTTGAAGCTGTTTAATTGGATTCTGCCACAGAAAATCATTACCTTGGCTAACTAATGAGGGTGTTAGAACAAGACTTGCTAGAAGAAAAGGTCGTAGAAGGGAAATCATGATCCAAACTAAAGAAATGAGTTTGACAAGCTTGTTGCGTTAAGCAAAGTCTTACAAAGAGTTTGCAGATGTGAATAGAAATAGCCATCAAAAGCACTGAAAAAATCTATTTAGATTGGTAGTCAAAGCAATTAAACGCTTGTTTGGTTAAAACATCAGCAGGATGTACTGCACACTTAATATACTGATTATCTTTAAAAAATCGACAGTTGTAACAAGGATATTGCTGAAAAATATTGATATTAAATATTCCAATTTTATTTTGAGCAAATTTACATATTTCTGAAATAGTAAAAACAAAAAACGCTAAAACGATTACAAAGGAGATAGAAGCCAAGCATACTGCTATAAAAGGAATATCACCATCTTGAGTTTTTGTATTATTACGTGTTGTGCTAACCAGTTGAGTTTCAATTTGCTCAGAATGGTAAACATTCTTTGTGATAGATATATCAAGCTGGAAAAACTCCGAATTAGACATATTACAAGTGCTGTGCTTTCCTGACTGTTTGATTGCTATTTACTTCAGTTTTAGTTAAGTTCAAAATAATAATTTTGACTGTAGTTTGGTCGAGATTCTAGCAAACAATTACTGAGAGAGTAATAAACAGAATGAATTTTTTTAAGTGTAACTTTGAGAGCAGGAACCATCATGGGATGAACTGCTATTGCTAGAATGTAGTCTCCAGCATAAATTTCAGGATTAGCTTGTATTGGAATGACTTTACCTGCTCTTAAAATACCTAGAAAGGCGCATTGATCAGGTAAATGAACTTTTGCTAAATGGATACCACAGTAAATACTATTGGGTTGAATGAAAACTCCAAATAAACTGGGTTCAATAAAACTATTGTTTTCTAACATAAAACATTTTTAATTAAACCTAAATATTATTCTGCATTCTTTTCAGTAAAAAAATATAAGTATAAAGATATATCTTGATTAAAATTAAACGTTATAAGTTAAATAAACGTATGTTTATCATATGTTTATTTGCTAACTAAACAATCTATATATAAAGATATATATTTAATGTATAAGTTACTAAACACTTATACCAATTTCCTTTAAAGGTGAAACATATCTTTTAGTAGAGGCGTTGCAATGCAACATCTCTACAGAATTTATGTGTATCATGATTAACGTGAAATAGTATTAGTATATAAAGCCAAAAAAGTAAGAAAGCTGATGGTAGATGCTTTCTTACCTTGTTATATAATTTTTACTCCGCTAGATTTTATTTTCCAGTTGAAATAATATGAAGGTCAATTTGGGCAAGCAAAGTCTGACCATAAGTTGCTTCATTACTGTTAGAGTTCTGGTTCACAGCATGAGATCCGCTGCGAACTAATCTACGCGATAATTTACTAATTAAAGAGCCTCTTAAGAGAATGTGCCAAAAACTATGATGAGTTTGCCCTAAAACGATTTGTGTAATCCGGTAGGACTCTGCAACCTGAGCAATATTTTCTACGATGTTATGACCAGATATTTGCAAAAATTCGCCCTTAAATTCCTGACAAAGATGTTTGCAGGTTTCAATGTAAAATTGTTCCTCATTTGAAAGGAAACGTTGGGGGTCACTGACAAATAAAACATAAAGGGGAGCTTTCATACAATCAGCTATTCTGGCTCCCTTGTGAATCAATTGCAGAGAGTTTGGCTCAGTAGAAACACAAACTAGTATGCGTTCATGTACACAGCAATTCTGTGGAAGTGAGGTATAGTTTGCTTCTCGAATGTTTTCCTGCTCAATTTTATCAGCTACTTCCCGCAGCGCTAGTTCCCTAAGAACTACTAAATTGCGATGCTGGAATAGGTTTTGCTGTGACTGTTCAATTTTATCCAGTGGATAAATCTTGCCATCCAGTAACCGCTCTTCTAGTGTTTGCGGTGTAACATCTACAACTACTACTTCGTTCGCTAGTTCTAATAAACTATCAGGAATGCAATCTTGTTCTACAACTCCCGTAATTTGGGTAACTAGATTACTGAATTTTTCCAAGTGTTGAATATTAATTGTGGAATAGACATCTATACCTGCTTTTAGTATCGTTTCCACATCTTGGTAGCGTCTGTCTCGCTTCGACCCTGGTGTATTGGTGTGAGCCAGTTCATCAATCAAAACTAGCTGGGGTTGACGCTCTAAGATAGTATCAGTATCCATCTCTATAAGCGTTGACTCTCCCTGTTGTAAAATTTTTCGGGGAATTACCTCCAAACCAACAGCTTTGGCTGCTATGTCTATACGACCATGAGTTTCTAAATAGCCAATAACTACATCTTTACCTTCTTGTTTGAGTCGATGTGCTTCATCGAGCATTTTGTAGGTTTTGCCAACACCAGGTGCCATACCAAGCAAAATCTTGTGTTTACCACATCGGGAAGCACGAGTGTAGATAATGTTACCTGAAACAGGGAAGAGGTTAGACATGATTGGAGTATCAACGTCAATCAATTTAATCTTACCCGATTTAATGTTTAAATCTTTCTAAAGAATTCTCTAATTTTGTATTTTTCATGTACTTAAACTTGAGTGATGAGTTTTTCAGGTAAGATAAGCAACAACTAAAACCCACCGAGGTGTTTATTTAACTCTGTACTAACCCCTTGCTATGTTTCAATTGTTCCCAAAGCGTCTCAATCCGTTTATAGGCTTCTTCTGGAGAGAGTTTCCCGCCTGTTTCTAACCCAGTTATGTAGCCAACTTTTTGGGCAAATTCTTGAAGATTGGTATGAAACACTAAATTCTCTGGTTTGACTTGTCCGTAGTAGCGAGTGCGAGGATAGAGAAAATTATTTTTGTCTTGCTGATGAGAGTTTTGCATAAATTTACGCTACTTCACTAAATCTAGACCCATTTCTCGACTTCAACTTATCATTCTTAACTCGAATTTGCGGTAGATTTTTCTTATCTTTATAGAAGTAACAGATTTCTACTAAAGTTGGCCAAATTTCTAAAGAAGCATGAAATTGACTAATTACATCATCAACAATTCTAGAGACATTTTGTTGAAAGAAGTCTGGTTCAAACCCATAAAACACCCTTGACAAGTTGTTTGCAAACAATTGGAGAGACTGTTTACGTTCTTCATTTTGTGTAGACAATGCTTCATCAAAGTCAGTTGTTATATGCTGAGATTTGTCTAAATTTTCAATTTCTTGGATGATTTCTAATGTTTTATGATAACGCTGTTTTTGGTAGCTTCTATACTGTATAAAGCAGCCTAGAATTAAGCCAATAATTACAGAAACCACAAAAATTCCGGTAAAATAGCCGAGATTGTGATTAAACTGATTCGCTGATTTTGGTTGATTAGATGGAGGAGCGATCGCCACAGTAAAAGTTTGATGCAAATTCAAAATTTGGGAATTCATAGCTGTCTGAAGATGATTTTTGATGCGAAACTAATTGCAAATTAGTTACAAGTTTGCATCTTGGAAAATGAGTTATTTTACTATCTCCCTACGTTGAGCAATTCCTGAAAAGTTTTTACTAACTCAACTTTTAAATTGGTGTAAGTTGAGTTTGATTCTAAACCCCAGACTAGACAAGCAACAGTCAAGGCGATCGCTGTTAAAATTACTTGGGATATTTTGTTTGATTTGCGCGGCGTTGTCTTCCGAGAAACTTCAACAGGCGTAGCCGCAGCTAGACGTGGAGTTAAAAATGCAGCTACTTTTCTTGCCAGTTCTGAACCTTCAGTCCCAGCAAGTAAGTAATGCCAAGTTTGTGATTTAGGGTCAAAGATAGTTACAGATGCGATGGAACTATCTGCAATCAATGTTACAGAAGCAAGTAAATCTGCTTCACGCTTCAACCCAAAATAAGGAGTTTCAAACTCATCATCTATATTGGGGTGAGCAGAACCACCTGATGAACCACCAAAGCAATTTGGTGAATTATTTAAATCTATCAGCACCTCTGCCGCAAATTGATAGCGTAGTTTAGTTGCTGGTTGCACTAACTTGGAAAGAATTTTCTCTAAAGATGGACTTATCGGCTCAATCAAATATGAACGCCACACCCAGTCATCTTCACTGCAATCATACAGTTCAAAAGGCGACATTTGGGTGAGCAAATGTAAGCAGGTGACACCCAAACTGTAGAGGTCACTAGCAAATACCGATCTACCTCGAATCTGTTCCGGTGCGGCGTATTCAGCACTACCAATCATAGTTCCGGTTTGTTCCCAAACTTTACCAAGAGTATACTTAGCAGCCCCGAAATCTACTAAAAATAATTGGCCTTGCTTGCCGTAGGCATCACTTTGGCGACGAATAATATTGCTAGGTTTGATATCACGATGAATTACCTGATGAGCATGAATAAACTGCAATACAGGCAACAATTCACCCAGCAACTGGCGAATTTCTAATTCATTGAATGCTCCTGCTTCAGCAAATTCTTGTTCCAAGGTTTGCCCATCAACCCATTCTTGCACTAAATACTGCTTATCATCCTGCTCAAAGGTATTTAGCAGTTCAGGAATTTGGGGATGTTTACCGAGTTGAGCTAAACGCAAAGTTTCCTGGTGGAATAGTTCAGAAGCTTTTTGGTTATAGTAGACAGTCTGACATTGGGGTAAAAATTGTTTGATAACGCACAATTTGGATGTTGTCTGCCCAAAAGATGTAAGGTCTTGGCTATTTTGTGAGTCTTGCTCGTCAATAGCCAGGAAAGTCTTCCCAAAGCCTCCTTGTCCAAGGGGTTTGAGGATACGATAGCGGTCATTGAGCAAGCCATTTGACTGACTAAATTTAGAACTGCTATTTTCCTCCGGAGGTTGTGGAGATTTGTGGGTATGGGGAAAACCGCTGCACATACAACGGATTACTCCTTAACTTACAGGATTTAAAGTAATTTGCTAAAAGCTACCTTCATGGTATTTTTCCCGCCATTACTTCCTATACGTCTGATACCACCTCTTTCACGTTGAAAAAGTTTTGTTTCCGGAGCGTCAGGAAGTAAACTACTATCTGCCAGCAAGGAAAAAGCTTTATTTTTCAATCCTAGAATGAACCAGGAATAGAAAGATGTTGATAGCATCCACACAACAAAGCTAAAACAGATAAATAACTTAATTTTTTCTGGTGTACTCATTAAAATTTTCTGGCAGAAAATCATAACTATTAAATCAAGTCTTACTAACTTGCAGACTTCAAAGCATCCAAAGCTAAATTCAATTTCACAACATTTACTCCTGGCTCACCAAAAATACCAAGAAAGCGCCCATCAATGTTTTGAGCAATCAAAGTTTCTAACTGCTGGGGTTGAAGCCCTCGTGCTTTTGCCACACGGGTAACTTGCGCTCTGGCGGCTTCGGGAGTAATGTGGGGGTCAAGGCTGGAACCAGAAGTGTAGACTAAATCGGCGGTAGGTTGTATGCCTGCGGTTTTGAACCGATTCAAATCACCTTCAACCCGTTTGCTGGGATCAGGATCATCTTTGCCTTTGATACGTTCTATTAATGCCGAATTACTAGGAGCTAAGTTACTAGCACCAGAAACCCCAGTTTTTAAAACTCCCGCTTCATCTTTTTTAGGGTCGGCAGTGCTGTAACTGGTGGTACTAGGGCGACTGTTAAAGTATCTTTCCGAAGTAAAAGATTGACCAATTAAAGCTGAACCAATAACTTGACCTTGGCTATTTTTAATCAGACTGCCGTTTACTTGAGATGGAAATACAATCTGTCCAAAAGCAATCATCACAAAGGGATAGATAATAGCGCCAATTACCCAAAGTACTAAAGTAGAACGAATGGCTCTATTTACTTCGCGTGCAAAACTCATCAGAATTTCTCCGGTACAAACATGACAAAAAATAAATAAGTAGAAAGACTCAAAGTTACTAGTCCTAATAAACCTAATGACCAAGCTTGGAAATGGGAAAAGTTTTCTCCAGTGGCAGCATAGACAACAGGCGCAACCACAAGGTTTAAGCACATTGCTAGGAATAGATATAAAGGCAGCTTGGAAAAACGCCAATTAGAGCAGATTTCAATCACTTCTGCAAATATTTGAAGTAGACGAGGAGATTTCATAACAGTTGTGAGTAGTGAGAAATTAAGACAAAGGTAAGATGACATCGATGAGTTTGATGGCGATGAAAGGAGCAATAATACCGCCTAAACCATAAATTAAAATGTTGCGTCTTAATAGTTGATCTGCAGTCAAGGGACGGAACTTAACTCCCGTAAGTGCTAAAGGAATGAGTGCTGGAATAATCAGAGCGTTATAAATCAGTGCTGAGATAATTGCAGATTGGGCGCTTTTGAGTCCCATAATATTGAGTGCGCCAATTCCTGCCGCTGCAAAAATAGTCGGAATAATCGCGAAATACTTAGCAATATCATTGGCAATGGAGAAAGTGGTTAACGCCCCACGAGTAATTAGTAACTGTTTACCAATAGTCACCAAATCAATTAACTTGGTGGGGTCAGAATCTAAATCCACCATGTTGGCAGCTTCTTTAGCAGCTTGCGTTCCAGAGTTCATTGCCAAACCCACGTTTGCTTGAGCTAATGCGGGTGCATCATTAGTACCATCTCCGGTCATAGCTACTAACTTACCTTCAGATTGCTCGGTGCGAATCACACCAATTTTGTCTTCTGGTGTTGCTTCAGCAATAAAATCATCAACTCCTGCTTCTTGGGCAATTACACTGGCTGTAATGCGATTATCACCTGTCAGCATGATGGTTTTGACACCCATGCGGCGAAGTTGGTCAAATCTTTCTCGCAAACCGGGTTTGACAATATCTTTGAGATAGATGACTCCAAAAATTTGGTCATCTTGACAAACGGCTAAAGGTGTACCTCCTAACCGCGAAACTCGCTCATAGGCTGCATCGACATCACTGCCAAAATGGCCGCCACGAGAACGAACAAAGCCTTTAATTGCATCCACGGCTCCTTTACGGACTTGCTTCCCGTTGGGTAGGTTTGTGCCGCTCATGCGGGTTTTGGCAGAAAATTCCACACCTTCTGCTTGATTGATATCGAAATCTACTTCAATTCGGTGAGTATCTGCTAGTTTGATAATTGACCTACCTTCTGGAGTTTCATCAAATACACTGGCAGCACGGGCAATTCGTGCCACATCTTCTACTGTGTAACTATTAACAGGGATAAACTCATCAGCCATGCGGTTGCCCAAGGTGATTGTACCTGTTTTATCTAGCACCAACGTGTTAATATCACCACATGCTTCTACAGCACGTCCAGAGGTGGCAATCACGTTAAACTGAGCCACTCTATCCATCCCAGCAATCCCGATCGCACTTAATAAACCACCAATAGTTGTAGGTATCAAAGCGACCAACAATGAAATCAAGATAGCGACACTCGCACCTGCACGCAAACTATTTCCGGCTTCTGTCCCAAATACAGTGCTGATAAAGTTAGCAATATAGTTGACAAAAGGCGGCATGGTTGCCACCACAATTAAAAAGACTTGTGTCAGTACGGCTAACAATACAGTCAGGGCAATTTCATTAGGAGTCTTGCTGCGTTCGGCTCCTTCCACCAAAGAAATCATCCGATCTATAAAGCCTTTACCAGGATCGGCAGTAATGCGAATAGTCAATTCATCTGAGAGTAAACGTGTACCACCTGTGACTGAACTAGCAATATCTGTGCCTGGTTGTTTCAGTACAGGGGCAGATTCTCCCGTGATTGCCGACTCATCAACTGAGCCAATACCTTGAATTACTTCCCCATCGGCGGGAATCATGTTATTTGCAACTATTTTTACCAAATCGCCTCGACGCAGTTCCGTAGAACTAACTTGTTGAATAGAACCATCGGGGAGAATCTTACTGGCAATAGTATCGGAACGTGTTGACCGTAAGGAATCTGCCTGTGCTTTACCGCGTCCTTCCGCAACGGCTTCTGCAAAGTTAGCGAACAGCACTGTGAAAAAGAGAATAAATGTAATCAACCCGTTTAATAAGCGTTGTTGGTTAGCATCTGCCTGGATTGTCCCAAATAAATTGGGGTCAAGGGTTACCAGGAAGGTGACAATTGTTCCTACCCAGACAATAAACATGACTGGGTTTCTCACAGCTGTTTTCGGATTCAGCTTGACAAATGACTCTTTAATCGCTCTTTGGTAGAGTCCCCGCATATCTGCTTTGGGGGTATGTCTGCGCGAGTCACGCGTTCCTTGGGGAAGACGAGGTGATGGATTTATATTTGTTGTCATACGTGAGTTGAAGTATGAAGTGTGAAGTATGAAGTCTGAATTACGAAGTAGAAATTTTTCAGCCTACCCTATGGCAACGCCAAGGGCGAACAGACTTCATCCTTTTGATTTAGCCGATACCTTTGGCAATCCAGAAAGCTTCACCGATAGGGCCAAATGCTAGTACTGGAAAGAATGTGAGTGCGCCGAGAATTAAAATTATGCCTGCGGTTACGCCTGTAAATAATCCGGTGTCGGTGCGTAATGTGCCGGCGGTAAAAGGAACTTGTGGCTTGCGGGACATACTATCGGCGAGTAAGAGTAAGCCGATGATGGGGATATAGCGTCCGGCAAGGAGACTGAAGCAAGTACTTAGGTTCCACCACAGGGCGGTGACGGTGGTTTTTGCGCCTGTTGCAATAGCCAAAGGTGATGGTTGAGAATCTCCTAAACCTTCAAAGCCTGAACCGTTGTTAGCCGCAGCGGAAGCATATTCGTAGAGGACTTGAGCAAAACCATGAAAGCCGGGATTGCTAATTCCTGCTAGTTGGTCAGGAAAGGCTAAAGCTATGCCGGCAGGTATCATAATTGAGATGGGGTGAACTAAGAGAATCAAAAAACTCGCTAGTACTACCTCTCGCTTTTCGATTTTGCGTCCGAGAAATTCCGGTGTGCGTCCTACCATTAAGCCTGTGACAAAGACTGCCAAAATTAAGTAGGCAAATAGGTAAGCTGTACCTGTGCCTTGTCCACCCCAAATGATTTGCAGAAACATATTGGAGAGGGTGACAAAACCTCCGTTGGGCATGAATGAGTCATGCATACTATTGACAGCACCAGTCATTGTGCCTGTTGTCACCGTTGCAAACAGTGCCGACTGCGCCCAACCAAACCGCACTTCTTTACCCTCTAGATTCGGTTGCGTACTACCTAGCAGTGTATTTACAGCTGGATTACCGTTATATTCTCCAATGGCGTTAACAATCACAAATGTTATGAAGATCACGCCCACCATCCCGTAGACTAACCAAGCTTGTTTGGTGTTATTAGCAAACAAGCCGTAGGCATAAATTAAGGAAGTGGGGATCGAAATCATCGCCACAATCTCAATTAAGTTAGAAAAACCGTTGGGATTTTCAAATGGGTGGGCTGAGTTGATAGCAAAAAAGCCACCGCCGTTTTCTCCGAGTTGCTTGATGATTTCAAAATGGGCAACGGGGCCGCGAGCGATCGCTTGACTGATATTAGGATCTTCTAAGGTGGGAAATACAACTGGCCCTGCCAATGTTTCAGGAACACCAGCCGCCATCAAGGCAATTCCTCCGATAATACAAATAGGTAATAAAATTCGTGTAATTGAGCGAATTAAATCTACATAAAAGTTACCCAAAGATCTACCAGTCAACCCACGAATAAAGGCAATTCCTACTGCTAAACCAGTGGCGGCTGAGGTAAACATGTGATAGCCAAGCCCCCACATTTGACTGGCGTAGCTGAGGTAGGTTTCCCCGGAATAATGCTGTTGATTAGTATTAGTAATAAAGGAAATTGTTGTGTGCAGTGCTGTGTCCCAAGTTGGAGCAGGTATGTTTGTAGGGTTAAAGGGTAGCCATCCTTGATTCATAATAATCAAGAATATTAGTAACCCCATGACTACATTGCTGTACAATATGGCTCTGGCATATTGCCAGCCTGTCATATCTGCTTTAGTTTGAACGCCAACTAAAGAGTAAAGTATTCGCTCAACTGGGTTTAAAATTGGGTCGAGAAATGTGCGTTGTTCTTGGTAGACACGCGCCATGTATCGCCCAAAAAAGGGAGTTATTGCTACTACAATTAATAGCGTTAACGCAATTTGAATCCATCCTTGGAGCATAATTTGTAATTTGTAATTTAAACAGCAAATGATATTACAATTACCTGTATCAATTTAGATCATCGATTGATTTAGTGATAAAAACAAGAGATAAAAGATATAAAATTATGTTTACTTTTTTTATATACAGTGTTTATTTTTTCTATATCTAGCGTTTATAGCGTTTAGTTATCTTCTAAACGCTGACATTAAAAATAATTGCTTATAACTAATCGCAGAAGCGCAGAGAGGATAAACTAGTTAAACACATTAATCAAGAATATATATTAAATTAAATGGAGTTATTTTCAAATAAATTACTAGCTAAAAACTCACACTTTGGCAGAATTTTAATCATATTGGTGCTATTTATTGGTGTCATGGTGATGGAGTTTAAGACACCAACAGAATATGTGTTTGGTTATCTTTATACAGGCGCAATATTATTAACAAACTACTGGTTTGGGAGGATTGCAACTTTTCAGGCGACTGTGATTGCTGTGTGTTTAACACTGTTGAATTTGGTTATACCAGGAGGTGAATTAGTTAAGGCATCCACGGTAGCCAGCCGATTGATTGCGGTGATGGCGTTAATTGTGACTGGGGTTTTAAGCGATCGCCTCCGTCGTTCTCAAGAAGCGATCGCAGTGACTCGCGCCAAGTTAGAATCTCAAGAGGAATTAGTCAAACTACGGGAAGATTTTGCTTCTACACTTACCCATGATTTAAAAACGCCATTGCTAGGAGCAATTGAAACAATCAAAGCTTTTCAACAAGAAAAATTTGGCCCAGTCTTACCAACTCAACAACAAGTGTTGTCTACAATGGCACGCAGTCACCAAACTTCCCTACAACTGGTAGAAACGCTTTTAGATGTCTATCGCAACGATACCGAAGGTTTGAAGCTGGACTTAGCACCAGTGGATTTAACTATCTTGGCAGAAGAGACGGCTGGTGATCTCATGGAATTAGCTGCTAATCGTCGTGTTCATCTATCGGTGAGTTATGGTGATTCTGATTGGCGACAGTCGCTGTGGGTTCGTGGTGATGCGCTGCAACTACACCGAGTTTTTAATAATCTTTTGGTGAATGCGATTAATCATTCCCGGCGTGGTGGTAGGGTGGAAGTTGTCTTAGAACCGCAAACATCTTATCAAGTAGTGAAAATCTTAGATACGGGTGCGGGTATTCAACCAGAACAGTTCTCACACTTATTTGAAAGATTTTATCAAGGGCATAGCGATCGCCAAGCTAAAGGTTCAGGATTGGGGCTTTATTTATCTCGGCAAATTATTGCAGCCCACGGCGGTATAATCTGGGCAGAGAACAAAGTACCTACTGGTGCTGTGTTTGCTTTTAAACTGCCTGTCTACCCATTTCAATCTCTTGCAACTGTGTGAAATGTCTTCTACCCCAATCAAAATTCTTTTAGTTGAGGATGATGAACTCTTTCGATTAGGTTTGCATGTGCGGTTGCAACAAGAACCTGGCTTAGAGATTATCGCCGAGACTGAAGATGGTGAAACAGCTATCGAGTTAGTTAAACAAAATCCTCTGGATATAGTGCTGTTAGATGTGGGTTTACCAGGAATTGGGGGAATAGAAACTTGTAGACAAATTAAGCAGCAAAATCCTCTGCTGCCAATTTTAGTTTTCACTTCCCATTCGCAAAAGCCTTTAATTTCAAGGTTGATAGAAGCAGGCGCTCAAGGTTATTGTCTCAAAGGCATAGCTGCGGAAAAATTAGTGTTAGCATTGCGTTCTGTGGCGGCTGGGGCTTCTTGGTGGGATGAAACTGCAACTAAAGAAATTCGTTCTTCTTTTGTGTCCAAAGCGTCTCCACCTCACATAGACAACATATCAAAGCCTGTCAATCCCCTAACTGGGCGCGAACAAGAAATTTTATCGCTGTTAGCAACCGGCAAAACCAATCAAGAAATTGCTGTTGCACTGTATATTGCTCCTGGAACAGTGCGAGTTCATATCCATGCAATTTTACAGAAGTTAGAGGTGAGCGATCGCACTCAAGCTGTAATGACTGCTTTACAAAAAGGATTAATTAAAAGCGACTAAAGTATATTTAGCAAAATCCGCACCAGAAAGTATTCGGTTTCACTCACAATCTCTTCAGTTAGCTTGTTAGCCTAGAGAAAGAATTAATTGCAAGCGCAATCTTTAGCCCAGTAACTAATAGTTTAGAGACTGGTAGTAAAATCGCAGTCTTTAGGGTTTGTAGATAAGATTAATGCCAAAAAAGAATTCGTTTTTAGTAATAGGACTAGCGTTTTTAGTTTTTATTATGGTTGTACTCACAAATTCTCTGGGTAGTACTCATACCATTTCACCAAATAAATGATACAAATAATTTCTCCTCTGCCCCTCTGCTCCCCTGCTCCTCTGCCTGCCTAAATGTATCAATTTTCAAGTGAAATGGTATCAGGCGATCGCCGGACTTTATGTGTTTGGTGATAGTCTTTCGGATGCAGGGATGGTATTTCAAGCAACAGGGGGAATCTACCCACCCAGTCCAACGTACTTTCAGGGACGTTACTCAAATGGTCGGGTTTGGATTGAATATCTTGCCGATCGCTTGCATTTGTCTAGTAAGCAAACCAACAACTTTGCTTACGGAGGCGCGACTACTGGTAATGTTGGCAACAGTTATGTTCCCAACTTACTTACTCAAGTCAAATCCTTTACTCAGACACATCAAAAGAATAATCCAAATGCTTTGTATGTAGTGTGGGCAGGGGCAAATGATTATTTACAAGGGGTAAATAGTGCCACAGTCCCGATTCAAAATGTGACAGGAGCGATCTCTTCTCTGACTGATGTTGGTGCGAAAAAATTTTTGGTGGTTAACTTACCAGATTTAGGCAAGTTACCCGCGACAAGCAGCAACACAAATTCTCTAAACCTCAGTTCATTAACACAAGCACATAATCAAGGCTTGAGGCGATCGCTTAAAGTGTTAAATCAGCAGCATCCTGACTTGGAGATTGTCACTTTGGATGCTAACACCTTATATCGTCAGGCGATCGCCAATCCGGCTGCATTTGGTTTTACGAATGTTGTCAGTCCGTGTCTGTCTGGTTCTCAACTATGTGGTAATCCAGACCAGTTTTTATTTTGGGATGGCATTCATCCGACAACTGCGGCCCACCGCATTATTGGGGAAACAGCCTTTTCGGCAATTCAAGAAGCCGGAATCTTTACTTATTCCCGCACACCAACCCAAACTTAATTAACCCACGTTCATAACCGCGACGCATTAAGCCTAGTGATAAGGCTCCTTGGATGGTACTCCAGCCAGAACGCAACAACCCAAAAATTGCACCAGGAGTCAATGCCGAATCAATTACCACATTCCAAAATGGGGCGACAGCACCTGACCAATCAGCAGTGCGGATATTGTTTAATGGGAGTTGATATGCGATCGCTGCATACTCAGGTAACGAAATCACATAAGGCAAACAATACACTCGGTAGATATCTTGCAAATGCTTTTGTTCATCTGCTGTTAATGGTAAATCATCTGTAGGTCGATGGCACCAAGTTGCCATAATTAAAGTTCCACCCGGTTTTAATACCCGATAACACTCCTGCATAAACTTGGTTTTATCGGGCATATGTTCACCACTTTCCAGCGACCAAACCAAGTCAAAACTATTATCTGCAAAAGGCATTGCTTGAGCATCAGCCACTAGAAACTGACTTCTCAAATTTAACAGCATTTCCTGGGCGCGTTCTGTTGCTCTCGCCGCTTGCACAGGGCTTAAAGTAATACCTGTAGTCTTAGCATGAAACTTTTCTGCCAAATATAAAGAACTGCCGCCAATTCCACAACCCACATCCAAAATGTTAGTTGCTGTTTCTACACCTGCCCAATTCAGCAATTCTTCAATTAAATCAATTTGCGCCTGACGGCGGTCTTTTTTTAGCGTTCCATCTGCACCGTAGTAGCCGTGGTGCATATGTTCGCCCCAAATTTCTTCCCATAAACCAGAAGAAGCATCGTAAAACTGCTGAATTTGTTGATAAAGTGTTGTACTCATGAAACAAATAATGCTAAGACAAATCAGAGTCTAAATAAACATACTGGTAGGCTACCATGTGTGTTTTTAATTAAATAAAGATGTTTTTTCATTTCCAGAGGAATGAGTAAACCTCACCTGGAAGAATTTAGAGGCTTAACCTTGATATGACTGTTTCGCGGACAATTTGCTTGGGATTTCTGGCTGTCATCACTGTGGGGACTATTTTGCTGATGCTGCCTATTTCAACTAGCGATGGCAGCTGGAATAACATAGTAGTGGCGTTATTCACCTCAACATCAGCCGTTTGTGTGACGGGCTTATCAGTTGTTGACCCTGGTACTTATTTTTCTTTTTGGGGTCAGTTGTTTATGGCATTGTTAGTTCAAATTGGTGGGTTGGGTTATATGACAACTACTACCTTTTTGATTTTGCTAATTGGGCGCAGATTTGACCTTCGACAAAAAATTGCGATTCAACAAGCGTTAGACAGACCGGGGATAAGTGGTAGCGCTCAAGTTATCCGCTCAATTATTGCCACTACTTTAATTTTTGAAATTACAGGTATATTTTTACTTCTCCCCGCTTTTGTTCCTAAATATGGTTGGTCACAAGGGCTATGGTTAGCAATTTTTCATAGTGTTAATTCTTGGAACAATGCAGGTTTTAGCTTGTTTAAAGATAATTTAATTGGTTATCAAACATCTGTATTAGTTGTTTTCACTGTTACCGGATTAATTATTTTTGGTGGCATTGGTTATCAAGTCATTTTAGAAATGTATCTTTGGTTACGCGATCGCTTCCTCAAACAGAAGACAACTTTAGTACTGTCTTTAGATTTCAAAGTTGCCACCAGTACAACTTTAATCCTGTTATTGTTCGGGACAATTGCTTTTTTCTGTATAGAAGTAAGAAATCCTGAAACCTTTGGTCAACTAAATCTCGGCGGTCAATTCTTAGTAGCTTGGTTCCAATCTGTCACTCCTAGAACTGCCGGATTTAACACCATCGATATTGGTAAAATGACCACTGCTGGTCTATTTATTACCATAGCATTGATGTTTATCGGTGCGAGTCCTGGCGGTACAGGCGGCGGTATAAAAACTACAACTTTGCGAGTTCTTACTAGTTGTACAAAAGCAATTCTTCAAGGCAAAGAAGAAGTTTTATTGTATAACCGGAAAATAGCAATATCTCTCATATTGAAAGCTGTAGGTGTGTTAGTTGGTTCCGTAAGCACGGTAATTTTAGCAACGGTTCTCATCTCTCTGTCAGATCCAACATTAGACTTTATTCAAATCCTGTTTGAAGTGGTATCTGCCTTTGCGACAGTCGGGCTTTCTACAGGAATCACAGGCACAGTCTCCACCGCAGCTAAACTGATATTAATTATTACTATGTATATCGGCAGAGTAGGAGTTTTACTATTAATGTCAGCCATTTTAGGCGATCCTCGTCCTAGTAGAGTTCACTATCCTGAAGAAAACTTACTGGTGGGATAGCCGTAGTACAATGCAAAAGTTAAAAGTCAAACGATTTACAGTAGCAGACCTAAATCAGTTGTAAATAAATCAACTCCCTCTTCCCTACCTCCATGAGTAGCATTAACTTAAGCTGATAAAATATGAAACACTAGGCAAAAAATAAAAATTGTTACTTTAAGTTAGATGGCAGTATTTTTTGTCCTAAATACAGGGAGCGTTAATAAGGATAGCAACTGTGAATCTTGCATCACTAGGGTTTTTTCGCAGTTTACGTAAAGATAACAACCAATTTGCGGTAATTGGGTTAGGTCGTTTTGGTCGATCTGTTTGTTCGACACTGCATAAATTTGGTTATCAAGTACTGGCAACAGATATTGACGAAAAAAGAGTTTCAGAAGCATTGACAGAAGAAATAGTTGCTCATGCTTTGCAATTAGATTCCACAGAACCAGCAGCGCTCAAAGAAGCGGGTATTTTTGAATTTGATACAGTAATTGTAGCGATCGGCAATTACGTTCAAGAAAGTATTATTACTACTCTCAATGTGAAAGAGGGTGGTGTCCCTCACGTGGTTGCCAAAGCATCTAGTGAAGTTCATCGCAAGTTATTAAAGAGAGTCGGTGCAGACCACGTTGTATTTCCGGAATACGAAGCAGGCTGTGCTTTAGCGCGTACCCTCACCAAACCATCTATATTAGATAGATTTGACCTCGACCCAGATCATAGTATTGTCGAGTTGATTGTTCCAGATGAATTTCATGGCAAAACCATTACAGAAATTCAACTGCGTAACCGTTATGGGTTAAATTTGCTGGCAGTGAGTCAAGATGGCAAATTTGTAATTAATCCAGATCCCCACAAGCGCCTAGAACGCGGTTCGGCAATGGTAGTTATTGGCTGCAACAAAGACATTAATCGCTTACCGATTTAATGCTCTGATTGAGGAACATAGGAATTACACTTAAGTATATGGTGTAAAAACCCTGAAGAAAGAATTTTGTTTTTGATAGTGGTTATGGATTTAATAGTTAAAGATTTAGCGGCAATTGATGATCAACTTTCTCAGCGTCACATTAACCTTGACCCAGCTGGGTATTTCATCATCTATTTAGACAGAGGAGAGGGCTTAATCTATGCCAAGCATTTCATTAATGTGATTGATGAACGTGGTTTGGCGGTAGATCCGGAAACAGGCAAGGTAATTCCGGCAAGGGGTAAGGTAGAAAGAACTCACACCACAGTTTTTAGCGGCAGAACAGCAAAGGAACTCAGTGTCAAAATTTTTGAACAAACTCAACCCTGTCCAGTTACTCAGTTAGACCATGCAGCCTATTTAGGACGTGAATTTATCCGCGCTGAGGTGGCTTTGGTGACAGGGCAAGAGTATGTTCAAGACTAAAAAAAGTATGAAGTATGAAATGTGAAGTATGAAATTTTTTACTTTATACTTCAGCCTTCACACTTCAGACTTGAAATTATCCGTTTGATGGTGGTTGAGGTTGAATTACTTGATAGATGTAGTAAGTCGCCATCGGGATAACGGTTGCAGCAATTAGCAGTCCTATCACCCAAGCAGTAGCGTTACCTTGGTTGGTATCTTCTGCTTTTGTAAAAGTGCCTTCTACCTGTACGTTATCAGTAATTTGTGGTGGGCCAGGGTCGGGTTCACCAGAGAGGACTTTAACTAGGCGATCGCTGGCATCCAAAAATGCCTGATTATATTTATTACCATCCCGTAATGGTGCAGCTAAGGTTTCAGTAGCTACACTCTCAGCAATAGAATCAGTTAGCAAAGACTTAACTTTATCGCCGCTAAGAATGGCAGTATTGTTCGTGACAGTATCTAGCACCAGCAAAGTTTGGTTAGCTTGTGCTTGCTTTGTCGGAAACCATTTTTCAAAAAGCTCTTTAGTAAAGCTTTCTGATGTTTCACCGTAGTCTAAACGGCGAATGGTGACAAATCTCACTTCATTGCCAGTTTTCTTTGCCAAATCCTCAAAGGCACTACTAATCTTACCTTCGTTGATGCGACTTAGCACATCACCTTGATCTACAACCCAGTCACCGCCTGAGGTTAAATTCGGAATTTGATACACGCCAGTTGCTAACGCCGGGGTAGCCAACAGTGATGCACCAAGGATAATTGCCAGTATTGGTGTAAGCAGCCAAATGATGTATGTTTTAATGCCAAATACTGTTCTGAGGAGCTGTTTCATTGGATTGATCCTAAGACAGACTAGCACCAAAAATACTACACAATCAATGTCAAAATCACCTTTTTGAGGAATTTATCTATTTAGGGTATTGGTGTGGACGCACAAGAGTCTATTTTAAAAGCTGCGATCGCTGGACTTGTCCCAAAAAACAAACGCGCTACAGCTTATAGTATCTTTAGCACTGGCTATGGTTTCGCTTGGTTTTTAGGCAGCACTTTAATGGGTATTTCGTACGATCACTCTATCACCTTCTTAGTAGTATTTTCAGCCGCTACTCAACTACTAGCAATTCCCTTCTTTGTTTGGGTGCAATTGCAAGCTAATAAATCCAACCCAGAGTTAACAGACAAGCCTGTTTAAATTAAAGAATCTGGGTCTACACCCAGGTTTCTCAATTGTTCTGCTAGTATCTGAGCGCGTTGTTCTGCTTGTTTTGCCCTTTGTTCTGCTTGTTGCGCCAGTTCTTCGGGTGTTAACAAACGTTTTCCTGACTCATCATACCAGTAAAGCCACTCTCGCGTAATTCCTAGATAAGTTCCCCGTTCGTAGCCAATTTTTAAATTAATTTCTGGTAGCCAAACTGGATTTTCTGGCAGCAATTTATATTTACCGTCCTCTAAATAATATACTTCTAAACGTGCTTTTTTCCGCCGCAAGGGATTATAAATCACATAGTATAAAATTCCCAACTTGGCATAAAAGTCTTTTTTACTGGAGTATTCTCCCCGACGTTTGTGCGAAACTACTTCTAACACCATGATTGGTACGCGCCTTTCTTCCCATAGCACATAGCTGAGACGCAAGTTTTCATCAATAATCCGTTCTACTCCCAGGCTCAAAAACCCATCTGGAACAATGGCTGGCTCATCAGGATCGTAATAAATCCCCATATCAACGCCAAAAAACCAGTCCATACGTTCTGGCCAAGCCATAGCTAAGATAGCTTTGAGTAAACCGGGAATTAAATCTTGTAGTTCATTATCCACAGGGGTATCGTCTGAGTCTGGCAAATCCTCAGCCGAGGGCAAGCAATCCAACGGATCGTACTGTAGCATAATTTAGTTGGCGATTAGCTGCTAGTTTTAGTGTAATTAAATTAGGCTAGACTGTTCAGAATTTTAAAAGTGCGATCGCCTTTGTTATGTTTTTAAATTAAAAAGCGTTGTGTTGCAAAGACTTTTAAATTACGTGTATTTTATTCAAAATCGGTATTGTATTGGTGATTAACTTGAGCTTCCTTTAATTTTCCCCACAATCCACACGAAAACACCCAAACCCAACAACAACGGTGTCAACCAATCACCCCAACGCACATATAAAGTCTGTGTTTGGCGGCGATAAATGGTTTCTGCGTGAGTTTGGTAGATGTTATAGCCAGATATCCACAAAGTTCTACCGTGGGGGTCTACAAAAGCCGAATATCCGGTATTAGTTGCCCGTGCTGACCATCTATCGGTTTCAATAGCCCGCATGATATCCTGAGCATGATGCTGGAATGGCATAGCTGCACTGTAATGAGCATCGTTAGAGGAACTAAGAATAAATTGCCCACCCGCCACAGCTTGACGGCGAAATACTTCAGGAAATGCCGATTCGTAACAGATACCAACTATTGCCTTTCCAAAAGGTGTCTCAAATATCTGGTTTGCTGCACCGTGAACTTGATGTTCATCCAGAGGTGACAAGCGGCTGATTAGTTTACCTAAAATTTCTTCAAAGGGGATATATTCGCCTAATGGTACTAGTTTGGATTTATCGTAGCGACTGGTAGTTTCACCCTGACTATTAACGGTAAACAAACTGTTTGTATAACTGCGTCCTCGTTCGCCAAAAGCACCAACCCAAGCCACTACACCTTTTGCTTGCACTGCTGAAATTAGGGGAGTCTCTACTAAGTTACGCTGAAAAATCGGCAAAGCACCTTCGGGTGTGAGAACGGCATTTACACCTTGTTCGGCTAGAGTTAAATAGCCACTAGTGTAGCCTGTAATGGCGCGGCGATAACCTTCAGGTGTTACTTTGATTTTGTTGGGGATGTTACCTTGAACAACGCCGATTTTTAAGGCTGTTTCTGGTGGTTGGGCTAGGGGTTGGCTATATAAAAACCAGCCTGTTAGGTGTAGGGTGATAAATAATGCTGTGGCAATAGTTAAATATTTATTGACGAACCGCCGAGGCGCAGAGGATAGGTAGGCTTCGGCGATGAGTCCGTTGATGGCGGTGATCGCAGCTGTTACAGTATTGGGGCCAGAGAGTTGACCGAGGTGTAAAATTAACAAGTTATGTGGTGATTGCGTGTAAGCTAAAGAACTCCACCACAAGGAACTGGAACTCCACAAACTTTCTAAGGCGCACCAGAGGGCTGTACCAATAATAACCCGCAACCAAGGTTGAGACTGATTCAGACGTGCTATTATACCAGCCCAAATACTCACAAATAGCCCTCCCCACAGGCTAATGAATCCCCAACAAAACAGGGTTATAGCCAAACTCGGCCACCAAGGCACACCCAACCAGTCCATAGGATGAATGCCTGTAATCCAGAAGAGGGCTACGCTGTGATAACCGATACCCCAGAGTAAAGGTAAAAGGTAAAAGTGAGCCAGCGCGGTCTTGGGGGTTTCCCCCATGAGCGACTGGCGAACTCCGAAGGAAGTAAAAGGTAAAAGAAAGGGTTTTTGCTTTTTACCCTCTAAATGTTGTTGATTTTTTTTAACAACTAACACCCAAAGAGGCGCTAAGGCTATCCAAGCCAAAAACCATGCACCCACGGGGGCGACAGTTAGCCCCATCAAAACACCACTAAATAAAGAAAGTAAAAGGCAAAAGGCAAAAGTCAAAAATGAGTTATCGCCTTTTTCTTTTTCTCTTTTACTTTTTACTTTTGCCTTCATTCTGCTTCTTCGGCATCACCAGTATCAGGCGGAACGATCGCAACTCCGGTAATTGCGTCATCTTCATCCAAGCGTTGCACTCTTACGCCTGTTGCCGATCGCGATTGTACTGAAATTGCATTGGTAGCCTGACGGATAATAATACCGCGATTTGTGACCATCATGATTTCATCGTCACTATTGACGATTTGCAAGGTTGCCAATTTGTCTTTAGTTTTGCGGTTCTTAAATTTGGTAGCCATTAAACCTTGACCGGCACGGTTTTGCAAACGGAATTGCCCAACGGGTACGCGTTTGCCATATCCGCCCATTGTAATGACTAACACCCAAGGGCCAACACTGCCATTTCCTGGTACTTCTGTGGTTTCTTCCGTATTTTCGATATCTTCGGTTTCAATATCTTCGACTTCGACTTCTTCTGTGTTGAGTGTGTCAAGAATAGCGGCGGGAATAATATCCATCCCTACCAATTCATCGCCATTTTTGAGTTTCATCGATTTCACACCGCGCGTCGCCCTACCTAGAGGACGCAGTTGTTCGTGAGTACATCTAAAGTGAATTGCCATACCCAGACGAGAACCAATGATGATGCTGTCTTCGACTCTGGCGCGACGTACCCACCGCAGTTGATCACCTTCTTCCAAGGAAATGGCAATTAAACCATTCGCCCGAATATGACTAAAGGCTGCTAATTCAGTTTTCTTGATATTGCCGCCTTTGGTTAGCATCACTAAATATTCGTTACTGCTGAACTCGTCAACAGGGACGATTGAGGTGATTTTTTCTTCTCTGGGAATGGGTAGCATTTGGACGATGGGTGTACCACGACTGGTGCGGGAACCCACGGGGATTTGATAGGCTTTGAGGCAGTAGACTACACCGCGATCGCTAAAGAATAAAACACTATCGTGGTCGCAGCAAGTTAAGAAATGCTCTACGGTGTCATCGTCTTTTACCTTAGCGGCGGCTTTACCTCTGGTGGCACGGCTTTGCGCCTCAAAGGTGTTGACGGGCATACGTTTGATGTAACCTTGCTCTGTTAACAGAATAATTGCCTTTTCGTTAGCAATTAGGTCACGTTCATCGATTTCGCCTTCGGCGTGGGTAATAACTGTGCGCCGGGGTGTGGCGAAGTTGGTTTTAATTTGCGAAATTTCGGTTTCAATGATTTCTAAGATTCTTTCGCGCCTTGCCAAAATATCTTGCAAGTCGGCAATTTGTCTTTGCAAATCTTCGTGTTCTAGGCGAATTTTATCTGCTTCTAGGGCAGTTAGTCGCCGTAGTTGCATTTGCAAAATCGCATCGGCTTGAACTTCCGAAAGTCCGTAGGTTGTGATTAGTTCACCTTTGGCTGTGGGTGCATCAGGCGCATTACGAATTAAGTTGATAATTGCATCTAAATGTGCTAAAGCAATCAATAAACCTTGCAAAATATGGTCGCGTTCTTCTGCTTTTCGCAGTTCATAGCGGGTGCGTCTGGTGATAGATTCGATGCGGAAATCGAGGAAGACTTCTAAGAACTGCTTGAGGGTGAGAATTTGCGGTTCGCCGTTGACCAACGCCAGCATATTCGCCCCAAAGTTGGCTTGCAGTGGGGTTTGCTTGTAAAGGTTATTCAGTACTACACGGGGATAGGCATCACGTTTGAGTTCGATGACAATTCGCATCCCGTCGCGATCGCTTTCATCGCGGATATCTGCAATGCCTTCAATCCGTTTATCATTCACCAATTCAGCAATTTTCTCAATTAATGCCGCTTTATTGGTTTGATAAGGCAGTTCAGTGACGATAATTGCTTCTCGTTCGGGACGACCACGCTGTTCAATGGTTTCAATGTTAGCGACACCGCGCATGGTAATGGAACCGCGCCCAGTGGTATAAGCTTCTTTAATTGCTGCTGTGCCGAGAATTTGCGCCCCAGTGGGAAAGTCTGGCCCGTGGACATAATGCATTAATTGGAGGTCGGTGATTTCGGGATTGTGAATCAACGCCACCAATCCATCAATCAGTTCGCCTAAGTTATGGGGAGGAATATTTGTTGCCATCCCCACGGCAATGCCAGAGGAACCATTGAGTAGGAGTTGGGGGATGCGTGATGGTAGAACTGTAGGTTCTTGTTGGGAACCATCGAAGTTATCAGCAAAGTCTACGGTTTCTGATTCGATGTCTTGGAGTAAAGCCGCACTAGTTAAAGCTTGCAAGCGACATTCTGTGTATCGCATTGCTGCTGGTGGATCGTTATCTACTGAACCAAAGTTACCATGTCCGTTAATTAAGGGCGATCGCATGGAAAAATCCTGCGCCATCCGTACCAAGGCATCATATACTGCTGTGTCGCCGTGTGGGTGATATTTACCCAACACTTCCCCTACCACACGCGCGCATTTGCGAAACGGGCGATCGTGCATTAAACCTAGCTCGTGCATGGCGTAGAGGATACGGCGATGCACAGGTTTCAGACCATCCCTGGCATCTGGCAGCGCCCGACCCACTATCACACTCATGGCGTATTCCAGATAAGACCGGGACATTTCGTTCCGCAAATCTGTTGGGATAATCCTCTCCTGTGAGGTTGTCATAACCTAAAAAACTCCAAAAATCGTAGAATTTAGCCTTTACAGTTGGTAAAGCGTAAAATTATTCCAAATTGCTCTTGAATAATTGACATATTTTGATACAATTCTAGCACGTATTGTTTTTTTCTGCCCGGAGAGCTAACCTAAAGTAGCTCGTTAAATGGCATTTTTGGGCGTGGTAAATCACATTTAACTAAGAAAGTTTTAGCTCAAGAAAATAAATTACTAAATTTTCCCCAAAATCAGGTAAATTTGCCCAAACGAAAGTTATAACTGAGCTTATATTTATCAAGAGGTAGCGAAGAGCATTCAGTTAATGATTAAGATAGGTACGGTAAGTAGAATAAACTGACAATGTAAAGGTAGTTTGATCAAATCTGTGGTTATTAGTTTATTCGGCTTATCATATTGCTGTTCGTCAATCCATCTTGACTTTCATAGCAGTTATTCAATAGAGATTCTGAGGCGCTGATGACATTTCAACAATTAGCAATAGGTAGCTATTTTCGTCTGCCTGGTATAAGTTATGGTTGCGTGTATAGAAAGGCTAGTAGATCCAGTTGTAGCCTGAATGCATTATTACAACCGATACGTCCAACAACAAAAGTTATCCCACTTAATGCCGCAGAAATTGCTAAATATTTGGCGGCAAAAAAAGAATTCCTGAATAATCTCAAGATATAAAGAATTTATTGGTTGTTATTAGTTAATGAACAGCTTCTTGTTGAGACTTCAGTTGAGAAGCAATCAAAGGAACTTTAGGCGCAAGAAAAAATCCCACCAAACTAGCAAACAAAATTGGTGTAAAAGGACTGAAACCAGTTAGTTTCGATAGTAACAAAGTCGTACTTATAGGTGTGCGTGTCACTGCTGCGTTAATCGCCGCCATTGTACAAATCATTGCTAAAGCAGGATTAATGCCCGGAATTAAAGTTATTACTGCTTTGCCAATACAAGCACCAGTGAAAAATAAGGGGATAATAAATCCACCGCGCCACCCACCTGTAACTGTCATGCTAATGGCAGCCATCTTGCCTAAAGCAAGTGTTAACAGGAAAACACCAGAAAAGCTAGTTGCAAGCACAGTTTCTAACTCTTCATGTCCAAAATAACGGGTGAGAGGCAAGAAAGCGGCTAAACTACCAAGTCCGAGTCCTGCTAGTGTAGTGCGTAAATAAATAGGGCCAGGAATGTGGGTAAAGGTGCGATCGCATATGCGAAAAATCCCCATGAAAATCCATCCGGCGATCGCCCCAATTATTCCGAATAAAATAGCAAAGGCAAAATCATCGATATTTTCTAGGCGATATTGCGGGAAATGCCAAGTCGGTGCAATTCCTAAACGGGTAATCGCCGTAAATACCAGATAACTAGCACAACTAGAAACAATAGCTGGCATTAAAGCTTCGTAATATTCGACAATATGCTGATGATGCAAAATTTCTAAGGCAAACATCGCACCACCCAGAGGTGCGCCAAACAAAGCCGTAAAGCCAGCCGCCATTGCTGCTAAACTCATAGATCGCAGGTCTTCACCTTGAAGTTTCAGGCGATCGCCTACCCAAGTACCAAAGGAACCTGTTACCTGTACCAATGGTGCTTCTGGGCCAGCACTACCACCCGTAGCGATACTGACTAGCGAAGCCAAAAGCATTGAAGGATTTTTGCGTGCATCCAAGCGTCCACCACGAAAATGAATGTTATCTACAATCACGGCGATTTCACCAGGATTACCTAAAAAATGAATCACTAGCCCAATAATTAAACCAGCCAGTGGCATAACAATCAATAGACTTATACCTTGGAATCTTTGCAACTGATGAGTTAACAGTTCTAAAACATTCCAGTACAAACCAGCAAAAAGACCACTCACCGTCCCCACAACAGCCCAACGCAGTACCCATCGAGAAATCATCAACGGATTACGTCTTGCCAGTCCGAACAGTTGGGCAAATTTCCAGCGTTGACTTTGATTGTTAGTAGGTGGTTGATTTTGTGGCACTGTTAATGTCCTATTGATGAAACTTAAAATACTGAATATTTATACAGAGTATTGGTAAGGAAACTTGTCTATTACTTATCCTGCCTGATTATTACTATATTTGCAAAAACTGAGATGCTCCCTTACATACCATCTACTATCCTGTACAATAATTCCGTTATGCCTGCTCACTATTGCTGAGTAACTACGTATTTTTGAGTTATTGAATGATGAATAATGTAATTTTTGACTTACTTCCTGAAATATCAGTTATTATTTGTACTTACAATCGGGCAAAATATTTAAGTCGTTGTATCAATAGTGTTATTGCTCAAAGTTTTAAAGATTGGGAACTAATTATCGTGGATGACGGCAGTACCGATAATACTTTTGAAATTATCAATCAGTATATTCATAATTTTCCTAATATTCGTTATTTAAAACATCAAAATAAAAAACAGTGTCATGCTAAAAATGCTGGTATTCAAGCATCTTTTGGCAAATATATAACCTTTTTAGATAGTGATGATGCATATTTATCAGAGCATTTAGAGCCACGCATTAAGTATATGAAACAGTATCCAGAAATCGATTTAATTGAAGGTGGATTTATTACAGACGAAGATATTTGGGTAGCAGATTATTTTCAACCAGGTAAAATAATCAATCTCCGAGAATGCGTACTTGGCCCTACATTTTTTGGCAAGAGACAAGTATTTTTTGAGATGAAAGGGTTTAATAATATGATTTATGGAGAAGATACAGATTTTTGGGAACGTGCAGAGAAATCCTTCCGAACTCAAAAATTACCTGATTTGCAAACCTATGTTTATACAAGAGCAGAAACTAGTGTTACTAAAAGTTTTCTAGAAGAAGCTTCTCAATCCACCTAAGTGAAGTAGGGTAGATAGCTATTTCATTATGTAATAGATATTCTTCGTTAAAGTCTTTAAAAAACTACCTATTAAGAATCATTAGAAAAAATCTTTAAAGACTAGCATGAGTATCGTACCAAGGCTCTTTAAGTTGCAGACTTTCTAAGAACATCCTTCCTAATGGAAATTTTAAGATCCCATTAGTACCCAACAGTCTGTATTGGAGAAAAACACGTTTGTAAACTTTGAGTACTTCAGTTTCAGATAGCCAAACCCCTGGTGTTTCTTCTCCAAAAAGTCCACTAGCACCGTATTCAAACTGATGCTTTATGTATTGACCTTCTTTAGCTGGAAATAGACAAATTTGTTTGGGTACGTCTGGTTGTCTGATAGCTTTGAATTTTTTATAACCAAGTTCTTTTAACAATCTAAATTCTGCTAACAGAGCATTCCATGATGCTTTTGTAGATTCTATAGATAAAAATTGCGGTTTGCTTTCAACCTTCTGTAAACCCTGTAAGCATAATATATCAGCACCTTCAATATCAACTTTTAGATAATAGGGAGTGCCAAACTCCTGTAAAATATCTTCAAATCTCCGCCCTTCTACTGTTATGGCAGTAGAACGTGTTCCAAAAAATTCATTTCGCTCGACAAAATCGAGTGAGGTTGTACTCCAAAAACTTCTGTCTAAGTTGACGTAAAGAGTAATAGGTTGATTTTGAGATGATACAGCAACATTAAGGAGGAGTAACTGACCAGTTTCTATGTAGGAATTTAGTCTTTGCTTGGTGTCATTATAAATATTAGGGTTAGCTTCAATACCAATAACTCGAAATCCTTTTTTGAGATAGAACTCAGTATCTTCTCCTGTATGCACACCAACATCTATGATTAAGTTTTTATCCATATTAATTAAGCCTAAATTAATTGGAAATACATAATAGATTAATCTAAATCAGTGCTTTTGATGATAACACATACTGTGTATGAGGGAAAATCAGGTATGAAACTTACTATCTTTTCATTCTCTATTGTTAAAATCATTCACCAGTTTCTTAGTTCTATTCGACGAATTGCTATTTTGCTTGTAATCTTGAGTGTCAGTCTCATTTTTTTATCGAGTTGTCAGGTAAAAGTACAACAAAATGAGCAAGTTACTCGTATAACACTATGGCATGGAATTAATCCACCTGTAAATCGTGATGTATTTCAAAAGTTAGTTGATAAATTCAATCAGACTCATGTTGATGTCCAGGTAGAATCTATTTATGCTGGTCAACTCGGTCAACAACTACCGAAAATTTTAACAGCAGTTGTCGGTAAAGTACCGCCAGATATTCTCTGCTTTTATCCACAAATTACTGGTCAGTTAGTCGAACTCAGCGCAGTTAGAACGTTAGAAGACTGGCTAGATAAACTGCCTATAAAGTCAGAACTGAGCCTTAACCTCTTAGACGAATTAATGTTAGATGGGCATTTGTGGTCAGTACCACTGTACACGAGTAATATTGGCATTTTTTACCGTCCCACACTTTTCAAAGCGGCGGGTATTACAAATACACCCAAAACTTGGGAAGAATTGCGGCAAGTTGCCAAGCAATTGACTGTAGACCGTAATGGTGATGGACGACCAGAACAGTATGGTATGTTGCTGCCTATGGGAAAGGGAGAATGGACTGTTTTTAGTTGGTTTCCCTTTTTACTCAGTGCTGACGGTGAGGTTATCAGTAATGGTTTGCCGAATTTAAATAACCCTGGAGCAATTCATGCTCTACAGTTTTGGCAAGACTTGTTAAAAGATGGTTCAGCGACCCTTTCTCCTCCAGAACGAGGCTATGAAGAAGATGCTTTTCTTCAGGGACGTGTAGCTATGCAAATCACTGGGCCTTGGACTTATATCACCAAGTCTAAGACAGATTATCAAGTGTTTCCCATACCTAGTGATGTTGATCAAGCAACTGTAACAGGTACGGGCAATTTTTATGTAATGAAGACCACGCCAGAGAAAGAGAAAGCGGCACTTAAATTTTTAGAATATATTTTGACTGAAGAATTTCAAACAGAATGGTCAATTGGTACAGGTTTTTTGCCAGTTAATCTCAAATCTGCTCAAAGCAAAGTTTATCAGCAATATATTAACCAAAGACCTTGGATGAAAGTTTTTTTAGAGCAAATGCTTGTGGCACGCGCTCGACCGACTTTAGCTGGGTATAGTCGTATATCTGACAGTCTTGGTCGAGCAATTGAGTCTGCATTGTTGGGTGAATCTCCTCAAGAAGCACTTAAAAAAGCCCAAGAGCGTTTAGAAGTAATTTGGAGAAAATAAAAGTTTTATGACATTGCCGGATTAGCTTATATGGCAATCTTCTTTGATTGATAAACTACTTAGTTTAAGCCCAGAATCGGCAACAAATTTGTTTACAACTTAGTTTAATGATTGCTATGGTTGGTTGCTATCATGATAGTGTTGAATTTTCTTGCTTTAACTCAACAGAATAATGTTAGGGTGGTAACAAAGTTAAGCAATTTTAAAGGTTGAGAATTGCTTTGCTATGTTTGTCAATTTATTTAATAAAAAATTAAATTTACATTAATTTTATTTTATAGAAAATCATATTTACAGCGTCTGCCATAGAGGATGTTTGGAAAGTAAAAATAAAATTGATGATGGTGCGTTAGGCTGAAGCCATAACACGCTCTACTGGACTGACAAGCCTAAAATGATGCAAAAAAATGTTTGTTGGGGAGCCAGCGCCGTGGTGTTAGCGTAGCGATCTTCGACGTAGGAGCGTCGGCAGTGCGTTGGGGAGACAGCACCGTGGTGAGGCAACGCGGTCTTGGGGGTTTCCCCTATGAGCGATTGCCGAAAGGCTCTGCCACGCCAGTTGCTACAACGCTTGGAACCCCCCTTCGGGTGACGCTCAAGAGCGTCGAAGATCGCTGCGCTAACGCAGTTCCGTGACTGTCGGGCATTGCCCGCCCAACGGACTGCTCACCGCAACGCACTGGCTCGACTTGAGGTGACTGTCGTCGGCTTTGCCGACAGTCACGCAACTGCCGCGCATGGTTTCGGTGACAGTCACGCGAGTGGCGTTTGACGTAAGGAAACCCAACATGAATCTTGGTGTTGGGTTTCGCTGATGCTCAACCCAACCTACGGCTAATGCACAACTTTAGCCTTGCCACGCCACTACAATTTACTTTATAACTGGTCTCATATTATTTATAACAAAACTTTTATTTATAGCTGTGGTAGTTGCTTGTGTAAAGTTGCCAATGTTCTAAGCTGTGTTATCACCACTATATTATACGTTTTTGTACTGATATTTGATAGCTTATAGCAGTCTCTGTAAAGATGTTAATCGTGATTGGAAAAATAAAAATTTCATGAAGCTTAGTCAAAACTCTTGCTTCTGGTCGCTTTTTGGATAAAAGTATTCAATGTCAATAACTCAAAAACCAATATACTCTCGTCCAATAAAAGAATGCTTAATTATTTACTACTTTCTAATAAGGTAAAGAAATAGTTAATTTTTTCATGGCAAGGATGTAAACCTTAGTTAGTAACTCAAACAAAAAACTAGACAAGAGGCTTCAGTCGTTTTTTCGCTTTTTATCGCAGTGGCAGGTTAATGATAATCTGTTCTGTAGTTTTTTGGATGCAATTATTTTGCGATACTAGCTCATATCAATTTGGAAGCAACTTTGTAATCTTCACAAGAGTAAATACAATGACTAAATTGAGTTTGACGAACAAGTTACTATTGGCTGGTGCTGGAGCAACATTTGTTTTTGCTGCTAGTCCATCTCAAGCAGCAGTTATCAACATTTCAGATTTTACTGGATGGCAGCAAATTGGCAACGTTAGCTTCAGTTCTAATAATCAGCAAGCAACACTTTCTTCTGGTGGAGTGGCTGACGCGGCTATAGAGTCGTTTTTAGGTTTAGCTAATGGAGCTTTAGATGCTTTTAACTCCCAAAATACGATTAGTGGTTCTGCGATTAGAAACACCATTGCAGTAGAAGCAGGGGATGTTTTGCGGTTTAATTGGCAGTTTCTGGCTGGTGATTACTTACCGTATAATGATTTTTCTTTTTACTCGATTGGGTCTTCACTGGATAAACTGGCTGATGTGCAGCTAGTAGGGAATTTTGGCGAAACTGCATCTCAAACTTCTTACACATTTACTACAGGTGGAACATACACTATAGGATTTGGGGCGATAAATACGCTTGATGAGTCTCTTGCCTCTGAGCTAATTATTGGTGGATCTGGTGATAGCGAACCTGTTCCCGAACCCATTACTATCATAGGTTCATTAACAGCAGGTGCTTTTGGGGTAGCTTTACGTCGTCAGAAAAAGCAACAACAAAAAGCTACCTCTGAAGCTTGAGCGAATAACCTAAATCGATGCTTTGTTTACTATTTTGTTAGATAAATGTTAGCAGAGAGCGATCGCAGATTGCTCTCTGTTAATTATTTGTGGTATTAGGTATTGCGATCGCTCTCACTCAATATTCAAAGAAAAATTGATTGTATCTGTACCCCAATTTGTGAGATTCTAGATAATCGCTGCTATCAAACTTCAACAAACTGGGTAACAAACTTAGATGTCTCCTTGCCGTTAGCCAAAGATCAGCTCTTACTTAACTGTCAGACGTGGGTATTTATGCGTCTGGTGAGATTGCCTAAAACCAAAATTCAGGTTATCTAGAATTCTCACTAAATTGTAAAGGTCAAGCTGACCAATAATTTTATGGATTTGGAGAATACAGAAAATACTGGTGCAGAACTAAACTATACCTATATATGAATATGTATAGATTTTGCTCCAGAATGAACCATCCGCTAAACCTTTAACTATTATTTGACTATTAGGACAAAGACATGGAAGATAAGCTGATGCTGATGATTCCTGGCCCAACACCGGTGCCAGAAGCCGCTTTACTGGCCTTGGCCAAACACCCCATCGGACACCGTACAAGTGAGTTTAGTAACATTTTGGCGGAGGTGACAGCAAACCTCAAATGGCTGCACCAAACCGAAAGTGATGTACTGATGTTGAATGTGAGTGGAACAGGTGCAGTAGAAGCTGGGATCATTAATTTTCTCTCACCAGGCGATCGCATTTTAATTGGCTGTAATGGTAAATTTGGTGAACGCTGGGCCGAAGTCAGCCAAGCCTATGGTTTGAATGTTGAAACCGTTACTGCGGAGTGGGGTAAACCTCTAGACCCAGCGCAGTTTGCCGAAAAACTCCAAGCCGATACCGCCAAAGAAATCAAAGCTGTTGTTATCACCCACAGTGAAACATCAACAGGCGTTCTCAATGACTTAGAAACCATCAACCGCCACGTTAAAGAACACGGCGAAGCTTTAATTATTGTGGATGCCGTGACTAGTTTGGGTGCATTCAATTTACCCGTTGATGCTTGGGGACTAGATGTAGTTGCTTCGGGTTCTCAAAAAGGTTACATGATTCCCCCTGGCTTAGGTTTTGTTTCTGTGAGCGCCAAAGCATGGGAAGCTTATAAGACAGCTAAATTGCCCAAATATTATCTAGATTTAGGCAAATATCGCAAATCTACCGCCAAAAATACCACACCTTTCACTCCCCCAGTCAATTTAATTGTGGCGCTGCATACCACCTTGGGGATGATGAAAGAAGAAGGTTTGGAATCTATCTTTGGACGACATGAACGCCAAAAGAACGCTACTCGCGCCGCTATTAAAGGATTAAATTTACCTTTGTTTGCCGCAGATAGTTATGCTAGTCCAGCAATTACAGCCGTAGCACCACCAGATATTGAAGCAGATAAAATTCGTTCGTTGATGAACAAGCGTTTTGATATTGCTTTAGCAGGTGGTCAAGACCATCTGAAAAATAAAATTTTCCGCATTGGTCACTTGGGTTTTGTGAGCGATCGCGATATTCTTAGCTGCATAGCATCCCTAGAAGTTGTGCTTTTAGAACTGGGCTATGAAAACTTTACACCAGGTGCTGGTGTAGCGGCAGGAGCTAGAGTACTTAATAGTCAATAGTCAACCCTTCGGCTATGCTCAGGGCAAGTGGTCAATAGTCAAAGGTTAATAGCTATTCATCAAAGTTTAAGACAAATGACCAATGACCAATGACAAATGACCAAAATTAAAAGAGCGAGTAGAAAACTATCTTTAACTCGCTCTTTCAATTTGGATCTAATTAAGTAGGATTGGTAAAAGTCAATTTCCCTATGTATCAGCCTTGTTCTAAGGCCGGGTGGATGTGACATACCTTAATTCTCCCGCATGAGCATTCATACTTAAACAGTTTCTAGCCAGTCGTAAATTTGTTCTAACTGTTCCATCGTAATCAACCCATACTGCCAAAGAATCATTGGCAAAGGCCCAGGATCTTGCTCCCGATGCCGTAAAGCTACTGCAAGAGATGCTGCCGAAATTGACAAATCTTCCTGTAAAAAATGAATCAGTCTTGAATATGTTGATGGTGACATTTGTAACTCACCTCCTTGTCTAGTTTGTATGGTCATATATGGATTCACCATTCTTCGTTTTGTCCGCAGCTACTATTTCAGTTATGAGTGTGCAATTCCGGATTAAGATGCCAGAATATTGCTTGATATCCTCAAATAGAACAATTTTTCCAGAAAACTAAGCAATTTTAGCCTTTAAATGATCTGTTGGTGCAGTTTTCTAGCAACGCCTCCGGCAAGTTAAATAAGTTTCATCCTAAATTTGCCTAAGTGTTTTATTTAATTACACATTGAGTAAGAAAGATTCCATAGCCTATGCTCCCTTATGAGAGACTATTTACACTTACGCCAAAAGGAAGATTTTTCGCCATGAAACCTTAAGATCGTTATTTTACCTCTTAAGTAGTTTTTTTTATCGGGTAGGTAGGAGGCATCGCTGCCTCTTTCCCCCCTCAGAACCGTGCGTACAAGTTTCCAAGTACACGGCTCAAGCAAGTCCAAGTGCCACTTCAGTGGGCGACTCAATTTTCTCAGCAATAT
>NZ_JAIVFW010000060.1 GCF_020829595.1 Nostoc sp. CHAB 5844
TATCCCTCAACTATCATTGGGATTTACTAAACTTCAATCCATTGTTTATAGACTTACTTCCCCACTTTTTATATTCCTGACTCACCCTGATTTTGTATTTTCCTCTGCTTAGAGTGACAAATGAGGGTTAAAGGTTGTTCTGCCCATCAACAGTATTCCGACTCGGTATTTGACGCTGTGCGATCGCTATCGATGGTGTCCGAGTTAACTGATGCAGAAGTATATGACTGCGAACAACTGTTAGATATTCCCTTTGAACAGTTAACTGCCCAAGACTGGCAAAGGCTACAGGAGTATGAGTCAGTGCGAGAACTGGTAGCGGTGTAAGAGAAACAGTGGGCTTTGATGACCAAATTCAAACACTTTCTGTTGCAGAGATACAAGCACAGTTACAGGCTGAGATAGAAGAACATACTCTGCAAATCAAAGCACTGCAACAGCAATTGGCAGCGATCAAAGGAGGTTCTAGTAATGGCTAAGGTTGTCGATTGTTACGTAGAACGAACTGCTGCAAGACTACTGCGATCGCTGCGGAAAAGTGGCGGTTCCATTCCTCTGCACAGAATTCAGTTCTCACAAACCATAATTCAGTATTTGTTGGACAAGAAACTAGCGCAAATCAAGAACACTGGACACGGGTTTTTGTTGGCAGTTGTCGAGAAATTTTAGTTCTAGAGATGAATAATCAGGAGCAAATAAAAATGGATTTACCAGCTTTACTACTATTAGTTGAATCTGCCCAGTTTTTGATATCACAAATTGAAAAACATCCCGATTATCAAAAGTTAGATTACCAGCCAGATTTAACCATTGGGGATGCCCAAACAGCACTTTCGTACTTGGAATGTGAACTGGAGAGCAATCAAGAGTCTTCAATTGTATCCGAGAGTTGAGCAGAGTCAAAGCGATCGCCCCAAGGTGTGCTTATCTTCAGGCGATCGCACTTTGGCTTAAAGTTACGTCTCGCTACAGACATTTAATTATGTCACACTCCATAACTTCAGAGAAAAATATGAACACAGAAATTAAACTCGGTCTTTGCAATCCACCAGAACCCGTCTACTTGTACGTAAAAAATGGGGAAATTAGCGGAGAATCTTACCTGTGGTATCAGTACGATATCAACAATGATAAAACTATTCCTGTTCAACTCAGAGGAGTAACTGGTTATTTATCTGAACTCCGAGTCACAGCTAAAGAATACAAAGGCAAGGACAACATTAAGTTAGATATTGTTGTTACATCTGATGAAGTTTACATTATCAGAACTGGCATAGAAACGAACTTCGCTAAGACATTTTTGTTAGCGGCATCCCTTGTACAAGACTTTTCTAAACCCCTAATTATTTCTGTTACTGCTGGGGAAGAAAACACGGTGTTCTGCCGCTTGTATGATGCTGCTACTAAGGTAAAACTTCGCCGAGAATGGAATCCAAATGCTGACTGGGCATCAATTATCCACGACATCCAATGTTTATTAGATGCGGTAGTAACTCAATCACAAGCTAACGTACATCCCCAGGATTTAAACAATTCAAAATTCAAAATTCAAAATGCAAAATGAAGAAGAGTAGTTGGTTAACATCCATACGGAAAATAATCACGATTACAACAGAGGAATTACAAAATAATGAATCAACAAAGAGATATTACAGATAGAACATTCAACTTTGCCGTTAGAATAGTCAACTTATGCAAAGTATTAGATGAAAAACCAGGGTTAGGTCGAGTTTTATATAACAGCTAATTAGGTCTGGTACTTCTATTGGTGCGAATGTTGAAGAATCTCAATCTGGACAAAGTAAAGCTGATTTTGTGCATAAACTAGAAATTGCTCTTAAAGAAGCCAGAGAAACAAGATATTGGCTGAGAATTATGATAACGACGGAAATTATAGAGCAATCAAAATTGTCGTCAAGATGGTCGTGCTAAAGCCAGCATGAAAGCTACAGCAAGATTGGCTGGAGTTAGTGACAAGGCTATCGGTAAAGCATTAGAGAGCGCGAACCTAGAACCTTCAAAATTAGCTCAAATGCTTATGCAACAAGGCTTTAACGCGGCGAACCTAAATGAATGGAGAACTGAAGGTATTCCCGACATAGCGATCGCCATCATCTTGGAATACTACGCCTTTGATGCTGGCAGGTATTGTAGCGCACAAGCCAGACTGGTATGCCGTTCATTCAACACCATTGGTATTCGTGCTTGGATTCAAGAAAAGTTGGGCTGGACTAAACCCACAACTTCTAACGAAACTGCCATGACACAAATCCAGTTACTCGCGGCAGTAGCCCAACAAATGGCAGAACTTGAACAGCGTTTTTTGGCACAAGAACAACGCCAAGCTGAAATCTTGCACCGACTCAAAGCCATCGAAGTGGAACAAGACAGAGTAAACACTCCCTGCGGACATAAGTACAGCATCGTGGGTTTCGCTAATCTTCAAGGGTTGGAGATATCTGCTAAAGAAGCGAGTGCAAAAGGAAAAAAGGCCAGTGCCTTATGTCGTAAGCAGGGCATAGAAATCGAGCGCATTCACGACCCCAGGTTCGGCAGAGTTGGCTTGTACCCCGAAAGCATTTTGATTGAGGTGTTCTCTATCAATAAAGCGATGCCTAACGGCAAGCCGCCGAGCGTCTACGCATAAGTATCAACCCAATTTTCCCAGATGGTGTAAAGTATTTCTACTTTAGTTCATATGTACTAATAAATCTGTTTTAGTTTTCTGCTCACTGACTGTTTTTAAACATGTTAAAGCGGTATGTTCCTATACCGCTAACTTGGACGTGCGCGTATTTAAAGAGGGGATATGACAATACAAATCAATCACTTACAAGAATGGCTCGACAGTGGCGTTGACGAAGAATTGATTGCTTTGAATGTGAGATCGCTGTCTGGTACAACACCTTACGACTACCTGCTCTACAGCGATAAAATCTCCCGCCGTAATGACGGAAGGTTGCGCGAGCGCGATTTGAAGAAGTACCAGCACATCGAACTCGGCGGCTGGTGGTGCAGTGCCGTTGACCCCTTGGCTGACTATATTCTCATGATGTGGGGCTGCTTCAAACCAGACTTGCCACGACGAGATCCGCAGAAAATACACAAACACATAAAATACGAACACCCCTACCGAGAGCAAACACGCGCCTTTTTCCTCTTCGTCACCAATAAGATTTGGGTAAAAGCCTCAAACCGGAATGGCATTCCCATTACCGACGAAGATTTGCTGCATAGGAGTGGCTTCTGGCATTGGGTATGGAGAAATAATGTACCAGTGGTGATTGTCGAAGGAGTCAAAAAAGCCGCTTGTCTGTTGAGTGCTGGTTATGCGGCGATCGCAATTCCGGGAGATGATGCATAGGTTTCCGATTGGGGTAGATATGTGAATAAATGAAAAAAGCTAAGATATATTAAAATTATTTAATTAAGAAAAATTACCTACCTAGCGAGAAAACAAGAAAAAAGCCTCCTAAAACTGCAAGGTAAAACTATAACAAAATCAGGTGTATTGAGATGAATTTAACATCAGCAGTTAAGAAAGTTAGGGTTAATTCTGCGTTTAAGCAACTCATGTCTGTACATTGGATCATGTTCACCTGTTATTTAGTTTTATTTACCACTGGTTCAGGGATGGCGCGTCTATCCCGTGAAACTCTCCTCAGATCAGAATTATATGATTTTCATAAATCAATCGGAGCTTTGGTAGTAGCTTTGCTAACTTGGCGGATTTTAGTTTTATTGCGGGTATGGTGGCGAAAATACACTAAAAATGTGCCAAGGTTTAGTCCGGAATGGACACGTAAATTTGCACTGCATACTTCGCTTTATTTATTGATGTTCGCAGTTCCCGTCAGTGGGTTCTTTTTTTCTAATTCTTATCAAAGTAATAATGTCCGTTTTTTTGGGTTGACCTTACCGGATTTTTTTCCGCAAAACTCTAGTTTAGTAGACTTAGGTAGAAGCATTCATTTTTGGATAGCCTATACATTTTTGGCGTTAATTCTTCTGCATACGCTACAACAATGGAAAGTTGTAAAAGCTAACTGGCGGAGGTTTAAAGCCTTTTTTATCACGAAAAAAACTTCAGAAAAGTGCTGATTAAGCCCGGCTGAGTTTTCCCGTTAATTCGATGACAGTTAATAACCAAGGTACAGCAACTTATACGGGAGTTTTCCAAGCTGGTTCCATTTTTGCACCATTTATTATTGCTAATGGTAGACCGGATGCGTTACTTGATAGCAATCCTAATAACAATCCAGCAGTTTATTTCCCCTTTTTGGGAGCTAACACTGACAAAAAAGATCACATTCGTTTGTTAGCAAGTAACATCTTTGGTTTTGAAGATTTACCAAATGGTGGTGACAACGATTTCAATGATGCGATTGTAAAAGTCAATTTGAGTATCTTCAGTGAAACTGCAACCTGAAAAGGAATGCTAAATTGCCAACAAGGTTCAAAACTTTATTCTATTTCCATACTCAGTCTCCAGAACCCTAAGCAATTTCTCCTTCACAGCCGTAAGATAAAGACGATTCAACTTCCCCAACAACTGCAACAGATTTTTGACTGTTTCCTCCAGGGAGTCGGAATATATTCTTTCAAGGCGATCGCCCTTAGCCTCGAAAACTTTGCGCGATCGCCTTTTGAAAAACCCATACATTTGTATAGGGAATCTTCATTATGATCTTACTTGGTCTTGAACACTTACAAACAGTTTTCAATCTATCGCCACAAGCTGAAGCGTAGACTGCATAACGACCCAGTTCATCCGCTGCCAGTAACCTCTCGGACTCAATGAAATGTTGAGTTGAGTTGTTTAGATACTTCTCCAAGAAGTTCTATTATTCCAATGTTGAGCAAGGCATTAGCACCTCAGAAATTAATTAATAATTTCTCCTTTGTTATTGGCCAACTTTTCACGCCATTTTTGGAGTTCCTCAGGTGTTTGTCTCACCCAATCTGTCACTTCGCCAACGATTTTTAATGGTGCTTGGGAGCGATATGAGCGTGTCGGATTGCCCGGAAATTTTTTGTCTGTAACATTCGGGTCATTTTCAAAACCCCCTGTCGGTTCAACGATATAAACACGTTCACGTCCATCGCCTTTTGCTAATGCAGCAGCCAGTCCCGCTCCATTAATAAGGGCTGTAAAATAAATGTGATTCATTTTGAGTTCAGATTTGTAATTAGAACTGCCCCCTGCTGTCAGCAAATCGCCAACTGACAAATCTGCTTTCGTCCCATGATAAAAAGGGCCTTTGTCAGAAGGTTTATCCTTAAACGAAGTTGCTAATTCATAATTCTTTTTTGCCTTGTCAGGGTCGCTTAAGTCCTCATAGCATTTAGCAATGTTTGAATATAGAGAAGGGAAAGCACTCTTAACAGAGTCGTTATTTATTTTTAATGCAAACTGCAAAGCCGTTTCGAGCCATTTTAATTTATTGGAAACATTTTTTTGATGTCGGGCTACATAATGAGCTGAAATAAATTTTTCAAAGTCGTATGTCGCTTCGTTCCAGGCTTGAAGAAATAGTTCACTTGCTTCTTCAGGGTTGCCTTTTTCTTCCATGCCCATACCTTGAAGACAAAGTTTAACAACATTGTTGTTTGGGTTGAATTCCATAATTATTTTGTCTCCTAATTATCGTAATATCGCCGGATTTTAGACAATTACTAGACAGTAAGTGGCGAGTTGTTAAGTATTGAAACATACAAAAAACTTGGCGACGGATTCAACTATGAACACAGCCCATCAAAACTTGCCAGTTATGCTTCAATCAAGAACTTACGACCACTTAGAGACCTCAATCCGCAGATACCCCCTCAGTACGCCCTCACCGACAACCAAAGCCACATAACGGCGAAGCTGCGGTTCCAACGAAGTGTTGTTGTGACGACGCTTCTCAGATTTTAGCTCCATTATCTATTGGAACACCAACAGCGAATTATGCGATTATTCACAGGATAGTAGAATTGTACTATCGATAAATACCTGAATCTGCTCCCGCTACAGCAGCACGCCTCACATTCACCAACACAGCAATCTGCCGCGCCAATATCTGCTTCGCCTCTGCCACTGACCCATGTCGCAGTTCATGAATGGCTTGGTGTAGCCCTGTGTGGGCGTTAGTCGCGCCGTTGATGGCTGTTTGTAATACTTGTGGGTCTGTCATCCTGCAACCCGTTTGTGTGTAATTATTCTAAATAGCTGTGTGGAGGAGCGGTCAGCTACAAGATACCGCAACTCCAATTTTTATACTTTTTCATATAAAGAAACTAACAGTAACCCTGTTGAAGTGATTTAGTAAGGGAAAACGTGCTTATGCTGACTTCCTCTCAAATGGCAGCACTATTCCAACTGCTTGGTCTGCTGAATGCTTACCAGAGCGTTTGCTCGTTTTAGGCATTTCTTCAGTATCAGGTGTTTGACTAGCTGCAATCGCGTCTAAACATTGATCTTCATCTGGAAGCCAAACTAAAAATTCACCTGGCTGAACTTTATAAGTAGTACAAATTTTGTCTAACACGCTGCCTGTAGGTATGTAACTAGGATCATTGCATAGACGATAAGCTGTATCTCTGCCAAGCTGTGTCTCTTGCCAGAACTTATATCGGCTGATACCTTTTTCTTCAATAAATTGTTTGATTCGGTTTTGCACTGCCATACCTCCATATTCTCATATTACAGATTATATCTTAAAAATGCGAATTCGCATATTGACGCTATTACTTAAAAATGCGAATATAGAGATATAACCTAGCGTGGTAAAACTTACTAGAGGTATCTTGCAAACGTGGAAAGTTCGTTTTAGTTTTCTTTTTGACTAACGTAATTAAGCCTTTAATCTGCCTCTCAAGTTAATTTTACTGTTCTAGCTTTTAATTCAGTGATATTTGCTCAGGGTTGATCGCAAAGAGATACTGTGCATTTGTATTCAGGTGCATTTGTGGAAAGTCTCGCTGAACAGCGACTTAATCCAAACATCACTCGACAGCAGATTTTGAGGAGAACTTAACATCTGCTAGAGGAAGATTAATCATCAAACTGTACGCCTAAATCCACACCTAAAACTTCTTCTATTTTTCGCAAAGTTTCTTCTCCAGGAGATTGAAAAACATCCAGATTTCTTAGTCCTTGAATACTATCCAGATTTAACGATTGGTGATGCTCACACTGCACTTTCGTACTTGCAGTGTGAACTGGAGGAGAACCAACAGCCTTCAGTTGTATCCGAAAGTTGAGCAGAGTCAAAGCGTAGACGCAAAGCGGCTTGTCGTAGACATCGCCTGAATCAAAACACCAATTCAGGCGATCATTCATCAAATTTTGAAGAGTTATTTATGGCTAAAGTTTTGACTGATTCAAACTACATCTGTCATCAAATTGCTAGTATTCTGCGATTGAATTTATCAATTGTACGCCTCTGGATTAATCGCGGTTGGCTGAAGGCGGATAATCGTTCTCCTAAGTATTACGAAATAAAAACTGGACATCTCAAACAGTTTCTAGAAAATCCTCCGCAGCAAATCAAAAAACGGATTGCTGCTCTTGATTCCGCAGCAATCAAATATCTTTTGAGGGGGAGAATATGACAGAACAAATTCTCACGCTGGAACGATGCTGGTATCTCTCCCCACCTTGGGATAATCAAATCCCACCAGTAGAAGTCAACTTGTTAGAAAAAGTCTACCTCAAAACCAATCGAACTTTTGGTTACTGCTTGGGTGTGCAGTGGTATGGCGATTGCTGGAATTACGTTGTTGATGTCAAAAACGACTTCATCTATGCAACCAAACATCAGATTATCGGCACTGGTCAAATACAAGCTAGGACTGTGAAAAAACCAGCTTTTGTGTTGGGAGAACGCGTACTGTTGCAATTCCCAAATCACGGTACAAAGCAAAGGTTGATTCTGGGAATTGAGTTAATTGGGAAGTCCTGGTTCTATCTGGTCGAGTTGACATTACCTACTTTTGAACAACCACTGATCACGACCAATCGCTTTTCATTGGTGCGAGAAGAAGACTTAGTGAGAGTGAATGTTTAAGTTGAAACACAACACTTTTTGTACTCCATCACACAACTAAAAATTATGTCACAAATCGAACTAATACAAATCATCGAACAGATTCAGGAAGAGATTGCAGTTGACGCATCAGGTAAAGCTAAAGCCAGCGTCAGAGCAACTGCCAGACTGGCGGGAGTTGATGAAAAAGCGATTCGCCATACTCTAGAGAATGCGGAACAAAAACCTGCCAAATTAGCTGTAATGCTTATGCAGCATGGTTTTCAATCTGCGGAACTAAAAGGGTGGCGTACTGAAGGTATTCCCGACATAGCGATCGCCATCATCTTAGAATACTATGCCTTTGACGCTGGCAGGTATTGTAATCCACAAGCAAGATTAGTCTGCCGTTCCTTCAACACCATTGGTATTCGTGCCTGGATTCAAGAAAAGTTGGGCTGGAAAAAAGAAGCAACTGCAAATGAAACCGCTATGACCCAGATACAGTTACTCGCAGCAGTAGCCCAGCAAATGGCAGAGCAAGAGCAGCATTTATTAGAGCAACAGCAGCGCCAAGCGGAAATCTTGCGCCGACTCAAAGCTGTTGAAGTCGAACAAGACCGCTTTAATACCCCCTCCGGTCATAAGTACAGCATCGTCGGTTTTGCTAATCTTCAAGGATTGGAAATCTCAGCCAAAGAAGCGGGTGCAAAAGGAAAAAAGGCCAGTGCCTTATGTCGTAAGCAGGGCATAGAAATCGAGCGCATTCATGACCCCAGGTTCGGCAGAGTCGGGCTTTATCCTGAAAGCATTTTGATTGAGGTTTTTTCTAGCAATTCCAGAGATAAGGCGACCACTTAATACAGATGCGATCGCCCTGTGATGGTATGTGCTTAAGCAGTTCATTCGTTAGTGTATCAGTTTTTCTTTTTAGAGCTAAAAATCAGGCGAGATGGCTGCATTTGCTGGTCAAAAAGTAAAAAGCAACCGTACACAAAACAGTCACGATTGCAGGAGAAAAATAGGTTGTTTAATTCTTCACGATTGTCAATAAAATTCCGCATCCTTTTCAAAAACTGAAACAACTGACCTCACACATAGCGGCAATATTCTCAAATGCCCTCACTCATCAGGAGAACCATTCGATGTCAAACATTCAAGAAAACATTAGCCAGTTAGAAAAAATCAACAGCGCTGCGATCGCATGAGTTTCAAACCAATTTTCCACTCATGGTGTAAAGTATTCGTGCCTTAGTTCAGATGTACTAACAACCTGATTTCGTTTTTTAGCTAGTAGCTGTTTTTAAGCATTTTAAAGCGGTATAGGTGCATACCGCTAACTTTTCCGTGCGTCTATAGGGGAAAATATGAATCTTGAACCACATCATCAAAAAGAATGGCTTGATAGTGGCGTTGACGAAGACATCATCACGCTAAACGTGCGATCGCTATCCGGTACAACTCCATACGACTACTTGCTCTACAGCGACAAAATCTCCCGCCGCAACAATGGACAATTGCGCGATCGCGATTTGAAGAAATACCAACACATCGAACTCGGCGGTTGGTGGTGCAGTGGCGTTGACCCCTTGGCTGACTATATTCTCATGATGTGGGGTTGTTTCAAACCAGACAAGCCAAGGCGTGATCCACAAAAGATTCACAAACATATAAAATACGAACACCCCTACAAAGAACAAACCCGTGCGTTCTTTTTGCAAGTTACCAAGAAAATTTGGGTAAAAGCCTCAAACCGGAATGGCATTCCCATTACCGACGAAGATTTGCTGCATAGGGGTGGCTTCTGGCATTGGGTCTGGAGAAATAATGTACCAGTGGTGATTGTCGAAGGAGTCAAAAAAGCCGCTTGTCTGTTGAGTGCTGGTTATGCGGCGATCGCTATTCCTGGAGTAAATGCAGGATACCGCAATCCCTCTGATGAGTACGGGACTGCCACTGGTAAACCTTCGTTGATTCCTGACTTGAAACATTTCGCAACTCCTGGCAGACAGGTTAACATTTGTTTTGACCACGATACCAAGCCCGAAACTGTCCAGCGAGTGAGAACCGCGATTAGCCGTATGGGTCGGCTGCTGGTAAATGAGGGTTGTCAGCTACGAGTGATTGACCTGCCAGGGAAAGAAAAAGGCGTTGATGATTTTGTCGTTGCCCAAGGACAAGATGCTTTCCACGCACTCTACAACACCGCCGAAACCTTGGAGTTGTGGGAAATCAAGCTATTTACTTTGTTGACCTACCCGCCAGCCATCGCACTCAACCAAAGATTCTTGGGTGGGCTGATTGCTCCTGAAGGTGAAAAACTGATTGTCCTCAAAGCTCCAAAAGGCACAGGTAAAACAGAATGGTTATCCCAGGAAGTTGCCAAAGCACATGACCAGGGGCGACGGGTTCTCATTATCACCCATCGCATACAATTGGGTGAGGCATTGTGCGATCGCTTTGGAGTAAATTATGTCACAGAAGTTCGCACTTCGGGAACAGGCGCATTATTAGGATACGGCGTATGCGTGGATTCGTTGCACAAAGATAGTCAAGCCCATTTCAACCCCAACGACTGGTCAAACGATGTCATTATTATTGATGAGTGTGATCAGGTTTTCTGGCATTTGCTCAACTCTGGAACAGAAGTACAAAAACGCAGGGTTTCCATTCTCAAAAACCTCAAATCTTTGATTCAAAACGTCTTGGGTAGCGAACTAGGGAAAATCTATTTATCCAGCGCCGATGTGTCAGATACCGATGTCAAGTACGTTCTCTCTCTGGCGGGAGAATATCGAGTTAATCCTTTCGTGATCGTAAATAATTATCAGCCCAATTCGGGCAACTGTTACAACTATTCTGGCAGCAACCCCAAGAATTTGATTGCTGCACTTGATAAGGCCATTGAGAAAGGTGGACATTTTCTCTTGTGCTGTTCTGCTCAAAAGGCCAAGTCAAAATGGGGAACTGTGGCGCTAGAAGAACGATTTCGGCGCAAATTCCCCAATCTGCGGATTCTGCGAATTGATAGTAATTCTGTCGCTGACCCAACACACAAGGCTTATGGGTGTATCGCTCATCTCAACGAAATTCTCACACAATATGATTTGGTCATCGCCTCACCTAGCTTAGAAACTGGTGTATCCATCGACATCAAAGGACATTTTGACTCAGTGTGGGGTATCTTCCAGGGAGTACAACCAGTCAACTCAGTACGGCAGATGTTAGCACGGGTTAGGGAAACTGTAGATCGGCACATCTGGGTCAGCAAGTACGGTATGGGGCGCGTGGGTAATGGTTCTACGTCTATAGGTGGATTATTGCGGAGTCAACACGTTGTTACTCAGGCTAACATCGCCCTGCTGTCGGCGGCTGATAATTCCGATTACAGCTTTATTGACCAGAACTTCCAACCAGAATCATTACAAAGTTGGGGTAAACGGGCTTGTGTGATTAACGTGGAGATGAAGCGTTACCAAGAATCTGTGCTTCGAGGGCTGGTTGAGGATGGCTATACCATTATTGATGCTCTTGACTCAGATGATGATGGGGAAATTCTCAACGAAGTCAAAGCGGCCTCCCAAGAATTATATGCTGTTGAATGTCAGGCGATCGCCAATTCTCCTGACTTATCTGATGCCCAACTGAAAAAGTTGCAAGACCAAAGGGGAAAAACACCTACCGAACGACACCAGCAACGCAAAGCTGAGTTATCCCGACGTTATGAAGTTGACGTTACGCCTGATTTGGTGGCAAAAGATGACGATGGTTGGTATCCCCAATTGCGAATGTACTATTACTTGACTGTGGGGCGGCAGTTTTTAGCCAGCCGGGATAGCAAACGAGCCGCATCACAGGCGGAGGCTGGGGAGAATGCTGTTTGGAAGCCCGACTTCAACAAGGGGCAGATGTTGCCTGCTGTGTTGTTGTTGGAAAGTTTGGATCTGTTGCAGTTGCTTACGCCTGGGGAGCAGTTGAGAGGGTCTGATGAGGCAATGCAGGAATTTAAGGTAAAGGCGGTACAGAATCGTTATGTCATCAAGAATTACCTGAATGTGAGTATTTCGGAAAAATTGACTCCGATTGCTCTAGCACAAAAGTTGTTGGACAAAATTGATTTACGGCTGTCATACATTGGTCGGTTAGGGCCGAGGGGTAAGCGGGAGTGTGTGTATAAGTTTGTGACTCCTGATGATAGTCGTGATTGTATTTTCCAACAGTGGCTTAAACGTGATGAATCAGTAATTGCGAATTGCGAGTTGCGAATTGCGAATTGTTCTGTGTCAGTCACTAGTAATATAGATGTACTAACACAAGTTCCTGACACAACATCACCGTCCACACTCCCCACTAATGATAATCGTGAGGATTTGGACGGACAGGATAATTCCTGTGATTCTTGGTGGCAGCAGGTCAAATCTTACGCGGCGTTGGTCATGGAACGAGTGAAAGATGGTGTAGAAGCGGTTAAAGAGTTCCTCAGTAATCTCAACAGTGATGAAAGGTGGGGTGTGATGTTGACGTTTGAGGAGGCGGAGCCGCAGTTTTTTGGGGAGTTTGTGGCGGCGGCTCCTGAGTGGGTGGATTGGATGGCTTAAGTTTTAGGTTACGAGCGATCGCACTCTTTTAATGCAATAACCTGTGCGTTTATTGGGACAAGAACAAGAACACCGTTACCACAGTGTCAGCGAATGGCTATACCACTGGATGAGATAAAACTGGGATTATTAGTAAAGTACCTAATTGGCACAAGGAACGGGTTGACAGCCATTGTCACCGAGATCCGAAAATGTTCTTTGAGCATCAAAGATACTTATGTGATCACCTTGGCGTTTGATGATGACTCGCTGCCGGATCACCTGAAAACCCAGGAAGTTACTGCATACGGCGGAATCGTTGAATGGTGTGAGGTGGAGTTTTGACACGGGGGGTACGAACGCCTATCTTCAAAAATCAAAATTCCGCATTCACCGTAACGCACCTTGACATTGAATTTGATCGCTGGTTTGTGAGATCGCTAACTTACTCTACACCAATTCTGAAACAGCGTTACTGTTAGATTAGCGTGGGCGAACGCTTGTAGGTTGGCTGAATGAAATGTAACTCACCATTTAAAATCGAAACAGTTATAAAATTCAGGTAATGATATTGTCTAACTACACATTTATGGAACAATTAAAATTAATAGTTCAAGTAGCTGATAAAGAAAAAGCAGAGATGTTAACAAAGATTCTTACATCTTTAGATTTTGTCAACTCTGTGGAACTGGTGGAAAATAAGCCAACTACATCTGATGATGAGCAAAATTTTTTCTCTTTAGCAGGATTATGGGAAAATCGAGATATTACTACTGAGTCTATTCGTCAACAAGCATGGATGGAAGATATTCAATGATTTTATGTGATACCAATATTCTCATAGAATTTTATAAGAATAATCCAAATATTATTGCTGAACTTCGTAGTATTGGACTTAATCAATTAGCCATTAGTACCATTACTCAAGCTGAATTATATTATGGCGCTATTAATAAAATTGAATTGCAAAAAATTAAGAAACATTTAGAATTACTGCATATTTTCGCTGTAGATGCCATTTTATGCAGTAAATTCATTGAATTAATGGAAACTTACTCATTAAGTCATAAATTAAGTATTCCCGATGCTTTAATTGCTGCAACAGCATTAATTCATAATATTGATTTGTATACCTTGAATATTAAAGATTTCCGCTATATTAAAGGGTTAAATTTCCACGAGTACGATGATCGCCCGATATTGTAGGGTGCGTTAAATGGCGATAATCTCTGACAACAAACCAAAATTTCTCCCAGTTTTATCAGCGAAAAATAGTATTGATGTACTAGAATAAACCCACGACTCGGTTTATAATGATGTGCGGCATTTTGAAAAACCAATGTCCACACCCTCAGCATCCACTCAACAAGTAAATGCCACACCGCACTACGAAACCATTACAGGCGTAGTAGAACGCCTGACTTTTCACTCAGAAGAATCAGGCTATACAGTAGCGCGTTTAACACGCTCCCGTGTCACAGACCTGACCACAATTGTTGGTAGTTTTGCAAATATTCAACCAGGACAGACGCTGCAACTGACTGGTTTTTGGCGTGACCATCCGCAGTATGGGACACAGTTTCAAGTTACCAATTACAAAGAAACTAAACCTGCTACCCTCACAGGAATTGAGAAATACTTGGGTAGTGGACTGATCAAAGGAGTTGGCCCGGTCACAGCCAAACGCATAGTGGCACACTTCGGCTTGGAAACCTTAGAGATCATCGAAAATCAAATTGACAGACTAATCGAAGTAGAGGGTATAGCCAAAAAGCGTGTCAAGCTAATCCAGAACGCTTGGTCAACGCAGAAGGCGATCAAGGAAGTGATGGTGTTTCTGCAAAGTCATGGCGTTTCGACAACTTATGCAGTCAAAATTTTCAAGCAATACCAAGACAAAGCGATCACCACAGTCACTACTAACCCGTACCAATTAGCAACCGACATTTACGGAATTGGGTTTGTGACCGCCGACAAGATTGCGCGTAACTTAGGCGTACCAACGGACTCCGAGTTTCGTTACAGTGCAGGCATGATCCACGCCTTAACTGAAGCAGCCGAAGATGGACATTGCTACCTGCCTCAGCCAGAACTAATCGAGAATGTCATCAAACTGCTGGCGACTGAAGATCATCAGCCAACCGAAGAAGCGATCGCCAACATAATTAAGGATATGACCTTGAGAGAAGAGTTGGTCAGAGAAAGCATCAAAGACAGCTATGGTGAAAAGTTAATGCTGTGCTACAAGCCAACGTTCTTCCACACTGAGCAGAACCTAGCACAGATGATGTCTCGAAGATTGAGAGTGCCGATTGTCCAGGATATGCCGCGTGTTCGTGCTTGGATAGAACGTTTTACAGCCAGTCGCCAAATCCAGCTATCGCCACAACAGCAGCAAGCAGTCGAAGTGGCGGCTTATTCTCCAATCATGGTTTTGACAGGAGGCCCGGGAGTAGGCAAGACCTTCACCACCCATACCATAGTCAATCTCTGGAAAGCGATGGGTAAAACAATAGCTCTGGCAGCCCCGACAGGCAGAGCAGCGCAGCGATTGGCTGAGATGACGGGGTTAGAAGCGAAGACCATACACCGCTTGCTGGAATTCGATCCAAAAACAATGGGCTTCAAACGCGACAACTCGAATCCATTGCCCTACACTGCAATTATCGCGGATGAAGCAAGTATGCTCGACTTGTTCCTAGCACATTCCTTGGTAAAAGCAGTGGCACAGGGAGCGCAACTATTATTAGTGGGTGATATCGACCAGTTACCTTCAGTCGGCCCTGGAAAAGTGCTGGCTGACCTGATAACTTCGTTGAGAGTCCCAGTGGTCAAACTAACGCAAGTATTTCGCCAAGCCCAGCAAAGTGCAATTGTCACCGCAGCACACCAAATCAACCAGGGCGATTATCCAACACTGGAGCCAATTAGTGACAATCCTGTGTCAGATTGCTTGTGGCACGGTGGAGGGCATACCCCAGAACACGGGGTACAAGCGATTTGTGAGTTGATTAGCGATTTTATCCCCAGGCGGGGTTTTAATCCCTCATGTGATGTGCAAGTACTATGTCCCATGTCGCGGGGATTGGTGGGGACTCGTAACTTGAATGCTGTGTTGCAGCAGCTGATCAATCCACCTAGTCCTAGTAAGGCAGAGATTACTAGGGGTGGGATGATTCTACGGGTGGGCGATCGCGTGATTCAGTTGACCAATGACTATGACAGGGAAGTATTTAATGGGGACTTGGGGACTATCCTAAGTATCGACACGGAGGAGCAAGAGGTTACGGTTGAGTATGGTGGACGAGCTGTGGTTTATGATTATGCTGATCTTAATGAGATTACGTTAGCATTTGCCGTGTCAATCCATAAAAGTCAAGGCTCAGAATATCCAGTAATGATATTACCACTATATATGCAACACTACATGATGCTTTCACGCAACTTGTTCTACACAGGATTAACTCGTGCCAGGAAATTAGCCATTGTGGTTGGTTCAAAAAAGGCAATATCTTTGGCAGTAAGAACTACAAATGACCAGCAGCGTTACACGAGATTGTGGCAGAGGTTGTTGCAGCCGATTTAGTAAAAACAATTCAAGTATTGCTGGTACTAAATTTACTGAATGTTTGTTGAAGTTCAATTAATAGAATTACTATGATTGCTGGCTATTTTTAAAAATTCTTGTAGCGTTCGCAAAGTGCGTTCTGTGGAATCAATAAATACTACTTGAATGCGAGCTTCAACGGCAACTAGTGAATTCCCTTCTTTGATCACCTCAATTGATTGCCAAAAATTGGCTTGGTAGAGCGATGATTGATTTGATTGATCTAACTTAGTGTTGACAGTCACATCCTCCAGAATAATTTCCTTGCGATAATTAACTTCAATCCGAGCCACAACAGGAACAATTTTCTGTTTGATATTTATGTCATGGTGCTTCAACCAATCCCAACGTCCCGTTTCTAAATACTCCAAAACGGTAGCATTGTTAACATGACCTAAACTATCGAGGTCATTTGGACGTACCTGTAGTTTTAAAGAAACAAGTTCAAAACTCATTCGTTAAAAATCTTTGAAATTAAATTTATTTAGCTAGTTAAAATACTATAAGACTACAGATTTAAATTAATTTTTGATAAAAAAAATACAAATAAGAAAAAAACGAGCAAGCTTATTTACGGCTGAGAATTTTCTGACCTGTTGTGGCGTTAACTTGATGATAGTTTTATTACAGGTACGGTAGAAGGCTTTCTAATTGTCTAAGAAAATTTACCCTGGTATCAATGATTGATGCGTTTGATATAAGAGTAGAGAATTTCTCGTTCACTATGACCAGAGATAATAAAGCATTGCTGTCCTACTACATGATGATAAAGAACAATGGCAACACTTTCTTTTGGGCAAACGCCTAAACAACTGGTACTAACAACTCGATATTTTCCCCACAATCCATCTAATTTGAGTTGAGACTTCAGCCATTTCTGTAGTTCTTCGGAAGCTGTTGTACCTGATCTTACTTTGTGATAATTGCCAGAAAATTGCTCGACTGTACACTGGGAACATATTAGTATCAAACCATTTTGCCACTGGGGAGTGAAAGTGGGAATGGGAGGAATAGTGGCAGGAGTTTTTAATGGTCGATTGCTGGAAGGAACAGTGGGTTGTTTATTATATGAGAACTGCTGAAAAATTTGCTTGATTAGTTTAAAAATCTGTTTAAGCAGTTTCTTCATGGACGAATGGTAATGCTATTTCTCTCATAGCATCACCTAAATTGACTGTTGAGTTTGTTTTAATAGATTCAGATCACATAAAGTTTTTTGAACTTGGAGTTGAGAGTTGATCTCTAGTTGTCTTATAACTATTACTTGTCATATCTGGGTCGATTAGCGAGACTAAAATGATATCCCAGGCTGTACAGATTACACACGACATTCACTCAGCAGGTTGCAGGCTGACGAATAGTTGAAAGACTACTGAATAAAGAAGCGATAGCTGCACCAATGCACAAAAGCGATCGCACGGCAAATGTGCGGAGTGAAGGAAGATAGCTTATGAGCAAGTCCCGCACAAACACGGATTTACTCAACAGTGCTTTTCAGTAAAACTGCATTGTACAAGTTGTGAAGGAGCATTTATGGCTGACTCTGCAATGTTAAAGATCCGTGTAAACGAGCAAATAAATTTTGAATCATTAGAAACGGCGGTAGCAGCAACAGAAGAAGAGTCAGTGATATTAGCCGAAAAACTCACACAAGTAGCAGTTCCTTTAGAAGTATTGATGCAAGCACTGAATATAGCAAAATACGATAAAGAGGCCGCTTTTAGATATGCTGATAACTATTTAAACCTATTAGTTAATCAAACTAGAAAGCCAAAATGGATTGCAATAAAATCTGGCTTCTTTTCTGAAATGAAATGGAGTTGTACAAGAACAGCGAGAATTGCTTACTGTAATTTGAGAAATTAAATAGATCAATAGAAATACGCTTGTTACTAATTTAGAAAACAATTCTTATTGAAACAATTAATTGTTACTTCTAGTTATAGCGTTTCCCAGTCTAATGAAGTACACTGATTAAGATTAAAGCGTTGCATCTACTCAAGGTTAAAAATGAAACCATATTCTCTTGACTTGCGCCAAAAAATATTTGATACTTACTTGGAAGGTGGAATATCACAACGTCAATTAGCAAATAGATTTTGTGTCAGTTTAAGTTTTATTGAAAAATTGCTAAAGCAATGTAGAGAAACCGCAAATATTGCTCCGAAAGTGAGGACAAAACAAACTTCTCCAAAGCTCAACGAAGAACAACTTAACATTCTCGAAGAAATAGTTAAAGCTAAGAATGATGCCACCTTGAAAGAAATCCGCTCAGAACTCCAAGAAAAAACAGGAATAACAATTGGTATATCTACGGTAGACCGGATGTTACAGAGGATGGAAATAAGTCTTAAAAAAAAACATTGTACGCCTCAGAAAAAGAGACTGAAAGAGTTCAGTTATTAAGAGTACAATTCTGGCTTCAACTTCATGGGATACCGGCGGAAAATCTTGTTTTTCTTGACGAAGCAGGAGCTAATCTATCTTTAATAAGACACTCAGCTCGTTCTAAAAAAGGTAAAAGAGCGCATGGCTCAAGACCTCAAAAACGTTGCAAAAATGTCTCTATAATTGGAGCGATCGCTCTCAAAGGTGTGATTAGTCAATATAGTATTTTAGGAGCATCTGACGGGTTGACATTTGAGGCTTATATTTCTCAAAAATTAGTTCCAAAGCTATGGGAAGGTGCTTATGTAATCATGGATAATTGTTCAATTCATAAAGGTGGAGATATTGAGAAATTAATCGAAGCTGCTGGCGCTAAATTGATTTATTTACCACCATATTCTCCTGATTTTTCGCCAATTGAGAATTGCTGGTCAAAAATTAAAAATATACTACGTTCTATTGGAGCAAGAAGTTATCCAGACTTAGCAAAAGCAATTGAAAATGCTTTTAATCAAGTCTCATTAAATGATATTTATAATTGGTTTACCCATTCTTGCTACTGTACCTCACTAGAGTGAAAAACGCTATAATACAATACTCATTGAGATAGTGGTTATCGTTTAACTTTGTGGCTATTTTTGAGTAATAGTTGCTTATGAGTGAAGATAAAGTGATGGAAGAAACGTACAAAAACGAAAAGAACGAATTCTTGTATCCTCGCAGTCGCTACTACGGACAAGTTCAGCCAGAGAATTTCATATTCAATGCTAATTTACAAGAATTTGCTCAAAAAGTAGAATATATAACTGCACTACAAACCAATGGTAAGCTCAAACCTGAAGACGCTTACCAAAAGATGAAATCACTTTGGAAACAGTTAAAATCTAGCAAAAAACAACTGAATATTGGTAACAAGCCATCAGCTTGATTGCCAGTCAGAATTCAAGTGGGGTGAAGATTAATCTTTCTTACTCTGATCTTACTGTAAAACCTGAGATTGATAATTCTGAATTGTCTTTAAAATTATAGGAGTGTTGTGGATGACAACTACTCTAACCATCGGGGACAAATTTCCTGATGCAAAATTGCCCAATTACGAAAATGAAGTAGTAAAGCTTTCTAGCCTTACCCAACCCGAACTAGTGGATCATTATTTAGGCTTTACCGATGGCTATCCACTAATTGTGGTCTTCTACAGAGGTTTTTTCTGCCCCAGAGATCGCCAACAACTACTTCAATTGGTGCAGTTTCAGAATGAGTTAGCTGTAAACTACGGCAAACTTGTCACTATTAGTGTTGACCCCCCAATTGTGCAAGCTGCATTCCGGGCTGGGCTGGGGGCAGGATGGCAATTTTTGTGTGATGAGACGCGCTTGCTTGTCAAGCAACTCAATATATTGGATGAGACAGAAGGTGAGTATGCCTATCGTCCTCAACCCTACACTTTTGTCTTACATCCAGACCTGACTATCCACAGCATCTATAACGGTTGGTTCTTTGTTGGGCGACCGACGATTGAGGAATTAAGGCAGGATCTGCGTGCCATTATGCAACTACGATTAGACTACTGTTACGAAGCATATAACACACCTGCTGTCAAACAAATCCGCATTCCTCAACAAGAATGGGCAAATGGCATACCAAATTTGGGAGCCAATGGTTTTCCGGTAGGGCAAGGGATAGTACGCTGGTTTGACATAAAAACAGGTAATGGCATGATTGCTAGAGATGAGGATGGAATTGATGTGTTTTTTAACTTTACTGCTATTCCTGGACAGGGATATCGCACCCTGCAAGCAGGTACCCTTGTGCAGTTTGAAATTGTTTCTAATCCCTTTGGAATAACGGCTCGTAATGTCCAGCGTGTCAATTAAAGTTAAAAATAGATTTAGGAAATATTTTTATTTAATTCCAAGAATCAGATTTTATTTTCATTTACCGATATCCCTGGCTGTACGGACGACAAATGACCAGCAGCTTTACACGAGATTGTGGCAGAGGTTGTTGCAGCCAATGTGATATCAAAAGGTAACGATGCTGGAGAGAATAGTGAACTTCTAAAATAAAAGCAGTGAGAATTCAGCACCCAGAAGTCAGAAGTTAAGAATGATTGAGGATAATTAGTCTATTGCTACCCTGAAGTATGTGATTAAACTTTCTAACATTCTGGCTCCTGGATTCTGACTCCTGAGTACTTACTAAAAGCAAAACCACAGCTATCAATTGCCATGACGCAAGCTTTACAAAATGTAGTGACGTTTGAGGAATTCATAGTATGGTATCCCGAAAACTCTGGGATACGTTACGAATTGCATAATGGAGAAATTGTAGAAATGGCACAGCCGACAGGAAAACATGAAAGGATAAAAGGATTTTCGGCGGCTGAATTGACTATAGAATTTAGAAGATTAAGATTGCCTTACTTTATTCCCAACCAGGCAATAGTCAGACCACCTCAAAGAGAATCAGGTTATTTTCCAGATGTATTAATCCTCAATGATGATGCTTTAGTTGATGAACCACTGTGGGAAAAATCTTCCACTGTAACTAAAGGTAGCTCAATACCATTAGTGATTGAGGTGGTTAGTACTAATTGGCGTGATGATTACTATTTGAAGTTGGCAGATTATGAAGAAATGGAAATTCCCGAATATTGGATTATTGACTATGCAGTATTAGGAGCAAAGAAATTCATTGGCAATCCTAAACAATCTACTTTTTCGGTTTATCAACTTATTGATGGGGAATACCAAGTAAATCAGTTTCGAGGAAACGATAAAATAATATCGCCTACTTCCCCTGAATTGAATTTGACGGCAGAACAAGTTTTTAATTTTGGTCAATGAGTCTGGGATTTTCTAAATATTAGAAAAGAGGGAAGTATTGAAAAAGTGAGGAAAAAGTAAATAACTACAGCTTCACTATCATAATTAGCATAATTGGACTAAAAGGATCAAAAAAGTGACTTGGTTTGAAACATTAACAGGTTTTGCAGAACAATCCCCTATTTTGGTAAGAAAAAATATAGCTGTTAATGGCGAGGTGTTGAAATCTCATGTAAATGGCAAAGTCATAGCCTGTGGTCATTTAGAAATACCGTCTTTAGCCGAACTGAGAGAACGCGTTCTCAAAAGTGGATATCCAGAAGGAAAAATAACTCTACGAGAAGTAGTAGCCAACGTGCAGGATTTGCATATCAATGAAGCCAATGCTAATTCAGTATTTCAGGTAGCGTCTCAGTTCAATTTGCTAGAAATGATATCTCCTAATGTAACACCTGAGTATGGTGTAGGGATTTATGAAGATGATTTTACTCAAGGGCCAGCTTGTGCTGTGGCAGCTGGCGCAGGTACAATTTATCGAAATTATTTTGTGGTAATAGATGGGCAAATCGGTCAATCAGCAACAAACCAAATTGATTGCCTAAAAGATATAGGAGCCGCACTCGGAAATCAAGATAACCGTCTTTGGGAAATGCGAAACGGTTATGCTTTGGCATCACGCGCTGGGTTAGTTGAAATTTCCAATCGGCTGGAAGCATTTAACGAAGAGGGAGTTGATAAATTGCGAGAGTTGTTAAGCATTGGGATTCAGTGGGATACACAAGTGACGCTGAATGACTGCAAACACAAAGTTTCACAAGCTTATTGTTCGGCTTTACCAGTTGCTTACTCGGAGCATTCTTCAGATTTATGGGCAAAATTTGCACAGTTGATTTTAGAGGCATCCTACGAAGCAACTATTTGTGCTGCCATTTTGAATTGGAGAAAAAATGGTAATAACAAATTGTTTCTGACACTGCTTGGCGGTGGAGCATTTGGCAACCAAACAGATTGGATACTGGGAGCAATTCAACGTGCCTTAAACATCTACAAGAATGTTGAGCTTGATGTAGCCATTGTCAGTTACGGTTCATCTAAGCCCTATATCCAACAGATGCTGAATCAATACTAGTGATTAAACTTTCTGTCTGCGCTATGCACTATTTTGTAGAGCTTGGGGGATCAACTCGCTCGTTAAGTTCCCTAAGTTGTTGGTTTAATTGCCTTTGTCGTTGAAGTAAAATTTCTAAATCTTCTTTTGTTGCTAAATCTGCTCTGTTAACCGGAATAATTTGATTTAGTTGATTCAAGCACGTATCAAAACCAGCCGCAAATTCATTGCGTGTCAACGGGCGTGAACCTTGATATGTATCATTAGGATACCTAGATAGGCAATCCCTCTGGGGAACTGGGCTGCGCTCTTGGCTTGGTGTTTGTGACAGAGTTTTTGATGGAGAGGTAATAATTGTCGTCAGAGCCAAGGTAGCCGTAACGGTAGTAAATGGAATCAAGCCAGTAATTGATGGCATTTTAAACATGGGTCGCAGATCCCAACTGTTTACTTCTTATCCTAGCTCTGACTTTAATAACCTGTAATGCTTCACTAAAGTCGACTTTCTAAAAGCGAAATTCCTAACCAAGATCAATGTTTCGAGAGACAGAAATTAACTGTCGGGTTCTAAAAGCTTGCCAAGAGCTTCAACCGACTGCCGCCAGCCACTTTCCATACCGCTGTCCACCATACCGTCACGGTCTTCTTGACTCATTGCTGTGCTATGGGTACGAATCTGGGTTGTAGATTCGTCAATGGCAAAAAACTCAGCTTTTTCTAGCATGACATGGCCACGTTCCGGCATCCCCAAGAATTCAAATGTCTGCACAATCCTTTCATTGGGAGCGACTTCATGAAAACAGCCCCTAAACTCATACTCGTTACCGTCTTCTGATTGCTCGGCAATGTGCCAACTGCCACCGTCTTGACAATCGAAGTGATATACTTTCATGGCATTACCGCGACACCACCAACTGGCAAACAGTTCCTCTGTGGTATATGCTTCAAATACCTTGTTTAAAGAGGCCTTGATTATCACAGTACCGAAGATATTTTGTGAATTTTCTGGAACTGTAACTGTAAGATATGCCATACGTCGTCGTCTCTCCGCCTACTTTGTTACTTATCTTCTAGCAGCTTTTCGAGCGCATTAAATCGCTCACTCCAGATTTTTTCATACTCGCTTAGATACGCTGCGGCCACTTTGAGAGTTTTTGGCTGAATCTGAAGCACTTTCTCCTTTCCACTTCGATGCTTGGTAATAAGTCCAGCTTTCTCCAGCACACTAACGTGCTTGGCGATCGCTGCCAAGGACATCGCATAAGATTGTGCTAAAGAACTAATAGTATGTTCTGCGGTGGAAACTCGTTTAAGAATGTCTCGCCGCGTTACATCAGCCAGAGCCGCAAAAATTTTATCAAGGACTACATTTGATTCAACCATTTGGTTGAATGATAACCAAGGATACAAATTGTGTCAAGCAGGCTCTAAGACGAGATGGGCGCAAAAGTAGCGTTAGGATAGCAATCAAAATTCTCAAACCCTGATATCCAAAGCATGATTGCTATGTTAGACAGACATTCTCTTTAACATCAGCCACGTTATGTATTCAAAAAAAGTTCTAAGAACTAACAAAACGAACTTGTGAGAATTTACTCTGGAAAACAGCTTTATTCCTAGAGATTTAATGTGCTTTATTACTTAGTTTTCTCAAAAGATTTATCTAAACTTCCTGAGATTTTAATAATAGGGGATTTAGAGTAAAAATTAATACATTACAATTAAATATATTCTATTTGAAAAGATAAATTAGCTCAGTCATGAATAAAAAATGGGCAGTCAAGCGGTTGACAATTAATCTTGCGACTAGTGAAATGGAGAAGTTAGAAGAATATTGCCAAAAAACAGGAAGACCAGCAACAGATGTCATCCGAGAGTTGATTCGTTCTTTAGAAGTAGACAAACTTAAAACTATTCAACAAACTAGTCCAGTATCTCCAATAGCAAAGTTTGACCAACCATTACGGGAGACTATTAAATTAAATTAGGGTTCTTGTAAAACCAAAAATTGCTGTACTAGTTGTTGAATAACTTCATTGTAAGTATAAGCAGTTTGCGGTCTTGGAAGTTCATAGTTTTTTATTTAATTTCAGCAAAATCTGGGCAAGAGATTCCATTCCAGCCATAAGGGTGGATGGCGCAAATTAATAATTCTTCATTATACTCTTGACCGTGATAGTTAGCACAGCCAATACAAACTGTTGGCTGTATTATTTGCTTGTAAAAATCATCAGAATCATCATCTAATTCATCAACTAAGGAAATATGACAATTAGGGCAAGAGTGTATTTCTCGCCTGTGATCGTCCGCTAAACAAGTGACACAATGCCAGTATTCCACAGCCTCTCCATTCCTAGACGTTTGAGTAGTCACTCCATGAAAGTAAGGATAGCTGCAAAAGCAGACAATGATTTCTCCATTATTATCGTTGTCATCAATAGCCTCAAGATATTCTGGACTAATCTTCCAATCTTGTTGTTGAGAAAGTGTTCGGGGATAACCCAAATCATTTACTGTCCAAAGTTTATTGTCTCGAATCATTCTTAATTCAAACGTAGCGTAGTCGTGACCTAAACTTTCAAGCTCACAGTATTGTTTGGCATCATTATAATCAAAACTACGCTTGCTTACTTTTAGGCTTTTCTCTTGAGGATATGTCTGAATCACTAAATATTCACCCTCAGAAAAAGGATTGATTCTTAAAGCAATTTCTTCATTTAGAAATAACAAATCTGCGGCTGTATCCATTCAAACCTCAAGCTCTTTATAGTCCAGGAAAGAATTTATTCCACACATTCGATTTTTTGGCACTAGCATCTCTCTCAAAAACACTACCGAAACCCTGATGATGGGCTTGAGTTCCCAGGGTATTGTTCGTGTATGGCTATGAAGATTTTCCTAATCTCTCCCACCATTGCTGCAACATCCATTGTCCATGAGTGGAAACTAGGCGAAGGCGAATGTATTCATTCCAGTCATTCAGTGTAAGCCTTTCCCAAATATGATAATTTACCCTTTCTATGTTTTCTTTGTAAAATAAATCAGGATATATAACTTGTGTATGGGCTGGAATATTATGTTTTGCCAGCAGATCAAGTAATGATTTACTTTCAAAAAAGCGTGTGATGCCAGCCATGAAAGAGTAATCACCAGGATGATACGGATTTCCTGTTAAAAGGATTATCATGTGGGTGTAAAAGCCAGGTTCCAGGTTCCCTCTCTAAAGTTTCAAAGTCGTCTAGCATAGCTTGTGGCTGATTTTCTTCCTCAACATAATCTGACCATTTACAAGCTAGTTTGTTGTAATCTTCATGTGTAGATGGCATCCAGAAAGTTCCAATTACATTGCGAGGATGATGCTCTACAAAAGCAGCCATTGTTGAGCCGCAAGTTGTAGTCCCAATATTAAAAACTGTACCATTCATATTTTTTCCTAAAAACAATTTATTTACGGGTGGTGAATCTGTTGCATAACAGTAGTAGGAGTTAGCTTTTTCAATTCTGGCAACACCCCTAAAAATAAAGAACCAGCTAGTACCAAAATCAAAGGATTAGCCTTAGCTACATTGAACCACCAACGCCAATCTTTGAAATTGAGCAATTGTGGAAGTCGAAAGTTCCACAATCCAAACCCAACTTGTACTTGACTACTAGGAAGCCATTCTTCTTGAAGATTGACAAACACAACTTGAATCCGGCGATCTTGCTCAACCATTGAAGCAGTCTTGAGAGCCGATGGTTGCTCACGGGCATCAGGAGTGAGAAACCCCATAACAACTAACTTGTGTGTATTGTTCAGCCCGTAAAGGTTGAGTTGACCAACAGCTTGGTAAATATGGTCACGGTCAAGGTATTTCTTGCACTCGATAATCGAACCCCCCTGCCAATTGGTAACGATGTCGGCTCTACCGCCGTTGGCTGGGGCTTCTTGTTGAGTGATGAATCCACGCTCTTTGAGGCGATCGCTAATATATTGTTGTAGGTGTTTTTCTTGCCAGGGCAGAGGAAACCCGGCAGCTTCGACAAATTTGGATGGCAGCATAGAGTTAGGGGTGTAAGGGTGTAGGAAAAACTAAGCAGGAATACTTTCAAATCGATAAGCCTGAAAACGCTTGTCTAATAAACCAGACTGCACAATGCCGTCGCCGCGACCCTGCAATGAAGTGACAGCTTCACCCCGGCGCATTAGTACCATGCGACCACTAACAGCATCAACACAACGGAAGGCAATTCGACAGGGTAAGTTATCTCGTAAGTCTGGTGGTAATCCTTGAGGATCTTCTTTCCCTCTCTTGGCTCCACGTTGTAAGCCAACGACAATGTGAATCTTTAATCCTCTTCCCCGCCGACCAACCTCACACAATTGCTGATCGTAAGTTTTACGGAGTTTTTCATCCAGGGGAACAGTGCCTTTATACTCATCAATGAAAAGTATCCAAGGCTGTTCTTGGGCTAATTCAGCCTTAGTCATTTTGTTTCGGCGATCGCACTCTTGATAATACTCCCCGGCAAACTCGAAAGTTTTGCCCATGTCGTTCATAGTGATGCTGGGGAATCTTTGAGCAAAGTCTTCATAGTCGCTGACTTTACCGCCGCAGACATCCACCCGCGCACCTTGCATGAGTAAGCAGTAAGCAGCTGCACGAAAGAAGTTAGACTTTCCTGAGCCGGTTGTCCCAACTACCAGTAATTGAGGTGTATCTTCACTGGCTAAATCTATAATTACTTCGCCATCAAGTGACTGTCCCAGCACAATCAGGCGTTCACCTTGTTGCCAATGTCTAGTAGGGAAGTCGTAATAAGTACGATCTTCAGGTCGAAGAGGAATTTCTACAGCGATTTGTTCTGGGGCATAGATGTAACAAGGAAAATCACTTGTTGTTACGCCTAGTGCAAGTTTGGCAGCTGCTTTGAATTTAGCCAGCGAGTTGAAGTCCTCCGTCCGCATTGAGAAAATCAATCTCTCGTAGCTGGGCGCTCTGTCAACTCTGAGGCATTGAGTTTGAAAGCCCACAACCTTTGCAGCTTTTTCTAAACCCTCTATCTTAGTTGATTGGGCTGGCTCAGATACTGTTGCTGTGATGCCATTCGTGACTGTCACAACTTCAGCATTTTTGATTTGCTGTGCTTGCAACACTAGCTGTCGTTGGTGGATTTCAGCTTGTAATCTGGCTTGCTCTAACTGCATTTCGGCTTCAGATGTCGCTAATAGCACATTGCCCAAGGGTTCACCATTTTGAATCATCCCCAATGCCATACGGCTAACAGCACCGTTCTGACCTGTTAGTGCCAGCACTTCACTAAATAGTGGGGCTGTTTGTTGCAATAAGTTAAGCTGTCGTTCTGTTTCCTTGTCAGCTTCCTCATATTGACGTTTCCTCTCGGCGGCTGAAGAAAGATACTGCAATTGTTCAGTCGCTTGAGTATCCTTGAGAGCAGAGAGCATATCATCAACGCGCTCAGAATCTTCATAGTGCTTCTGCAATTTTCTCAAAGATATGCCAGCATAACTAGCGAGTGAGATCGCGCATAGATTAGATGGGATAAACAGATTCAGATTTTTAGGGTTAGCTGTGAGAGATAATCCTAGAGCCGTTAATCCAGCCGCACCAATTTTTAACCAAAGAAATAACATCTGCACCACCCAAAGGCTAATCCAATAGCGATGACTTGTAACAGTTTTGAATCGCTGCTTTTACCTTGAGAATAAGTGATGACTGCTGTTACGCCTATCACTAAGAAAGACCAAGGCAATAAACTAATTAGTTGAGCGAGTGAGCTAGAAATAGTAAACCCGCATATCCAAATTAGTAATTTACAAACCTGCGACATTATTTCACCTGTTGAATTCGTTGCGTGATACCGGGAGTGCCTGAATATCTAGCATTTCTCAATTCTTGGAACCGAGTCACTAAATTACTAGTTTGTTCTTCGTAGGGAGTAGGTTCTTTTTTGGTGATTTCTTCGGTCAATTTCTGCTGCTTTTTAGCTTTACCTTCAGAATATTGTGAGGAAATCTTACCTAAGCTAATTCCTAAATCATCCTGAACAGCTGCAACAGACGAACGAGAATTACCGATTATCTGTCTAAATTTGGATTCTAAATTAGCTAAATTAGTAGATAAATTCTTCTCTAATTCGGAGTGTTGCACTCTAGCTTCAGCTACATTTTCACTTACCTCGACTTGCTTCTCTTTGACTTTGTATAAAGCTTTGAGGTAGCGACTAATAGCTGTGGAGTATTCTGCCCAATTTTTAGCTTGGAATTCTGCACCCTTAGCTTTATCCAAAGCTTCGGCTACATCTTCTTCGCTTAAATCACCAAAAACTTTGATGCTGACAGGCAACATATCAGCAATACGTTGTGCATTCGCCCACACGCCCGATTCTAAACTGAAGTGAGAATCAGGCAATACAAGTGTTTTGCTGACATCACCATTTAAATCAGAAAGAGTTAACGCTCCATCTGTTGACGATTCTGATTTTGAATTTTTTACCATAATTATTTTACATCAATTAACGAATTACAAGGTTGATACTCTACGAACACATCATCTTGAAATGGAATCCACTCCCCATTTAGCGGACGAAAGTAACGAGCTTTACTCTCTAGCTTGACCTCCAAGTTAATCTCAGGAAAAATGAAAAGGTTTTCTTTTTGGATTACCCTAGTCAATTCAGTATCAATGCCAATTTTTAGCCCGAAATGTAAACTTATTCCAGATTTTTGATACTTCTGCCAGTAATAAGAAAATTCATTCCTATCTAAAAAGTTGACATTAATTATTGGAACCCCATTTTCAAACAACAGAGCAAATATTCCTAAGTCGGGATAATGTATTTTGGCAATGCCTACGTTTTTTTCATAGCACCAGTAGGCTCGGTGGAAATCGGCTGTTTGCAAAATTTCTTCTCCAATTGTTTAATCAACATTTTGACTAGTGACTGCCAAACCAATGACCATGCGTGGTGGTTTTTTATCCTTCTTTGAGCCGCCGCAATATCAGCATTTGAGGGAATGATGTTGCCGTATTTCTCTAAGTTATTTATTGCTTGTTGAAAACTGACAACCTCATCTTGAGTTGGGGGTAAGTCAGGAGCTAAGGCTATTGCTAATCGCTCCATCACCCCGCGAACGCTTGCGGACTCTGTTTTAATCTTTTGCAACTCTTCGGACATCACCTCAATTGCTGCCAAATTCGATTGGGCGATCGCGGACTGGAATTGGATTAACTGAGTTTCGAGTTGGCGTTGTACTTCCTCGGAGATAATTTCGGTAATCTGGGCAAATCCTTTACCGGAGTTTACCGTATCAATAAAATCCTGAACTTCAGTTGAAAAGCAGGGGGGCTGGGTGCAGGGGGCAGAGGAGAAAATTTCTCTCCCCTGCCCATAGTTTTTAGTTCCTTTGATACTTGTCTTATCCCCCATGCTCCCCGCTCCCTGCTCCCATGCCTCCTGTTGGGATGCACTCGAATTGTCCATCTTTTAATTCCTTCCATTCCAAAGAAACGCCCATACGTGCTGCAAATGTGTTGATAGTTTGTTTCATTGCTTCGTAACCGAGATAATCACAACTATCAATTAATTGCTCTAACTCCACATCAATAAAGTGTTGTTGTGCTTGAGCTAACTGCTCCCTCTTCTTTTGTGCCATTTGCGCTCTAGCTGATTGTTTGCCTTTTTCTTTTGCCTGTTCAATAGCTTCGAGCCGAGTAATTTCTAGTGCTTTAGCAATTTTTTCTTCCTCGGTTGCTTGTTGAGCAATATTTTTTTGCTCTCGAATTAATCGCTCAAAAATTGCCAATCGTAAATCTTCATCAAAAGCCATTTCTAGCTGTTCTATGACAACTGCAAACGCACTTGGGACTGGTAATATTGATTGACTTTTACCTTTAACTATAGTTTTAGGTTGCGTCTGAATTGATGTTCCTGCTTCAGTTGTTTGTACTGTCAATTCACCTTTACGTGCCATATCTCTTCTCCTGAGCTAAATTTTTCCAAACAAATAGTTCTGATGGGGAGTAATGTCTTCGTTTACTAAAATCTCCCCATTTATATAAAGTTCGCGGTGAGACTTTATACCCACACGCTGCTAAATAAGCGTGTAAATCTCTACCACTACACCCTTTCATTTGCCACAAATACCACATCTTGCCGCTAGAAGCCGTTTGGAGGCTCATCGCCCGACGTGACCAATGCCTCATCATCACCAATAATTGAGACACTGAAGGAAACTTTTTTGTAGGATTGTCATGTCTCCAACAAGCCATATAGGTCAGTAAAGAAGCAATACCCTCCTCTACAAACCTTTCGTATTTGGGAATGCCAAGGAATTGTTTCCATGCTGCCCAGCAGTTTCTAGAAAGCTCCCGCCCAATAATTCGGTCACAACACTTCTTGACTTCAGATAGTGCGATTTTTTGGGGTTCTTGCTTCACTTCATCTGCGACAAATGCTTCTCCTGAATTTACTTGCTCACAGAATTTTTCCAATACCTGATCAATTTTATATTCGTTGCTTTTGTGGAAGTCTCTCAAACTTCTATATGTCACCTTCCGACCTGGGAAATGCTTGCGTAACCATGCCAAACATAACAGCATTTGGGATTGTTCAAGTGTGTATTTTCTTTTCGCCACAGGCTTCCCTTGGGGGTAATTCGCTCCCGCTAAATGCTCCCAGTCATACCATGTGTGATCGCTAATTGTGCGCCCACGAATCTCCTGACAAATTTTTCTCAGATTGGTTGATTCGCTCATCCATTCTTCTAGAACTATTGGCATGGTTCCAACTCTGCAAAATCAAAGTGACTGTCAATATTGAGAGACTAATTGCGGTTATCGCTCCACAAAATTCTAACAAACCTGATGGATTTCTTTCTTCTATCTCTATAGTTTCAGTCTTGCCATCAATGGATGTTTTTGTGTATTTTTCTTTTCTGTACACATTATATTTCTCGCGTCTATATAAACACTAGTATTTAATTGGGATGTACTACATTAGCACCTGACTCTGAAAAAAAGTGCTTGTTTTTCGGGTTTTTGAAATTGAAAAAGGGACACTCTACTCGCTAACCTTCTGCTGATTCCATACAGGACAAGTCTTTCGGATATGTAATATCTCAGTAACATGATGTTCTATGGATTTAGCAATGATTTTTTGATGCTCTTTATCAAAAATTCAGCAGAGTGAATGTAGTCTGTCATTAAAGGCAAAAAGCTGATAATTCATTGATTTTATGGTGTATGGGCTTGTAATTGCTGCAAAAGTCAGCAGGGCATTTTTTGAAGAGACTTAGTGTAAAACTGGTTTTGGCTGTACTGAGTCTCTATGTATTTTTTGCAGCATCTTTAATCGAGCGTTTACATCTATTCCATAGGTTTCAAATGTCTGCTCTAGCTCTTGCCTAGACATCTGTTTAAAATGGGATAGGCTGTTAATTCCGTGTTTTAGTCCTAGAAATGTCTGAATTTCTAGCACTCGTTTAATTTCCTCCCACGTAAATCTTGTTTTTTCAAATAAGCCCAAAGTTTTCAGATATTTATTGATCGTGTCCTTCGACTGAATCCTTAATAATTCTCGACATTGTGTTTTGTTCAAATACTCCATTATTAAAGTCGAACCGTTGAACTATTCATATATAAAATATATGCCCAACTCAGCGTTAGGCATGGAAAAAATCGTGACAATTTCGTGACAAAAATTTCCGCTATTCCTCAAAAAAAATGGCGTAGTTAATTTTGCCTAATTGCTCCCATTCTTTATCTAACCTTTTCAAGTTCCAGCGCACATATTGAGGTGTGTTAGTGACCCAGTTCCGAATTGTGCGTGGATCTCTGTCAAAAAAAGTGGACAACAATCCTTTCAGCTTTTGTTCGGTTTCTGTATTGTCACCTGCCCATTTGTTTAAGAAATCTAGGAGGTTCATATTTTTTTGGCTCTCTCCTCTGTCTTATATTGCCTGATATTTATCAAGACAAAGCTCGGAAATTTGCTGCTCGGTGATTATATTAATAATACTGTACTAGTCTAGGAAATAGAAGTTAACTTAGAAATACTCTCTTTGTACAGTATTATTAAAACACAGAACTCAAGAGTCAGTATTTATAAGACAGTAGAACTACAGGTGCTATTAGTTTCGTATGGGAGCATAAAACCTGAATGAGCCACCAACGGTAATTGCTTCTTTCACTCTTTTTTGATTCTGACTCATGTATTCTGCTTGTTGAATTATGATTTATTTTCTATGCCACGTTCTGGTTATCAAAATGTTTCACTTAAAAATGAAGTCCTAGCTTTACTGGATACTCTGCCCGGTAGCAGTAGACCAGAAAAATTAGAGCGCATGATTAGAAGTACCAATGATGCTTTGCTGCGAGTTGGTTCACTTCCCGATGAACCACCTGAAGCTGTCATCCAGTATGTGCTTGACCAAATTCCTTCTTGGAACCAAAATTCTGTGTTGGAGTTAGCCATCGCTTTGCTCAAGCATCTGCAACTTGGGGAACAATTTTATGAATAGCTAAGGAGATAGTAAATCGAAGTGGAAAGCATGAACTTGAGCGAGGATAATTAATTGATTCTACTGTTACGCTCACGGGCTACACCTGAACAACTTGAAATTATGCTCTTTGAACACAAGTTCTACATCAAAACGGCTGTAGATATTGAGCGTCGAGTATTAGCTGGTGGTGGCAATTTGCATTATGACTGTGAACAAGCTTTATTAGGTGATAACAGTAGACAAGAAAATATTTGGGCTGCAAGCTTTATGCCATCAACGGGAAGGATGATCTTTGAATCAATCGTCAACTTGCGTCCCAGGCAAAATAAGTCAATGGAGATTTTAGACTCTAATATTAGAGAAAGAGTAGCCCAAATCATTACTGAAATCCTGGGGAATACATGATTGAATCAACACCAGAGCAACAACTTTTCATGCAAAATGATGTTTCTACTCGCCTACATCATTTGGCAAATCACCTGTCACAAATCCAAACCTTGTGGACAAGGGAATTATCCCAAGAATTAATAATCAGTCTGATCAAGGAAAGTCGATATTTTATTGAGTGGACTGTACCGGATATGGTAAAAGCCGACGACATTGACCGAGCTTGCGAGTTAGTTGATTTAGGTCGTTTGCTGACCCACTGGCTATTCCATTGGGACGAAATGTGGTTTGATGCCCAACTTCTTCAAGCTGCGGCTGTTGCAACTGGTGATTGGTTGCGTCGAGTTTTGGAAATAGCCGACACAGAACCAGAACCACTAAGTGCTTAATTCTGAGGTAATTAAGGCTTGCTGAACTTTTCGTGATCTGGGCAAGTATTCTCCTGTTGGCCTTTAACAAGCATTGGGCTTCTTTCGTTTGACATAGTTTCCTCCTGTTAGTTTTCGTGACTATTCACACAACCATTTAATAAAGCACTACCTAAAACTCCTGAAATATTTACCAGCATCCCGCCTAAACAGATATTCTTTCGGGCTTGCCAGTTATAGTGACTGATGATGCCAGAACTCGAATTAGCTCCGATTATTTCAAATCCCCAGCATCCTAAAGCACCAATTCCCAAAAATGCTGTGCTTAACAAGCAAGTAATTCCCACTGACAACAACGCATTCTCCATAAATTCTCTTGTCCTTGAACGTTTGATGTAGCGATATCGAATTACAATCAGGCTTGGTTCCTCATACTTCGCTTGATATTCCTGGGTTAATTTTTGATTGCGGTTGTTCATACTGGCTCCTGTGAGGAAAAAAAATAAGACAGCCTTTCGCTGCCTTTGATGAATTAGCTATTATTACTTGATCGGAAGATTACGCAATTGAACTAACCGATCGCGCCACTCCTGATTCTCCAATAACGCACCCCAGGACTCGAATGAAAGCACGCATCTGGGAAAGAATTGATATTTTGCTAGTTGCTCAATCAATACATTTGCTTGTTCTGACGGCAGAACAGGGAGGGGTTTTACTGCGCTTCTGGTTGGTGCATCGGGACAAAGTTCGCGTGTTAATCGCAGTATATTGATATCTCGTGTTAAGTGTTCTGCGTCTAATGAGTAAGTGCGATCGCGTCCGTCGTAATTGCCTTGCTGTTGGAGTTCTAGGTGAGTTGTGTATCCCCAAACTCTCACTAAACCATCATCAGGATTCACCTGAACAGCTAAATAGTAATCAGCAACCCAATTAGGAATATCCACCCACTCTTGCGGTACGCGAATTTCACTACTATCAATTGCTTCGCTGGGAACCAAAACTATGCGAATTTCCCCAATGGTGATTGCTGTACCATTGACTAATTCCCAGTGGCTTTGTGTGGTGGCTTCAGTATTCCAGACTTCTTCTAGCCAAGGCAGAACAGCTAATACAGAAAGGCGATTGATGTAGGCTTGAAAGCAGGTGCTTGGTGTGGGTAGACATTGGGTTTGTTGCCAAGCGGAATCTTGTTGAGTTTCGGATATTTCTAATAGTAAGTCCATTGAATTTCACAGAAATCTTCAGGGAGTTTTGGCGCAGCCGTAAGAACTTCTTTCGTAAAATACTGGTGAAGTGGAAGAAAAATTTAGCAGCCAATGTCGGCTGCTAAAGAATTTCTACCGAACACCTACTGGGGTTCTTAGTCCAGCAACATAGCTCATCCACTGCTGAATGGCTTGTATCTCAGGAACCCCGGAAGTGATTGTGTCTATCACCTGCTCTTCATAGGAAAGAGATGCGTGATTCGGATCGAGATCGAAATGATGGTTTGCCGCCCATCCAAGGCAGATGGTTTTAATTAACTGGTCAACTCTCTGCTCAGAAAGTTGACTGGGATAATTTACGCCTTGAGACTGCAACCACTTTTTGATTAAATCAACAGGATAGTCGGTCAGAATACGGACTTGCTTAACCCTCACGTCATGCGGATGTGCTGCTGACGCGGGAGCTTTAGGTTGAGTCGATGGTTGGGGCTTTGTGACCGGTTTTGACGAGGGAACTACAGGTGTATCTTCACCAAAATCCAAATCGTATTTTGGACTACCCAGTTTTGTTTGAATGCCTTCAATGAGGCTACCCCAGTCAGTAGCAGGATTCCATTCGTAACGAATTCTGCCCTTGGTTGTGGCATCATACAAGGAACAAAATACGACGTTCTCATCCCCAGGATTAGCAACAATTTGCAGAGGTTTTGAAAAATCTTCTACCAATGATGCTGCCAGCAAGAAAGATTTACTAAAATTAGTTTCAATTCCGCTTCTGATAACATAAAGTTCATCGGCGCAGACAACAACATCTAGTTTCAGATTATCTTTGCCTTTAAATTCTTTACCAGTTAGTTTAAGCTCGCAGATATAACCTGTTAAAGCCTTATAAGGGACGGGAATTTGTTTGTCTTTATTAAAATCGTAGTTATACCAACCATAAACCCTGCCTTCAACTTCTAGTTTGTCTACATATAGATAAATGGGGTATGGGGGATTTCCTAAGCCTAGCTTGATTTCATTAACCATTGTTTATGTCCTCGAATTTTCATTGAATTTCTCAAGAGGATTAGCGGAGCAAATCGGAATCAAAAACTATCCAGTTCGTCCTCATTCAGAGCATCAGTTTTTTTGTAAATCTTTGCTTTATTCATCTGATGAACTGATTTTGAAATCAGTGGAATTGCCGCTTGCTTAACTGATTCTTTGGCTTTTTCAAACAAGTACTGTATGCACCCGTTTTCGTCTTCTTCGGGGTCAATTTGACCCCAGAGGGCGCAACCTATCTCTACAGATTCGTAATCGCCTAAATTAAATTTTCTTTGATAGCTGACAGAAATTGTTTTGATGTCCATTATTATCTTGCTTTAGTGAATTCAATGATTTATAGCGAAGCTTTAATAAGACAAATGATTAAAAATATTATAATTGATATTTAGGTGAAAAAGAAGTACTACTTTTACCAAGTAAAACTTCTTTTTACTACTGCTAAATATAATTACAAACCCTACTAAACACACCTCCAGAAATTCTTACTGATTGACTTCAAACTGACAAATTCCTCGCCAGAATCATCTTTCGCTTGCTGCGGTTTTTCGATAGGCAGCAGTGAGTTGAGCAATCTAATCTGATGGTCAACATCTGCCACAGAATTGTAAATGTGGCAGGGGTCAATTTGCATTCCCAATGGTGTGGGAATGATTTTTAAATAATCGTTTAATGCTTCAATGTAACCAGGGTTAAAGTTGCGAGTTTCGACATAACGACGCAGAGTAGTAAGTATTTGCAACGCCCTTCTGATATCCCCAACACTGCAAGAATCAATCTGCGGCTGGCTTTCTTGATAACCTTTGGATTTTTTCTCGAAGACTAAATTGTTGTACTTGCTGATGGCTTGTTGGGGATTAGTGAAAATGTGGGTTTTAGTTTGAGCGTTGTAACCCACTCGTCCCCACTGGACTATTAAGTTGTTACTCTCAACTTTTGCTGACCAGAATTTATTGCTGTTGTTTACAGCATCAGCATAAACTAAATATGTTTCCATTGCTTTTAACCCTTTATAACAGCAGATAAAAGCCTAAATAATAGACTTTTATCTGTGATTGATTACTATTATTTCTGTAAATAAGGTAGGGCTTGTTTGACTACCGCTTGGTCAGTTTCCGTCCGCCCTAAATTCGGTTTATTGGAATCATCATTTGATACAACAGTAGCTGCTTGATTCGCCAACTCTTCAGGGCATCCTCTTTCAGTGAGGGCTTGTACTGTAGCATCATACAACCCTTGGTTTTGCACAATTGTCTCCTCAATATTTCTAATGTTTTCAATGGCTAATTGCGAAGCATTTGATTAGTTATTGATTTACTAACAACCGCGCATTACCCCACCGAATTTGATGTTGTAAAGCTTCTAAAATTGTCTCGGCTTCATCAACCGTCAGTCCTTCAAGTTGCGAACAAATATCATACAAATCTTGAGGAATACTATCGGGAAGAACCAACTCACACAACGCATCCTCTAACGCTGATGTTATTGAATATTCAGAAGCAGAGTATTCTTGTTGCATCAGAACGTAGGTTGACAAGGTGATGCGAAGTAAAAGTTTTATTTCTCTGCCTAATTGCTCCAGGTGTGGCCCGTATTTCTCAACAAGCTGATCAAGTCGGTCAGTTTGTCCGTAGTAGGTTACAAGGTCGGTAGACATAATTTTTATCCTTCAAAAATATGATGGTTATAGCGATCGCTTCTGTTCAAAGCAATCGCTCGTTCTTCAGTTCAAATTCCGAAATTTTGCAGTCTTCAACGATTGAGTAGGTTTATCCGCAATCGCACTAGAAGCCGCCCTTGCAGTCTTCGCCCAATCCCTCATTCTTTCAACCGCCGCCGCATCCTGTACCGCCAGTGGTGTGATGGTTTTTCGGCAATTTTCTAGATCACCCAAAGTCACCTGCTGCGCTCGTCCCTCGTCAAACGCCAACAGAGCCGCTTCAGCAGCAAGCGTTTCAAGTTCTGCGCCTGAAAACTTGGCGGTGTTAGCAGCTACAGCCTCTAAATACTCGTCCTCAATCGCAATGCCAAAACGCTCCAGATGAATCTTCAGGATTTGCGCCCGTTCAGGAACGGTTGGTAGATCGACGAAAAAGTTTTCATCAAAGCGGCCTTTCCTTTTGAGTTCAGAAGGTAGTGCTGACGGGTCATTGCACGTCGCCACAACGAATACACCTGACTGGCACTCGCTCATGAACGTGAGAATGTTGCCCAAGATTCTTTGCGAAACGCCAGAAGTGTCCCCACTGCCAGAAAGAGCCTTTTCAATTTCGTCAACCCACAACACACACGGGGCAATGGCTTCGGCTGTTTTTAGTGCGCGGCGAACATTACCCTCAGATTCACCAACTAGAGAACCCAGCATTGAGGCAATGTCGAGTTGAAGTAGTGGTAAATTAAGTATGGTAGCAATATTCTTCGCCAGTAGGGTTTTACCTGTACCGGGAGGGCCAGCCAACAGCACACCTTTCGGCTGCGGCAAGTTTAGCGATCTCGCCGCCTGCGTAAACAGCCGCCGCCGTCGATTGAGCCACTCGCGCAGTAAGTCTAAGCCGCCAAAGGGGATTGTAGCTGGTTTGCCAAGCTCAATGCCCATTTGTGAGAGCAAGCGAGTTTTGTACTGCACAGCTAATGGTGTCACAGTCGTATCAATAGTAATACCATTGCGACTCAAACGCTCTTTAACTGTTAGCCGTAAGAAATCGCTGATTTCTTCAAGCGTCAGTCCCAAAGCTGCCCGTGCTAAAGATTCTGTTTCAAAAGCAGACAAGGAAACAGTGAATTTGACTTGCTGTTTTTGTGCCTCCTCACCCAAATACTGCAAATATGAATCAAGATGTTCTTGAATCTGCGGGGCGGTGGGCAGTGGCACTTCTGCAAACGGAATCAACCGTACCAAAGAATCGTCCAGTTTGATATTTTGACCCAAAAAGAGGATGCGTTTGTCTGTGGGCTTGAGTCGGTGGTACAGGTTCTTCACCCGTGTCAGGATTTCCCAACTCAATTGCGGAGAATTCTTTGCAATGAAAGGATGGACATCACTAAGGATAAATACGCCGTTGCCTGTGAAGTTATTGATGTACTCGAAAATATATATTAGCGGGTCTGCTTGTGGTGGTTTTTTATACTCTGGTACTGGCTTAAACACCAAACCGCCATCCGAGGCAATCTGGCATTGTTCCAGCCCAGATACTCCCAAATTCCAGAAGTAAGTCGGGCATTCGAGTTTCTCTTGTGCTTGAGAGGTGAGCCATTGCACAATTGTGGCTTCTTCGGGGGCAAGTACCTCAAGGGCAGCAATAGGAATTTGTGAATCCAGGGTACTGAATAAGTTATTTAGGTTCATGTTCTTTTTGATATGGTAATGGGGCGAGTTGTTCATGGGTGCTAGTGTGTTGAATAAGCACCTGATAACATTCGGCATCGCCGCAGAAAACTTCGGCTATTCCATTAGTTTCTTGATAAGCGAGTGCATTGACGATGGCATTTAAAAGCACACAAAGCCCTTCAGTATTTGCCTTGATGATCACAGGCTGATTGGCTTTTCGTTGCGGGTATACGTGAATAAAAGGATACTCTTTAGGTAATTCACTCATTGTTTTAGGGGGATTTTCACCCCCTTTTTGCTTTACTGTCTCAAATGTGTCTGATGGTTGTTCGTGGTTCTGATTTGTTGGGTTTGAGCCTCGTCTTTAAAAGTGCGATCGCCCACAATCCCCAGTGCTTCTTCAAATGGTTGCGTGGCTTCTAGGCAACTCAAACCTTCAAATCCTTCTGCCTCTACCTTTACTTCACCAGTGAATTTATCAAAATGTATCAAAATTGCGCGTTCCATAAATTATCTCCGTGCGAATTGTTGAATTTCCTGATGTCCGGCAAAAATCAGGCGTAGAGTCTGTACTTGCCCCACAGTTTCTTCGGTTATGGTGCATTCACCAAATCTTTCTTGAAGTTCGGTAGCTTTAGCTCTCACCATCCGTTGTCCGTAGGCTTGCATTAACTGGTGGCTGAAGAAGTCTTCTCCAAATCTCGGAACCGTTTCATACTCGTCGTGGATTACGTCATACACACCACTGCTTTGATTCCAGCGAAAACCTATATCAGCACGGGCTTTCATGGTGTAACCAGGGACAATAATCTCTGCGCTTTGCCCTTCATTATCCCCGTAGTAGCCAGTTAATGGTTGCGGTGCTTCGTGGACTTGGGGTTTGAGACTTAAATCCTTCAAAGCTTGCACCAAGCACTCGCGGTTGATTAAGCGAGTTCTGACTGTTGAGAAATGCGACATTTTTATCTCCTTACTGTTACTGTCGGAAGTGACACGCGAACAGTCGTGACCGAACCAGTTGTTACGGTTTCCACTACTTCACCTCCCATTTGCAGCGCAAGCTTGGGTAGGTACAGGTTGATGTATTCTTGTTGCAGTTTAGGGAGGAAATTTCGCCCCAGCCCCTGACCTGCTTTGGAGAGTCCTGCGCCTTGGTCGTATTCGCTAATCAGGCACTCGTATTCAGTACCATTCCAAAAAAACCCCAGGTCATTACTGAGGCTGGAGATTTGGTTTCGAGGTACAACGATGTGGGCAGTTTGTTCTCTCTGGTCGCCTCTGTAACCATAAAGATGTACTGGCTGATCATGGATTTGTGGGTAGAAACCGAACCTTTGCAATGCTTCGATTAAACAGGCTTGGTCTTTGAACTTGACTGAGATTTTCGAGAAGTGTGACATAATTTATACACAAATAGCAATTTTGTTAAGTGCAATGTGATGAGAAATGACTCCCCGAGAAGGAGGGCTGGGGAAGCCGGGAAGGCTCTTGAGGCTGGGGGAGAGGTTGTATTCCATCCCCCTCAGCTACCCCCGCTCCCCCTGCTCTCTTCCTTCACCACACTGCACATTTTTTTAGCGGAACTTAAAAGCGCTCACAGTTGCCACCGTCAGCCCAACATCAGAACTCGCAAGCTGTTGCAGATTGCGCTGCTCATCTAGCAGTTTGGCTCTGATGTCGTCCATTTTCTGCTGTAGTTGAGTGCGCCCTTCACCACCCAGATTCTTATCAACAATTGCCGGATCATCCACAATGGAATTCAAATGCTCCATCATTGACTGCAAACTACCACCAGCTTCGGGTGAAGCATTCGCCAGCAAAACCTGCACCTTCTGGAGATGTTTCAGCATCTTCTGTTTGAATCGGACAGGCTTTCGTCCGGGTTCCCAGTCTGCCAACTCTTCAAGTAACTGCGCGGCGAGTTGTTCACCACCAGCTACAGCAGCTTCTTTCAACCGTTGCTCTAAGTTTTGGTCGTACTGTTGAATGAATTGAGTGATTTGGTTCAAACATTCGGCTTGTTGTTGGTTCAGCTGTTCGGATAGTGCCGGGATGATCACCGGACGACCGACAATCACTTGCAAACAATCTTCTAACTCGCTCAATGTCGGGAATGCTCTCAAAAGATTCGCTTTAACTTCCGCTTGCTTATCTTGTGGTAGTTCCCAAGTATTCAACGAGATAAAGTTTTCGATTCGCTGCTGATAATCTTCTAAGCCTTGCTCGTACTCATCTTTAAGCTTGATGCGAAGACCCGGAGCGATCGCATCTCTAATGTTGAGCAATTGACTCCACACTAAAGGAGCTAGATCAATCGGGCAAATCCAATCACCGTTATCGCTGGTCATCCATTCCTGGACAGATGCGATTTCTTGTCTGAGTTGACTTGCTGCCTCATTTAAGGCTTTGAATACTTTAATACCACGCAAACCCACTTCAGAATTCGTCACTTTGATGAGATCGGATTCTGTACCAGTATCTTCAGATTTCAAAACATCTGCCCATTTAGGGGCTGCACTTATGGTGCTGTTTTTAATTCGGATGCTAAAGCGAATACGGGTTTTATTTAGTTTTGAGAAATTGATTCTTTCAACAGTTGCATCAGCGAGAAATGTTTCTGACGGTGCGATTGCTTGTACCATCTTTCAGTACCTATTACTAAGTTTTCAACAATAAGGAGCGAAGCGTTTTATCTGGCAGTTAAACAACAACCCAATAAATACCTTCCTGCCGAACCATCAGACATTGCCGATTGATTCTGGTTGTTCCCACGGCTTGTTTATTTTTGATTTGTTGAATATTTCTGATAGCCCGATAAACTATCTTTTTGGAATCACCCCTAGTAACTTTCACGGGATGCTTAATAAGTCGCGGTTTATATTTCGACATTACAACAACCCCATCTGCACTACAAATTGCTCTTGTGGAGGTTCATAATTCATCCCCACAACCTCCTGACATCTAATTGCCAACTTTGTAGAATTAAAAGATATTTCAGATGATGAGCGTTGGTTTGGTAGTGGTGCAAATACATACTTGCTATTCTTGCCACTGCCCTCAGTTCGCACGTATCTGTATTGCACACAATCAATCAGATAAATTTTGGAAGTGCTGAGATTTTTCGGGTCAAAAACTGGTTTTAAATTCATGATTTATTCTCCAGTTCCAAATAATAACCATTCCCTGTATTTGTAACCTTAGCTATATTTTTGGTTATCAAATCCTGAATCAAAGTCTGACTGAAAGTTAATTCTGATAATTTAGCTCGTCCACCTCTGTTTTTTAGAAATAACAGACAGGCATTATTATCAAGAGCAGACTTTTTGCTGCTGGTTTTGGTTTTCATATTTTTGATGGTGAAATTGTTTGAGGTAGGAATTCAGGAGTTATAAGATTAAGAACTCCTGAATTGGGAGGATTTAGCTGTAAACTTTCAGTGATGGGGCTTTTCTTCTGAGATTTCCATTCCCGTCATCACCGTTGGTTGTGATGGTAGCTTGGCGGTTGCATTCTGACATCGGGCAAACAAAATCCCAATGATTAATCTGCAATTTCTCTCGATGCTCTACCAACACAATTTGGTTTTTACGCTTGGGGTCTTTATTGCTGATTAAAAACGCATCTCCCAGAGCATAAAATCCAGTCAAAACATAGTGCCGTTTGCCGCCTAGCATTAGAGTATCCCAGGCGAATTGAACCTCTTGCTGTTTGTTCATTTTTTTTGATTGATAATTTCAATGCAAACTTAGCGAAGCCATATCACGCAGCAGAACGCCTGGAGATATTTTTGGCTTTGTCAGCAGCGATTTTAGGTTTGATATTTTCAAACGGGGTTTTGATTTCTAGCGGTATTCCTAACTGTGCTTGAAGCATTGCAACTTGATTGAGACACTCATCAATTTCTGTCAGTATTTCTGGTTCTTCAGGACTTATTATGCCAAATAATTAGTTATTCAAGGTAAAAGTCGTCAATAAATATATAAAATTATGACTTAAATTGTTGACATGGTTGACATTGAGACCATATTTATTATTAGCTGTA
>NZ_JAIVFW010000061.1 GCF_020829595.1 Nostoc sp. CHAB 5844
TGGGTATGGGTACAACGCTTGAGCAGTCCGGCGATGGACTTATTGAGAAAGCCAGTGGTTCATCTTTATGTAGAATTTCGCTGTGGCAGTATATCTTAACTGGTGTGGAAACTGGCCGACTGCCAGACAATGAACTGACCAAGGAATTGCTCGACTACCGTGACTCACTCAAAGCTAACGTTACTGAACAAGGTGAAAAGTTACTAGGTGGGAAGCAGATCCAAGGTAAGTTGATGAGCAAAGTTACGAACCTGCTATTTTCTGAATTATGTAAAATATCTTAATCTGGTGCTGTTAACCCTTCATGATCATGAAGGGTCTTAAAATAAAGAAAAGTTTCAATTACCCTGAATATGTCATTTACTTCTACTCCCTCACTACGCGAACAACAACATCCCCTAATTCGGCAGTTGGCTGATAGTATTGAGGCTGCTTGGCACAAGCATTTAGAACTTTCGCCTTACCATTTGCCAGCGGAGTTGGGATATGTGGAAGGAAGATTAGAGGGCGAGAAACTGACAATTGAAAACCGCTGCTATCAAACACCGCAGTTTCGGAAAATGCATCTGGAACTGGCAAAAGTAGGAAATATGCTGGATATTTTGCACTGCGTGATGTTTCCGCGCCCAGAATATGACCTGCCGATGTTTGGTTGCGATTTAGTAGGTGGTAGAGGTCAAATTAGTGCGGCGATCGCAGATCTGTCTCCTGTCCACTTAGACCGCACTTTACCAGAATCCTATACAAATCAACTCACAGCACTTAAAATCTTAGAATTCTCTCAACCCAGAGAATTACCAGAATGGGGTCACATTTTCTCAGAGTTTTGTATCTTTGTGCGTCCTGGTTCTCCAGAAGAAGAAGCGATGTTTCTTTCCCGTGTGCAGAAATTTTTAGAGGTGCATTGTACCCAGGCGATCGCAGCTAGTCCAGTTTCCCCCGAACAAACTCAACAAATTCTTGCAGGACAACACAATTACTGCACTCAACAGCAGCAAAACGACAAAACCCGTCGTGTCCTCGAAAAAGCCTTTGGCCAGGAATGGGCAGAAAATTACATGACCACAGTCTTATTTGATTTGCCAAATTAGTCAATGGTCAATGGTCAATGGTCATTTGTCATTTGTGATTCTCCCCCACACCCCCGCTCCCTTACACCCTTACTCTTTGTAGGTTCTGTTACGTTTTCCAGTAACTGATAAATGTAGAATTCAGTTAACGATAGTTTGATGGGGTCTAACCATAGCCGTAGCGTCTTTGGCGCAAAGATAAAAATAAACTAGGAGTTAACAAACCTGATAATCGGTTGACTACAAGTTTAAGGAAACTGTAATGTTAGGGATGCTCTATTTGAAATAATTGATTGAAAATTCGTAATTGGTAGTTCATAATTAAGTTTCTGATAAAGATTGAGTCTCCATCTCAACCGGGGTTGCTATTAAAAGCGGTGGATTTTAACCAATCTTTTAATTACGAATTACGCATTACGAATTAGGCATTAGTAATTACTGAATAACTGGCTACCTGTAACGTCATGATTAAAAAGCTGTGGCGTTAAGTACTTATTGGCAGCAAGTTTCAGATGATATTTATTAGTGATAATTCATCACGTTTCTACTGGACATAACACCTTTTTATCAAACAGAATTCACAGGAAACTTTTTTCGCTAGTGGCTGGTATAAATTCCCCGCTAATTGATTCTGAACGGCAGTTGCTTTATGCCGGGGAACCCGTCCACCGCACTGCCTCCTCCTGAATTCTGGCTTCTGAATTCTTTTTCAAATCCATCAGCACATTTTTAAATAAACGGGCAACAACCATGTCAAGGGTGACTGAGAAGCCAAGATCAAGGCAACAAATACTTGATCCAGAACAACCTAAGATTTGGTGGGGCATTGCTGTAGCCTTACCAATAGTAATCGCTGCGGGGTTACTAACTACAGCTAAAGTTGAGCAGTTAAAAAAGATCGGCTCATCTGTACCTGTTAACCCAGTTGCTAACAGCATTAGTGCTGTGGGGCGTTTGGAACCGCGAGGCGAAGTGATCAGACTTTCTGCACCAGCTGCGGGATTGCAATCTGCGTCACGAGTTAAGCAGCTGTATGTCCGAGAAGGAGAGCGGGTGAGAAAAGGACAAGTGATTGCAATTTTAGACAACCACGAAACTCAGTTAGCAGGTGTAGAAGAAGCAAAAGCCAAATTACAAGAAGCTCGCGCTAATTTAGCTCAAATTCGAGTTGGTTCACCCAGAGACATTCAAGCACAACAAGCGGTAATTGCTCGACTAGATGCTCAGTTACGTGGGGAAAGGGATGCTCAACAGGCGACTATTACTAGAATTGCGGCGCAGTTGAGTGCAGAAAAACTGGCTCAACGGGCGACAGTCGAGCGTATAGAAGCTGAACTACGAGGTCAAAGTGATAGTTTAAGAGCTACTTTGACACGCATCCAAGCCGAACAACGTAATGCTCAAGTTGATGCGGGACGTTACGAGTTTCTGTACCGCGAAGGTGCTATCTCTCAGCAAGAACGGGATAGACGGCGATTGACTGCAGTCACTGCTAGACAGCAGGTAATCGAAACGCAAGCCACGCTTCGACAAGCGATCGCCACTTTGCGTCAACAAGTTGCGGAAGCTAGAGCCAACCAAGTCAAAACTTTAACAACTCTACAACAGCAGTTGATTGAAGCCAAAGTCACCCGCGATAAAACCGTAGCTACTTTAGGAAGACAACTCGACGAAGAACGAGCCAGACTCAAAAGACTGCTAGAAGTCAATCCGACTGATGTGCAGGTGGCGCAAGCACAAATTAGTAATGCGATCGCCAATGTTCGCAGAGCCGACGCAGAACTAAGATTAAGCTACGTCCAAGCACCAACTTCTGGGGAAATTTTAAAAATTTACACCAAATCTGGCGAAGCCATCAGCCCCAATGGGATTGCTGAAATTGGACAAACTGAACAAATGATGGTCATTGCTGAAGTTCCTGAAGACAGTATTAGTAAAGTACGTATTGGTCAAAATGTCTCTGTCAGCAGTGATAACGGTGCTTTTGAAGGCGAATTAAAGGGAGTTGTGGCTGAAATTGGTAGAAAAGTCGGCAAAAAAGATGTATTAAATACCGATCCGGCTGCTGATGTAGATGCCAGAGTTATAGAAGTTAAAATTGCTCTCTCACCAGAAGATAGCAATAAAGTTTCTGGCTTAACAAATGCCAAAGTTCTTGTCGAAATTAACAACCCATCAAGTTCTAATTTAGACAAACAATAAGTAACTTAGGGAACATGAACACAATACCTAAAATCCCTACAAATGACCAATGACAATTAAAAAATGACTCAAAAAATACCTCTAGCCTGGCTACAAATGACGCGAGATAGAACGCGTTTAGCTGTAGCATTAGCGGGAATTGCCTTTGCTGATATTCTGATGTTTACCCAACTCGGATTTCGAGATGCACTGTATTACAGTAACGTTCAATTACATACTAGTTTAAAGGGCGACATTGTTTTAATTAATCGCCAGTCAAATGCAATTTTGTCAATGAAAAGCTTTTCGCAACGGCGATTATATAAAGCTTTGGATTTACCTGAAGTGCAATCAGTACATCCTATATATTTAGATTACACAGCTTGGAAAAATCCAGTTACAGGTCGGACACGCACTCTACTTGTCTTTGGAATTAACCCAGAATTTAATTTGTTTAATTTACCCGGAGTTCAAGAAAGTCTAGACAAACTCAAGCTTCCTGATGTTGTTTTATTCGACCGTTCCTCTCGACAAGAATATGGGCCGATCGCTGCTAATTTTGACAAAGGTCAAACTGTCACTGCTGAGTTAAGAAGACGCAAAGTTAAAGTAGTCGGACTGTTTACTTTAGGTACATCCTTTGGTGCGGATGGTAATTTAATTACTAGTGATGTTAATTTTTTACGAATTTTTAATACTCGTCAGCGAGGACTAATTGATATTGGGGTAATTAAATTAAAACCAGGAGCAGATTCTCTTACTGTAGCGCAAGAATTACGCAAATATTTACCTCAAGATGTCAATGTGTTGACGAAACAAGATTTTATCGATTTTGAACGTCATTATTGGTCAAGTAGTACAGCTATTGGTTTTATTTTTAGCTTAGGAACAATTATGGGTTTTATTGTCGGAACCGTAATTGTTTATCAAATTCTTTATACGGAAGTTTCCGACCATTTATCAGAATACGCTACTTTAAAAGCTATAGGCTATACACAAAATTATTTATTAGTCGTAATTTTACAAGAAGCCCTGCTATTAGCTTGCTTAGGGTATCTTCCTGGATGGTTTTTTACGATGTTAATGTACCAAAAAGCTAAAGAAGCTACACTTTTGCCTATCTTTATGAGCTTTGAGCGGGCAATTACTGTATTGATATTAACCATAATTATGTGTTTTATTTCTGGTGCGATCGCAGTACGTAAATTACGTTCTGCTGACCCTGCTGACATCTTTTAAAGGATTTGGATAAATATGGTAGCAATTAATCAGTTTTGATTATTTAAATAATATATACTGAATGGTTAAACTGTCATAACAACTTGCAGACAGGCTCTAGATTTCTAAGAAGAAATTATTAACTTCTAACACACAATTGATCATGAGACAAGAACCTGTAATTGCCATTAAAGACCTAAATCATTACTATGGTAAAGGCTCATTAAAAAGACAGATTTTATTTGATATAAACCTGGAGATTTATCCGGGAGAAATTGTGATTATGACTGGCCCTTCTGGGTCGGGTAAAACCACATTACTGAGCTTGATTGGTGGTTTAAGGTCTGTTCAAGAAGGCAGTTTAAAATTTTTGGGTGTAGAACTATTCGGCTCTAGTCAAAATCAATTAGTCCAAATTCGGCGGAACATTGGTTATATTTTTCAAGCTCACAACTTGCTAGGATTCTTAACTGCCAGACAAAATGTGCAGATGGCAGTAGAGTTGAATGACAAAGTAGGTCAATATGAAGCGATCGCTAAAGCTGAAACCATGCTAACGGCTGTCGGCTTAAAGAACCGAGTTAATTACTATCCCGATAATCTTTCTGGGGGACAAAAGCAAAGAATTGCGATCGCTCGCGCCCTCGTCAATAATCCGCCACTAGTGTTAGCAGACGAACCTACAGCAGCTTTAGATAAACAATCAGGACGTGATGTTGTCGAAATTATGCAGCGTCTCGCCAAAGAACAAGGAACTTCCATTTTGTTAGTGACACACGACAACCGAATTTTAGACATAGCCGATCGCATCGTCGAAATGGAAGACGGTCTTTTAGCCCGTGATTCCCAAAGCGCAGTTATCAGTTACGATTCTGGAGCATGGAGCGAAAAACCGTAATAGCAATTCGTAATTCATCAAAGAAATTCTTTTTCTTCATATTTAGTTAGCCGCATCAAAAATCTGTTGTGCGGTTAAATTTAATTGAGGAAAAGTAGGTGATGCGATCGCGGCATTGCCTTGAAACGGTGTCATTTGATATTCCCCATCTACTAATTGGCATACAAACACTGTAGGTTTTTTGGGATTGCCGATAAACTTTCTTGCTCCTAACGCCGCATAATCGGCAATCCAATATTCAAAAATACCCATTTCTTCATAATCTCTCAGTTTATTGTAGTAATCATCTCGCCAGTTAGTTGAAACAACTTCTACTACTAAAGGAACTGATGCAGCTTGGGTAACTGTTGACTGTTTTTCAAACAGCGGTTCATTACCGAGATTATCAAGATTTAGCAGTAAGACATCCGGCGAATAAGCAGATTCGGCAGAAGGAGTTTTGACAAATGCAGTTTTAGGAATAGTGTAAGGAAAGTTCAGGCGATCGAACTCGACAGTTAGCTTACGGGCTATAAATCCTATCACTTTCTCATGCGCTCCGCTTGGGGGTGGCACTTCAACAATTACTCCCTTGTGCAATTCATAGCGTTGACCATCGTTGGGATACCATTCGATAAACTCATTGAAGGTGAGTAATTTAGGCAAAGCTTGAGTCATAGTCTTACCTTCACATATCTTTTACTTTATCAATACCTTTGCCAATTCATAAAGTACTGAGTGGTGAGTGCTAAGCAAAAATACTAGTCCCTAGTTACTCTTTCATTACTTATAGCTGCACCCCGAAAGCATAACTATTTTGCTTGAGGGCTGGGCGCATTTGCTTGGCGACTAGTCCGAAATGTCACATTTACGCCATCATTCGATTGTTCTAATACTAGTAACGGTGTAGGTTTAGCTTTTTGATCCCAATGCATAGTAGCAATTCGACCTTGAATTGTCGGTTGCCACGTATCCTCATCGTCCATTGGGCTAAGGTAAGTTTCAATACAGTCAATAATTTGGCTAATTGTGGCAGAAGTCGCTTGTGTGGGTAACTTCATCAGCTTAATTTGAATGCGGAACAGGACTCGTTTTGCAATGTTTGGCGGTGTACCACTCTCATACTCGACATCAAAAATTTCGTCTACTTGTCGCCCTGTGCTATTGGCAATACCTACTGTTCCTTGTTGAGCTTGGTTTGGACGCAAAGCTTGAGAAATTTTATCTTTGACCTTGATTTTAACTTGGTTCAGAATGGCAAAATGAAACACTTCTTCTGACATCCGCATCCGCAGATAATCTAGATTAAAGTCCCGCGAGTTTACCAAATCAGGGTTAGTTTCCATTTTACGGATAGTGTCTAGCGCGAGTTTGAACTTTTTCTCTAGTTCTCTGGCACGGAATTTTTCAAATTTGATTTTTTTCTCTAACCTATCCATCTGGATTTTGCCAAACACAATCAAACCAATCACGACTACAGCCAGCCCTCCAGAGGTAATGAGTAAAAAGGGTGGAGTTTGTTGAGGTTCGCTGGCTGGGGGTTTTTGAGTTACTTTTTTTGTCTTTGGCGCTGGCGATTGGGCAAGAAGTATAGGATTTAGCATGGTGGCAATAATTTGAATCGTCATTGTTTAGAATGCCCAAATCCGCAATGTCATCTTGCTGTGTTATTGGTATTTTTAATAGCTTTTTATAAACTGCATATATACCATCAGCCAAATGTATCCTTTAAATTTCAGCCCACTGTCTCAAGCTACATCTACTGACTGGAGCAATATTCGTCTGATTGCTACAGATATGGATGGCACTCTGACAAAGCATGGTAAATTTTCGGCTTCCTTGTTGCAAGCTTTGTCAGATTTAGCTGCATCTGGGATTCAGGTATTGATTGTTACTGGACGTTCTGCTGGTTGGGTGAGTGGACTGAGTAGTTTAATGCCAGTTGCAGGTGCGATCGCCGAAAATGGCGGTATATTTTATCCTAATGGCAGTGAGCAGCCCATAGCTTTAACTTCTATTCCTGACTTAAAATTGCATCGTCAACAATTAGCAGCAGTTTTCGCGGAATTAAACCTGAAATTTCCCCAAATTCAAGAATCTGCTGACAATCTTTTTCGGCTCACAGATTGGACATTTGATGTAGCTGCTTTAAATTTAGATGAATTACAAACTTTAAGTAATCTCTGTCAATCAATGGGTTGGGGATTTACTTACAGTACAGTGCAGTGTCATATTAAACCCCAAGGTCAAGATAAGGCTATTGGTTTATTGCAAGTATTACAAGAATATTGGCCTAAATACTCACCAGAACAAGTTGTGACTGTTGGTGATAGCCCAAATGATGAAAGTTTATTTGCTAGGCAGTATTTCCCAGTTTCTGTGGGTGTAGCTAACGTCCTGAAATATGCCAACCAGCTACAATATCAACCCACATACGTAACAAATGCCGCTGAAGCCGCAGGATTTTGTGAGTTAGCTAGTTATATCTTAAAATCAACCTCTTGAGCCACAAACAACTGTGCGATCGCCATTAAAAGGAAACAAGAAAATCCCCATAATTAAAATTAGGGGATTTATACGATGATTAATTTCCACACTGGTGAGATTGTTTAGATTAATCCTGAGATACTTTATTTATCCAAAGTAGCTCTATGCCCACGCTTCTTCTTTTTGATTAAAGTAGCCAAGCCCATAACTGCACCGATACCTACAAGAGTAGATGGTTCTGGAACTGTGGTAACGACAAAATCAAGGTTGTAGTTCTGTATGCCAAACCGAGTTTCCTGAATCCAGAAAGTGTAACTACCAGGGCCAAGATTACCACTAGGGAAACCGACGAAGGTAGCTCCTTGAATTGGCGCTGCTACAGCCAATTCATCTAAAACATTATCACCTACTTGTCTTCCAGGTGCTGCACCAATTAAAGCTGCACCAAGTAATGGCGGCGTATTAGTAGTGACAGTTGTAGATTCAATCCTAGAACCCGCTTGCACAGCAAAAAATCCTTGATTGGAGTCTACATCATCTAGCCCAACATAGTTGGCTAAGATAATTTGACTAAGTTGACGACCAACAGGAATATTAAAGGTAAAGATATCTCTGTCAAGATTTGGATTACCAGTGGTTGAGCCAGTAATCTGGTTAGAGCCAACTGACAGATTCAGTACCGTTGGGTTTAAGCTGTCACTAGACAAGTCGCCGTTAACAGTTTCGTCATATATAAGGTTGGCTGCATATGCATTGGGAGCAAAAACTAAGATAGCTCCCAGTCCTAGCAATAAGCTTTTCATCTATCTGCCTCTGTTGTAGTTGAAGTTAAGTTATTGAGCTAAAACTTTGCTGTTTTAGAAAGTATTTCTCTTCAGCTATTACCCTTTTAAATTACACAATTACTCATAACGTTATGTGATGGTTAACTGTTAATAGTCAGCAGTTAACAACCAATACAAAAAGATATGTAAGTTACTTGTGTCTCAGTGTAATAGCTTAAGCCCCAGAGTAATTTTAAAGCAAATTTGTAAAGGTAAATTTAAGGAATTAGTCAAAAATACGACTGCCAAACTTAATTTTTTAGCATGTTAGTCTTTACTAACATCGCAATATCAAAATTCCTAACTCATGTTTTATGTGTTTTTGGATTCGTTAGTCTCCTGGGGTTGTGATGACGCGGGGACAACGACAACTCGACCATTTTTAACGACTGTACAATTTTTACCAGTAGTCTGACTGTGGATGACTGGCTCATCTTGAGACTGCTGTTGATGGCAGATATTTTGTTCCTGTTGTTGGCTGATCACTACCACGCAACTGGTGCAGGAAACTGTAGACATAAGCATTAAATTGAGTTCTATCTCAATTATCCCTCTAGCGATCGCTTTTGGTAGCAAAATTTTACACCAAAGACAGTTGGGATTTCTTTCCACTATGCCGTCAGGGTGGAAATAACCCCAGTTTCTAAAACCGACATACTACCGAAGTATTATTTCTTTTGATTTTTAACTTTTGTCTGACAAAACCTTTTATATTAACGATTGCATCCCCACATAACCTTGATAATTCTTAGATTTATCAACAACTTATGAAAAAATTTTTGAAATACCTCAGTTTAGGGCTGTTATCCACAGTTCTCTCCGCCACTCCTGGCTTGGGAGCCGAGCGCATTAGCTTATTTTATCCGCCTTTTGGAGAGTTCTCTTTATCTACTGAAGCTTTAGAAACCTTTGCAAAAGAAGGCAAAATTACTGGAGAGTTAGACACTTATGCCCAACGTGCCACGCCTCAACAACTGGCGCAACTACGAGAACTACTGCAACAACGCTTTAGTGCCACACCTACCCTAGTATCACAGTTTACCTACTCACCCATTGGTGAACAAGTAGTAAAACGTTTAGGAGAATTATTACTCACCGAATCTCGCCAAAATGGTTTTTACGCCCTACGAGCTGCTTTGATTTTAGCTGCGGCCGATTCTAAAGAGGGCTTGACTGTTGTCAACATCATGCGTAAATTTCCTTCGCCGACTATTAGATTAAATTTCTCGGAAGGAGTAACTATAGTCAATAATTTATCGGAATTACTCAGAGATAGAGATGCAGTTGTGGCATATTTGCAAAAAGAGGGAAGCCTGGAAGCCAGCAATGCAAACATCGATTTTTCTCAAAAGCCAGATTTGCGCCAGCCAGGAAAATTTCGGTTTCAAAAACTGTACTTTGAGCTAAATGATGTTAAACGCGATCGCCGTCTACCAGTAGATGTTTATATACCAGAAGCCACGACCCCAACTCCCTTTCCCTTAATTGTGATTTCTCATGGTTTAGCCTCAGACCGCTATGCTTTAGCTTATCTGGCGCAACATTTAGTTTCCTATGGTTTTGCCGTGGCTGTCTTGGAACACCCTGGTAGTAATGCCGAACGCTTTCAGCAATACTTTGCAGGTTTAGCAGGGCCACCACAACCCAGAGAATTTATCGACCGACCTTTAGATGTCAAATTTGTACTTGATGAACTCCAACGTTTAGAAACATCCAATCCTAACCTCAAAGGGAAACTCAACTTTCAGCAAGTCGGGGCTATTGGACATTCTTTTGGTGGTTATACTGTGTTGAGTTTAGCAGGAGCCAAACTCAACTTTGCCCAGCTACGTCGGGATTGTTATCCCAATAGATCCTTAAATTTATCTCTATTTTTGCAATGCCAAGCAGCTGAGTTATCACCAGCAGATTATGCACTACAAGATCAGCGCATTAAGGCTGTTATGGCTATTAATCCAATTAACAGTTCTGCCTTAGGTGAAACTGGTATTAGTCAAATTAAAGTTCCTGCTATGTTAGTCACAGGTAGCCAAGATATTTTCGCTCCAGCAATACCAGAACAGATTCGCCCTTTTACTTGGTTGGCTGAACCTAACAAATATCTGGTGTTAATCGAGAATGCGACCCATTTTTCTGCTTTACAAGAGTCTGCTCCTGAAAATAATGTTTTGCCTGTACCATCGGGGTTATTAGGCCCAGATCCTGCGCCTGCTTATTCTTACCTGAAAGCCCTGAGTATAGCTTTTATGGAAACCAATCTCTTAAACAAACCCGAATATCGCTCTTATTTGCAACCATCCTATGCTCAATATATCAATCAAGCACCTCTCAATATCACTTTGTTAAGTTCCCTGAGTACAGAGCAATTGGCGCAAGCTTTAAAAAATGGCACGAATCAGAAATCAAAATAGTCTTAGCAACAACTTCTATCTATGTAGAGCGTATTTAGGTTTAGCAAGTATTTCTTTGAAGGTATGTTGATTAGCAAATTGCATCAGCCCATCCATACATTCTGTAAAGCTATCAAAAACATAGTCAACTAACACTAATGCTTTGGCTTTTTGTTCTGCATTCAATTCAATATTGAGCAGAAAATTTTCAGTCTCGTCGTGTTCCATCCCAAGTTGAATATGTCCAGTTTCTACCTTCATATGGTGCGTACCAAAATAAAAGTACTTTTTATTGGTTATGGCTCGTAATTCTTCACTCACCTGTGCCATTGCTCTCTGTGCTGGACTTCCTGTTGCTTCAATTGCTTCAATAATTACTATTTTTAGTAGTATGTCGGCTTCATAGCGACACATAGCTATTAAATTATTAGAAAGACGACGAGTTTTAAGTGTTTTATCACTCCAGATAAATTTGAGAAAGTCACTGAATCGCATTACCTGATCAATTTCTAGTGATTCTAAATCTTTGAGATACCATTTCCAATGGCTACCATCTTCAAGTGAGTGCTGATTAATCATTTTTTGTAGAGGATGATTGCTTAACTCATCTTTGAGGATGTCATTATTCAAATCTTTAAAACTCATAGCAAAATGCGCTAGACAAGGAACCCACGCTAATCGCTGATAAGGGTCAATACTGCTATCTGTTAAAAATTGAAAGAAAGGTAATTGAGAGAATTTTTTTTCTTGTTGTTTAATGTATTCTAGAACGTCTTTCATATTCGTATGCTAGTTTTTTGTAAGGTATATTTTGGGCGATTGTTAAGGCACAAAAATTTAGTTGAAACTTTACTAATTTCAACAATATATGCAACAAATTAATTATCTATAGAGGTGCAAAAACTTATACCTCTGCGATATTTGTCTTGTTCTTATTTCAAACTGGAATTAGTTCTAAGAAGCCAGTTATTTTTTGAAAAAACTCGTAAACTAAAGCTGATTTTTAGCTTTACACGATGAGTTTGGATGAATAACTAAGTAATCATTAATAAACAATCTATAGTCAATATAAATAGTAGCTTTGAGAAAAAGCAACCGTGTTCTAGTAAATTCATCTATTTTTTACAAATACTTGTAGGAATTTACTTAAGTAACTCACACAGCCAATATGCTTGGTGGTTATAAATCTCAGCAAGACAAAAAACACCTACGTGGGTTAAAGTCCAAATTTTTCGTTTGTCTGCCTCTGGCGATTTATATTATGTAATATTTTATACATTAAATATTAGAAATTTTAGGAGCATTATCTTGCAATTGTCCAGGCGATCTCTCTCGATATTACACTTAACGGTTAGTGTTATGCTTTTACGCTCGCTAGTGCTGGCTTCATTAAATGTAATAAATTGTATGAACAGTCTGCGCCTAAACCATGTATAATCTCAAGCAACAATAATATAAACGTCAAGTTTAACTTTAACTACTGAAAATTTTTAATAAATCTAAGGCTATGATTTCTCAAGATTATGATTCAGTCTATGCTGTCGATGAAATGCTTAGAAAAATCAGAATTAAGGAAAGTCAATTAAAAATTGCCCAAGAATCTAATCTGCTTTATACATCTGAAGCATTAAACAATCAAATATTAGATTTACGGCGTAAGCTATCTGAGGCACAAGACCCAGAGATGCAAGCATTGATGAGTTTATTAGATGATTAAAGTTACGTAAGTTTGACGGAACTAAAAAATAGCCAAAGTAGACCAAGCAAGTCTTTATTTACCGCTATTTCAAATTCAATCGTGTCCAATTACCAGAGGGAACGAAAGCAGCCCAGTATAGAGGATGATCATATTCCTTACTGTTGAGTAATTCCAACTGTGCTGCACGTAAAGCTTCATGTCTACCTTTACTTATCTTCAAGTTCTGGTAATACTTCACCATTAATTCCTTTGTCACTGCATCATCCACCAGCCACAGACTTAAAACTTGAGATTGAGAACCAGCAGTCACCAAAGCTCGACGTAAACCATATACTCCCTCACCAACTTTCACATCGCCTTTGCCAGTATCACAGGCAGACAGTACCACCAATTGATTGGAACGCAAATCTAAACCAGCCACTTCCAACGCTGTTAGCACACCATCATCATTACCATTTGTTGCTTGTTTGCGTTTGTTAAACCCAGCCAAAGCTAGACCAGAACGCAACAAGGGATTCTCAACTTGTAAAGTATTTTGTTTTACACCAGTAACAAAAAAACCGTGGGTAGCCAAGTGTAAAATACTTGGACTGTGTAGTTGTTTGACTGCTGTTTCTGTTGCATCTTTACCTAACAAAACTTTGGCATTGGGTAGAACATTTTTGATTGCTGCGGCTTCATCTTTAGTAGCAGGTAACGAGTCAAATTCCAAGTTAGCTAATTCACTGTAGTGTCGATTATTCCCAGCCTGCACTTCAGTTATTTTAGTTGTAGCTACCCTTTGTGCTTGGTTATCGTAATCAATATCTGCCAACACCACAGGTGCAGAAGCATTGTTAACATTTGACTGGAAACGCAATAAATCTCGCCCAGAGGTGAGGTAAGAAAAAGCATAACGCTGAATTAGAAATTTATCTTGCTCATCAATGAGTGCTTCAAAGGGAATTAATGTTAATTGCCCATCGGGAGAAATTAAAATATGACGCGCATTATCCAACAAAGGACGGATGGGTGCAATTAATTTTTGGTCTAAAGTGCGGGCAAGTTTTTTGAATGTTTTTCCTGTGGCTAATGCTGCTCTGAAATCAATGGCTAATTGATCAATTTCTGCGGCTACGCCTAAATCAACCCATTTTAGATTACCTTTAGGTGTCAAAATTGCGGCTGCATAGCGAGGCGTTCCCCATACTTCAGAAGTAATAACGTTAGCTTTGGGATTGTAAGGGGAATAGCGTACAAATTCGACTAATGCGGCATCGGCTGGAATTAATGCCTGGACTGCCTCAATCGTCACAGGTTGAACTTCCGAACGAAATTCAGTGCTGTGTTGCGCTAGTGCATCTTCTAATTCAGTAATTTTCGCTTTTAAGGTTGCACTCTGAGTTTTGAATGCTTGTGCAGAGAGAGTATTTTGCCTGTCGTAAAACAGATTCACTAATGCAGCGCGAAATGTATTTAAATGATTGAGTAACTTCTGATCTTCAGGTTGAAGATTTTGGCGCAACCGTTGTATATTGTCTGAAACCGCATCCAGAATGCGTCCTTTACGTTGTAAAACAGAGGTAAGTGCAAGTCTAGCAGCTTCTGAATTTTGTGGAGCGGCTTGCAAGTGGAACGTAACAGTCATACTAATAGAGTCAGTTTGTCCTGCAATGTATGCTTGTTTACGCTCCTCTGACCCAATGGCAAGATTATTCGTCAGGTTCTCGTTTTCCACTTGGGCTTTTTGACTTAAAGTTTTCAAAGCTGATGGAACATTCCCTTGCGCCCAGTAAACGATTGCTAAGTTGTTGAGAGCATCTTCCTCATTAATGCGATGGTTAAACGCTCGGCTAATCTTCAATGCTTGTTGAGAGAAGGCTAATGCTTGGTCAGATTGCCTTTGCAGAAGATAAATAATTCCCATATCACCAAGCGTTGCACCTTCGATTACAGATCCAGCCTGATGAAGAATTGGGCGTGCTTGTTGATAGGAAGCCAAGGCTTGGCTATAGTTCTTTTGCTTTAGATAAAGTTGCCCTATTGCATGAAGAGTTCCTCCTCTCAACGTTAAAAGAGTTCGGTTAAACTGTTTTAATAAAGAATTAAGTCCATCAAGGACAAACGGTTGTTTAAGAGCTTCTGAACCTAACGCAAGAGCCAAGGTACAGTTATCTGCTGCTGAAAAAAGTCCTTCACTTGCTCCAACTTTTTGAGCAACACCACAAAACTTTTCTACATTATCTGCGTTGATTCCATTCTTGAATGGGGCAAATGGATTGTTTTTAAGGGTTTCCAGAGCTTGATTATAAGAGTTTAACGCTTTTTCATATTGATTTTGGTTAGCATAGATTTCGCCTATCGCAAAAAGCATCGATCCCGCCCCTAGCGAATCTCCTGTCTCTTGCAGCAGAGAGCGGGCTTGTTGAAAAGCTTCTAGTGCCTCTGGATAACGTAACAAATTTTTGTAAATAGATCCTTGGTTAGAAAACAACAGAATTTGCAGGAAGCGATCATTTGTCTGTTTGGCGATCGCTTGTGCTTGCTGCTGGTAATTCAACGCCTGAGCAAAATCTTGTCTAGAAGAGTAAATTTGCCCTATATAGAGAAGCACCTGCCCTTGCCAGCGTTGCAAGTCATTCTCTTGAGCAAACTTTAGAGCTTGCTGCAAACTTTTTAATGCGCCTTCATAGTTTCGCTGCGCTTGATAAGTTAGACCTTGGTTAGCATAGTTAACCACTAATTCCTCTAACAATCCTTTTTCTTGTTCTCGGTTTCCAAGTTGTTTGGCGAACTCTAACGCTTTTTGCAAGTAACCAATAGCTTGTTCATACTGCTGCCGAGCCGCATAGTTCTTGCTAAATGAGCTATATGACCCTAAAAGAATTGTCAGGATAAGTCTCTCTATTTGAGGATTTTTGTTCGCTCTTGCTTTGACTAACGCACTTTGCAAAAGCTCTACACTTTTATTAAGGTATTCTTGGGATTTTGAATATCGTCCCAGAGTGCTATAAATTTGTCCAATACTGAAGTGAATTTGCCCAATCGAAATGTCAATCAATTCAATGTTTGGATCTCCAGCAAAGAGATTTCGCGTATCTCTAAACAATGGCAGAGCCTGCTGGTAAGCTTCTATAGCTTGGGAATATTGCTGAAGGATGTTGTGAGTAGTGCCAATAGCATACCAGATTTGAGCTTCTCTGGGGCGATCTCTGATATCTCTAACAATTACTAGAGCTTGCTGATACTGTTCTAGTGCTTGTTGGTATTGTTTTTGTTTTTGATAAACATCTGCGATCGCAACAATCGTGTCTGCTTGTTTTTGGCGATCGCCTGCCTGCCTTCGCATCTTCAAAACTTGCTGAAACGTCTGCAATGCTTTTTGTAATTGTCCTTGGTTAAGCTGCTGTTTGCCTTGCTCAAAAAGGCGATCGGCTTCGCTAGATTGAGGAGAATTAGCATCAACACTCGGTTGTGTAGAACCGGGTGGCATCGAAGGATTTTTGGTTTGGGCGATCGAGGCTGAACTTACGCAAATGAATGACAAACCAACTAAATACAAAGAGAATATAACTCTATGCATCTTTAGCTTATCCCAAGCTAGTTTTTATTAGATAATGTTCTCATTTTTAGGTAACAGCTTCAATCATGAAGATGAGCGAAGTTGACCTTTACCGCCAAACATGGCTATAACCATTGCTATGCAATAATTTTGAAAATAGCAGTTACTAACTTGTGACTTACGCAAAAATACTCTCAAACTCTTATTTCTTCATGTCCTTTGCGTTTGACAAACAGCTGTAATTATGCATAGAGACGCGATTAACTGCGTCTCTATGTATGATAAATCTCAGGTGTAAAAACTGAATTAGACTTTTTTCAACCAGCTAAACATTGCCCGGAGGTCTTTACCAACTACTTCAATGGGGTGTTCAGCTTCTTGACGACGCATTGCGGTAAATCCAGGTTTACCAGATTGGTTCTCTAAAACGAATTCACGAGCAAATTGTCCTGATTGAATTTCGCGGAGAATTTTCTGCATTTCAGCTTTGGTTTGTTCGTTGACAATTCTGGGGCCGCGAGTATAATCACCATATTCTGCGGTGTTAGAAATGCTATCGCGCATTGTAGCTAAACCACCTTCAACAACCAAGTCAACAATCAATTTGACTTCATGCAGACATTCAAAATAAGCCAACTCTGGTTGATAACCAGCTTCTACCAAAGTTTCAAAACCAGCTTTGATTAAAGCACTCAAACCGCCACACAGTACTGCTTGTTCACCGAACAAATCAGTTTCGGTTTCTTCGCGGAAAGTGGTTTCGAGGACACCAGCACGAGTGCCACCAATACCTCTAGCATAAGCCATCGCGCGATCGCGTGCCTGACCACTAGCATTTTGATAAACCGCAAACAATGCAGGTACGCCTTGCCCTTGTTCATAAGTCCGTCGCACCAAATGACCAGGGCCTTTAGGTGCTACCATCACCACATCTACCTCAGCAGGTGGGACAACTTGCCCAAAGTGAATATTAAAGCCGTGGGCAAAAGCCAACACATTTCCGGCTTCTAAATTAGGTTCAATTTCGGTTTTATAAACTGTTTTTTGAACTTCATCTGGTAACAAAATCATGATGAAGTCAGCCGCTTTAGCAGCATCTGCAACATTTTTCACGGTTAAGCCAGCGGCTTCGGCTTTTTGTGCTGACTTACTGCCCGGATATAGCCCGACAATCACATTCAAACCGCTATCTTTCAAATTCAGGGCATGAGCATGACCTTGAGAACCATAGCCAATAATTGCAATAGTTTTTCCAGCCAAAAGGTCTAAATTAGCATCTTCGTCATAGTACATCCGGGCCATAGAAGCATCTCCTGTCAGCAAGCATCATGATTTTTTATAGGCAGGTTTTTGATTTTACCTCAAATTGTGTAACGAAAGAGAAGCGATCGCTTCTCTGTCAGGGCTAAAATAAGTTAGGAGCTTCATAGAATATCAAGTCTAGCAATTTATCCTTAGCTTAATAAACTAACTGAAGTTAGTCTGCCACGTTAAAAAGCTATACTTTAATTCTTGCGTTGATAAATTTTACCTAGTCTGCTAATCAACATTCAAAGTGCATGACAATTAATCTTCAAATTGACGAAGTGTTAGTTCAAGAAGCTTTAGCTCTTAGTAATCAACAAACCGAAAGTGATGTAGTCGAACAAGCTTTACGTGAGTATGTGCAACGTTGTCAATAGATGAAAATAATAAATTTGTTTGGGACGATTGACTACGATGATGATTACAATTACAAACAGCAGCGCCACAAGCAATGAAAGTAGTTGTTGATACCTCTGTATGGTTGTTAGCGTTGCGGCGCAATACTCCAAAACAAGCAACACTGTAGTTAACCAGTTACGTGCATTAATCGTACAAACAAAAATGCTATCCACGGCTACATAAAAATACTTGTTACATAAACTGCAACAATCCCTACTTAGAAATTTTTCTCGGTGATACTGAATTTAATGTCATCCATCCGAGGTTAGATTATGAATTTTGCCTGGCCATTACCACGCAAATCTGCCTTATTTGTAAGTGCTTTACTGGGAGTTGTTTTCACCAGTTGTGCTTCTGCGCCGCAAGATTTTGCCAACAAATCATTACCACCAAGTTCAGCCGAAAATCAATTAGCCAGTCAAACAGCCGCTAATAGTACTGGTAATGTTGCCCAAAAAGCCGAAGCTGCACCAGTACCTCGTGCGCGTCCCCAATTAATCAAAAAGGCAACAATGAAGATTGTTGTAAACTCTGTCGAGCAAAGCATTGATGCCGTTTCACAAATTATTGAAAAACAACAAGGTGATTTAATCGGGTTAAACGAACGCCAACCAACCAAAGAAAATTCACGTCACACGGCATCGATACAGCTGCGAGTGCCGCAGAACTTGTTGGAACCTACATTAGAAGAACTAGCTAAATTAGGTACAATAGAAAGTCGTAATATTACGGCAGAGGATGTAGGCGATCGCTTGGTAGATTTCCAAGCTAGATTAACTAACCTCCGCAAAACAGAAGCTAATTTACAAAAAATTATGGATCGGGCTGGTTCCGTGCGAGATGTATTAAGTGTTGCTCAAGAACTTAGTCAAGTCCGGCAATCTATAGAGCAAATTGACGCTCAACTCAAAAACTTACAAAATCAAGTTGCATACTCCACGATTACTCTTAACTTCGAAGCCGCTGTATCTAGTACCAGTCCCCAACGTGCGGTAGGTTCACAAATTCAGGAAACTTGGAACAAATCTACCCAATCTTTAGGCACATTTACAGTTGGTTTATTAAAGTTGGGTATATGGTTAATGGTTTACACTCCTTATTTGTTAATTTTGGCTGCGGGTGTCTACGGCTTTGTTCGTTGGCGGCGCACCCATACACCAAGAGAAAATAGAGGGTAAGCTTGTTACACACCTAATTTGTCATTCAGACAGCAGAGGAGCAGAAGATAAGGGGACAGAAGAACTAATGACAAATGACAAAGGACTATTAACTCTTTAAAAGGATTGTACTGATTAACACGAAATAATGAGGCAGATGAATGCCAAGATCAAAAAAGAAAGCCCTAGGGTATTGAAAGTACTATGCCAGAAATACATCAATCTATTGCTCAGCACTACCACGAACGTACTAAATATGACCCTCAAACCCTAGCCTCGAAAAATCAAAGGCTAGACTGGGCTAAACAGCCAGTACCTTTTAAGGAGTATAAAATTGGCTCGGCTTTTGATCTCAAACCTTACCTGCAAGAATCATTAGAACCCCTTACTGCTCAACCAGAAGCTCAATGGTGGCAAAGGCTATCTCGGTTAATGTTTCGCAGCTACGGATTAACTGCAAGAATGCCTTCTATGGGTAGTGCGGTGTATTTGCGCTCTGCACCCAGCGCTGGCGGGTTGTATCCGGCGGAGGTGTATGTAGTTTCTCGCGGTACACCGTTCCTCCCAGCAGGGCTTTATAACTACCAGTGTCGCACTCATTCACTGATGCTGTATTGGGAAAATGATGTATGGCAAGCTTTGCAAGATGCCTGTTTCTGGCACCCCGCTTTAGAAAGTACCCAATTGGCAATTGTGGTGACTGCGGTATTTTATCGTTCAGCGTGGCGCTATGAAGATAGAGCTTATCGGCGAATTTTTCTCGATACAGGACACTTGTTGGGCAATATCGAGTTAGCGAGTGCGATTACTGATTACCGTCCACACTTGATTGGTGGTTTTGTCGATGAAGCCGTAAATGACTTGTTATATATTGATCCGCAACAAGAAGGTGCGATCGCTGTCCTGGCTCTGGCAGACTTATTAGATATCAAACAAAATTTGCCCACAGGATGTACCGCTTTACCTTCAGCAACAGAAACTAACTACCCCCACATCCCTGACGGCGAATTGCTGAAATATTTCCACCTTCACACCCAAATTCAACCAGGTGTTACCGGCAAGCTGAATTTACCAGCTGTCAAACAAGAAAAGTCTTTGGAAGATAAATATAATTTTCCCTTCTGCTTGAAAATTCCCACAGCTACCACACCGATGGACTGGGGTGAAAATCTCTCCGGCTTGGAACTTACCATTCACAAGCGTCGTTCTACTCGTGCTTACAGTGGTGAAGATTTAACCTTTGATGAACTGAAAGCTTTACTGGATTTTACCTACCAACCACACAATTACATTGAGCAAAATCTTGATAAATCTCCCGACTATTTTGACCTGAACTTAATTGAAACATTTATTGCAGTTTGTGGGGTCAAAGGTTTGGAATCTGGCTGTTATTATTACGCACCCAAAGCTCAAGAATTACGGCAGATTCGGTTTAAAAACTTCCGGCGGGAGTTACACTTTCTTTGTTTGGGTCAAGATTTAGGTAGAGATGCAGCCGCAGTTGTTTTTCATACCGCAGACCTGAAAGCAGCTATTGCTCAGTACGGCGATCGCGTTTATCGTTACTTACATATGGATGCTGGGCATTTGGGTCAACGTTTAAATTTAGCCGCAGTTAATCTTAATTTGGGTGTCAGCGGTATCGGTGGGTTCTTTGACGACCAAGTAAACGAAGTTTTAGGTATCCCAACTGATGAAGCCGTCCTCTACATCACCACATTGGGAAGACCAAGATAAAACAAAATATACAAACACAGAGGTTGCTGAAAATCTCTGTGTTCTCCTCTGTCATCCGCACCGCTCAAACTCTGGTGGTAAATATATACTTTAGTTTTATATACCTTTGTTTGAGTAATAATTTGGTTTTATCTCTGGTGACACACTTTAACAAAAACCAGAAGCCTGATTCTTACTAACTTTGATTATTGTTAAAATCACTGCTGGCCATAATATATGGTATCTTTTCAAGCAGCTTATTGGATATGATGATCTCATATCAAGTCCGGTTAATTAATTATGATTCCCACAATCTTTGCACCCCACCCCCTCCCCGTGTACGGGGAGGGGAGACAAAGCGTAGCTTTGGCGGGGTGGCGTTTAGAGGTTGTAGTAAGTAATCAAGCGGATATGATCTCAGGTGTGCGTGTAAAATTGGAGTGAAAAAAATACTTGGGTTAAAAGTGTCATTTAAAATTTAATTACCTGCACCTTATTAAACAACGGGCAAAAATCCAAAACCAAAATTGTTGCGTGATTGCACGCCTATGCAGAGGTGAGACAAGCTTGAGATTTTTTTATTAGCTTTGCACATAAAACTGCTCACGTAATCTCCAGTCTTTAAAATACACAACCAGAAATAGTTGTTATAACAGATGCTTAAAACATTAACTGATCAGTTGCATAAATTTAGTTTAAAAATATCTTAATAACTATATGATTGATGATTTCATATTTACTAATAATCCTTCACCTATTTTGATATACGAGCGAGATAGTCTAAAATTTTTAAATGTTAATGAAGCAGCTATTAGTAAATATGGTTATTCAAAATCACAATTTCAGCAAATGCAGATTACTGACATTTACCCTGCGGAAGATATACCCAATTTTTTAGAAAATTTAGCCAATAATCAGAATAATTTAACTTTTACCAACCAATACCGACATTATGGCAACAAGGGAAAATTTATTGATGTTGAAATAGTAACGTATTCTATAGAGTACAACAGTAAAAATGCTTATCTAGTTTATATTAACGACATTACAAAGTGTAAGGAAATAGAACGAAATATCTTGGCAGGTGAAGCAATATTTCAAGCAGTCGCCGAAGTAATACCTGCCCCTTTAATGATTTCCAGATTATCTGATGGTTTAATTTTAAATGCTAATAAAGAGTTTTTGAAAGCATTTCGTTGTGCATCAGACGATGTAGTAAATTGTCCAGTTGTAGACATCTATCACGATATAGCTGAATCCCAAACCCTTGTAGCAGCATTAGAGCAGCAAGGCTCGCTACATAATTATGAAATACTGCTCAAAAGGGCAGATGGAACTTCTTTTTGGGCAATTGCTTCACTTCAGTATTTAACCTTTAATGGTGATGCTGCAATCTTAGCTTTATTATCTGATATCACTAAACGCAAAAATACAGAAACACAACTTAAAGAACAAAATGAATTTCTTCAGAGTATTTTTGAGCAGATTCCGTTGATGATTGCCCTGATTAATCCAGCAGGTGAATTGCAATGGGTAAATCAAGAATGGGAAAGAATTATTGGTTGGCAAATGCAAGATTTTCAAACTCGTGATTTGCTATCAGAACTATATCCTAATCATGAAGCTCGTCAATATGTGATTAATTTTATTCAGTCAGCAGAACGCACTTGGGGCGATTTTAGAACTAAGATGCGGGATGGTCAAATAGTAGACACATCTTGGACTAAGATTAATTTGGCCAATGGTCAAATATTAGGTATTGGGCAAGATATCACACAGCGCAAACAAACTGAGCAGACTTTAACAACTCAGTTAAAACGAGAACAATTAATGCGAACTGTGGTGCAGCGAATTCACCAATCTTTGAATCTGCAAGACATTCTCAACGCTATAGTACAAGAAGTGCGACATTTGCTGCAAGTAGAGAGAGTGGTTGTTTATCAGTTTGCCCCTGACATGAGTGGTAAAGTGGTAGCAGAATCAGTAGAGTCGGGATGGACAAAATCTATAGGTGTACAAATTGAAGATACTTGTTTTCAGACTGGGGCAGGAGTAGAGTATTATCAAGGGCGTAAACGAGCGATCGCCAATATTTACGAAGCGGGACTTACAGATTGTCATATTCAGCTGTTAGAACAATTTGAAGTTAAAGCTAATTTAGTCGTACCCATCTTATTAGAAGTAGGTGGAGAAAATACTAGCTCTCGTCTTTGGGGTTTACTTGTGGCGCATCAATGTTCTAGCACTCGACAATGGGAAGAAAATCAATTAGACTTGCTTGATCAACTGTCAATTACAATTGCGATCGCTATTCAACAATCTAGTATATTTCAGCAAGCCCAAACTGAATTAGCTGAACGACAAAAAGCAGAAATGCAATTGAGAAGTGCCTTAGCTGAAAAAGAAATTTTGCTGCAAGAAGTACATCATCGCGTTAAAAATAACTTACAAATTGTCTCCAGTTTATTGCAACTCCAGTCTCAAACTCTCAAAGAGCCAGAAGTAATTCGAGTGTTTCGAGAAAGTCAAAATCGCATTGATTCCATCTCGTTAATTCATAAAAATCTCTATACTGCACCGAACATTGGGCAATTAGACGTGGTTGAATATATCGAGAGTTTAGCAACTAGTATTTTAATATCTTACCAATTAGTCCCAAAAACAATTAGCTTAAAAACTAATATTGCAGCAGTAAGCCTGAATGTTGATCAAGCGATCGCCTGTGGCTTAATTATTAACGAATTAATTTCTAACTCGCTTAAACACGCTTTCCCAAATACTCAACAAGGAACTATCACTATTACTTTGCAAAGTGTTGATGAATATATCGAAATGTCTGTTCAAGACAATGGTATCGGTATACCAAATGATTTAGATTGGAATAATACCAATTCTTTAGGTTTATCTTTAGTTTATGACTTAGTTACAGAACAACTTGAAGGCAGCATTACTTTAGAACGTCATCATGGCACAGCGTTTACAATCCAATTTCCCCAGTTAATTTTGCAGTAATATTTCCAATGGAGCAAGTGAGAATTTTAGTTGTTGAAGATGAAGTCATAGTTGCCAGAACCATTGCCAACCAACTGAATCAACTAGGATATACAGTAATTGGTACAGCTTCTTCCGGACAAGCTGCCATTACCAAAGCGTTAGAAAGCAAACCAGAATTAGTTTTAATGGATGTCATCTTAAAAGGTGAGATGGATGGAATTACAGCAGCATCTCAGATTCGTGAGCAGTTAGATATCCCCGTAATATTTCTGACTGCTTACGGCGATGATAATACAGTACAACGAGCCAAAATTACCCAACCCTTTGGCTACATCGTTAAACCATTCACTCCAAAAGATTTACGTATAGCCATTGAAATCGGTTTATTAAAACACGAATTAGAACGAGATTTAAGAGAGAACCGAGACCGATTAGCAACTCTCTTAAACTCTATGAGTGATGCAGTAATTGCCACAAATGAGCAAGGAATTGTGACATTTGTCAACCCGGCTGCGGAGTTACTAACTGGTTGGAAACAAGGGGATGCTTTGGGAAAAGACATATCTAGGATTTTTCAGCTAATCGATGAAGTTACAGAAACTTCCTTAGAAAACCCTGTGACAAAAGTCCTGCGAGACCAACAGGTAGTTTATTTAGATGAATATACATCGCTGATTACTAAAAACGGCTCCAGAGTTCCCATTGGTGATAGTGCTTCTCCGATAATGCGGCAGCCTGGACAGATAAATGGTGTAGTAATTGTTTTTTGGGATCTCAGCGAACGGCGACAAGCGCAATTACTAGAACAAGCATTGCATAAAGAGCGAGAACTTAACAAACTTAAATCGTTATTTATCTCTACTGTCTCTCATGAATTCCGCAATCCCTTAAGTGTGATTCAATCATCTGTAGAACTGATTGAACTGCAAGGAGAAAACTTAACAACAGAGAAAAGAAAAACTTACTTAAAACGAATTAATGGTGCTGTGCAATCCATGAAACAACTCATGGAAGACGTGCTGTTTATGGGAAAATCGGAAGTAGGTAAATTGGAGTGTCAGCCTACGCCATTAGTTTTGGAAGAATTCTGTCGAGAATTGATTGCAGAATTTACCATAATTCATCCTAGCGCGTCGGCAATTATTTTTAACTGTCATAGCGATCGCACAGACGCATGCATGGATGAACAACTATTACGTTACATATTTACTAATTTACTGACTAATGCTGTCAAATACTCTCCAGCAGGTGGCAACATCACATTTGATTTAACTTGTGACCTGATTGAGCAAGTAGCTATTTTTCGCATTCAAGACCAAGGAATTGGCATTCCCGAAGCAGATCAAGTGCGATTATTTGAATCCTTTTACCGAGCTTCCAATGTACGATCCATTCCAGGTACAGGACTAGGATTAGTCATTGTGAAAAAGTGTGTAGAAGCTCATAAAGGCAAAATCAGCGTCAACAGTCAAGCTGGTGTTGGCACGACATTCACAATCACTTTGCCGTTAAATGATCAAAACAGAATTCAGGAGTCAGAATTAAGAATTCAGAATTGAATTCTGTACAATACTGCGATGAATAAATCGGTTTAAAACCTATACTCAGCAGAACGACTCGGAAAAACCGAACGAGGAACTTTCTTCACTCAAGCGTATTATCTTAAAATCACCAAATCTTCATCTACTTGAAGAAGCAATTTATCTTTTACAGTCAGACTAGTGGGAACACTAAAAATAAACCGGAAGCAAAGTTGTTAACTATGAACCAGAAATCTCCTACTTCCAAAACTTGTGCTTGTCGTCATCTGGCACACTGCCAAACTAAGGAAGCAGGCAGACTTTTTCTCTGGTTTCCTGTTTCCCATACTCTCACAAAAGTTACTGCCTACCTGCGGCAGTTTGCCTTAGAGTATGAACTGATGCAGGAGCGTCCAGGTTTAAGTTTGGACTGTAGACCTGGACAAGCCCAAGAAATTGCCTACAACTTAGCTCAACTTCTAGCACCAAGAGAATTAAGAGAAACGCAAGTTCTGTTCATTCGTGGCGCTATCCAACCTCAACTACAAGATTTTAGTGACATTGCTTCATTGCAACGCTTCATTAAGTTCAATCAGTCTGACTGGCTAGTGAAAATGCTGGCGAAGGAACAATTTACTAGTCACTTTCAACCCATCGTCTCAATTCAGAATACATCGCAGATTTATGGCTATGAATCGCTTTTAAGAGGATTGGATGAACATGGTAATCCACTATCGCCAGGGCCAATCTTAGAATTAGCCAGTGAAGCCGGACTGCTACCACAACTCGACCGAATCGCTCGCCTCAGCGCCATAGCTCAATTTAGTCGCCATCAAGTCAACGGGAAAATCTTCATCAATTTTGCGCCAACAGCACTTTATGACCCCGCCTCTTGTCTACGCAGTACAGTCGAGGCAATTGATCAAGCAGGCATTTCCCATGAACGGGTTGTCTTTGAAGTCGTAGAGTCAGACAATCCGCAAGATTTAGCCCACCTCAAAGCAGTGCTGCAATACTATCGGGATGCTGGGTTTTTAGTCGCCCTTGATGACCTTGGTTCGGGTTATTCCAGTTTGAACTTGCTGCACCAGTTACGTCCAGACTTTATCAAGTTAGACATGGAGTTAATTAGAAATGTACATGAAGATTTATACAAAGCTTCAATTACCGAAAAACTTTTAGAGATTACCCAAAAGTTAAACATCCGTACCGTTGCGGAAGGAATTGAGTGCATTGAGGAACTGAACTGGCTACGGGAACGAGGCGCAAGCTTTGCTCAAGGCTATTTGATTGCTAAACCTCATCCTGTGCCAGTGACGACAACTCCTCACTTTGATGCGATCGCCTTAAATTTAGCATCAACAGCTAGTAAGCTTGTCAAGCAGCAAGTGCAACACCAAAGCGAATCTGAGCGCATTGTTGCTGCTGTCACCCAGCGCATCCGCCAATCCTTAGAGTTAAATGAGATTTTGCAAACCACAGCAGATGAAGTGCGACAACTGTTTGCAGTAGACCGAGTGGTGATTTATCAGTTTGAGCCAGACTGGAGTGGGTTAGTTGCTGTAGAATCCTTGGCAGCAGGGTGTATGTCCATTCTGGGATTTAATGTTATGGATACATGCTTTCAGTCAACCCATGCAGATTATTACCAACAGGGCAATACGAGAGCAATTGAAAATATTGAAAATGAAGGACTATCGCCTTGTCATGTGGAACTGTTGCGGAGTTTACAAATCCGGGCAAACTTGGTTGTGCCTATCTTGCAACAAGAGCGTTTGTGGGGACTGTTGATTGCTCATCAATGTAGTCATACTAGACAATGGCAGCAATCGGAGATTAACTTATTTAACCAATTAGCAGGTCAAGCCGCGATCGCCATTCAACAGTCGGAACTCTACCATAAATTACAACAAGCAAACCAAGAATTACAGCGCCTTGCTGCTTCTGATGGTCTAACGCAAGTAGCAAATCGCCGCTGCTTTGATGACACACTCAACACCGAGTGGCAACGATTGGTACGAGAACAAGGCTGCCTATCTTTAATTTTGTGTGATGTCGATTGCTTTAAGCTGTACAACGATACTCATGGACATCTGGCGGGAGATGATGCTCTCAGACAAGTTGCCAAAGCAATTTTTCAGGCAGTTAAACGCCCTGCTGATTTAGTAGCGCGGTATGGTGGAGAAGAATTTGCCGTCATTTTGCCAAATACAGATGCGGAAGGTGCGATCGCAGTTGCCACAGAAATTCAAACTAATGTCAGTGCCTTGCAATTACCACATCCAAATTCTCAAGTCAATCAAATCATCACCCTCAGTCTGGGCGTAGCAACCATCATTCCTTATAGCCAATCATCGCCTGCAACCTTAATTGCTGCTGCCGATCAAGGACTATATCAGGCAAAAGCCCAAGGGAGAAATTGTGTAGTGCAGATGAAATGTCAGTGAGTCAATACAAATATAATACCTTACTATCGAACATTTCCTTGGGTAGCGGTGGCAGGTAGACAGATTTTTACACAATTAGAAACTGTTTTTAGCGATCGCTACTTTATGGCATCCAATGAACTAAATCTTCTCAATACCATTCTGCTAGAAGATGAACCAGAGTAAAATTTTTAGACAATTAAGAAGAGTTGAATTTTAGGAGTAAGCTTCTGTCTTTACAATTTATCAATGTCCCCCCTGCTAATTCTCAACCGCCCGTTGGCTTAATTGTCGCTTTGCACGGTTGGGGTGCTAATGCTGAAGATGTCGCATCTTTATTACCTTATTTCCAATTATCGAATTACCAGTTTGTTTTTCCTAACGCACCATATCCACATCCTTATTCTTCTGTTGGCAAGGCATGGTATGAACTGCGAAATGAGAATATGTATCAGGGTTTAGCTGAAAGTCGCCAACTACTAACGGATTTTTTGCAATCTTTAGAAAGCAGTACTGGAGTACCTTTATCGCGGACGATTTTGTGCGGCTTTTCTCAAGGTGGGGCGATGACTTTAGAAGTGGGATTAAAGTTGTCTCTAGCTGGTTTAACGGTGATGAGTGGATATTTGCATCCCAATGCAGTACCTACAGGGAAAAAGGAAATTCCGCCAACTTTAATCATGCACGGTACTAAAGATGAAGTTGTCCCATTGTCAGCAGCCATAAAAACGCGGGAAGCTTTGCAGTCTCTAGGCTTTGCGTTAGATTACTTGGAATTTGATGCAGGGCATGAAATTAATTTGCAAATGTTAGAGGCGTTACGAAATTTTGTATTAACGACAATTGGGTAGCCTTAAATACAATTTTTTTACAATTATGGTAAAAATCATGCAAATTTTTACGAAACAAATGCCGTCTAATGAGTAATATAGATTGGGTGGTTGCGTCAAGGGCAACTTCACCCAAGCTGGATGCAAATGCTGCATAAGGGAGGGGCAAGCATTATGAAGACTCTAGGCATTTCCAGAAAAGAAATAGCTGCCATGACCGCAGCAGATGTGGAAGATTTAGCGAATCGTCTGGAACTTGATAATTATAGCAATGCTTTTGAAGGTTTAAACGATTGGCATCTACTGCGAGCGATCGCCTTTCAGCGTCCAGAATTAGTTGAACCCTATATCTACCTCTTAGATTTAGAACCTTACGATGAAGCTTAGATGAAGTATGAAGTATAAAGTATGTAGACGCGCTTTGCGCGGCTTCCCGAAGGGTAGTATGAAATTAATTTCAGGCTTCATCTTTGTCTCTGATGTCTAGTCTTCAATCCTCAAGCGAAAATCTCAATAAAAGGGTTCTTATTTGTGTAGGCGGCGGTATCGCCGCCTATAAGGTTTGTGAAGTGGTTTCCACACTGTTTAAAAGTGGGGTGGAAGTTCGAGTTATTCTCACCCGTTCAGCACAGGAATTTATCACACCTTTAACTTTAGCTACTCTCTCCCGTCATCCTGCTTATACAGATGATGATTTTTGGCAACCAACTCACTCTCGTCCATTGCATATTGAGTTGGGTGAATGGGCAGATTTGTTAGTAATTGCACCTTTAACGGCGAATACGTTAGCTAAGTTAACCTACGGGATGGCTGATAATTTGCTGACTAATACTGTGTTAGCTTCTACTTGTCCTGTGCTGTTAGCGCCAGCGATGAATACTGATATGTGGGAACAGCTGGCGGTGCAGCGTAATTGGCATCAATTGTTAACAGACAGCCGCTATCATGGGATGAGTACAGCATCAGGTCTACTCGCGTGCGATCGCATCGGTGCTGGCAGAATGGCAGAACCATCAGAAATCGTCACTCGGATTCAATCTTTGTTACACACTGGTGGTAAGCGAGATTTAGTAGGTAAACGCATATTAATTAGTACTGGCGGAACGCGAGAGTATCTCGACCCAGTAAGATTTATTGGCAACCCTTCTACGGGTAAGATGGGTTTAGCTTTAGCACAAGCCGCATTGCATAGAGGTGCAAGTGTCACTTTAGTGCATGGCCCTGCTAGTTGGGATGTACCTTTGGGAGTGCAAGCAATACCCGTCATCTCGGCACAAGAAATGCAGCAGGTGATGCTGGAATATTTACCGAATGCTGATGTGATCGTGATGTCGGCAGCTGTAGCTGATGTCAAGCCCAGAGACTATAGTACAGAGAAATTGCCCAAGCGATCGCTCCCCCAAGCTTTACCTTTAGAACCTGTACCTGATATCGTTGCCCAACTAGCCCAAATCAAACAACCACATCAATTATTAATTGGCTTTGCTGCACAGACGGGAGATATCATCACCCCTGCAAAGGAGAAGTTGCAGACTAAGAAATTAGATGTAATTGTTGCTAATCCCATCGATCAGCCTGATAGTGGTTTTGGGAGTAACAATAATCAAGCCATCTTTTTAGATGGGCAAAATCATCAATTAGAAATTGCCCATTGTTCTAAACTACAAATTGCTCATCATCTATTTGATTTTGCGATGGGTAGAAATGCTTGATTTTTTAAGTAGCGCACTAGAATTTTTTGTCTCACGCAAAGGCGCAGAGGCGCAAAGAGTTAGAGAACGTTTACCTGTTTAGTAAATCACTCCCTACTCTCCTAAAACACAGTTTATTTCTTTGCCTGAATCACTTGTAAACTCCCACCTGCATACAGTTGTGACTTCTCTACGTTGAAGCCAATTTCGTTCAATAACCCTGGCAAATCAGTTTTGATGAGTTGCCAAGCTGTTTCTGTTTCAAACAATAGTAAAAACAATGATACTCCTGGCCAAAATATTGGATTATTAGGCGCATGAAAATCTACTAATGTAAACACTCCGCCTGGTTTCAGCACTCGATATACTTCTTGAATAATTTGCCGTAATTGTTCAGGTTGCATTTCATGTAAAGCGGCGCTGGTATGCACCACATCAAAAGAATTCTCAGCGAAGGGCATTTTCTCTGCAAAAGCTTCCACATAGGAGGCTTCTGGGACATTCCGCTTTGCCCGTTGCAAAGATAATGGTGAGGCATCTAATCCTGTTACATTTTGTGAAATTTTTACTAAGAATTGTGTAGATTGTCCACTCCCGCAACATAAATCTAATACCTGAGTATCTGAAGTAATTGTTAAGCCTTGTAAGGCAAGTTGGCGAAAACGGGTTTCACCACCGACGCTGATAGCAGCTACGCGGGAAATAGCATCATACAACCATTGATACTGGTAACTTAAATCTCGTAAAATTGTTGCCATTGCACCTTTCCTGACTGTTAAGCTTTATATTTAATAAAGATATATTGTTAACATTAGTAAAAAATCTGAAAGGGTTGGGGGAAAATAACTGCTATGGGTCGTGTAGGCGTTTTATTACTCAATCTCGGTGGCCCCGATAAGTTAGAGGATGTTGGGCCATTTTTGTACAACTTGTTTTCTGATCCAGAAATCATTCGCCTACCATTTCGCTGGTTGCAAAGACCCCTAGCGTGGTTCATTGCCTCGCGGCGCATGAAAACATCTCAAGAAAATTATAAGCAAATTGGTGGTGGTTCTCCATTACGGCGAATTACAGAAGCTCAAGGAGAAGCTTTAAAAGAACAGTTGAGTGATTTGGGACAGGAAGCTAACATCTACGTAGGTATGCGTTATTGGCATCCCTACACAGAAGAAGCGATCGCCCTCCTGACTCAAGATGATATCGAAAAACTGGTCATTCTGCCTCTTTATCCGCAATTTTCCATTAGCACGAGTGGTTCTAGCTTCCGGTTGTTAGAGAAACTCTGGCAAGAAGACCCGAAACTGCAACGTCTGGAATACACCGTCATTCCCTCTTGGTACAAACAACCAAACTACCTGCAAGCAATGGCGCAACTCATCGCTCAGGAACTAGACCAATTTCCTGATCCTAATGAGGTGCATATCTTCTTTAGCGCTCATGGTGTTCCTAAAAGCTACGTTGAAGAAGCAGGCGACCCCTACCAACAAGAAATTGAGGAATGCACATACTTAATTATGCAGACCCTCAATCGTCCAAATGCTCACATCTTGGCTTATCAAAGTCGCGTTGGCCCTGTAGAATGGCTGCAACCTTATACTGAAGATGCACTGAAAGAATTAGGCGCACAAGGCATCAAAGATATAGTAGTTGTACCCATCAGTTTTGTCTCCGAACACATCGAGACATTACAAGAAATTGATATTGAATATCGAGAAGTTGCCGAAGAAGCAGGAATTCATAACTTCCGTCGCGCACCTGCACCTAACACTCATCCAGTATTTATTAGAGCATTGGCTGATTTAGTTATTGAAGCACTGCAACAACCAAACTTCAAGCTTTCCCAAGTCACCCAAATGAAAAAAAAGGTGAAAATGTATCCACCAGAAAGTTGGGAATGGGGTATGACTACCAGTGCAGAAGTTTGGAATGGTCGGATTGCCATGTTAGGCTTTATAGCTTTAATTATTGAGCTAATTACTGGTCGCGGTTTGTTACACATGATTGGACTTTTACAATAAAAAAGGGACTAGGGGCTAGAGGTTAAGGGCTAGAAAGTAGTATTTTTTGAATAAATTTCACACCGAAGCAATGAAAGTCTTTTCATTCCTACACCCCTAAACCCTTGCACCCATTCCCTACTCTTTATTGAGCATGAACTTTAAAACATTAGTTTTCTATGGTTCCCACAGGAGCGATCGCCAAGGCATCAAAGCTGCTAAATTTATAATTGATCAGCTCCTGCAAAGAAATCATGAGGTAATTTTTGTAGATGCAAAGGAGTATGACTTTGGCATCTTAGACCGAATGTACAAAGAGTATGAACAAGGTCAAGCTCCTGCAAAGATGGCAGAACTCGCAGAACATATCCACACAGCAGATGGTTTTGTACTTGTTGCTGGAGAATATAACCATTCCATTCAGCCAGGGTTGAGTAATCTGATGGATCATTATCTAGAAGAATACTTTTTCCGTCCGGCTGGTATTGTTTCTTATTCAGCTGGTGGCTTTGGCGGAGTACGCGCAGCTATACAGTTAGGCTCCTCTGCTCCCCTACCCCCTTGCGGTCTCAACAAGCAAATTAAGTGATTATTAGCTTAAACCCTGAGATTAATTGTATTTGTGCTGGGTTGAGTTCTAAGTTCGCCAGCAATTGTAAGCACATTAGCTTTACTGTTGGACGTTCTTGAACGTTCATCCGCATTTTGGTCATCAAAGCACTAGCTATAGGATTTCTCTGATTGAGAAAATCTTGCCATCTTAGAAGAAGTTGGAAAGAAGTTCTTTAAATAGACGGTCATGATCAATCATTGAGAAATCAAGTCCTGGCTACAAACCATTGCCACTTTAATTACCTGACGCGCTTTCATGTCATAAAAAACTTGTTCTAAATCTTTCAAAGGTCGCTTTTCACTGATGAGTAATTCAAAAGGCATTTTATGACTAGCGATCATTGAAAGTGCTGATCGCACATATTCTGGAGTGTTGTGAAATACTCCTTTTAATGTGAGTTCGCTGTAGTGCAGTTGTTCAGTATTCACGGTAATCGTCGTATCACGTGGACAGCCGCCGAATAAGTTGACTGTTGCACCAGGACGAGCGCAAGCGATCGCAGTTTCCCATACACTAGGTACACCAGTGGCTTCTATCACCACATCTGCACCCCGTCCTTGGGTAAGTTCTTTCACTACACCGGGAATATCTGGAATTTGATGATAGTTAAATGTCTGGGCTGCGCCAAGTTTTTGACCAATTTCTAACCTTTGGTCGTTTCCTCCCCACAGCATTACCTCAACTTTATCAGATAGGGCGGCGACAAACATTAATCCAATCGCCCCATCTCCCAAAACAACTACTCTATCTTTGGGTTTGATATTAGAACGGGCGACACCATGCAATACACAAGCTAAAGGTTCGGTCATCGCCGCCAATTCAAAGGGCAAGTTATCAGGAAGGCGCAATAAATTATGCTTGACTATGGCTGCTGGAATTTTTAGGTATTCGGCAAATGTGCCATTATTCCAGGTCAAATTCGGGCATAAAGAATACTCTTGACGTTGACAAAAAAAGCATTCCATGCATGATGCTGAGTTATTCGCAACGACGCGATCGCCTACTTGCCAATTATTTACACCCGCACCCACAGCGACAATGATTCCTGCTGCTTCATGACCGAACAGTGTGGGTGGTTTCAACATCTTGGCATGACCACCACGCCGCCAAACTTTTAAATCTGTACCGCAAGTTGTCGCTGCGCCCACTTGAATGACAACTTCACCAGCGGCTGGTGTAGGATCAGCTACCTGCTCTAACCGTAAATCTTCCTGACCATAAAGTAGTGCTGCTAACATATAAAAAGTGCTGGGTGCTGAGTGCTAAGTGCTGAGTAAAAAATACTCATTTTTACTCCCTACTCCTTCTTTAGTTGTTTTAGTTGAAGCAGGCTCATAATGCTAATTAAAAAGCTCCACCTGATTTTATCAGGTAGAGACTTTCGTAATAAAATAGCAAAGCTTTTTTTACTTTTGAATTCTGACTCCTGACTTCTGACTTCTGAATTCAGGATTTAGGAATTTACCTTTGACTGAATCAGCACTCCTGTATTCCGAGTTTCTCCATTATTTAAGCGATTAATTGTTAACAGCGGTACTTCTTGTCGGCATGACAGGCAAAACCAATATAGTTCACCATGACGGACATGACGCAGCAGGGAACCACCGCAACACGGGCAAGTGTTGGCTCGCATACTCATTCCAATGTCCTCCTCAAAATAAAGTTGATGTTAAATGCAGATAAAAAGGTTGTAAATTATAGCCGAATTCTAGCGGCCTGGATGTAACCGTCTAGGTTGATGCGATTTTTAATAATTTGTTTGTAGGCTGTTTCGTAACCGTCTACCATTTGAGTAACGCTAAATTTGTTTTCGACGTGTTCTCTACAAGTGTGGCGATTTAGTTTCAAAGTAGCGGGAATCATAGCTGCCATTTCTTCATAGTTTTGGCAGATAAAACCTGTTTGCCCTTGAACAATAACCTCCGGAACAGAACCAAAATTCATGGCAATGACTGGTGTACCAGTAGCCATTGATTCAATCATCACCAAACCAAAGGGTTCTTGCCAAGAAATGGGAAAAAGAGTCATTGCAGCATTGCCCAGAAGTTCAGCTTTTTCGGTGTGGTTAATTTCACCGAGATATTCAATTTGCTGACCATCTATTTGCAGGGCAATCTCTTGTTCAAAAAACTTCGAGTCTGCTATGTCAACTTTTCCGGCCATTTTTAACCGCCAGCCAGTTTGTTTCGCAATTGCGATCGCTTGGTGTGGTCCTTTTTCGGGAGAAAAACGTCCTAAGAATGCCAAATATGGCGGTTCTGCTGGTTGGGCTATAAACGGATAATCTGCAAGCTGAATTCCGTTATAGACCGTGGCAACATAATTTAAATTAATTTGCCGTTGGGCGTTACTAATGCTGACGTATGGTTGCTTTTGGTGGTGACTGTATACATTAATGTTGTCTTTTGTAAAATTGCTGTGCAGAGTATGCACACTAGGAGTTAAAACCAAACTCGCCAAAGGTAATGCCGAAATTCCTACATGAGAATGAATGATATCGAATTCCGCAGCTTGTTGATAAGCTTGGCTCAGTTCTAACATTTCATACACTGCATACTCTTTGACATTATTGTCTAAACGTAATGCTCGTGGATAAATTGCTGCTAAACGAGCCTGAGTTTGTGAATCGCCAGAAGCAAACAAAGTTACTTCATGACCGCGACGCACTAATTCATCGGTCAAGCGACTCACTACTAGTTCAATTCCTCCATAATTTGGAGGCGGAACTCGTTCCCATAAGGGGGCTACCTGAGCGATTTTCATAAGTTGTTTTGGTTCGGACTGTAAAGGAGTCTTTTTGTAAAGATTAGTAAAATCTTTTCTGGAAGACAAAGCATTTTTACTGACTCTTTTAAGATTTCAATTAACTTAACTGACTCTCCAGAGTGCAACATTAGTTAACAGTAACGTCAAAGCCTACCGATACATTTAAGACCATTTACATATTGTAGTCACTAAGTGCCTACCCTTTTAAAATATAGCTTACGTTCCTTTGATTTCATCTACCTTGGGGATCAGAAATACTTAGGATATTTTGTAGCAGAACTTACAAAAAGCTAGATTTTGTAGCCGAAAATACTAAAAATCTAAGCTGGGATCAATTTTACAGCAACCTCAATCTATGTAAAAATAGGCAATTGCGAGGATCATTAACATAAAGATTAAATAATACTAAAATTTTGATAAATGAGAATATCAAGCATTAATTCGACAAATAACTAAATGAAAATTGTTACTTGGAATGTTAATTCAATTCGCACTCGTCTAGATCAAGTGATCAATTGGTTAAGTGAGAATTCTGTAGATATGCTTTGTTTACAAGAGACAAAAGTCATAGATGGCGACTTTCCGCGATCGCCCTTTGCAGGATTAGGTTATCACCTCTACATATCAGGACAAAAAGCTTATAACGGTGTCGCCCTCATTTCCCGTCAACCACTCACAGATGTTTCTCATGGATTCACAGCAATATTGCCTCAGTTGGAACCAGAATGGGATGAGCAAAAACGCGTAATTACAGGTGTGATTGACGGCATTCTGATTGTAAATTTATATGTGCCTAACGGTTCAGCAGTTGGTAGTGAAAAATATGAATTTAAATTACGCTGGTTGACTGTATTGCGAGAGTATTTACAATTCTTGCTCAAATCGCATCCAGCCATTTGCATCTGTGGCGACTTTAATATCGCGCTGGAGTCCAGAGATATTCACGACAAAGTAAATCCCGAAAACCACATTATGGCATCCCAAGCAGAACGCCAAGCCTTACGAGATATTTTGGAATTAGGCTTTGCTGATGCTTTTCGCAAATTTACTTCTGAAGGTGGGCATTACAGTTGGTGGGATTATCGCACAGCTGCCTTTCGCCGCAACTTAGGTTGGCGAATTGACCATCACTATCTCACACCAGTTTTATACGAGCGTGCCAAAAGTTGCACAATTGATGTTAACCCTAGAAAATTGCCCCAACCCAGCGACCATACACCAGTGATTGTGGAATTTTGATATACGACTCTTATTTGATTTTTGAAATATACGTAGTAACGTGACCGGACTAATTTAGTGCATTAGGATAGAGGTGTTTGAGTTTGATACGAGCATCCTCTGTAGTGAAACGCCATTGAACTTGGGAGGCAGTGCGATGACGCTCAATCTGCCAAGCAGATAGTTCTTGTTATAACTCAGTCGCAGATGAAATACGACGCTCAAGGCATTGTTGAGACAGTACACTTAACTCAATCTCAGCGACGCAGCTATGCTGGAGATAAAAGTATTATTCTTCCTAGCTTTCACGCTTGTCATTATGTCCTAACAGATCTGGCTACGGCTATACTTCCATGAGAAAATAATCATGGAAAATCCTTTTGAATTGAATTATGGCAATTTATAACTAGCAACCCGCACACTCAATTGCCCCTGACGAGGATTTTGACTAAATATAAATGCCCCTTCTTCCTTTTCGCCATCAGACAAAAAATCAATTTGCTGCTCTCCTGTTTCAACAACTTTATCGGCAATTTGTAACTCAGCAATAATTTGCACTGATTCAGCAGTTTCACCACCAGTATTAACTATTTCAAAGGGAACATAAAATTTCCCCTCAACTTCTCTAATCATTTGCTTTTTCTGCACCGACAAAATTGGCGGTTGATTTTTTTCATTCAACCACATATAGCCTACTAAGCTAATAACGACAGCGAGAATAGATAAAGCAATCCCGAATGTTATCCACTCAGCTAGAGAACGTTCTGGTTTTGGTTCAGTTTCCATCATATTGCTAACCTCCCCGCTGCACCGCCAATAGTTGCAGGTAATCCCAATACTAGAATGTGTTCTAACCACATCATCCATGTATCTTCAAAAGTTAGCTTTTGGAAAAAAAACAGCATTGCTCCACTCGCTAACAAAGATACTAAATACGATATAGTTGTTTCACTTAATGGACGCTGAAAAATTCCCTTTTGCTGTCTGCGCTTTTGTTGGTCTGAAAAACCAGCTTGAAAGACAATAGCGTAGGAAATTACTAATGATGCAGCTATGAGCACCCATAACCAAGGGGGTGAAATTGCAGCTGCTAACATAGAGACTTCATCAGTTGGTGCAATATTAAAAGCAATTACAATTGCCCCAATTAGAGTTGCACCTATATCAGCAAATGTGGCAAATAAATTATCTTGCTTGTGTTTGTTGATACCGTTAGTTTTATGAGTAACTGATATAGAATTATTTTGATTATCTTCTTGGAGAAATTGGTTGGCTAATGCCACACCTAGCGTAAATGGTACACCTTCAAATACAACTTTACCCAGGGATTCTTTCAAGGAGGTTTCTGGTGTAATTTCTTGCAATAATAACAACATAAATGCAGAACAAACAAAGCCGATCGCCATTGCCTCTACAGTATCTATGACTGCTTCATCAACGCGCCAGTTATTTCTGCGTTTACGAAAACCATCTGTATAATTGAGTAAAAAAACTACAATAAACATTAAGGCGATCGCTATGGCAATCAATCTTGGTTTTACTAGCGAGCCAATCCACCATACTTCCATAGTATAAATTAGTGGAATCCCAAATAAAAAACCTCCACAAATACCACGAACAATATCATTTATTTCTCGCCTCCAAGTATTTTTATACTGTTTTTTAGCCACTACTAATATCTACCTAGTTATGGAATTAAAATATTTTTATGCATCATAAAACGTCTCATAAAATATATATTTTTAACATCTATCCTAGGTTATTTTATAAATATATGTTTATCTACTTCCTGCGGTAGACATACAAAAAATTGCCTGTAGTCAGTTAAAGTTAATTTATCAAGTAAATCTCAAGACAACAAAGTTTAAACATACAATCCAGCATATCCTCATGAGAGACGCACCCAGTCGCCAAAGGTAGGGCATGGAGACAAATTGAACCAATGCCCTGCCTGCGGTGAGTTGTTTGTCTATTGTGTAAATATTGGCTGATTTTGTAGTGCCACTAATATTTAGACCTTGACTTTAATTTTTTGTTGTTGTTTGCGTTTTAATAGCGAACCTGTACCTAATAAAGATAATGCCAGTAAACCAGTCACAGAAGCGGGTTCAGGTACTGTTTGTGTTTGCACATAACTTAAAACATTTGGCGCATAAATGTTGGCAAACTCTTGTTGTGGTGGATTGGGGCCAAATCCTTCCAAGTAATAATCAAGAGGAATAGTAGAGTAATAAACAACACCTTGGCCCAATCTATAAGAGAAAGCAGCTATCTTGTTAGGATCTGAACCAACACTCAAGATAGCTTCTGCACCTACTGGCAAAGTACTAGCGAGTGCAAAGCCGTGACTGGAGGATGTTCCTCCATCAAGTGTCAAGTTATTGATTGTGCCATTAGGCCCATTCGTAACTAAAGTATTACCTGGTGGGACAAGATTAATATCAGCATCATTACTAAAGTCACGGTCTACTAAAATGCTAGACGCACCTATTAAAAAAGGATTGGATTGAGGATCATCAATATCGTTGCTCACAAAACGGTCATGAACGATAAAAGATTTGCCTCCTTGAACCCAACTGGTAATATCTGCCAAACGACCTAATAAAGCGCTAGAAAGCCCACCGTTACTACTCTCATTAACAAAGAGAGTATCAATACTATTCAAGTCGAATGTACTAATATCGGTGATTTGAATAGGTGTGAATCCGGCTTGGTTAATTACTGCCGCCGGTGCAGTTGTGCCTTCATTGAAGTCAGTAAAGTAGCCTATATTAGCAGCTAAAGCTCCCTTATTGCCTACCAAAATTACGCCAACGCTAAATATAGTACCGGTAGCAGCAATTGATAACTTTTTGAACACATTTAAATTAGCCATGTTACAAACCTCTTACACAAATGATGTCAACATTGTTAATACTCCTGAGAACAATCCTTTTCAGAAGCCTTAGTCTATTTCAGTATTTACAGATGTAAAAATTACTGATGCTGAAAATCGTGCTTTTGACTTTAACGTGATTTTTCACGCCAGCCCAAAAACTCTGGTCAGCAGTCAAGAATAGAGGATAGGAACTGTAAAATTTTTACCAGACCTCACATCCTCTAACTTTTCCCCAGCCCATGAAAATTCATGTTCTTAAGCTTTGTCTGAAATATTTTACGTATTTGTATCAGGAGTAGATGTATTTAGAATAATCACTAATTTTTTTAACGGCTATATTTTTTCAGTAGATTTACACAATAAATACACTTTCTTAATCTGGGATAAATACGATCATGAATATTACGACTGCGTTTAGTTGTATTGTCTGTGGTGTACGATTGGCTCCTTAGGGTGTAAATCAACCATAAGTTGCTAGATATTGATTGTAACTATAAAGCCTCTCCTCAAACTCTTGCTCGTTCAATAGGGCTTTCTCCATCATGCCGCGCAAATCTACATCGCTATCAGCTTTGTAAGCACGGTTTGCCTGTACAGCATTGTGGATTGGAATGATTTGTGTACGGGGCTAACGAGTTCTCTCGTACTTAGCCAGGGTTCTTGCAAGACTGGAAGCTTGGTAAAGAAATTGAGAAAGTTCTCAAGCATCTTCAAACGCTGTTTGCACCAAATTTTTAATCTGGTGGGGGTTTTAAACCCGCTTATTTATTATTTATTCACTTGCACAGAATTCATACTGAATTCAGGCTCCTGACTCCTGAATTCTTTATCGAGAATTTCATGTATTGAACAATACAAACTGACAATAAAACACCTTCAATGAGTAATCACTGATATTCAACCAAGCACAAGCGCTGATAAGAAACAGGAACGACCGAGGAGCTTTAGTCAGCCGTTCCTCTAAGACGTGCTATTACTTGCAGCTTAAAAAATAGCTAAGTACATATCTACTTTCAAAAGAGGTATCAAAAAGTATTAACTTCATGTATTGATCAATACCAACTTTAGTAACAATTGCTCAAATCTCCTGAAAATTACTTTGAAACCACAGCCACCAGTTGACTGAAAGCGCGACAACGCAGAGGTGGTTATGTTCAATTGCACAGTGTCAAATCTTCCAGGACAAATATAAACGCTTTCGCTTCACTTACACGATTAAAGGCGGTCGTAGATGCTCTACCTTCCTGAGCAAAACAGCGTTCTTAGCTGACCACACCGAGCTAAGAAAAGGTGGCTCTCAGTTGGTGGAAGTAACAGAGGCACATGGTGGTGAGTATGTGGTCAAGTCAAAGAACAACTACTACACAGTACGTCCTGGTCAATTTGACCCACGCTCGCGCTGTGAATGTGGAGATTGTCACTGGAGAGGCGCGAAATGTAAACACCAGATTGCTGTAGAACAGTTCCGAGTCGAGCGAATCCGAGCAGCCTAAAGATAAGGGGAACCCCCAGTTCCCCAACGGACAAATGATAGCCACTGGGATAAGCAGCCAGAGTCAACCTTGTAATGACCAAGCCGCCGGAGATGATTCCGATGAGCTGCCAAGTCTAAAAACTGCTTATTCTTCTTCCAAGCCTTCAAGAATTCCAAGAATGCGTCGATTTTCGGTTTGAAGTCCGCGGATTTCGCTTTGCATTTCTCGCATATCAATACGAATCTCACGCATTTCTGTCGCCAGTACCATAAAGTTTTCTTGGTGCTGGTTGGCAACGCCAATGAGCGACCCAACCGAACTGGTTAACTCAGTTACAGCAGCTTGCAACCCGGTTACAGCAGTCTGTAATTGACCTACTGACTGTCGCAACTCAGCGTTAACCACCACTTGATTATCAAGTTGTTGTGACACTCTCTCTAGTGTCGCTTCAATTCTGTCTAATCTGTCTGGTTGGTCTTGAGTCATAGGTTTTTCGCTCTCGCGGTGTTCTCTGGGAATTGAGCTTAATCAAATAAGTATTCTGCTATAACTGCTTTATTTCTTTTCTCTAACAAAGCTATTGGTCTTCTTGTTTCTAAATCTACTAATACTGCTGCATAATTTTTTCCTCCTTTTAACTGTGTGATTTCATCTATCCCTAACTTTTTTATCTGATGAGGTTTTTCTTTTAGTAAATCATCTTCCAGTTCTTTTATAGCGTTTCTATCTCAGATGAAGTCATTCTATTTCTTCTGTCTGCATTCTCTACATTAGTTTCTAATACTTCCTTTATTACTTTCATTCCTAGTCTTTTTGTATAAGTTCTTCTGGTTTTTACAAAAGATAGTTTTTCACTGAATACTTTCTGGCATTCTGTACATTTTAATTGACGACGATTTACTTTTAAAATTACTTGATAGTCACTCATTGGTATATCTCTGACCATATACCAATGATTTTGATGGGTCTTAGAGGTTGTCTTTCTACAGCGAGGACATTGACCAATTTTTGACTGATTTTGGATTTCAATTACGATTTCATCATCAGTGATAAAATCGTAATTTACAACCTTGATAAGCTGTTCAGCATTTAAATAGGGTATAATAGAAAGCTGAATTCAGTCAAACAAGTGGAAGAATGCCAGCAAAAAATCATTTAACTTCCCAGCAAATAGAGAAACTACAAAAAGCTTTAAAACGGG
>NZ_JAIVFW010000062.1 GCF_020829595.1 Nostoc sp. CHAB 5844
AGTGCAAACCAATTGCGTTAGAAGAAGGTACAACTGCACCGGAGATGATGTTGTTGCCGTAGATTAAGGAACCTGCTACTGGTTCACGGATACCATCGATGTCTACGGGGGGTGCCGCGATGAAGGCAATGACGAAGCAGGTGGTTGCAGCCAGCAAGGTTGGAATCATCAGTACGCCGAACCAACCGACATAAATTCGGTTTTCGGTGCTGGTGATCCAGTTGCAGAACCGCTCCCATACGTTCGTGCTTGAGCGCTGTTGTAAGGTTGTGGTCATTTTCTTATGATTGCTTTGTTTCGTTAGATATGAGACAGACAAATCTTTTTGCCTGTTGTAATAAGTCTACATGAATTTACTTTAATTCCACGTTTAACTTAACATTCTGTAACATATTTTTTGCATAAACTCACTGAATGTAAAGTTTTTGTTCGGAGTTATAGCAGTCCTCAAAAGCAGCAAAAGCTTTGATTTTTCTAAATTTTGAGCGATTTCAATATCCAATCAATTTTAGTGATGCGATCGCCTAGTTACCTAGATTTATATTTATTTATAAAGAAAATTAAAATTTCTAATAAAAAATATGTAGTTAAGAGTCAAGCATTTAGAATCTATAGGGGTTTTCAATTGTATAGAATACGAAAAATTAGCAGGGTAGTAAGGTTAGCTGTGCTACCCAGTCGTATATCTCATAAATTGTAAATTGAAGCCAGCCACTAGTCCTGCCTGTCTACCAAGAAGTCATAGCAGATGAAAGAGTTCAAAGCATTGTGGAATCTAAGTTTTATTATCTGTTGATGTCTTAAACTATGCTTCGATTGCTACAAATTAAAAATCAAAATATATATAAGGTAAGCTGCCTTCAGGAGCTAGTAACCACACAACATAAAAGCATAAGGGTACGAGAACGAGCTTGATTGGCCAGTTTAACTCTAGTTTCAATCGACCATTCAAAGCGTAGACTAGCCCCATAAAGGCAGCTAAAATTACCAGCAGCCAAGAGAGTTGGTAAGGACTGATAGTTAAGGCTTCCACATACACTTTTTGGGCAAACTGTGCGTCAGCCGTGTGACCCCAGAGATGCTGAATTATCAAAGAAGAATCTTGGAGATTGGGTAAGCGGAACCAAATCCAAGAAGTAAAAACCATTAATTGGGTTAACAGCCAAGCTATAACTATACCTAGAGGATTTTGCCAGAAGTGAGCTAGTTTTTCATGGCGATCGCTCAAATCATCTGTAAGTCGATGAACTACCAAAGCAATTCCGTGCAGAATACCCCAAACGAAGAAACCCCAGGCGGAACCATGCCAAATACCTGCAATCACCATCACAATAAACAAATTCCAGCAAGTACGAATCAAACCACGCCGAGAACCACCCAAAGGAAAATATACGTAGTTACGTAACCAATCACCTAAAGTCATATGCCAGCGTCGCCAAAAATCGGCAATGCTGGTGCTGAAGTAAGGAAAATCAAAATTTTCTGGCAGAACTAAACCAAACAGCAAAGCCGTACCACGGGCAATATCTACGTAGCCATTAAAATCTAAATACAATTGCAAACCATAGGCAAAGGTTGCCAACCAAAGGTCACTACTACCTGCTCGTTGCAAATTCCCAAAGCATAAATCAACAAAAATACCTAAATTATCGGCTAACAGTCCTTTTTTGACTGCGCCTCTGGCAATTAACCACAATGCTTCGGCTACTCTCTCGGCTGTGGGAAATTGGAGTGTATTGAACTGAGTTGCTAAGTTGTGGTAGCGCGTAATTGGGCCGGAAATTAATTTGGCAAAAAAGAGTTTGTATGTAGCAAATTTAAGAAAATGGTCAGTGGCAGGAGCGCCGCGATAGACATCTATTAAATAAGCAATACACTCGAAGGTAAAAAATGAAATTCCCAAAGGTGCAATGACTTTAAAAGATGCCTCTGGTGAAGTAGTTTGTAGAGGAAAAATCAAGTTTACGATAGCCGCAAAATACTTGAAACCTAGCAGTAATAAAACATTTATTATTACACCCAGCCACAATAATTTCAGACGGCGACTATTCCAATCTGCATTAGCATACTGCCATTCTTCATTAGAAATTTGCCAATCAAGATTATGCTCTCCAGGAGAGGTATTTTTGCCAATTTCTCTTCCTAGACGGAAGTTAATAAAAGTTAGTGCTAATAAAAGTGGTATGTATTGGATGCTCCAAGAGGCATAAAAAGCCAGGCTGGCAATTAATAAAGTCCATAAACGCCATTTTTGTTCAGCTAATGTCCAGTAAATACCTAATATACTCAGTAAAAATATTCCGTAGGAAATTGATATAAAGTTCATGTTTTAGTCAATAGTCAATGGTCAATTGTCATTTGTCATTAGTTATTTGTTCTTCTCCTTACACTGCTGCCTTTCTATTTTGTTGGCCAAGGTATTACTGGGTCGATCGCTAATTTTTTCGAGACTTCGTAAGCGCCGTAGCGGTTAAGATGGCTGGGGTCAGAAAAATAGTCATTTGTTCTGAGCCAAAGTTGGCTAAAATCCCGATAAATAAAGTTGGGATTAGTTGCTAACCGGAGCATATATTGTTGAAATTCTTGCTCGTATTTTTTGCGAACTGGATCTAAATATTCGGTGGTGAGAGGCATATTAATAAATATCAGAGGAATTTGCTGAGACTGAGTAAACCGCAACACTTCTTGGAAGGCAGCATCTTGCTTACCTTCTATGTGGAAAGATTTGTAGTCATTGTCATAATTGCCTGTCACTCTGGGATGTTTTTGATAGTATCGAGCAGGATTAAACCGCACCGATAAAGGTAAAAAACCGTCAAAATCAACTGCTTGCAGAGAAGTTTCATCTTCTGAGTTATCAGATATAGATTCAATTGATGGAGTCTCTTTGGAATTGCGATCGCTAATTAATGGCAACTCATCAAGTTGTTGATGCAGTAAAGATTTAAGTTGGTTACGATTTTGATAGGTACTAGAAAAGGCAGCTAAAACTTGATTAAAGCCATTATTGATAGCTTGATAAGTAGTAATATTATCGGTTTTTTTCTCACTTTTTGGTTTCTCCTGTACTTTGGCAGTATTTTGAGCAGATTCATCATTAATAACAGTGTTTTGTGCTTTTTCTAAGATTTTTTTATAACCTTGAGAAGCAGCGATCGCATTAAATGTGATATCGTCTCGACCACTATTAAAAGCACGGGAACCATCCGCCCAAAGAATAACTTTTGGTAATTCCGATGGCTCAAGTACTTGGCGAATAATAAAGTCTACAACTTGTGCTGTAGCACCATTGACACCAAAGTTGAACACGTCAATATTGCGATATCCTTGTTTGGCTAAACCTTTCGATAATTCAGCCGGATCGACTCCACGCAAAGCCCGTGAAGAACCAATAATTAATATATCCGGCGGATTTCTTTTAATATTTAATTGTTGTCTGTACAAAGCTAATTGTTCATCTAATTGCCGAGCATTGAAACTAGGCATTTGCGATCGCGCCGCTAATAAAATTGCGGCAGATGTAGCTTTTTCTTTTAATGGTGCGGCTGTTAAAGTTGTAGGTTCAGAATCATCGTTACTTACGGTAAACCCAGAAGCGTTGAAGACTGAATTCTTTGACTGGGATAATTTTTGCTCAGCCGAACTAGTCAATAATTCAAATTTCTCACTCTGCTTCACTTTTGCATCTACAAGAGGCTTTTGTTCAGCAGCTGAAGCAGGAACACTAGCCACCGACGCACGAGGTAGCGTCCGAGTGACAATTTGACCGCAAATCCAATCAGTTTGGAGTGTGAGCAATAATCCCAATGTTCCCCAAACTAATGTAACTTTTAGTCCACCTTTGAGATCAGGATCTGCTACGGCTGACTGACCGACTTCTGTAAATATTTGTGTTCCTAGCAGAAAATTTTTAACTGTAGTGCTGGCTGTGACAATCCAATCTCTTGCTACTTCTGAGACAAAATTTTGTACTTCTTCTGAGGTTAACTCGACTCGGAAGATGGGTTCTTGACTATCTTTAACTATCAGTTCACCCACATATTCGGAAGTCGCGGCAAACTCTGGAGTGGCTTCAGGAACTAAACGTTGGCGCTGCACAAAATCCACGCCATGATGCCAAACAGGTTCTTTATTTCCTGCACGGCGACCGTAAACTCTCACCCCTGCTACCCCAGGCAATTTTAACTGACGGACAAACTGGGTAACTTTATTAGCAACTTGTTTACGGTTAGGGCAAATAGGTGCATCACACATAATGTGCAGTAAGTCACCTTTGTGTAGCAAGATGACGCGAATCCCGCCTGTTTTCAAGCGCCATTCTAAATCAGTATTTAGTAAGCGTTCTAGTAAGAAATGAGTGGCTGGTTCATCGCCATTTGTTGCTAACTCTAATGCTGAAGTAGCCAGGGCTGGATGTTGCGCCGCAGGTAAAGATATCCAATCAATCCAAGCTGGTTGCTTTTGGGCAGTTCTTTGTCCGTAAATGGTAGCGCCGAGAATGCCTTGAGGGGCGATCGCTTCTAAATGCGATACGATGATTTCCAGACATTTTGTTTTGTCTGGTGCTGGTGCATCTTCTAATGGATCAAAAGCTGGGGAGCAAAAAAGATGGAGAGTTGATTCTTTGAGTGATGCTTGGACAGTGACTTTAAACTCTAATAATATTTCAGTTAATAAACGAGCGATCGCTTGGACATCCCCCCAACGCGCCCATTCTTTGAGCATCACTTCTGGAGGGGTTAAATCTACCCGCAGTACCCAATCATTGCTCGTTTCACCACTGACTTGGGAAGTAATGACTGCATCTTGGTAGCCAGTTAGCTTTAACAGTCTGAGTTTATGGGCGATTGTTTCTGCCAATAATGAAGAATCTGGACTATAGGCAGATTGACAAAAAACCCATAGGCGATTTATTAAAGGTTGATTTTTATCTTTGGGTTGATGCGGCTTGATTTTGACTTGGACTCCCACACCCAAAGAACTGAGAGTTTCACTGAGATAATGAGCGATCGCATTCGGATCGCCGCGACGGGCTAAACTCTCATTTGATATAATGAGCGACCCACCAGGCTTTGATGCTTCTGATTCCTTTAATGCTTGCTCTACCTGTTCTAGGTGCTTATCTAATTGATTTAGATGTACACGATGGCACCATTGGGGTCGATTTTCACCCTTTTTTCGCCCGTAAACCAATACTTGGTATATTGAGGGTTGTTCGTTACTTGTTAAGACATCTAAATTTGTTTGCTGAAGTGCGTGGAGCAAATCAGAAAGAGTGCGCCAGCGTAGAGGACACTCGGTTGCTTCACAAAGAATGTGTAGGTCATTTCCCCGCAACCGGACTTTCACCCCTAAAGTGTTGATGCCTGTTGCTTGGCTTACCCATTGCACTAACGTTTGCTGGCTATCTGGTAATACTTTTTTCATGGGCAGTTAACTTTACAGGAAGCGAGTATTTGGGGGTATTGCCTGCACTTGTAAACTAGAACCATAGGTCTATAATATTTTGCTGTTTTTTTTTAACACTTTTGTTACCTTCTGTGCTTGCAAAATAGGCCAAGATAGTCTTATATCGTTGCAAGTCATACAGATTTTGAGTTTTGCGTTTCATTTTACTTTGCCAACAACCAAAAATTAGCAATGCCTCCTATCACCTCCCAATCTTCACCCAACCCCGGATTAAATCTGGTTTTGTTTAGCATTCCCCAATCTCTCATCCTAGAAATAGGTACAGCGTCTATACTACTGCTGCTCACCACCCAAAAGTTCACCGTAAAAGCCCTAGAATCTGTAGGGCTAGCTAGTGAAGAATTGTTTCGCGGCGATCGCTTGCCGATTCTTCCCTTTCCTAATCACGATGAATTAACTAATAAAAGCTAAAACTTATACTTTAAAAATTGAGGAAGAATTCAGAAGTCAGAATACAGAATTCAGAATAAATCATTGGGTAAAAATACTGACCACACATTTGAAAACGCTCAATTTTCCATTTATCTGAGGTCTTAAAACTACTTATTCACTTGCCAGTCATACAGTATTTATACTGACTCCTGACTCCTGACTCCTGAATTCTATTCAAATAAACCGCTCATAGAAAACAATGAGCGTAAATCACAAAGTTCAAAAATGTAAACAGTAATTGGCTTTACAAGAGAAGCAAATATGAGTTCGCTTTTATACTCTGTGTCACACGCTGCGAATTATTACCCTGCATCAGAATTATTTTTACGTCGTCGTCTCCAAATAGTTGAAGAATTATGGGAGAACGTGCTGCGGCAAGAATGCGGCCAGAAAATGGTAGATTTATTGCGGCAATTGCGCGATTTATGTTCGCCAGAAGGACAAGCCACCAACGACCAAGCAGCCTCAGCAGTTAAATTAATTGAACAACTGAATATTAATGAAGCAATTCGGGCGGCTCGTGCTTTTGCCTTGTATTTTCAGCTGATTAACATCATAGAGCAAGAATACGAACAAAAGCAGCAACTAACCCGCTACTCGGAACTAGAACCAGAACTAACAAGTGCAGACACCATATCAGATAGTTCTTATTCTTCAAATGATAAAGAAGATGATGCCTTTGTCAACAAAGGTATCGGCCCAGACTTGTTAGCCAAAAGTTGGGTTAGCAAAATGCACAACAAACAGAAAGGCACTTTTGCCACTCTGTTTCCTTATTTATACGATCTAAATGTGCCACCTCAACAAATTCAACGTCTAATTTCGCAACTGGATGTGCGTTTGGTATTTACAGCACACCCTACAGAAATTGTCCGTCACACCATCCGCGATAAACAACGGCAAGTAGTAAATCTCCTGCAACAGATAGATGCAGTCGAAAATCGTGCTGGTGCTTATCCTTGGGAATCAGGAGAGTTACGCGAAAAGCTAGTCGAAGAAATTCGGCTTTGGTGGCGCACAGATGAACTCCATCAGTTCAAACCTACAGTCTTGGATGAAGTCGATTATGCCCTGCACTACTTCCAAGAAGTATTATTTGATGGGATTCCCCAACTGCATAAACGGTTTAAATATGCTTTGAGTAAAACTTTTGCTTGGCTGGAACCACCGCGCAAAAACTTTTGTTCTTTTGGTTCTTGGGTAGGTTCTGATAGAGATGGAAACCCATCGGTGACACCAGAAATCACCTGGAAGACGGCTTGTTATCAGCGCAAAATGGTACTGGAGCGATATATCCAGTCAGTGAAGACATTGATTGAATTGTTGAGTATATCCATGCACTGGAGTGATGTTTTACCAGATTTGCTGGAATCTCTGGAATTAGATCAGTCACAATTAAGTGATATATATGATGCGTTGGCTTTGCGTTATCGCCAAGAACCTTATCGCTTGAAGCTGGCTTATGTATTAAGGCGATTGGAAAATACCCGCGATCGCAATTTAGCATTATATAAACGCGAAACTCCCAGCAACGAAGATGCACCGATGTACCGTTCGGGAGAGGAATTTTTGACAGAACTGCGGTTAATTCAGCGGAATTTGAGCGAAACTGGTCTCAGTTGTCGAGAACTTGATAATCTGATTTGTCAAGTGGAAATCTTTGACTTTAACCTGACACAGTTAGATATTCGCCAAGAATCAACCCGCCACTCCGATGCGCTGAATGAGATTTTGGAATATTTGCAAGTACTGCCCCAATCGTATAACGACCTGACAGAAGAACAGCGCGTTGCTTGGTTAACCTCAGAATTGCAAACCCGCCGTCCCTTGATTCCAGCGGAATTGCCATTTTCAGAGAAAACCAACGATGTGATTGAAACCTTTAGGATTTTGCGATCGCTGCAACAAGAGTTTGGTGTCAACATCTGCCAAACTTATATCATTAGTATGTGTCGTCAAGTCAGCGACGTACTAGAAGTTTTACTCTTAGCCAAAGAAGCCAGATTATTCGACCCGGCAGTTGCAGTTGGCACAATTCAAGTTGTACCTTTATTTGAAACTGTGGAAGACTTGCAGCGTTCCCGCAGCATCATGCGCCAACTGTTTGAACTTCCGTTATATCGTGCTTTGCTGGCTGGCGGTTATGAAAATATTCAGCAAAGACTTTCTTATGCTGAATCAAATCCCCATTCTACAATCGCTCCCGACTTACAAGAAGTCATGCTGGGATATTCCGACAGTAACAAAGACTCTGGCTTTCTAAGCAGCAACTGGGAAATTCACAAAGCCCAAAAATCATTGCAGAAAATTTCCGAAGAATATGGTGTACATTTGCGGATTTTCCACGGTCGCGGCGGTTCAGTCGGACGAGGTGGCGGCCCTGCTTATGAAGCGATTTTGGCACAACCAGGACACAGTATTAACGGACGAATTAAGATTACTGAACAAGGAGAAGTTTTAGCTTCTAAGTATTCTTTGGTAGATTTGGCTTTATATAACTTAGAAACCGTTACCACCGCCGTAATTCAAGCAAGTCTGCTACGGACAGGGTTTGATGATATTGAACCTTGGAACGAAATTATGGAAGAACTAGCAGTGCGATCACGGCAACATTATCGTGCTTTAATCTACGAACAGCCTGATTTCATTGATTTCTTCCACCAAGTCACCCCAATAGAAGAGATTAGCCAACTGCAAATTAGTTCTCGTCCAGCACGCCGTCCTTCTGGTAAGAAAGATCTAAGCAGTTTGCGTGCGATTCCTTGGGTGTTTAGCTGGACACAAACCCGTTTTCTACTACCTTCTTGGTACGGCGTGGGGACAGCCTTGCAGGAATTTTTGAATGAAGAACCAGAAGAACACCTGAAATTACTGCGCTACTTTTATATGAAGTGGCCGTTCTTCAAAATGGTGATTTCTAAGGCGGAAATGACCTTGGCTAAAGTAGACATCCAAATGGCACAACATTATGTGCAGGAATTATCAAACCCTGAAGATAAAGAAAGGTTTGATAAAGTTTTTGAGCAAATCGCCAGCGAATACTATCTCACAAGGAATTTTGTCCTCAAAATCACCGGTCACAATCGACTCTTAGATGGTGATCCTGTATTGCAGCGTTCAGTACAATTGCGTAACGGTACAATTGTACCTCTAGGTTTTATCCAGGTTTCACTACTCAAGCGCCTGCGCCAAGCAAGAAATACTACAGCTACCTCTGGTGTAATTCACTCCCGTTACAGCAAAGGCGAGTTACTGAGAGGCGCACTCTTAACTATTAATGGTATTGCTGCGGGGATGCGAAATACAGGCTGATCTGCTTGGCAGAGTCAATAGTCAAAAGTCAAAAGTCCATTGACAATTGACTTTTGACCCTTGACTATTGACAAATGACCAAAAACAAAATCCTAACCTGTACCTTTATAGCCCTAGCTTCCGGATTTTTTGGTAGCTACATCAACGGACAAATCACGCTGATGCTGCATAGCCAAAAATGTCAAAATCAGCCTTGGGGCTTTAAAGAAATTTGTAATACATGGGTAGCACCAGGAGCGATGTTTCAAGGTAGCACCAGAGGACTCTGGACTGGTACAATCTTAGGCGCATTTATAGGTGGTATAATCACACGCCAACCGCGTTCAAGCGACTAAAGTAACTTCAGACTTCACACTTCAGACTTTAGTTACGCGATCGCAAATTACTCAAATTTTTCCACGAATTGGTACTAGTATCAAAACACCGCCAGGAACCGTCCTTGCTTTCCTGATAACAAAACAAAGTGCGATCACCGCTATACAGATTGTCTGTTAAATAATACACTAGCCCTCGGAAAGGATAAGTCTTGCGACTTAAACGTTTTGCTACAGCTTGATTCGGACATTCCACGATAAATACTGGTTTTCTATTCAAGTGAGCTAACGAGAATATACACATACGTAAAATAGCTCTCAACCAACTGTCGGTATGATCGAAATAATCATCGATAATTCTATTAGTTAGTGCTTTTTCGAGGGTGCGATCGTTGTTTTGAGAGATGTGAGCCTCAGACATTAGCATCACCTATTGCTACACCATTGGTTCGAGATTAATCCAAAATTTCCCAAAATGCCAAGTGTCTCTCAGGAGTTAGGTATTGAGACGAAAAATCAATGGTTTAGGGGTAAGCTTTTGTGCTTACAAGTTGCACAATTGAAATTTTGGGGAAAAACTTCAAACCCTCTCCCCTGCTCACGCCAGTTGCTACAACTCTTGGAACCTCCCTTCGGGTGACGCTCAAGAGCGTCGAAGATCGCTGCGCTAACACAGTTGCCTGATGCCACTTGCTCCACTTGGGGAGACCGCAAGTGGAGCAAGTGGCTCCGGAGGGAAACCCTCCCGCCGCACTGATTCACCGCAACGCACTGGCTCCTCTGCTCAAGAGCCACGCCAGTCGCGCGGCTGTCGGGAAACCCGCAAGGGGCGCGCTGGCTCCCCTTGCGGTTTCAACAAGCAAACTTTTGTGATTATTAGCTTATAAGGTGTAGGAGTGTAAGGGTAGAATTTTCCCTTAAACCCTACACCCTTTACACCCTTACACCCAATTTCAACAAATAATCTTTCTGCGTAAGTCCTGAAGTGTTAATCAGACTGGTAAGATCTACCCAGAGCGAAGAAAGAGCAAATAGCCATGACTGCTGAAACTAACCAAGTAAATTCCACAACCAAAGGTGCAGATGCGATTGATGAAGCGATCGCCAAAGGTATAGATTTTGATGGAACTCCCATTCCTACCGCCAAGCTAGACCTTTATAACCAAGTCATGGCGCTAGAAGCAAATAGACAACGTAGTGGTGTTTCAAATACCATGCGATCGCGTATTGTCAGAATCGGAGCCAAACACATTCCTCAACCAGAACTCGATCAGAAGCTTATCGAAGCAGGTTTTGCACCTCTTAAAGAAAAAGAAATTGCCTTTTTCTACGGCGGTAAGTAATTTTTTGCGTAGGCGTAGCCTACGCATTCTTTTGAGATAGGTTCCAACAGCAATCCTTCATGCGTCGAGATTCGATTTTTTACAAATTATTCCAACAATCTCCCACATTATTATTTGAACTATTAACAAATCCTCCAATAAATGCAGGTGAATATAAATTTGACTCGGTAGCTGTCAAAGAACCTAAATTTGAAATTGATGGGGTATTTTTACCACCAGAAAATCAAAGTCCGGATACTGTATATTTCTGTGAAGTGCAATTTCAAAAAGACGAAAAGCTTTATGAAAGAGTATTTGCGGAATCTGCACTGTATTTCTACCGCAACCGTGACAGATTTAGTGATTGGCAAGCAGTAATAATTTATCCATCACGTGGCATTGAACAAAGTGATATTCATCCGCATCGAACGTTACTCAATGGCAACCAAGTACATCGGGTATATTTGGATGAGTTGGGAGATATCCGTTCCTTGCCTTTGTGGGTGGCGGTGATGGTGTTAACTACTGTAGAAGAAGAGCAAGCAGCTTCAGAAGCTCGGTATTTATTAGCGAGAACTCGTCAAGAAGCTTCTTCAACAGTAAGTCGTGCAATAATTGAAATCATTACGACCATCATGACATATAGGTTTGAGCAACTAAGTCGAAGGGAGGTAGAGTCAATGTTAGACATTACTCTGAAGAAAACAAGAGTTTATCAAGAAATTAAAGAAGAAGTACAAGAAGAAGCACGAAAATCGACGGCTAACATGATTATTAGACTGTTGAGGAAGCGATTGGGAGAACTTCCTCAAGAGGCGTGTTCTTTGGTTGTGGATTTGCCATTGCCGATGTTAGAAGAATTGGGCGAAGCATTGCTAGATTTTACAAGTGTGGCTGATTTACAGACTTGGTTACAGGCGCGAATTAATTAAATGTTTTATCTACAAAGTTCGCACAGTCAAAACCTGCGGTGGTGTAGAATCTGGTGGATAAATCACATCTACCTGTACTTTACGTTGGCTTACAGGCGGTAGAACAAACTGCACCAACGGTTCTAAAACCTGACCAGTTCTGTGCCATAAATGTACATACCGCGTCTTCTGTTTTCCTTGGTCATCAACATAACGTAGCCGCACCGTACCACGGAAAAACGGAAAATCGAGAGATGGTTTACGGAAACGAACACCACCTTGAGATAACTTGTCTTCTTTTAAAGGTGTTTCTAGTGTGACTGTCACCTTTTGAGGTTGATTCGTATTGTTATTTAGCGGCAGACTGAGATTATATTCCACCCCATAATTACCGTGCGCTTCGTAGGCGGTATCGGGGTAGCGCACTAGCATTTTAGCCGTTTGGATTTGTTCAGTACCCAATCGACCACCGCGCAGAGTATCTAAAGCGTAAGAAATACCTTTACCACGCTCAGGAATAGTCAAATACTTTGCTTTCGGATTATCCACCAAATTGGCTTGCCATTGCGAACCTTGAGAAACACCAGCCACACGCCCATAAATCAGTGAACCACTAGTAGCATTTGGCTGAGTTGGGGTTTTATCCCTTGGCCCCGCAAAACTGCCATTATTTAGTAAACCTTGCCATTCACTAAGAGTTGGCGCACGGTCGGAACCGTCAGCATTTTTCTTCGCAAACATCGCCATACTCGCTGCATACACCTTATCACTACTCCGCAGGCGCATAAAACTAGAACGACCATTCACGGGCTTTGCTAAATTGCGTACCGGAATTGAATGATTCAGCAACATTCGGCTTCCACCAGAAGGAATCACTAACTTAGCAGGGAAATCAGCTTGACGGACACCTCGCAGAACATCACTAACAGCTCTTGCCCCTGGCCCAGAATAAACCTTACCATCATTATTCTCTAGGTAGGGCTGTAAGGTAACAAATGGTGCATCTTGCATCAAATAACTTGCTGCTTGCAAAATATCTATCGTCACAGGTTTTTTACTAGGGTTATGCAGAATTACACCCATGTATAGCGTTTGTAAATCTTTAGGCGTGTGGGTGTAATGATGGGCGAATAAATCAAAGCGTCCCTGAAAAGGAAAATTGAGATGTGCAGCTGGAACTTTTTTACCGTTGACAGGAAAGGTAGAAAGTAAAATACCCTCACTTTTAATCCATTCTGGGCTATTGCTGTTAAAAACAGGAATTGTATCCAACTTGCCTAGTAAGGCGCGAACTTCTCCTGGTTGGACAATTACTTGAGGTGCTGGTTTGGGTGAAGTTTGAGCAACAACAGCTGAACTGTTCTTAAAAGTTGTACATCCAACTGTTTGAGTAATAGCAAGTCCAAATAAAAGTATAAATACAGGTGATGCTAGTTTATTAGTCATAACTGTGGTGTTAAAGATAATCTCTGATAACTACAAGTTCTTTAACTAAGTTTTCTGAAGTTTTGATCAAATAGCTAATTTACTCATAGTCGTTTACAATAATGCTTCGATTTTTTTTAAATGTCTACACTTATAGCACTTTAATCATCTATAGGACTAAGTTATATTAAAGTAAGTTTCGTATTCTGATTCAAGAATTGTTTAAATGGAAATACTCATTGAATCGACTAAAGAATTTGAACAAGATCTAGAGAACTTTACCAATAGAGAAAAATTTAAGGTTATTAAAAAACTAAATCGATACGTTGAACTAATTTCTAAAAACAAAAATTTATTAGAAAATCAGGCTCTTAAGTTAAAAGATATTAAATTTAGTGCTGAATATGATTCTTCTCTTTATGCCTTAATTATCGATAAAAATTTAAGAATAATACTTACTATTGATGACGATCCAATTTTTGATACAACAGTGATAACTTTGTTTAGAGTTGTCCGTACTGAAGATGCTTCACAAGCATACAGTTTGGTAGCCGAGTCTCTTTATCAAGATTTTAGTGTGAAAAATCAAGAAGTTCAGGTTCACTCTAGCTAATGCCACAAATTAAACCACTTTTAGATGAGCATGGTGTTATTTATGAAGCTATGAAAATTTTACCTGATGAGCTAAAAATTGATTTTCTAGAAGCTTTAGCAGAGTTAGAAGATAATGAATGCCATAGAACTAGAAATTTTCCGAAAACTAGGCTGCGAAAAGTTAAAGGTATTAAACAAGCAATCTATCGTGCAGATATAGATAAATTATCTGGATGGCGCATTCATCTGCAATATATTGAAGGCAAGATTCATTTAAATGACATTATCGAAGGTCAACGTCATGATGATGTTATTGAAGTAATTAAATCTAAAAAATATAGATATGAGTAGATAAAATATTTGTAACTTTATTATTAATATATTTCTATGTCAGATACTGAGAAACTACGAGTGAAGTGACAGCGGTGCGATCGCCTTTCGTGATCAAACCCCTATACAAAGGCAGATAAGTAGTTTTTATTAAAGCTATTAGCCTTTTTTTGTCAAGCCCTGTTGACTTATCGTAACAATATTGTTAAATTTATTTACATAAGTTAACAAATAAGGAAAAAGACTATGTACACCACTGTGAATGAAGACGGCGTTCTCAATAACTACGCAACTGAACCTCAGATGTACTACGCCCAGTACCCAGCTATTTGGGAACAACGTCGCTATGTTATCCAAGGTGCTGTTGCAGCTATGTTTGTTAGTGTTTTAGTTTTGTGTGCTTTTGCAATCAGCTAAAATTTTTTGATTTCGGTATCTGTATCACTCATCGTCATTTGAACTTCTCCCCTGTACCTCGGTTAGTTTCGCCGAGGTTTTTTGTTGGGTTGGATGTTATGGAAAGCGAGTTTTAACTTAGTTGACATCATTCCCAAACCAATTCTTAAATATCTGTTTTTATCCTGAGTTTTACTGATCATCCAGGGTAGTAACAGATGATGTGGAAAAAAGTTTTCCTGATTGCTATTGGTACGATCGCGGCGATTGCACTTGGCACGTTGACAGAACTCAGAGGAATTGCCCAAACTCCCACAGATTTAGATTTGGCGGCTGATCATGCGCCAATTCACTATCAAGATACCGACAGCACTAAATACAGTGGTGACTATATTACACGGTTTAACTATGACGGAGATTGGCGAGGCACGAATAATTGGGATAATCTCTCCTATTATCCGCTGAATGCTCATGCTTACTATTCTGTGGCTGAGACTTGTACTCATAGGTTCATCACCTATTCCTTTTTCCATCCGCAAGATTGGACTGACATTCCCTTCGACCAAGAACACGAAAATGATTTAGAAGGTTTGTTGGCGATCGTTCGCAAAGATGGTTCAGCTTTTGGCAAACTCGAAGGTATCGTAACTGTATTTCATAACGACTTCTACTCCTTCACACCAAGTGGTAGTCCTTTGCGAAGTGGTGCAGAAAATATTGATGGAACCCTGACAATAAACACTTATAACGGTTCCTTGCATCCCTTGACAACTCAGGAAGCCAAAGGTCATGGCTTAAAAGCTTGGCCTTACGCAGGAGATTTTAGTGGAGCCAGCAGTGAAGATGGGATTATCTACTATCCTTCTAAAACTACTGCCGAAGTACCTGCATCAGGGAACGATCGCAGTGTACTGTATTCGTTGATTGATATATTTGCTTCTGGTGGTTTGTGGCAACGTCAATTAGATGAAGCGTCTAGTTCTACAGGGATAACTTTTGCTCGTTGGGGAACTTTCAAGGGAGATTCTAGCAGTAGCTGTGGTGCTGGTACACCAACTTGCGCTAACGATTCTGCTAATACACCTTGGGGTTGGGATGACTCAAATGATGGCGCAGTATACAGAGGTGAAATGGCTTTAGATCCGGCTCACTTAACAGATGTTTATTTTGATGGTCTCGGTAACTTTGATACCACCTACATCCGTAACCGATATATTCAAGATTTGCGAGACAGAGGATACAATTCCAGCAATGTTCCTCAAGGCTGGCCTAATCAAATTAATCTTAATACCCTGATTGGTAAACTCAAAAACCAGTGTTAATAATTCCAATTCGTAATTCGTAATTAGGGAAGTCTCACAGAATCTAAATTTTAGGGTTTGAATCTGTTGCCGAATTTTAGAGAATTGGTATAAGACACTATGAAACCCAATAAATTATTGATAATGTTGGGTTTCATAATCGTGAAACCCAACATAAGTCTACGTATAATTTAATTACGAATTACATAGGAATTTCTATCCAAATCTCTGAACCCTTGCCTGGTTGAGAAACACACTTGAGTTGACCGCCATGTTTATCTACAACAATTTGGTAGCTGATAGATAAACCTAAACCAGTGCCTTGACCTGGTTGTTTAGTGGTAAAAAATGGTTCAAAAATGCGCGATCGCAAATCATCTGGAATTCCACAACCATTGTCAGCAATCCGAATTTGAATAGTATTATCTTCTGTAACTTTTGTCCGAATCCAAATTTTTAGTTTCTCAGTGATTTTGCCATCAGCCACAGCGTCTTCTATAGCATCAATAGCATTATTCAGAATGTTCATAAATACCTGATTCATCTGGGCTGCATAGCAAATTACACGGGGCAAGTTATCATATTCTTTAATTACTTCAATGGCTTGAGAACGGCTATTTGCTTGCAGGCGATGTTGCAGAATTAACAAAGTACTTTCAATCCCTTCATGTAGATCAACAGGCTTCTTTTCTGCTTCATCCAGTCGCGCAAACGTTCGTAAAGACAAAACTAATTGTGAAATTCGGTCTGCTCCCATCATCATCGAAGACAGCATCTTCGGTAAATCATCAGTAATAAAATCTACATCTAGTTTTGCTGATAGATCTCGAATTTCTGCTTTTGGTCTGGGATAAGATTTCTGATACATTCGGAGCAATTTCAGCAAATCTTCAGTGTACTCAGTCAAATAAGTAATATTGCCAAAAATAAAACTTATTGGGTTGTTAATTTCGTGTGCAATACCTGCAACTAGCTGTCCTAAACCAGCCATTTTCTCACTTTGAATTAACTGACTTTGAGTTTGTTGCAATTCTTTAATAGTTTGTGTAAGTTCTTCTTTTTGCCTTTGAGTCTGTTCGAGTAATTCTGCTTGTTGGAGTCCTACGCCTAATTGATTACCAATCTGCACCAATAAATCTATTTCATCTTCTTGCCAATCACGGGCGACGGTGTTGTGATAAGCTGCCAGTAATCCCCAAAGTTTGTCGCTCTGAAAAATTGGCACAACCATATACGATCGCGCTTCCATCAACTGGCTCAAAGATATATATTGATAAGCATCTTGATTGTGATCAATATCTCTAACTACAATAATCTCTCCTTTAGCAAAGTCGCCTCCTTGGGTTTGTTGTAAGTAGTCATTAGCAATTACATTCAAAAGTTTGCGGACTGATGCCCAACCTGGGGCTACTGACTCAGCGACAAATTCGCCACTCCAGTTATCACGGAAACGGTAGATTGTCACCTGATCTACTTCCAACAACCGCTGAACTTCTTGGGTACTGGTGACAAAAATTGTGTTTAAGTCAAGGGATTGGCGGATTTTTTCGACTGTGATGGCTAAAGCCTTTCCTCTTTCGGCTGCTTTTCGTTCTCGTTCAGCAGCTTTAGCAAGTTGTTCAGCTTGCATCTGCACTTGTTTTAATGCTTCTGCTTGCTGTAATGCTACTCCTAGCTGGATGCCGACTTGAGCTAATAAATTAATTTCTTCATCTTGCCAATAACGTGGCTGAGAGGTTTGAGAAGCTACTAACAAACCCCACAACTTTTCACCTTGGGAAATTGGCACAAAAACTTCATGACGAGGATATTTGCCTGCTTGTGTTTCTTGTAGAAATACACGTTCTGTCACCGGCTGGGGTTTTACTATTTGTGTCCAGCCATCAACAATGGAATCAGCAACAAATTCACCACTCCAATCCGGGTAGAAGCGATAAATTGCCACTCGTTCTACTTCCAAAAGTCTTCTGACTTCTTGGGTAGTGGTTTTAAAAATAGCGTCAATATCTAGCGATTGGCGAATTTTTTCAACGGTATTTGCCAGCGCTCTTTGTCTTTCAGCCGCCTTACTGATCGCAGCTGCTTGCAGCTGCATTTGTTGTAAGAATTCTGCTTGTTGTAAAGCTACACCTAGTTGGGTACTAACTTGGGTAAGTAAGTAGACTTCATCTTCTTGCCAATCACGACGGCCAGTGTTTTGGTACACTGCTAGTAAGCCCCAGAGTTTTTGACCGTGGTAAATAGCAATAATAACATAAGCTCTGGCTTGATAGCTTTCTAGAACTTTAAGGTAGCAGTCGGTAAAACCATATTCGTAAATATCATGACAAATACGATAGACTTCACCTCTTGTAAAGCGACCACCCTCAGTGTCTTGTAAGTAAGTATCCATCACTGGGGTTTGGGCTAATTCTTTAGCGCTACACTCGCTGACATTTTCTTTTAATTTTGGTTGCTGCGACTGTTCATCGATCAGAGAAATCCAACCTTCTGTTACTGATTCAAAAACAAATTCACCAGTCCAATCAGGATTGAAGCGATAAATAGCGACGCGATCGGCATTTAACAACTGCCTAATTTCTGCGGTACTGGTACGAAAAATGCTTTCTAGATTTAGAGACTGACGAATTTTCTCAACGGTGATGGCGATGGTTTTCTGCCACTCAGCTGCTTTGGCTCTAGCTTTTGCTTGTGCTAGTTGTGCCGATTGGATTTTTACCTGTTCGAGATAGTCTGCTTGTTGTAAGGCAACTCCTAAATGTGCGGCAATGAGTTGTACAAACTCAATTTCTGATTCTTCCCATTGCCGAGAGTTACTACATTGATGAATACATAACAATCCCCATAAATCTTTGCCTCTGATTAAGGGAGCCGCTATGTTAGCACGTACTTGAAATCGTTCTAAAATCTGGATATAGCAATCACTAGCCTCAGCTTGATATATGTCAGCTATGGCATGAATCCGGCCTTGCTGATATTTAATGGCAAATTCCGCAGCAAAGCAGTGATCGCGTAGTTTGGCTGCTAGTGCCGAAACCCATTCTGGGCCTACATCTTCGTAGATAATTTCCCCTTCCCATCCCAACTCAGGATAAAAGCGAAATACACCCACTCGATCAGTTTTCAGTAACTGTCGGACTTCAGTAACTGTAATTTTGAAGATGGTGTCTATATCTAAAGTCTCTCGAATTCGGGCAATTACTCCAGACAAGGCTTTTTGTTTCTCGCTCTGATACAGGGAAAATGTAATATCTGAATGATATTCTGGTTGTTTTGAATTCGGTTGTATGGTAGAAGAGTTTTCCATTCCTTATAGGACTTTAAATATTGAAAGTCTTCTATTTTAGAATTCCCTCGTCAGCACGAAAGATAACAGTATTTAATTTGTTATATATCTAAATTAATTTATAGGACTGATATTTGATGTTTGAAAAAACGACCTAATCCCCAAAAGCCTTCTTTCGTACTACCCACTCCCTACTCTCTAACTACGTAAGTTATTTCAACAATCAAAGCGGATTCCTACATACTTGGCTTCAATCATACGAGTCTATTAATTACTTAGTTTTGATGTCCATCGAAATTAATTAATCAGCAATTTTATCAAGAAAAACATCAAAATTAACATTTAAAGTAGATTTTTCTAGGGATATTTCCGAAATTTTGGCATCAGTTAACAGAGAAAGAATAGTTTTGTTTGGGGTAGCTGTTTTCTTTTGCTTAACTGCAAACAATACAGGGACGCGATATTAACGATCGCATCCCTGCAAACAATTATTCAACTGCGATCGCATCATCGCTTTTTAGGAGATGTGCGTCGCTGTTCGCGTTTTTCAACTTCTCGAAGACGGCGATCACGCCATTCAGCCAACGTCAAGTAGCCAACGCCGCCAGTAACTGCTACTAACAGCACTAAGGCAAGTAAAGCCAAAATACTCAGAAAAGGACTTTCCACGATTCCTCTACAGTCCGTTGCGTCCCCAAACTACCATTGCGATCGACCAAGTGAACACAACTAGTAGTGATACCCAGCCTAATGTCAAAATTCCCATAGTTCTAAATTTTGCAAATAATTACAAAAGGTCTCTAATATTTATCATACCGGGAACTGGTAACTGAAAAGTCTGAAGTCTGAAGTATGAAGGCTGAAGTCAGAACAGGTGTCGAAGTTCTTCTTATTCACTACTCCCCACTCCCTACTCGCTACTTTCCATTTTTCAAATGAACGGAATATCAGATACGCAACTTATGGCAGAACGGTTAGAATCCCTGAAGGCAGGAATTATTGGGGGTTTATCGCTGAGTTTTGCCTGCTTGATGACTAATTTGATCAATACTCTGGTGTTGGCAAGGTATTTTGAGATATTTACTAGTCTGCAAGTTACGGCGAATTGGCACTGGTTGATCAGTTGGGCGATCGCCGCTTTTTCTGGTTTACTCTTTGGTGTGACTTACCGCTATATCATCCGCCAAGAACAAAATCCGCAACTGAAAGCTGGTGGGGTTTTAGCTTTTGATTTGGTGCGCGGGTTAGCGCAGATAGAGGTTGGCTGGAATTTACCTTGTGCGGTGTTGGCTGGTGAAAGTGTGCTGTGGTTTATTGTAGCTGCGATCGCTCTTGATCAGGCTATTCAATTTGGCTGGGTAAAACCTTTTCCGTCTACTTAAAGTTATACCGAACCGTAAACAACGCGGTAGACGCTATTATTCCTGAGCGAAATTTTGTGCATACAAGCTACGTAAGCGTTTAACAGGAAAAATCTGATAAGTTTATAAATTTTTCACTTAATTTAATCAACACAACAGCTAAAAATTAACTGCATTTATTTCCTTTTGGTAAAAAATAAAATATGCAGTTATTAACTGGTTATATATTTTATAGAAAACAAGTATGTTTTTTATATACAGATGTAACTGTTTTTATAACTATTACTTTCCAGAATTTTTTCAAACACTTAATAGTTAATATTTTCGTTAATCTACTTAGGCTCAACAAACTGATGTTTAGTCGAAAGTTACTATATCTGTCTGATTTTACTTTGGCTTGAGTTAATAAGTGATACATCCATACAAATATATTATTGAGTATTTTTATTTACTTTCTAGTATTAAAAATTAATCTATTTATTAAATACCTGCATTATTTATAACTCTCAGTATATTCCAAGTTAAGTTATAAAAAATTGCACCAATATTATTCAAATTTATGTAGTTAGGATCTGATAAAGATTTTCAGAGAGTATTGACGATTGATATTCACTTATTTTACTCTCGAAGAATATTTATTTTTTGTTGATAGATTCGTAAAGATAAAAATCTTTATATTTTTAATGACAATCTATTGACTTGATTGCACAAATAATTATATTTGGTTAATCTATGAAATTTCTAAAATAATTTTCTAGTTTCTCAAAATATTTCTGAATTTAATTCCATGAATTGTTTAAATAATTAAAAAAATTCATAGAGACTAATATGATTTTTCATCATCAACAAAGAATGCTTAACTTTCCCATATACAAAGTTAGTATGAGACAAGTATCTGCAATTTTGCGGCGGCGACGCTTTTTAGTATTAGGTGTTTCGTGTGCAGTAATGTCTGTTGTCGGCTTAATTGCTATTAATACGAAATCTAATTACCAAAGCTCAATGCAATTACTTTTGAGTTCTTATTTAAATACAGGAGTCACAACAAGTAATATTGTGAATGGGGTTGATAGCGAAATTCTAGATTCTAATCTAGCAATTGTAGATTATACAGCGCAGATGAAAATTCTTTTGAGTCCTAAGCTAATTGAACAAGCTGTATTTCTACTGCGATCGCACTATCCAGATATTACAGTCGAAGATATCATTAGTAAAAAAGCTAACGGTCAACAAGCTAAAATTTCAGTAGCAAAATTAGAAGAGAAAATCATAGCTAATAATCTGCCTTTACAAATACTAGAAATTTCTTTCAACGATGACGATCCAGTTAAAACAAAGAGAGTATTGCAAGCGCTACAACAAGTTTATCAAAACTACAATATTCAACAACAAAAAGAACGTTTAAATAAAGGTCTAGCTTTTATTAATGTCCGCATACCCCAGCTTAAACAAGAGGTAAATCAAGCAGAAAAAAATTTAGAGTATTTTCGCCGGAAACATAATCTGCTTGATCCAGAAGTACAGAGTAAAATTTTAATTGAATTTTTGGCTGAAGTACAACAGCAACTACAAATTACTCGCGCCCAGCTTCAAGATGTGCAAGCTCGTTACAATAACTTACAGCAAGAAATAGCTACTTCATCTCACAAAGCCAGAATTGCTTCGCGTTTAAATCAATCAAGTAGCTACCAAACACTATTGAATGACTTTAAAAAGACCGAACTAACTCTAGCAAAAGAGCAACAGCGCTATACTGATGAATCTCCGATAATAGAACAACTCAAAGAGCAACGCCAGAATCAGTTATTTCTCTTAAAAAGAGAGGTAAATCAATTATTAGAAGATATTCATCAACCTGTTTCTCCTCCAGAACAGATGGAGGGAGTAGATCCAAGGCTATTACAAGAGTTAATTCAAGTACAAACAACAACTTTAGGACTAGTTGCTAACGAAAAGAGTTTAGCTGAAACAGAACAAAGACTACGATTTGAGTTTAGTAAATACCCAAGTTTAATAGCGCAATATAATCGTTTACTGCCAGAAGTAAAAGCTAAACGCAAACAACTTGAACAACTGCTGCAAGCACAACAGTCTTTAGGATTGAAAATTGCTCAAGGAGGGTTGGAATGGCAAGTATTAGAAGAACCAAGTTTAGGAAAGCTTACAGGCATTAACAGATTATCGCTGTTGTTAGCAGGTATGGTAATTAGTCCAATTTTAGGTATTGCAGTGGCTTTAAGTTGGGGAATGTTTACTCGCACTATTTATTCAACAAAAGAATTACAGCAGTCAACAAATTTGCGATTACTGGGATCTGTACCAAAACTAGCACCACGAGGACTGAAGAAATGGCTGCCGAATATTTCTGGCAATGGAAAACGTAATATAACTTCTGCTTTTGAGGAAACTGACAGTTGGTTGCCGTGCCATGAAACGTTGGACATACTTTACCAAAACCTTCAGATATCTAAGTATCCCTTACCTTTTAAATCTTTAATGTTTACTTCTGCTTTATCAAGGGAAGGTAAGACTACTTTGTTATTAGGACTGGCGGCTAGTGCGGCTCGAATGCATCGTCGTATCTTATTAATTGATGCCAACCTCCGATATCCTAACCTGCATAAAATCCTGCAATTATCAAATGATTGGGGTTTATCTTTATTATTGCTAGATGAAACAAGTACTCACATTCATAATTACATCCAGCCTGTTCACCCCTTAATTGATGTTTTGACTGCTGGGCCTAAACCAGAAGATACAATCAAGCTACTCAGTTCTCAGAGAATGAAAGAACTGCTCAAACAGCTTGAGCAAACTTACGATTTAGTATTGGTTGATGCTCCGCCTATTTTAGGTACAGCCGATGCGAGAATTTTAGCTGGATATTGCCATGAAATTGTCATGGTAGGGCGTATGGGTCAGCTAACTCAAAGTGATTTAATACAAGCGCAAGAAATTTTGCGCCATTTAAATTTAATAGGCATCATCGCTAATGAGGTGAGAAGTTACCAACAGGTTTAATTTGGTCAATAGTCATTTGTCATTAGTCCTTTGTCCTTAGTTATTACCCGTCGCCTACTCTACCCCTTTTTATCATCTCTACTAAAAATACAATGCATAATTGATAGGAGGCGGCAACTTCCTATGTTGGAGAACTGTCTCATCTTGAGTGGTAGATGCCATATTCCAAAGCGTCAAGCAGATACTAGTTGTGATTAGATGATCAGCATGAAATTCCAACTGTTTTTAGGCTCTTTATTTTCTCAGTTTAAATTCCGGCATTGGTGGATGGGTATCCTCTTGTGGATTGCTTTGGTTGCACCAGCTCAAGCATCGGTGATTTTACGCGTGGCAATTGAGAGAGGAGTTAATCAAGTTAAAGTCGGTAGTTCTACGGCTGCCCTGGTCAAGGATAGCACCGGACGCGCTCTGGGGCAATTGCCAGCAATGAGTGCATATTATGCTCAAGCAATTCCTGGAGGAGTAGCTTTAGATAAGTGGCAGTCTGGTTTATTTTGGATTGAGCCAACAGGTAAAGGATTTGTTTACATTGGCGATCGCTGGTATCGAGGTAGAACTTTAGTTGTCCCTACAGAAAAAGGCTTAACGGCGGTTAACTGGGTGGATGCTGAAGAATACCTCTACAGCGTGATTGGTGGTGAAATGAATACTAGTTGGCCGCAAGAAGCCCTCAAAGCTCAAGCGATCGCGGCTCGTACCTACGCCCTCTACGAACGAGAAAAACAACGTAATAATCCTATTTACGATTTAGGCGCTAGTCCCGATCGCTGGCAAATTTATCAAGGAGTCAAAAGTGAATCTCCTTCTATTTACGCAGCAGTTGATGGCACTGCTGGGCAAGTACTAACTTATAACAACAAAATTATTCTCTCTGTTTTCCATGCTTGTTCTGGCGGACATACCGAAAATGTAGAAGATGTCTGGGGAAATACTTTACCTTACCTGCGGGCTGTTCAAGACTACGATCAAAATGTCAGCGAGTGTAATTGGGTGAAAACCTTCTCTCCTGCGGAAATTAGCGCCAGAATTTCTGGTGTAGGCAATGTCAAGGAAATAATTGCTGAAAAGTATTCACCTTTTCGGAGTGTGAAAGCCTTAAAAATTGTTGGGGACAAAGGTACAAAAGTCTTACAAGGTGAGGAAGTACGTACCGCACTCAGACTGAAAAGTACCCGCTTTAATGTGAGCAAAGGTGCAGATGGTAGTTTTGTGCTGCAAGGTTTAGGCTATGGTCATGCTTTAGGGATGAGTCAGTGGGGAGCATACAACCTAGCTCGACGTGGCATCAACCATCTGCAAATTTTGGGACATTATTATCAAGGTGTAGCCCTCACACCGATTAAAGCGAAGTAAGAGGGAAGTATGTAGACGCGCTTTGTGCGTCTACCCGAAGGGTAGTATGAAATTTATCCTTCACACTTCATCAATTATTCTCCACTTTGCAGTCGCTTTTGCCATTCCGCATCTATTTGGGCAGAATTCTCGATTTCTTGGTCTAGTAGATCTGTTTCGGTGGAATAAACTAAATCTTTGTTTTCAATCATATTTTCTGCGGCAAACTGTCGGGCATAGTCAATTTTTTCCTGTAAATTTGCATCTGGATTGGTTAATATTCTGGCGCGAGACAAGCGATCGCGGTTACGTGCCACAATTTTTTTATTACGCCACTGAATCCAAAAATAACGTACTAGCGGTACACCTAAGAATCCAATGCCGTAAGCCAACAGTAGCCAATAAATTCCTTGAACAAAAGCGACTAGTCCACCCAACTGTGCAGCAACAGTACCATCTCTTAATAAATTTCCCAGTATTAAAGCCCCAACAAAATTCAGAACTCCTAAGCCAGCACTCAACATAATTTGTCCAGAACCAGCCCGACTGAAACGCCAAGGCAGTTCCTCTAAGGAAGCTGGCACTGACTGACGACCTTTTTTAGTCGCTCTGACCTGCAATTCTGGGAAATAATAAACGATTTGTCCCTCAGAACTAACTTTTGGTTGCCCGTTGAATCGGATTAGTACAGGCAGCATATAATCTTCGTACTCTTGTTTATATCCTGGGCCAAGGTCATCTAAATAAGGAGCAATTTGTTCTGCTACCACTGCACCACGCTGATGGCGAATTACAGTCGCAATTTCTTGCCAACGGCGTTCTTCTAACCTGGCATTAGGATTACCATCCCCAAACAAAAATGAAAAGACAGCCTCGAAGAAATTCAACTCGCTGGTTTGACGGCTGTTGTGTCGCCTTTGTTGGTAGGAAGTATCGTAGTAGTTGGGACTAAAATACCAAAATAAATCTGGGAAATAAAAGAAGCCACCTCTATAATTACTACCTCTATTGTCGTTATCGCGATCAGAATTAGCAGCAGTAATAATAATGACGATGCTAATAGTAATTAAGGCGATCGAAACAATTAAAAAAATCCCAAAAGAAATGCGAATTAAGTAGAAAATAACTCCCCAAACCTTTTGCCACCATTCTTGCAAACGTAACTGCAAATATTTATTACGTAAAATTGCTCTAAAGTTCTGCGGAAATAGGTAAACAATGTCACCAGATTCTGCTACTTGTAAATGTCCACCAGCATCAGCCGCCAAAGCGAGTAAGCCTTGCCCAGCCTCTGCAATATTTAATCCTGCCTGGGTTGCTACATCACCAATGGTAACTCGATAACCCAGTTGTTCCACAGCGTGCATGATAGTGGGATTGGGAGCCATTGCTCTCCCCTCCTGTTTAAATTGCTCTATCTTTCTCTAGTATAAAGTTTTATTTTCGGTGGCTTGGGAGGGTGTTGATTAATTCCAAATTGAGAAACAAAATCAGCAACAAGAATGATTAATTTTTCATTCTAAAAGATATTAATTGCCATTGTCTACGTGTTAGAATTATTTGCCTTGGCTTGGTTAACCAGCAAATTTTCTGTCCTTAAATATGGTTCAGTATACTCTCGCCCAAAGCCCAGAAATCATCCTTAATGTTCCTGGCAAAGATTCAGCTAAAGCCCGTGATAAAGCAATGGATCAGTTGATGGAACTGATGGATGCGGGTAAACTCCCTACAGAATTAGAAGAAGGATTTGGCCCTCAACAATTAATTGAAGTAAAGGAATCAACTATTGATACTGCGAACGGTGAGGATGCTATTACTCAAGCAGTCCAAGTGTTAAGTAACTTAGCGACACTGAAGTTGAAAGTGCAAGAATCACGCACTGAAGCATTAGAAATTCGCAAAGCTGTTGATGTTCTGTTTTCTGATAACTCAGTCACAGAAGAGGAAATTACTCGTCTCAAGGAAGGTTTTAAGGTTCTCAAAAATTTTGCCCAAGCAAATCTGCGTTACCAAGAAGCACGAATTAAAGCAGAACAGGCTCGGCAAGTTTTAGATCAAGCTTTAAAATCACCTGAAAAGTAAACATTCAGAAGTCAGATTTCAAAGTCTGGCTTCTGAAACATTATCTAGTACTTTTCTTAATTTAATACTTCATACTAGCCTGCGGCAAGCCGCTCCGTGTCTAAAGACTTGAGCCTTTTTTACTAGCGCCTTTTGAGTCCTCTGAACACAGAGGTAGCTTGCTCGTCGTTATTTACTGTTTCAACTTCAACTATTTCAGCACTAATGCTCTTTTTGTAGTATTGCTGATAGTAGTTATGCGAAACAGGTGTGGCATCTTTGGATTTGTTGGCAATCATACCTAACAGGGGTGTACCAGATATCTGAATTTCTTCTAGTACTTGCTGTAAGGCAGTACGTTTTAAATGACCTAAGCCAGCTACCAAAACAATACCATTGGTGTTAGATGCTAACAGGTAAGCATCTGCAAACCCTAGTAGTGGTGGCGTGTCATAAATCACTAAGTCAAAACTGCTTTGCAGTTCGTTCATTAAATCCTGCATTTTCTTAGAAGCCAGTAACCGCACCGAGTCTGGAGGTGTTGGCCCCGCAGTCATGACAAACAGGTTTTCTTCAATAGGCGATCGCTCAATTACATTTTCCCAATCTAAATCTTGGGCAATCACATCAGTCAAGCCTTGAACGTTCAGGATGCCAAGACGCTGGTGTAAACTAGGACAACGTAGATTAGAATCTACCAATAACACCCTTTGTCCCATTGCTGCTGCTGCTTGCGCTAACTGTACAGCCACAGTAGACTTACCATCTCCCTGTCCTGCGGAACTAATTACCAAAGAGCGGATGGGATCGTCCGAACCCAACAGCATAATATTGGTGTAAAGAGAGCGGAAAATTTCAAAGAAGGAAGCACGATGGGTTTGTTGTAAGCCTCTAGATAAATTTGATTGCGGTGCGGCTTCTAATTCTTTTCTCAGAGGAACGATGCCCAATAATGGCAGCTTGGTATTGTTCTTGAGTTCTTTAACCGTGTAGAAGATGTTGCTTAATTTATCGACAATTAAAGCTGCTCCTACACCCAACAGTAATCCTAAAACACCACCAATTGCTAAGTTCAGCTTGGCACTGTTAGAAATAGCACTAGGTTGATTGACTGTAGCTAATTTTGGATCAAGTAATCGCCAAGGTTGTTGTTTTTGGGCTTTCTCAATTTCTAACGCTTGTTGTTTAGCTGTAAATTGAGTCAGTCCACCGTTGGCAATTTCTAATTGTTGTTGAATATTAGTATAATTACGACTTAGAGTAGCTAAGTATCTTACGTCGTTATTCAGATTTTTGATTTTGTCATATAAAAACTGATCGCGTTCTGAAACAGTCCGAATTTGGCTTTGCAATTCTTTCTGCAAACGCATTTCCTCTCCAGCCAGCAAAGGCAGTAAATAAGCTTTCCTTTCTCTCAGCGTCACCATTGCTGGATTTTCTTCACTATACACTGCTGACCTTTGAGCAATTTCGATATCTACTGCTTGAATTTGATCGAGTATTCTTTGATAACGCACATTTTCGCTTAGTAAAGAATTACCTGCTCGTTCACCAGAACTCCGGGCTAATTCTCTTTGCAAATCTTGATATCTTGCTACCAATTGTTCTAGTTGTAACCGATTCTCTATCCGCTGTTGGCGCAAACCAGCAAGTTGGTTTGCCAATTCTTGAGATCTCTGCGCTGGATCAATTAAGTTATTTTCTACTTGTAAATTTCGGAGTTGATTTTGCCAGTATTTTACCCGTGCTTCTATTGGCTTTCTCTGTTTATTAACGAACTCAATTGCTTGATCAACATCTAACTGACGTTCTTGTAAACTGTACGCTAAATAAGCTTCAGATAGTAGCTTAGAAACATCACTAACTAATTTTGAGTCTGGGTCAGTATATTGAACAGTTAAAATATTTGGCAATAACGATGTGATAATTAAGCCATTAGCCAGCGAATTATAAGTAATGTATGGGTATTTTGTCTTAAGTTGGTCAACAATCGGATCAAGAATTCGAGGACTACGTAAAACTTGAATTGTTGTATCTACAGGACTTGTTCCCTTGCCAGATGAGGACGTAACAGTGGCCTCTTCATCAGTAATTGTCTGAGGCACACTAGCTATAACTTTAGTCTCACCAGTTACCTGCTTGGTTAAAATCTCAAACGAACTCAGATATATTGGAGGATCTGTTTCTGCCTTTAACACCGCTGCTGTAGCTACTAAAGCAGTGATCCCAGAAATTAACAATAATCGACGACGCAGAGTAGCAAAAATCTGACCGATATGTAATTCATCATCATCATTGTTGAACTGAGCAGATTTAGCTTGTGACAGGTAAAGGTGTTTGTCTGACTTCAACATAATGTGTGTTAATTAAACGACAGGGGTTTGATGCAGAAAAGTTGCTATTTAAATTTAGGTATAGATGCTGAGAATGCTTGTAAGTTACCTTGTCTGTTGCTATGCCCTGGCAAATTCTTGGATTGACTAACTAACCAATACGTTAGACAATTTTAAGTACGCAGGTATTGTTGAGAACTTCGTTCTTATACTCATCATTCTGGTTACAGTTTTACAAATAGAGTTTAGTAAAGGGTAACGCAATACAAATACAGTAACATTGCGTAGGACAATTTTGTTAGTTTCCTGGAATATTCCTTTTGAACTACACGAAATTTTTAACTTCCCACTCTGTAGAAGTTATGGCAAAGTGCTAAGTCACCGAAGTTTGTCCGCAGGGAGAACTTTTTTGCAACTTCTTGCTGAGGAGCCACTTGCTACAACTTTGGTTCCCAAAGTTGTAGCAAGTGGCGTTGCTGAGTATAAATCCAGTTTCTTCAAGGCTGTGAGTGATCAATACTTTCCTAAACTATGCTTCGACGACTATACTTCTTGGGTGATCACAAGTGAATTACGCTCCAACTTGATATTGAGCGTATTAAAACCTAACCTAACGACTATCTTAATGACTTATGCAGCAGATACGAAAAATCAAAGGTTTAAACAAGGCGTGTCAGGGAGAGACGTGTAAATGAGCAAAACCGTGATACACCTACACCCTCACTTTCTTAAACCCAATCACAACAACTAACCTTTGTGCTTAAGTCCTGTATCTTTCTCTCTCACTAGATTTTTGTAGAGGCATTTCATGAGAGAAGTCAGGTTATGAATATTAAAAAAAGGCTGAAATTTAGCCTTTCTTACTACTGGGGCGCTAGGATTCGAACCTAGGGATGGCGGGACCAAAACCCGCTGCCTTACCACTTGGCTACGCCCCATCGTTTCACCTCTGTTAATATAGCAGTTTTTGGTGGGGTAATGTCAAGTACTTTGATAGTAAATTTAGGACAGACATTAAGATGCTAATGACTAGATATAGCAGCATATGGTTCATTGCTATGAATAGACCTCTTGCATAAATATTTTTTTGTCTCACGCAAAGGCGAGGCAGTGCGTTGGGCGGGTTTCCCGACAGTCACGCAACTGCCGTTGCAAAGTCGCAAAGAAAAGTTCGCAAATAAGGACTTTTGCAAGAAGTCTATTGATTCTGACAATTGTTGGCACTTACTTAACACGGTCTTCTGGAGGAAAACTGTACCAGCTATACCAGTGACGCACTGCTAACCACACTGCTGAAAGTAAACTGGCTCCGCTCAAAGTTAGACCACTAAACGGAACTAATAATCCAAATACGGGTAGCACTGCCCCAGCAATAGAGCAGATAATCACAGCAATAGAAGCGCTGCGGTTTGAGCCTAATCCCCAACTTAAGGTGAGAAAGACGAGGGATATCATTGTCCAGGCTAACTCAGCATTCATGAAGCGAGCTAGGTAGGTTAAAGTCAAAATACAAGCAAAGAAAATACCAGATGCGATCGCCACATTTTGCAAACTCATTGGCACTGACAAATACAACAGCAATATCCACCACAGAAATAATGCTGATGCCAATAATAACAACCGAGGTAGAATCCCCGTGTTACGGATAGGTGAGGTGTTGGTAAAAACTCCAAAAGGATTTTTAACAGCAACATTGTCGTTAAATATCCAACTATACTGAGTGCTGCGGCGATCAACTTTAATTTCGTTTGGTACAATGCCACTAGCAAAATCAACAGAAGCAAAGTTAGCTGTTGCTGTGAGGCGGAAATTGCTAAGTATCTGTCCTGCAGCATTGTAAACCCAGCGCGGCCCTGCTTGAGCTTGATAGGTAACACGAAAGTTAGCTTCTTCTCCTGGTTGCAAACTGAAGGGAAATCCATAGTCTCCAGGATTGCGAGGTTCGAGTCGTGTGCCAGAACGTTCTACTTTATAGTTAGCCAGCAGTGAGTAGCCATCGGGTGGGGGTGCTTCAAAGAAAAAACTTTGAATATCCTTGAGTCGATTGACAACTTTGTAATCTGCGCTGTAATCTATGCGATAAATGGCACTACGACCTTGAACATCGGTGTTTTGCTCAAGTTTGACCTGAATCTGTGAGCCTGCTAAGGAGAGGAAACGGTTAACTTCGCGTGTATCGTTGACTTTGACTATTTTGCCGTTAACTTGGTTGCTATAAGTGAATGGCTCTTGAATGACATAGCGAACTTGAGGTGCTATTTGCTCTAATTTGTCACCAGCTACAGTTTGTGCAAGTTGCACAACCTTTGCCTGTTCCCAGTGATGATAGCGATTGCCTAAAGTTGAAAAAAGAAAAAATCCGACTACCAACAGAACTAATACCAAGGTCAGATGCTGTAATCCCCGTAAAATTTGGGAGTAACGCAAAACCCATTCACCAAGAAAAATCACGTTTTCTTGCTGATGGCGACGCAAGGCAAAACTCATAAGTGCGATCGCTATGCCCAAAGCTAAAACCAAAAATACTAATACAATTGAGGCTTTGAGTAGTTGGCTCCCAAACTGGATAAGTTCTGTTGGATGTGTCAGATCAGGTAATCCAGGAATACCCTGATTAAAAGAAGACATTGATAGTTTTTTTACAGAATTTGAAAATTCAGACTGATGAAATCTCGTAAAAGTTTCGCTAATAAGGTTCACGTAGTTTACTTATTTACAGAGTAATTTCATCACTATACTGACGAGTACAGCATTGCGTAAATACAGATACCCTTTGAAACAGGCAAAAAGCTGATTAAACAAGCACTCTTTCTTTTGACGTTTGATGTCTGACTTTTTGTACTAGTGATATTTCATTAATGCTTAGGGATTACCATCATTACTTGCTGTTTGACAAACAATCTCCATCGAATTAGCTTCAGGGGTTCCAGGTTGAGGGGTAATTTCTTGCTTGGTTTGCTGCTCACTAATTAACTGTCCATCTGCGTTATAGATAGAAGATTTTTCTGAAAATAACCGTCCTTCAGCACAAGAAGCATGAAAAGTAGTTTTTGATATGCCATTTCCCTGTTTTTGCAAGATAGTATAATCACTTCCTTGTACAGAGCCTGCATCTAAAATAATGGGATTGCCATCATTATCAGATCCTATTTGTACGTGAAATGCTAAACGGTTATTAGTTGTTTGAGCAATAGCTGTACTACCTGCTAACAATGTAATTGCTACTACAACGCTACCAAAGCTCTTTAAAAACATACGCTTTAAATTTGGCGAACTATATATTCTTTTGTATTCATATTTGCTTAATTTTTGGTGCGGTAAAATCACTGGAAAATTTGAGAATGCAAATCTAGTTTTCTGAAAAATTGCGTTGTTTTTCGCCACTAAATAGAGTTTTTTGTTACAACTAAAAATGAACAAAATTAAGTTTTTTTACGCAAGATTTGGCATAATAAAAAAACCGTAGGGGAACTGCTACGGTTTTCTATGTATATTACTGAACTCTAACCTTATGTGAAAAGCTGATATCTTACAACTTCAGCTCTTTACCTAATCTCTAATCTCTAGGGAAACAGTTTAACTGCTATAAATACAATCGTCATCACAGTCTTCACAGACTTAGCTTGGTGAAATCTTCATCAATGACTACCGTACATCTATATTGATTATGTGAATTTAATGTTCTTGTATGTAGGTTGTTTTAAGTAGTAATACTTAAAATTATAAATTTGAATATACTTTTTTAGCAGAAAAGTATATTGCATTGTTAAAATAAGCACTTTCTTATTTGGGATAAAAATCAGTACGCAGCTATTGGATAACCATGAAAAAACCCCGCAAAGTCGTCGGGGTAATATCTGCAACAATTTTGTAGTCATGCCACTGCATGAGATTCTAAGAACACAGCAATGCGATCGCTTTTACTAAACCTTTGCTTCCAAAGACTTGAGCAACTCAGTATTCACACCAGATTCACGAGTTAGGGCGATTTTGCCAGTTCGGGCTATTTCCCTGAGACCAAATTTTTGTAACATCTGCACAATCGCTACCATCTTTCCAGGGTCTCCTACCACTTCCAGAGTGAGGGAATCTTCTGCTACATCTACGACTCGCGCCCGGAAAATCTGAGCCAGTTCAATCACTTCTGAGCGGTTGCTGCTAGTAGCATTAACCTTCAAAAGCATTAACTCTCGCTCTACACAGGGAGTTTCTGTAATATCTTGAACTTTAAGCACATTAACCAGCTTGTATAGTTGCTTAGTGATTTGTTCGATTATGCGATCGTCACCAGCGACAACCATCGTAATGCGGGAAACTCCTCCCTGCTCAGCTTGGCCAACAGCAAGGCTTTCTATGTTATAGCCACGGCGGGCAAACAAACTAGAAATGCGGGAAAGAACACCCGCTTCATCTTCTACCAGAACAGAAAGGGTATGTTTCATCTTTGCCAACACAGGCTCAGGTAGCATATTACTAACGCAAACACTAGCTAATGACTACCCTACACGTACTGTTAAACTAAATTTTTTGATAAGTGAGATTTTCTATTTTAAACTTACACCTGCACTCATTACACTCTCTACACAGAAGTTCTAGACAAATCATACCGAAAGCAGAAACCTTTATAAGCGCAGATCTTTTCCTTGGCAGATGAAGATGATGAGGAAAACCTCTATCTTCAAGATGTTATGGAATTTTCATAGGAGATCAGCATTTATGGGTTGGTTAAAAAGATTATTTGGTTTAGAAAAACCACAAAATGCACAAGTAAATCCTGCTCCGCAAGCAGTACCGCAAGCTGCTACTGCAAATGCTACCCCTACAGCGACTCAACCTATTCCACCAGAAAGGATCGGATTGAACGGCGAATACGACCAAAGTGGATTAGCCAAGCGGGTAGCGTTAGCCTTTGATCAAGATCAGCAGCTTGATGATGTGGATACACTTTGGGTTGCTCAGACTGGTGGTACTGTAGTTCTCAAAGGCAAAGTTCCTAGCCAGGATATTCTCAACAAGATGGTTTCTGTGGCACGCTCTGTTAATGGGGCTTCAACAGTTGATACTACTCAAGTTCAAATTGGCTAGTTTTATAGGTGGCGATCGCCAAAACATCGAATCATCCAATCTAAAATGGCTTGGTTAACTTGTTCTGGACACTCATCATGAGGACAATGCCCTACATTCTCTAGGTTGAGTAGTTCTAATTTTTCGTTGTATTGAGCAAATTGACTAGCTAATACAGGCGGAACAAATCGGTCTTTTTGTCCCCAAATTAACAACATGGGAATTGTTAATTTGGGCAATACAGCTTTGACATTAGGACTAAAATTAACACCGATCGCCGCTTTAAATAAGGCACTAAAAGCACGAGCCGAACCTCGGTCTTGGGGAGGGCCAGCCAAAATTTCTATAAGTTCATCGGTAATAGCTTCGGGATTGGAATAAGCCAAACTTGCCCAGCGCCGTAAGACGCTGGGTTGACGCACAAACTGAAATATTGGTTTCAATACCAGTGGAGAAGCAACAATATTTTTGATAGTTTTAACAACTGGTCGCAAAACCGTAGGTATAGCTTCTTGTTCTAATGATGGGTCAGGCAAACTCATCATCACAATTCCCTGCACCATATCAGGATGAGCCGCCGCCGCCGCCAAGGAAATCAATGAACCATTAGAATTCCCTATCAATACAGCAGGTTTACGGATAAATGCTCCCCAAAATTCGTATACCTGCTCTACCCATAGTTCTATGCTGTAATTTGCTGGGGCTTTTTCGGAAGCACCAAAACCCAACATATCTAAGGCGTAAACTGTATGGTATTCACCCAAAACTTCTAAATTATGCCGCCAATGCCCAATAGAAGCACCAAAACCATGTAGCAAAATCAAAGGTGTTGTCTGATGGTAATTTTGGCTAGGTCTGATGTAGGTATAACGCGTCTGCCACCCTCGCCAAACCCAATCCCTTTGATTACCAACTCGTTGCTGCCAGTGTAGCGCCGTAGTCAAATTTTCCTCCGATGCCTCAGAATTTACATACTAATAATTGTAGTTGAGGCAAGACAGGAGGCAGGAGGAAAGAGGCTTTTAGCTATCTTATAGGAAACAAACAAAGATTCTGACCCTACTCTCCACTCTCTAACTCTAGCAGATGGATATTATCGTCTATTTGTCAATAAAATAGAAAATAATTGTTACAATAGATAATGCTGTGCTTGATTGTGTAATTTAAGTTAACTATTGCAGAGAATTTCTCTCAGAATGAGTAGAATGACAAATACAGCCATTAGTAACTAGGCTATAGATTAGTTACTGTAGAATCAGAGACTCATTTTTAAGTCCTCAGTTATTTAAGTATTGTGCTTCTGAGGCATACCAAGCAAAACCAAACTATATTCTAAAAAGAGAGCTTCCAAAAATCATAATGCCTGTGATTGAGAAAAAAAGAACTCGCGATCTGCCCCAAATTAACGAAAGAATCCGCTTCCCCAAAATTAGAGTCATTGACACTGATGGCTCTCAATTAGGAATTATCACTCCTCAGGAAGCACTGCAACTAGCAGAAGAAAAAGAGCTAGATTTGGTGCTACTGAGTGATAAGGCTGACCCGCCAGTTTGCCGAATAATGGACTATGGGAAATACAAATTTGAACAGGAGAAGAAGGCGCGGGAAGCCCGGAAAAAGCAGCACACGGCTGATGTCAAGGAAGTAAAGATGCGCTACAAGATAGAAGAACACGACTACAACGTGCGTGTGAAACAAGCAGAGCGCTTCTTGAAAGATGGTGATAAAGTCAAAGCTACTGTGATGTTTCGGGGTCGAGAAATTCAACACAGTGACTTAGCAGAAGATTTACTCAAGCGTATGGCGACAGATCTTGAACCCTTTGGTGAAGTGCAACAAGCACCGAAAAAAGAGGGGAGAAATATGATGATGCTGATTTCGCCCAAAAAGTAACCTTTAACTTTTCTAAACACAACGCATAATTCACTGCTAACAATAGCATAACGACCTGAGGGTAACAGAAGTTTAGCAAAAACTGATAGTCCTGAGAGCTGAGTGGGAAACATAATACTCAGTTGCTCAGGACTCTTGCTTTTTAAGTGCTGTTGCGCGGATTTCCAAAGCACTCCGTTGGGCGGCTTTGCCGACTTGAAGGAAGTGCCGCCGCGTTGTAGCAACTGGCGTTGCTGAGTCTAAACCCAGTTTTTTCAGGGATTTTTGCTTGAAAGCTCCCTGATCTTTGCTTGGACTGTTGCAGGGTGATATCAGAAAGTTAAACTGCATGGAACTGAAAAATTACTCGTTGGTTGTCAATAAAGGTGTTCTCTCACGACTGCTACAGTGGGTAAATCTGCGACCAGAGGAAGGCGAACGCACTTGGATTATGTTTGCCTTTTACACTACTGTATCTATCGGGTTGCGATGGGCAGAGGATAGTACGGTAGCACTGTTTTTAGATGAATATGGTGCGGGGCCGTTGCCTTGGATGTACATTGCCAGCGCTGCGATGGGTGCAGGATTGGTTTTTGTTTATTCTTGGCTACAAAAGATTTTTCCGTTGCGCTGGGTGGTAGTGGCGATCGCACCTTGTATGGTTGTGCCACTCATGTTCTTGGTATTATTGCGTGAGGGATTACACGTTTCCTACTTGACAGTGATTTTGGTGTTCGTACTGCGGCTGTGGGTAGATGGGCTTTACGTAGTCAACGACCTCAACACCTCAATTGTTGCCAACCAAATATTCAACATCCGCGAAATTAAACGGACATACCCACTAGTTAGCAGTGGCTTGTTAGTGGCAGATGTCATTAGCGGCTTTAGTTTGCCGTGGATTTTGCAATTTGTCAAACTTGATAAAGTTATTCTCATTGCCTGTGGATTGATTGTTTTAGGATCAGCAATCTTAGCTTATTTAAGCAATCAATACCGAGCTGCGTTTCCTGATGCGCCACAACGACAAGTTCCTCATGAACAGGCTTCTCGATATCGGCGAATTCAAGCGCCACTGCGCCGCTATACATGGCAGTTATTTGCTTTTGTTGGTCTTTTACAAGTAATTGGACTGTTAGTAGATTTTCAATATCTCCGAGAACTGAAATCTAATTTAGGCGATCGCGACCTTGCTAGTTTCTTAGGTATATTTGGTGGAATTGTCGGACTGTGTGAGTTGGGAACTCAGTGGTTTGTGTCCAGCCGACTCATCGAACGGATTGGTGTGTTTTTTACCGCCGCTCTTTTACCGATTAGTGTTGGCTTTGTTGTACCAGCTGCGATCGCTTTATTAAATTTATTCCCCGCTTTGCATTCTTATGGCATTTTTTGGGGATTGGTAAGTTTGAAATTTTGCGATGAATTGCTGCGCTACACCTTTGTTGTCAGTAGCGGCCCAGTTCTGTATCAACCTATCCCTGAGCGCTTACGTAGCCATATGCAAGCATTATCTGGTGGGACAGCCGAAGCGATCGCTACAGGTGGGGCTGGATTACTAATTTTGGTGACTTTATTTGTTTGTAAACGAGTTGTTCCTCCAGGATTACAGGAGTGGGTATTTGTTGGTGAAACTGTATTGGCAGCAGCTACCTGTTTAAGAGTAGTTTGGGTACTGCGATCGCGTTATGTTGATTTATTAGTTTTAAGTGCAGAACGCGGCGAACTAAGTGCCTCCAAAGTAGGTTTGCGTGTCTTTAAACAGGGTGTAGTCAAAGCTTTAGGAGAAAAAGGCAGTACCGCAGATAAACACTCTTGTATTGAACTTTTAGCACAAATTGATCCGCTGGGCGCAGCGCAAGTTTTAGCACCGCTACTGTTGAAGTTACCGCCCCAATTGCAGCGCCAAAGTTTGGAAGTCATGTTTATTGGTGGGGCAAATCCTGCTTATGCTCCCGAAGTACGCCTGTTAATCGAACAACATCCAGAAAAAATCGATCCCGAAGTTTTGGCACTGGCGTTGCGTTACGTGTGGCTGGCTGAGGAAAATCCGAATTTGCGTCAATTAGAAGAGTATCTGCAAGCGCGTCATCATTCCTTAATCCGCGCCACCGCCGCCGCTTTGATTTTGCGTCAGGGAACGCCAATGCAAAAGGTAGCAGCTACCAAAACCATGCAGAGGATGTTGACTCACAAGCAAGAACGAGAACGCATCAATGGAGTCAAAGCCCTCAGAGAAACAGTTTATCTCCAAGCATTGCGGATTCACATCCCAAATTTGTTGCAGGATGAATCTTTGCGTGTGCGCTGTGCTGTTTTGGAAATGATTGCGGCGACTCGATTAGAAGATTACTATTCGGCATTGATTGCGGCACTTTACTATAAATCAACTCGCAGCACAGCCATACGTGCTTTAGTCAAATTGGAAAATGACGCTTTGGATATGCTGTTGCAGTTGGCTACCAATACTTATAAGCCGGAAATAGTACGCATGTATGCATGGCGGACGATCGCCCAAATTCCAACCCTGGAAGCGATTGAAGCACTCTGGCTACATTTAGAAAAATCTTGGGGTGCTACTAGATATCAAATTCTGCGTAGTTTACTAAAAGTCCAAAAACAACCAGAAACCAGCAATAGAGTTGATCGTTTCCATCAAACTAGGGTAGAAAGTTTAATTGAGCAAGAGTTAAAGTTTTTGGGAGAGATTTATGCGGCTTACTTGGACTTGCAAAAGCCACCAACTCTAGCCAATTATTCTTCATCACAGAGAGCAGTGGTTGTCTGCGATTTGCTACAAAGAGCGCTGCTAGAACTAGAAATAGATGGACGAGAACGGTTGCTATTGCTGTTAAGACTGCTGTATTCACCAGAAAAAATGCAAGCAGCTGCGTTTAACTTACGATCGCCTTCTGGAGTAAACATAGCACGGGGTTTAGAAATTTTAGAGCATACCGTGACACTGCCAGTTAAATCTCTGTTGTTGAATATTTTAGATAAGCGATCGCACCAAGAAAAACTGCATTATTTAGTAGAAGCCGAATTAGTAGAATATGAACCAATGCCAGTTAGTGAAAGATTGCGGAAAATGCTCAGTTTGGATAATTTTCTATCTGATTGGTGTTTAGCTTGCTGTTTTCATCTGGCTCAAGTTAGCCGCATCCGCCTAACTAGTAACGAAATTTTACTAGCTTTACGCCATCCTACAGGCTTTGTGAGAGAAGCCGCGATCGCATATTTAAATGCAGTTTCACATCGCATTCTTTTAGAAATATTACCGAAACTGCAACAAGATACACATCCATTGGTAGCTACGCAAGTAAAAGAGTTAATGAAAAAATACCATGCTCACCGTCCATTAATCCGAACATGATCTGACCGAAAAAGGCAAAAGTTAAAAGGCAAAAGAAAGAACAAGAAAAAATGGTTACAAGCCCCTAAATTTATTAGTTTTGCATAACAAGTACTGAAGAACCTTATCTTTTTACTTCTTAATAGCTTTTAAAAATTGCTTATCGATAAATAAAGATGATTTCAGTGATTTTACCAAAGCGATCGCTCATTAATTTTATTGCAGTAATTAATATTAATAATTTACTCATTTGTGATTTCTTGTTGTTGGCTTAACCAAACTTCTAAATCTGCCACAGTAGTAAAATCTAACAATGCTTCCCCTAAAGTTTCTAACTGTGCAATAGATAATCTTTGAATTTGGACAATTAGGGATGGATCTAAACTTCCTAAACGCCGATTTAACTGACGCAGAATTAGTTTTTGTTCTCCTTGTTGTAACCCTTCCTGTCTAGCTCGTTCTCTGTCTTGTTGATACAGTGGTGCTAATCTCATCACTAACTCCCGATCATCGACTTCGATATTTTGATTGATGCTCAAGTTTTGTTGCAGACTGTAAAGTAATTCTAGCGTCACTCTCTGGAACGGGTGATTTGCTGGTAATTTGGTTAACTCATCAATTGCTCGTTGCTGTACTCTACCACGTCCCAGTATTCTTAGCCATAGCGTTTCTTGAGTACATGGTAGCTGATGAATCACGACTATGGCTGTGCGGAAATGTTTTGGTAAAAAGTATACTCCTTTGTCCCATTCTAATTTTATTTGTCCACCAAAACCGGAAATGATACTTTTTGAGGCAGTGGGTGTCACAATCCATAGTTGCGGAATTTTCAAGTCGATGATTTTGGTTTTATTGCGCTTTGCTTCTCGCTGCATTGCGCTTTTTACTTCTGATAATTTTGATATGCAATCGCTAATTTCATCTATTGATGCTGAATTACGGAAGGGTTCAAAGATGGCTGATATTGTGGCCATTTTTCCTAATATTCCCAATGTAGCTAGATTAGCTGTTTTTGTGGGAATTGGTGTAAATAATACGTCGATTTCTCGCACTTCGGCAGCAACTCGACTTGGTGCTTGGACTTGTCCGAATGGTTTGAGTAGTTCTTCTAAGTAGTCTTTGGAGAATTGATCGTGAATAAATCTCGTCATTCAGTTGGCTTTTGCAAGAATATTTTCTGTGATCATACCAAAGCGATCGCTCTCTAGATAGTCAAAAATATCACAGAGTAATCGCTTAAAATACATCGTTTATTTGTTAGGTGATTGGAATATATTAATTAATATAAAAAAGCTATTTAATTAACGAAATTAAATAAGAAATTAAAGTTTACATCACCGTTAATCAACCTAGATGTACCTGTAGGGTGTAAAGAATTTTATTGATAGAATCGATATGATAATATTTAAACGACCGAGTAAGGAACGCCAAGGGAAAGGACTAGCGACAGTTGCAATTAATCCAATTCCGAGAAATATTTCCCATAGTAACCTGGTAATTTTCCAACTTTGGGGTAGCTTGAGGTGTTCTGTGTCTTCCCAAAGGATTAAAAGGTTGAGTATGCAGATAAGGCTAATGGCAAATACTTTTGGTTGAGTCCAGATTTCCCCGCGCATTGTACCGAATGGGTTGATGAGAATGATGCTGAGGGAGAATAGGAAGGTGTAGAGGTGGTTCACTGTTATTTTTCAAAGCGAATTTTCATCGCTTTTATTATTCCCCACGCGCCGAGTACAAATAGTCCTAATGCAGATGTGGATTCAGGGGTAGATTGTGGTGAGGTTCCTGGAGAAATTGGTCGCATTTTGAAACTGCCTCTACGATCATTAAATGCTAGTTGGATAGGGAAAGCAGTTTCTTCTGTTGAACCAAATAATGAATCGATGCCAGTAATTTTAAAGTTGGGAACACCAAAACCAAGTAAGGAAACAAAGTCTACGTTTTGTCCGGGACTGAATTCGCCAAGGATACTATCTCCAACTGAGACGGTAAATCTATTGTCGTCATCAAAAGGGAAATCAAGAATTTCGGTAAAGAGTGTATCGTCAAGTGCTTGGAATTCAAAACCATAGGTTGTTGGTGGGTCATACCAACGACAACCAGCAACGTTGCGGAATACTTGCCAGTTTCCTTCTCTAGCGTTGGGAAGGATGGGATTTTGCTGACTTCTGCCAATACCTTCGTTTCCAACACCACCACCACCACCACTAGTACTTACAGCAACACCATCACCTACGTCTACAGCAACACCATCACCTGCGTTATGTGGAAAATTCTTCTCATCATTAAACACCGTGACATTGAGTTGGTATTTCCCTCCCTCACGTCCGCGACGGTTCACGGCATTAACATGATTTCTTGCACGAACGTTCAGTCTGACGAAGCCATTACTTGATAAATTACCTGTTAAGGCAGAAGCAAAACCATCTCCTACTAGGCTACTATTGTCGTCACTATTAATCAAATTATTATTCTCATCATATGCATATAGTAGTGTATCTGGATTGCATATATTTCCAGGTATATTATTGTTAATGAAGGCATGAAACTTTGCACCTGGACTCAGTTGTGGTAATTGGAAGTTGTCTTCGTCAAATTCTGAGAATAGAGTGCCAGAAAACTGTTCTTTATAATCTTCTATTCACTCTAATAAGTGTAGCGAAAATTTAAAAGCCCCCAAGCTGTTAAATTGCTTAGGGGTAAATTTTAATTAAAACATCACTAGTTAGATTTTTTTGCGATCGCGTCAACAAGCCCCTTGA
>NZ_JAIVFW010000063.1 GCF_020829595.1 Nostoc sp. CHAB 5844
AGTGAACCACGAGTTCGTAAACGTCGCCCCAAAATTTACCCCTTGATGGCTAAACCGCGCCAAGAATTACGTCATCAATTGCAAACTGCTTAATTGATCAGTATTTCCGCTTTTCTTAGTGCCATTCAATCATGATGATGACGTTAATTCCATTACCACCAGCAGCCAAAGCAGGAGCAGGATTAGCGAATGTCAAGAGAGTACTGGAGAAAAGGCAAGCCATAGCAAAGCCAAGCACTCGCTTGTATTTTCCCAAAAATGAAATCATTGCAGTGCGCCTTAATAAGTTATTTGAGCAAGTGTTAGCAGTTAGCTATTGATAGAAATTGTGTTCCAAGTGTTCAGAATAATAAGTTGGAGGTAGGTTTGCTTGAGACTGGGTTACAACTTGGGAATGATTTGGTTTAGCTGCAATAGCTAGTTGTTGGACTGGCATTTTCCAGGACAGTGAAACTGTTAGAACTACACCAGATAAAAAACAAGCTAATAAGCGCCAATACTGTTTGAGTAAGGAAATCATCAAATTAGCTCCTCTAAGGATGGAAACAAAATTTTCTCGGCACGATCGCGATCGCCACACACTTCTGCTGGTAAACTACACATACAAGCAGCATTAGTAATGTCAGTAATTTGACCACGCAAGCATTTAATACTCTGAATGACTAAATAAGCAGCAAAAAAAGCGATGAGTGCTGCTACTAATAAACTAATAACTCCATCCGCCCATGTCCAATTCAACCAAATAACTGCGATCGCAGCTAACACTGCACCAACGGAACTAGCTACATCCGCTACTAAATGCAGAAAAGCACCTCTGATATTCAAGTCTTGATGACTACATCCATGTAGATAAAAAGCGTTAAAGCTGTTAATTCCTAAGCCAATCAAGGCTGTTGTCAACATTGGTAAACCAAGAATCTCTATATCGGGAGATTGCAGCCTCACCAGAGCTTCTTTGACAATCCAGCCAGCAATACAAGCTAAACTGATACCGTTAACCAAGGCTGCCAAAATATCTAATCGATAACGCCCCAATACATTGTGCTTGGATATGGATTGAGATAGCCAGGAAGCAACTAGTGCTAAACCCAACGCTGCTACATCCGAGAGAATGTGTTCAGCATCTGCGAGTAGAGACAGACTGTGACTCCAAATTCCTGCACTCAATTCCACACAAAAAAAGACACTGAGTAAAACTAAGGCAGTCCACAAAGCCTGAACTTTTTGCTTTACATGGCTTGATTGCATCGGATCTGACCTGATATACCTACTAGAATTTATCTCCAATAATAAGCTATCAGTCAGATGCTCTCCCGCTGAAAGCACCATTCTTAGATACCTGAATACCTGTACATTCCCGCATTTAATGTACCAGTCTCAAGGTTAACGATTGAGTAAATCAGGTTTAATGGCGGGTAAAAATCATTGAAGAAGAATGCAGAATTCTGAATTCAGAATTCTGAATCAATTAGCGAGTAGGTTGGGTGCAGGCGCACAAGAGATATTGATAGCAACACGGTAAATCTATATCACGCCGTAACCCAACACCAAATTCGGAAATTTTTAGAGAATATTTCAGTTGGTAAAATAATTGCAGCGGTAATTTTACTGTTGGAATTGATACCAATTCACGAAAAATTTGATGCACATAAAATCTGTAGAGACGTTGCATTGCAACGTCTCTACAAAAAAATTCGTTTCATCTTTAAAGGAATTGGTATGAGATATTTTTGTAGTCATTTGTCATTTGTTGGGTTTCACTTCGTTCCACCCAACTACGGAAGAGGCGATCGTACTTTAGGTAATATCAACATACTTCTAGAGCGATCGCCGTAAGCTAACATTGATGTTTCTCAGTTTTGACTAACTATTCTGATAAAACACCCAGTTTGCTATCTGTTAATACCTGTCGTTGCGGTAATATCTATCATTTCTGTCATACCTGTCGTTGCGGTAATATCTATCATTTCTGTCATACCTGTCGTTGCGGTAATATCCATCGTTTCTGTCATACCTGTCGTTGCGGTAATATCCATCGTTTCTGTTATTGCCAACTAAAAACTCAGCGCGGCAACCATTTCGCACCCAGATACGACTTCTTCTGTAACCCCAATTTCCTCTACAACTGGCGTTAGATAATTGCCGATAAAATCTGACTCTACCTCTAGTAGGTATGGAACAAGTATTCCTCTGATTATTCTGGCTGGAACAAGTTATTATCTCTTGCGCTGAAGCCGGAGTTGCAAAGCCCAAAAGTGTACCGATACTAATGCTGGCAGCCATAAAGGTAGCTGTAATTATAGGTAAACGCATAACCATATCAAATATTAGAGTACTTCAAAATTTTTCAACACTAACTATAGTTATTTTAGCGAATTGATTTAATAGTCAATTTTGCAATCAAATTAAATGCAAAGAATATTTGCATTCTGAAAAATATAGGCTATGGCTGATAAGTGACAATCTATATCTAAGAATTAAATATTATTAACTACATTTAAGAAAAAACACTTTTTCTTGAATTAATGGTTATCTTGAACCTGACAGCACAGTATATTTTCCTTGCAAAGTTAGCAGAGATATTATAGAGGGTATTTCAAAAAAGAGCAGGTGAATTTAATGGAGATTTATGTAGAATCACTTGTCTTTACTCTTGAATAAAATACCAAATTTAATCTTTTGCTGCGGCGCAAAATATAAGTAGAACACTATTAACTGAGGAGTCTGCTATGGAACCGCTTGATCTGAAATGGATACGTAGCCAGTTTCCAGCACTCACGCAAAAAATCAACGGTCAACCTGCTATTTTCTTTGATGGGCCTGGTGGGACTCAAGTACCGGGAGCGGTATTAGATGCGATGAATGACTATTTGGTAAGGTCAAATGCTAATGCTCATGGGGCTTTTGCCACTAGTGCGCGTACAGATGCTACTATTAATTCTGCCCGTGCTGCGATCGCTGATTTTCTGGGATGCAATAGTGATGAGGTGGTATTTGGTGCGAATATGACCACTCTCACCTTCGCTTTGAGTCGGGCGATTGGTCGAGAACTGCAACCAGGTGATGAAATTATTGTGACACGGCTGGATCACTACGCTAATGTTTCTTCTTGGTATGCGTTGGAAGAACAAGGTGTAATTATCCGCGTTGTAGATATTAATGTTGATGATTGCACCTTAGATATGGATGAACTGAAACAACTGATTAACCCAAGAACGCGGTTAGTTGCTGTCGGTTTTGCTTCCAACGCTGTTGGTACAATTAATGATATTGCAGCGATCGCGCGTTTGGCTCATGCAGTTGGTGCTTGGGTATTTGTTGATGCAGTTCACTATGTACCTCACGCACCGCTCAATCTCCACGGCTTAGATTGTGACTTTCTTGCTTGTTCTGCTTACAAATTCTTTGGCCCCCACGTTGGGATTTTGTATGGTAAACGAGAGCATCTGGAACGCCTAACACCATATAAGGTAAAACCTGCACCAGATGAAGTTCCCTCACGTTGGGAAACCGGGACTCTCAATCATGAGGGTTTAGCTGGGTTAGTAGCGGCAATTAATTATTTAACTAAACTAGGGTGTCATGTTTCACCCTCAATTGATAACGAACTAGTTGCAGCCTTGATTGAAGCTGACAAGGAAGGATTACAAACATTCAGTTGTCCTCGCTTTCTCAAATCGTCAGAGCAATCTAGTATCACTTCTGCCTATCACAGTCGGCGAGCGGCTTTAGTTGCAGCCATGTCCGCTATTCAACAATACGAAAGAGGACTTAGCCACAAGTTAATCTCTGGACTGTTAGAAATTCCTGGGTTAAGCTGCTATGGCATCACCGAGCCGACTCGCTTTGCTTGGCGGACACCTACTGTTGGTGTGCGACTAGCGAAAAAAACGCCGGAAACTATTGCTAAAGCATTAGGCGATCGCGGTATTTTTACATGGCATGGTCATTTTTATGCTCTAGGTTTAATAGAGAGGTTAGGTGTAGATGGTAGTGGTGGATTACTGCGAATCGGATTAGCACACTACAACACCGTCGAAGAAATTCATCAGTTGTTATATGTGTTGCACGAAATAGCAGAGCTTCCTGGTGATTAATTTTTCTTTGTTAAGATGCGGGGTTATTTAAACCCCGTGAGGTTTTATGGAAACTAACCAAAATTTTTACGATTTAGTATTAAAAAATGGATGGGTAATTGACCCCAGCCAATCACTAAATGGTCGTTTTGATGTTGCTGTGCGTGATGGTAAAATCGTCGCCGTTGCCGAGCAGTTACCGCTTTACGAAGCCAAACAAATTGTTGCAGCTAATAATTATTTAATTTGTCCTGGTTTTATTGATTTACACGTTCATGTTTACGAGTGGAAGACAACTTTTGGTTTACCTGCTGATGATGTTGGGATTAATGCAGGTGTAACAACAATTGTTGATCAAGGTAGTAGTAGTCCGTTTACATTTTCTGGTTTTAAATCAGATATTGTGGAAAAATCACAAACAGATGTACGTAGTTTTTTGTTAGTTAATCATGCGGCTACGCAAACTATAGGTAACACAGAATCTGGTTTGGAAAATCCCCAAAAAATAGATAAAGAAACATTAATAAAAGTAGCGCAAGCAAATCCAGAAATTGTACGCGGCTTTAAAGTACACGCTGATTCTGGCTCGATATCGCGCTGGGGAATGGGTGTTTTAAAATTAGCAAAAGAAGTAAGCGATCGCACTAATTTACCTTTATATGTTCACACAGGAGAATTATTTCCGGTAGTGGAGAGTAATCGACCCAATCCAGAAAAGGTAGTAGAAAATGCGTTGTCATACATGAAAGCTGGAGATATTCTCGGTCACTGCTACAGTTGTCAACCAGATGGGTTGATGGGAACACGTACCCAAGTTCCCGAATGGTTGTTTGCAGCTATTGAACGAGGCATACTTTTAGATTTAGGACACGGACTAAAATTTAGCTTTGATATTGCGCGACGGATGATAGCGCAAGGTGTTTTTCCCGACACTGTTAGTAGTGACGCTCACGGTAGTTTTAAGCAGCTGCACGATGATTCAACGCTGAATTACAGTTTGTGTGGTGGGATTTCTAAACTGATGGCTTTGGGATTAAATTTAGAGGATGCGATCGCGACTGTCACCATCAACCCGTCCCGCGTTTTAAAAGCCGAAGCAGAAATCGGAACTTTAAAAGTTGGTTCCATTGCAGATATCACGATTTTGGAGTTAGTTGAGGGTGACTGGTTATTTTTTGACGCTTTAGAACAGCCATTAGAAGCCAAACAAAAACTAATTCCCGTCGGGGTTGTACGTTTAGGAAAGTTAATTCAACCCAATTGTCGCTTGTTGCGAGATTTAGTTGCGATCGCTCCTTGAAGTATCACATAACCAAAAACTCAAAAAATAAAGCAGGTTGAGCATTTTATGAAGGCGATCGCTTTCTAAGTAGCCATCGTGAACTGCGTACACCAGAACACATGAAAGAGAGATTGAGGACTAGTATTTTTACTCAACACTCAGCACTTTCAAGTCAGAAGGAATAAATTAAACCTCACCTCGATTGCCGGGTTTCGACTCCGCTCAACCTCGTCTTCTCAAAGATCGAGCATTGAGCGAAGTCGAAATGCGTTTTATAAATAATTGTGTCCACCTACTTACATTCCTAAGTATTTTTGCGCTACTTTAAAACCTAAAACTTTTCTGATGGTAATAATCACCAGAGAGCATAAAATGATGACTCCGCAAGAATTTATCAATAGTTGTAATATCCAAAAATTTTGCAAGCCCAACTTGTTAGTTATCTTACTCATTAAATCCAGTACTGGTACATGAAATAGATAAATACCAAAAGAAAATTCCCCAATAATAATTAAAGCTTTTGGCCAAATGTCTTTCGTTTTTCGTACTGACAAAAATACTAGTATGAATAACAATGAAGATAAAAATGATGATATTTTAACTTGAGAATTGGCTAGACTAGTTAAATTATAAACTTTCCAAATTACAAAAGCTTCAGCAATAGCTAAAAATATAGAAATTATATACAGTAAAGAAATCTTGCTTAAGTTTTTATTGATAATATTTAGTTTACCTTGAGCAGCTAGAATGCCTAAATAATAAAAACTAATCCACACAGTACCAGGGAGTGCATACCAAGGAAATTGAACATCATAATTAAGGTACAAGCGTGAGAAATATAAACAAAGCAACGACAAAGGTGACAAAGATAACCATAAGAAGTTTTTAACTTTGCTTTTTGTTGACGCAACCATTAAAGGCATCAACAAAATTAACTGAACAAGAACAATTATGAAGTAATAAGGTACTAAAACCTGCCCTGTTAGCACATCTATAAAAATTTTGCTCCAATTCCATTGATAATTCTGCTTGTAAAACAAAATTATTAAAGTACACCATACTATATAAGGTATTAGTATTCTGCTGAGTCTTTTCTGATAAAAATTTAAATAGTCAGATAGTGTCTTAAACTCATTGCTGGGTGTAAAATAACCAGAAATAAAGATAAATACAGGAACTGCAAAATTAACAAATTGCCTAAAAATCATCGAATAACTGTAATTCCCAGCAGTTTCATTATTGATATCAGATGCGTGAATTGCAACTACTGCGATAATTGCTAGTCCACGCAACGCTTGAAAAGATAAATCTTTATTTTTCATTTTTGTAAGAATTGTACATATTGCTTTTAAATGTATCAAGAAGCGGTACAAAATAACCATTTACGAGATAAAACCTAGAACGTCTGTTCTAGGTTTTATCTGTTTATTATCACTGTCAAGAAAAAATGATCTGGAATACTAACAGAATAAGTCTTTTACCAAAAATATTGATTTCAGGTTTAGGTTGGGTTAAGAAAAAACTAATATCCAAAGAGCTTGGTATTGTTGGGTTTTACTTCGTTCCAACGCGGCTTTGCTCAAGCCGGGAAACTCTACCTGTGCCAGTAGTTTTCCAACCTACACTTATTTTTCACTTCCCAAAGTGACAGAAGCGGGTTTATTCCCCAGTAATTGAAAGTGCCTCAACCCAAACTCTGGGAGAAACGCCACCTGGGGTTAATTCGACTTCTTTTTCTACGTAAACAATTGACTTTAGAACTTGTAAGAAATCCCCAGCCACTGTTGCTGACTCAATACTTGTCTTCTCGCCTTTGTTAGTTAGCCAACCATCAAAAGGTAGAGAAAAAGAGCCTTGTAAAGCTTTTACTCCAGCGTGTAAAGCTTGTAAATCATCAATTAAAATGACATTTTCCGCAGTTTCTAAACTCAACTCTTGCTCAGGAGTTGCGGCTGCAAATACATGATAAAAATTGGGGCTAACGCTAACTTTAGCACCAATACTTGCATTACCTGTAGGTTGAGCATTCAGTCTTTTAGCAGTACCAGCACTGTGTAAAAAACCTGTTAACACACCATTTTCGATCAATGTCACCTTACGAGTAGGAGTACCTTCACCATCAAAGGTTTCGGCACCAACATTAGCCGGATGCAGTGCATCATCGTAAACTGAAAGCAATGGAGAAGCAATTTCTTTGCCTAAATCATCAGGAGTAGACAAACTTTGCTTATCCAAAATGTTTTGCGCGTTGAACAAATTAGAAAAAGCACCCAATAAACTTAAAAAAGCATCTGGCGAGAAAACGACTAAATATTTACCAGATTTAACTTTTTCGTAATTTAAATGACTGATAGTTTTGTCGGCGGCTTCTTTAATGCAACCATTAATGTCAAGATTATCGACTCTGTGGCTGATTCTAAAACCATTGCCGCTGCGGGGTTTTTTCCCTTCTTCTTCAGTTTTGCTGTAAAGATAAACTGAGGCGATGGAGTGAGATTCAGTTCTGATTGCACCATCACTATTGAGATAAAATCTGTCAATATCTCTCTGCGCCAAGCCATTGTAAGGTACACCTTTAATAGCTGGATGAGCCGACAGTAATTCTTTTTCTGCTACCAGTAATTTTTCTATCAGTTCCGAAACTGGGGCTTGAGGTGCTTTATCTTCTGGTGGATGAGAAATAGGAACAGTCGCCTCTGGACTAAAATCAGGAACATTTTCTGTGACACCAAAAAAACTAGCGTCGTAGGCAGTTTTTAATGCTAATTCTAATCCTTTGGGGTCTACATCTGTAGTGCTGGTAATACCGATTGTGTTTTGCTCATTCCAAACACGCACAGTAACGCCAGAGCGATTTGAGGCTTTAACTTGTTTTGGCTCACCTTGATCTACTTGTACACTGGTTTCGTCTATTGTTGAGCCATAAATGTCAAATTTTTTGATGCCAAGTTTATCAGCATTTACCTTGGCGTAATTTGCAATGTCGTTGATATTTGGCATAGTCAATTTTGGATTTTGGATTTTAGATTTTTAAGTTGAATTAATTTATTTTTGACATTAGACTATTAGATTTTGGATTTTAGGCTTTGTGTTTATCCCGTAGAGTTTTTATTGATGCAACTGTCATAGCTAGAATTTCAGTAGTTTCTTGCATCAGGCTTTTTATTTTATCTACTGCTATTAATCCCGATAGAACAAGAATTTCTAACCAGTATAGTGTTTCATCCGCTTCTTCTACTATGCTAAGTTTGGCAATTAAATCTGCTATTGATTTAGCCCGACATGCTGCCCGATAATTAGCACCAACTGAAGTAGCTGAACATAACAACTGTTTACCAATTACATCAGCAGTTCTGGAGTTTGGCAGTGATTCGATTAGACGAATTACTCTCAATCCTAGCTTTTGTGTTCTGTCTTTAAACTCCCGTTCATTCACAATCTAAAATCCGTCTTGAAAAGTTTGCTCAACGGGGGTTCTCCCCGCACGCAACGCCAGTTGCTACAACGGAGGGAACCTCCCTCCGGGTGACGCTCAAGAGCGTCGCTAACGCTGCGCTAACGCAGTTCCGTGACTGTCGGCAAAGCCGCCCAACGGACTGCTCACCGCAACGCACTGGCTCAACTTTTCGCAAAATCTCAAATCTAAAATTCTTAGCGTCCGCCGACGGTGATGGAATCAACTTTGATGTGTGGTTGTCCAACTGTGGTGTAAATGCTGCCACTGACGGAACCACAGAATCCTGGCGCTAATTCTAAATCTTGAGAACACATAGAAATCTTGTTCATAATTTCCTTGGCTTCACCAATTAGAATTGCTCCTTTTAATGGCTTAGTAATTTTGCCATTTTCAATTAAATAAGCTTCATCGACACTAAAGTTAAATTGGCCTGTCGCACCAACACTACCGCCACCCATTTTTTTGCAGTAAATGCCTTTATCAACGGAGGCAAATAAGTCTTCATTGGTGTATTCGCCAGTTGCTATGTAAGTGTTACGCATCCGGCTGGCAGCAGCGAAAGTATAGTTTTGACGACGGCCACTGCCTGTTCTGGGGTGTCCGGTACGCCAAGAACCTGCTCTATCTGCTAAAAAGTTCTTGAGAACGCCTTTTTCTATGAGTAATGTTCTCTGTGCTGGCATACCTTCATCATCCATGTCGATTGTACCGAAGGCATTGTCCGATCGCCCTTCATCCCAAGCTGTTAAATTTTCATGAGCAATCTTTTCGCCTTTTTTATCGGCAAAGGGGGTGACATTACGCTCAATTTGAGTGGTTTCTAACAGGTGTCCGCAGGCTTCGTGGAAGATTACGCCGCCAAAGTGATTGGCCATGATGATGGGGTAAGTACCAGATTCAACGTAATCTGCATAAAGCATCTTGCCAGCAGATTCGGCTATTTGTTCGGCGGCTTGGGTATAGTCCCAAGTTCTTAAGAAATTAGCGTCGCTGGTATTGCCTGCACGTTCACCAATAGAAGCACGATTTGCACCATCGGCACACAACAAGTTAAATCCTACAGACTGAGTGAGGCGAATGTCACGGGCAAAAGTACCATCACTAGCTGCAACTAACACTTCTTGCCAGTCTCGGAAATAAGTAGCGCGGCGTGATTGCACATGGCTGGCTTTTTGGTTCAGACCAGCAGTACCATCTAAGAGGATTTCGCCCATTTCGCGGATAGAACTGCAAAGTCCTAACCAGCTATCTTTACCTCTTTTGGTGGCGTAATCTCGCAGTAATTCCAGGTTGATTTCTGGGATGAAGGAATAAGGCGCGGGTAGTTGTAACCCTAAAATGGAAAGTCCTTTTTCTAAGGCTGCTTTCAAACCGGAAAAGGAAAGGTCATTTGTACTAACATAGCAGTCGGCTTTGCCGCGAAAGACTCTCACACCTGCACCTGTCGCTAAACTGGGCGAAATGCTGGTGATAGCATCATCTTCTGCAAGACAGCTGATGTAGTTGCGACGCTCTAAGAAAAATTCGATGAAGTCAGCACCGGCGGCGCGTCCTAGTCCCAAAAGGGTAGCCAGGGGGGCTTCCCACGTTTCATCGAATTGTTCTGTTGTGGAGGAGTATTGTAAGGTCGGTAGTTGGTTCGAGAGAAGTAGGGTACTTGTAAGCATGGGTAGCCTCGTCTGCTGGCCGAATTTCAGAGATTTAACTGAAAAATCCTAGTGTGTTAACTCTAGCAAATTTACTCAGAATCGAGGGAATGGGGAGTAAGGGAGCGGAGGAACAGGCGGCACTGACAGGTGTAGGTTTTTGATAACAACGCTGGAAAGGGGACAAGGTGAGACAGCGCGAAACACGCAAACGTGAAGGTGGAAGTTCTTGCAACGAAGACGGAAGTTGCTACACGCTGCGCGAAACACGCAAACGTGAAGGTGGAAGTTCTTGCAACGAAGACGGAAGTTGCTACACGCTGCGCGAAACACGCAAACGTGAAGGTGGAAGTTCTTGCAACGAAGACGGAAGTTGCTACACGCTGCGCGAAACACGCAAATGCGAAAGCGGAAGTTCTTGCAACGAAGACGGAAGCTGCTACACGCTGCGCGAAACACGCAAATGCGAAGGCGGAAGTTCTTGCAACGAAGACGGAAGCTGCTACACGCTGCGCGAAACACGCAAATGCGAAGGCGGAAGTTCTTGCAACGAAGACGGAAGCTGCTACAGAGAAGGTAAACAGAGAAATTTTAACAGGGATTGGGAGGAGCAGCATGAACTCATAATGCTAAAGCGAGAAGTATTGGGGAAGAGGAAGATGAGTTTTTAATTTTGGTTCCATGTATATACATAAATTTACTCCAGTTTACCATGTATATACAAAAATTATTTTTCTCCTGCCTCCAAATTGAATTGACGGGCGAAGATTTCAATCATTTCGCTGCGAGTGAGGTTATTTTTAGCTGCCAATTCTGCAAGTTTTTCCCAAGCTGTATCTGTGAGTCTGATAGACCTTAGTTGTTTGGGTTCTGAACCGTAGTCCATTTGAAATTTGCCGGAGGAATTGCGTTTGCGTCTGGGTGTTTTCTGCTTTGTGCCAGAATATTGATTTGTAATTTCAGTTTTGGGAATTTGATTGATGGTAATTAAGTTAATTAGATGATCAATTAAGCGATCGCGCTCCATTGGTAAAATCTCTTGACAATGCAGCATCTCCTGCACAATTGTGAAATGAATTAATGTGCCAAGAAAAATCCGTGCAGCTACTTCCGGGTCTGGTAACTGCAATTCTGGATGTGCTGCAAAATATTGCATGAGAAGTTCTAAAAGAGGTTTATCGACATTGCTGATAAAAACTTGCGCTAGTAAAGGGAAACGCCCAGACTCACCAATAATCAGCCTCACCAAACTCAGCAACTCTGGCTGATGATTAATCTGCTCGACGATATTTATTCCTATACGCCGTAGCACAACATGAGGTTCTCCCTGGAGAAATTGTGAGTCTTGCGGACTAAACGCTTCTCGAAAATTTTCCTTTGCTAGTCGCTCAATTAGAGCAGTAAATAAGCCTTCTTTATCTTGAAAGTAGTTGTAAACCGTAGTTTTTGATACACCTGCTGCGGCTGTTACTTTATCCATTGTTGCCGCAGCGTAGCCGTGCGCTAAAAACTCTTGCATTGCCCCAGCAAAAATCGCATCAACTTTTTCTGCTGACGGTAGACGGTCTTGATTACTGTTTTCTGTGTCTCTCCTTTTCTTGCTCATAGTATGCCACTCCTCCCGAACGATTAAAATCGCAGTGATACAAACGAAGTCCGCACTTTGACTGCGCTCAGTGACCAACTGCGCGGACTAAATATGTAGCCGTGATTTTAATCGTCAGGTGTAATTTGTGAGATCAACTTATCTGAAACTTTAATTCTACCGAGAACTCTTGACATGATTGTAATGTACCGTATAGTTTAATTACAGTACAGTTAAACTAAGTAGTTTAATTAACGTACTAAATCAAAGGGGGCTGAAAGTGCCTGAAGTAGGAGAGAGAGGTTTGGAATCCTCTAAACCTAGCGTTCGCCAACGTATTCTGCTGGTGTTAGCGATAGGATTTGCGATCGCCGGAATCACAAGATTTTTGCAGGTAAAATCACAGGCTTCCAATACAGTTAAAACTGTGACTATACCAACAATCAAAACGGTAACAGCCTTGGGGAGATTAGAGCCAAAAGGACAAGTAATTAAACTTTCGGCACCCGCATCCAGCCAAGGCAGTCGGGTGGAAACGCTTTTGGTAAATGAGGGTTTTAAAGTGAAGGCTGGCCAAGCGATCGCAATTTTAGATAACCGAACTCGCCTGCAAGCAGCTTTCCAAGAAGCCCAAGAAGCAGTGAAGGTAGCACAGATAAATTTAGCAAAAGTGCAAGCAGGCGCAAAAGAAGGTGAAATAGAAGCGCAAAAGGCTGAGGTTGCCCGTATCCAAGCACAAATATTAGGTGATGAAAGAGAGCAAAGAGAAACAGTGGCTAGGTTAGAGGCGCAATTGCAAGGTGAACTGGCTGCCCAGCAGGCAACAATTTTAAGACTAGAGGCGGAATTAAAAAATGCTCAAGCCGAATTTCGCCGCTATCAGCAGCTTTATGCTGAAGGCGCAATTTCTCAGTCTTTATTTGATAGCAAGCGCCTGAGTGTAGATACTGTTACCCAACAGTTACGCGAAGCCAAAGCTAATCTCAACCGCATTAATAGCACCGGAGGCAAGCAAATTAACGAAGCTAATACAGTTCTAGCCCGAATTAATGCCACTGGTAACAAACAACTTCAGTCTGCTGTAGCGACTTTAGACCGGATAGCAGAAGTACGTCCGATTGATGTGCAAGCAGCAAAAGCCGAAGTAGACCGTGCTGTAGCGGCTGCTAAACAAGCTAAGGCAAATTTAGAACAAGCTTATGTGCGATCGCCCCAAGATGGTGTAATCTTGGACATTCATACACGTTCTGGCGAAATGGTGTCTGAAGAAGGCATTGTAGAAATTGGGCAAACCAGCCAAATGTATGCTGTCGTAGAAGTTTATCAAAGTGATGTCCGGAAAGTGCGTCCCCAACAACAAGTGCGGGTATCTAGCAATTCTCTGCCAGGAGAATTATATGGTAGAGTCGATTGGATTGGCTGGAAAGTGCAGCGGCAAGACATTATCAACGCTGATCCCAGTGAAAATATTGATTCCAGAATTGTCGAAGTGCATGTGCGGTTGGCAGAAGCATCAAGCCTAACAGCTGCAAAATTTACTAATTTACAAGTCAAGGCGGTGATTTCGCTGTGATGGGATTGATTCAGGAACTACAACGCCGCACACCCCTAGGATGGCTGCAACTAAGTCATCATCAAAGCCGCCTGTTAGTTGCTATATCAGGCATTGCCTTTGCCGATGTCTTAATTTTTATGCAACTCGGCTTTCAGAATGCATTGTATGACAGCAACACTCGCCTGAATCGTGTGTTGCGTGCAGACATAGTTTTGATGAGTCCCCAAAGCCGTAATACTCTTAACTTATCTACCTTTGCACGGCGGCGACTGCTTCAAGCTGCTGATGTTCCTGGTGTGAGATCAACCGCAGCCATGTATATCGGCTTAGTTACATGGAAGAATCCCCAAACACACCGTCCGACAGCGCTCCAAGCAATTGGGTTTAATCCTGACGAGCCTGCGATAGATTTACCAGAAGTCAACGCTCAGTTAGATAAACTTAAGCTGCCTGATACATTTATCTTTGACCGTGCAACTAGAGGTCAATATAATGAAGTATTTAGCCAAGTTGAAGCAGGTAATACCGTCACCACAGAAGTAGAGAAACGTACCATTACCATTGATGGCTTATTTAAATTAGGCGCATCTTTCGCCGCAGACGGTACATTAATTTCCAGCGATGATAATTATTTACGCATCTTTCCCAGACAACTAGCAGGGAGTGTCAATCTGGGTTTGATTTATACACAACCTGGTTATGACACCAAACAAATTGCCGAAATATTAAAACTTTATCTGCCAAAACAAGATGTTAAAGTGTTAACCCGCGAGGAATTTGTCAAATTTGAAGAAAACTATTGGAAACAAGAAAGCCCCATCGGTTTTATTTTTGGTTTAGGTGTAGGCATGGGATTTATTGTCGGTGTAATTATTGTCTATCAAGTTCTCTCCACTGATGTCAATGCCCATATCAAAGAATACGCAACCTTCAAAGCCATGGGTTATCGCAATTTATACCTGTTGGGTGTAATTTTTGAAGAAGCAATTATCTTAGCATTACTAGGCTTTATCCCTGGTTTTGCAGTGCCTTTAGGACTCTACCGCTTGACTCGCAATGCCACAGATTTGCCCATTTACATGACAGCAGCAAGAGCAGTGACAGTCTTAATCATAACTATCATTATGTGTACTATTTCTGGAGCGATCGCCACTCGCAAACTCCAATCCGCCGACCCCGCCGATATGTTTTAGAAGCATAACTCTTTGCGCCTTTGCGCCTATGCGTGAGCTTAAAAAACCTTATTTATGAAAACAACTTATACTTCCGAACCTGTTATATCCATCCAAAATCTTGACCATTACTTTGGCAAAGGTCAACTCCGCAAACAAGTTTTATTTAATATCAACTTAGAAATTAATGCAGGTGAAATTGTGATTATGACTGGGCCATCTGGTTCTGGAAAAACTACATTATTAACCTTAGTCGGAGGATTACGTTCTGCCCAATCTGGTAGTTTACAAGTATTAGGTAGAGAACTTTGTGGTGCTAATGCCAAACAACTCACACAAGCACGACGCAGCAACGGTTATATTTTCCAAGCTCATAACTTACACGGTAGTTTAACAGCTATCCAAAACGTGCGTATGGGTTTGGAAGTACAACCAAAAATTTCACCTCAAGAAATGCTGGCACGTTCGCAAGCAATGCTGGCAGCAGTCGGGTTAGAACATCGGCTGAATTACTATCCAGATAGCTTATCAGGGGGACAAAAACAACGGGTGGCGATCGCGCGTGCATTAGTGAGTCAGCCTAAAATAGTCTTGGCAGATGAACCGACAGCCGCCCTCGATAAACAATCTGGGCGCGATGTCGTGGAATTAATGCAATCACTAGCAAAAGAGCAAGGCTGTACAATATTGCTTGTCACCCACGACAATCGTATTTTAGATATTGCCGACCGGATTATTTACATGGAAGATGGTCATCTTGTGAGAGATGGGGTGGGTGCTGTAAGCTACAGTCAGTAGTGAAATCGTAGCATTTTACTCTGTATCTTCCAACTGATATTTAGTTATTTCACTCAATATTCCATCGTTAAACCGATACTTTTCAGCCTGAAACTGCTGTAATACTTCTGTATATGGGTATTTTTTTAAAATCTTGTAACACCAATAGAATAAAGTTCTTAGAGACGCACAAGTATTAGGGCGGGAAAGAATATATTCCACTCTCAGACAGTTAAGTATTTGCCCTCCGTCTGCTTTTTCATCAAACTCAGGATATAAGGCTTTTAATTGATTTTTTGGATGGAGTATAGTTTCAACATCGCCCTCATAATTTTCTACAGAAGTTCCTAAAACATCATTAATTGCCTGAGCGTCTGCAAAATAATAAGCTTCCAGCATATTCACTAAAAAATGAACAGCAGCGGAAGTTCGTTGCTCTTCTGTTAATATTGTGTCTAGGGCATTTCTATATCGCTGAAAAACTTGTTGGACTTGACCAGATCTATCTTGTTCTAAATCATCGATTAGTAATAAATATCTACAGGATTTTTCTGATAAATATTTTCTGGCTGGTAAACCAATTTCTTGTTCATCTCTATCGGGAATAACTTTACCACTCCCAACCATTTTTAATTGTCGTTTATTGGACGTTATTGGTGAACGCTGTCCAATACGTCGCAATACCTTAAAGTTACATATTCCAGTTTGTAGAAAATTTATAAATAAGCTTGGTAGATATTCTTCTTCAGTTTTTCCTGTTACAAACAAGCCAAATTCAAAAAATAAGCACTGCTCATGAATCATCTTTTCCTCATTCATTCACCAGACTCCAAAGATGAGGATTTGCTCTGAGGCGCTATAATTTCAGCCATATACAAAGAACCAGTAGCATATTCCTCAAGTAAATCTTGAATTCCAGGTATTTCACTAACTCGCCTCATCACAGTTTGTCCTTCTGGATTAAGCTCGGCTGTTAATATATTTTCTGGAGCAAATTGACTAATAAGTACAGGAGAATGAGTAGCGAGAAATACTTGTTTATTCCATTCTTCAGTAGCTAGTTTTACTGCTTTTGCAAAAACTGCTAATGCCCAAGGATGAAGAGAGATTTCTGGTTCATCCAGAGAAACTAATGAATAAAGGTCTGGTTTTTCAGAAAATAAAGCTGTGAGATTAATTAGCATCTGAAGATGTCCGTCAGATACTCCTGAAGCTTGAATTGGTTTACTACGTTTTTTATCTAAAAAATTTGCGTAAACTGTATTACGGCTGGTTTGTTCAAAATATAAGTCATCAAAAGCAGGAAAGCTTTCGCGCATGAATTTGATAATCGTATCATATCTTTGATCAACAACTCGTCTATCATGTAGGTTCCGCAACACAGACCATAAATTTTCACATCTGTCTTGTAATCTATCTCCAGGTTCTGACTCGGAACCATATCTTCTCAGGTTGAATAAGGAAGCTGCTCGTAAATGATAAAAACGCGCAGCACGCAATAATTTATCTAACTCTAATGCAACAGAATCTCCAGTCCCAAAAGCCACATAACTAGTAAGTGCAAGTTTTTCTGGTTCTCTAAGACTAATAGTAGTTTCATTTCCTAGACTAGTATTATAAAATGTAGCTTTATCACTCCCGATAATTCTATTAATGAGTAATTGTTGAGTAACTTTGCTGACTAATTGCTCGCCAACCAAAGGTTCTATTCTCCCGGCAGAAAATCCAAATTTTACTTCATATCTAGTCAAATTATTTTCTATTGCAATTGATATATTATCAGTTTCATTAGCCTTATCCCAAAGAATACCAATTCCATGATCTCGAAAAGAAGAAGCTGAATCGACACCTCTAATTGCACAATCTCTTACAAACCAGATTGTGTCTAGAAAGGTAGATTTGCCGGCTCCGTTAGGGCCGAAGATAACATTAAGAGAATTAGTTTTGATGTAAACATCTGCAAGAGAACGGAAGTTTTTAATATGCAAATGATTTAAGTTATTAGGCATAGTAATTTTTTCCATTGAAAAGGTAAATGCCTAAATGAAGTTTACAATAGTTCTGCTTAAGGTAAAGAAGTATTTAGATGGCTGACAGGTTAGTTATGGAAATAAATCACGAAAATGCTGAAACATTGGCGGCGTTACAAGAATTAATTGAGGTAGTGGCAAAATTGCGATCGCCTAATGGTGGTTGTCCTTGGGATTTGGTACAAACGCCACAAACGCTGACACCCTATGTTATCGAAGAAGCTTACGAAGTCGTAGACGCAATTAAAAGTGGTGATCAAGCCGCAATTTCTGAAGAATTAGGTGATTTACTCTTACAAGTTGTACTCCAAGCCCAAATCGCCAGCGAATACAAACAATTCACCCTCAAAGAAGTAGCCCAAGGTATTTCCCAAAAACTAATTCGCCGCCATCCTCATGTATTTGGTGATGTGTCAGTGCAGAATGTCGATGAGGTGCGGCAAAACTGGGAACAAATCAAAGCAGCGGAAAAAGGTGAACCAACTCCAGAAAATCAACAACTTAGTACTAAACTCAGCCGCTACGGGCGTACTCTTCCCCCGATGATGGCGGCGATGAAGATTTCTCACAAAGCGGCGGCGGTAGGCTTTGAATGGGAAAACATTGAAGGAGTGTGGGCTAAGTTCCATGAAGAGTTAGCAGAGTTTCAGCAAGCTTTGGCTGAGGAAACACCAGAACGTCAACAAGCAGAATTAGGTGATTTACTATTTGCCGTTCTGCAACTTGCCCGTTGGTATCATCTTGATCCAAGTGCTGCTTTGCAAGGCACAAATCAGCGGTTTGTGCAACGGTTAGAAAAAATGGAGGCAGTGGTTGACCGCCCCCTTTCTGATTACAGTTTGGATGAGTTGGAGATGCTCTGGCAACAGGCAAAAGCCCAACTTGCCCAAGAGCCTTAATACATTTCAGTTTACAGTTTGATGGTAACAGTCTTAACTTCGGTGTATTGCTGTAAGCCATATTCGCCTAATTCGCGGCCGATACCCGATTGCTTAAAGCCACCGAAGGGTGCAGCAGCATCGAATACGTCGTAGCAATTTACCCAGACTGTACCTGCGCGTAAATTGTTAGCGATCGCATGGGCTTTGGTGATATCCTGAGTCCACACAGCAGCAGCGAGTCCGTACATGGTGTTATTTGCCCGTTCAATGACTTCGTTGATATCCTTGAACTTGATGATGCTCATCACCGGGCCAAAGATTTCTTCTTGAGCAATCTTCATGTCATCACGAACATCAGCAAAGATTGTGGGGGCGATGAAGTAACCCTTGTCGCCTACTTGTTGTCCACCACAAAGCATCTGAGCGCCTTCTCGCATCCCAGATTCGATATAACCCATGACTTTGTTAAACTGTTCTTGGTCTACCTGTGGCCCTTGATCTGTCTCGGAATCGAAGGGATCGCCGACAATTCGTTTTCTTGCTTTTTCGACACTTTTAGCAACAAATTCGTCGTAGCATTTCTCTTCGACAAATAGCCGCGAACCAGCGCAACAACATTGACCTTGGTTAAAGAATAAAGCTTCGTGAGAGCCGGCGATCGCTGCATCCATGTCTGCATCAGCAAACACAATGTTGGGACTCTTACCACCAAGTTCTAAAGTCACACGTTTGAGGTTACTTTTAGCCGCTGCTTCCATAATCAGGTGTCCAACTTCCGTGGAACCAGTGAAAGCAACTTTGTCAATATCCATGTGATTGGCGATCGCAGCCCCAGCAGTCGGGCCGTATCCTGATAGTAAATTCACCACCCCAGGCGGAAAACCAGCTTCAATAATTAACTCTCCCACCCGCAATGCTGATAACGGTGTTTGTTCCGCAGTCTTCATCACCACAGTATTGCCTGTTGCCAAAGCTGGTGCTAATTTCCACGCCTGCATCACCAATGGGAAATTCCACGGGATAATTTGACCAACGACCCCCACAGGCTCATGACGCGTGTAACAAAAGTACGGCCCGTTAATCGGAATGGTTTTACCTTGGACTTTATCAGCCCAACCTGCATAGTAGCGATAACAGGCAATAGCTAAACCCAAATCTCCTAACGAATTTTGTAATGGTTTGCCATTGTCCAGCGTTTCCAGTCGCGCTAACTCGTCAATATTCTGCTCAATTAAATCTGCTAACTTGTAGAGCAACTCGCCACGACGGGTAGCAGACATATTACGCCATTCCCCACGGTTGAAGGCGTGACGCGCTGCTCTAACTGCTTTGTCTACATCTGGCGCATCTGCTTCTGCTACTTCGCAGATAGTTTCGCCTGTAGTTGGATTAATCGTTGCAAATCGGCGACCGCTGACACTATCTACCCATTCATTATTAATCAGCAGTTTGGTTGGGCCGATTTTGACCTGTTGCTTCGGTACTGTTGTTGTAACCATCAGTCCCTCCTTCAGCTTTTGGAGAAAAATTGGCTTAAATCTATTAATTATGTTGTCGTTAATACAGCATTAGCGCCGAATTTCTTTATAAATCTTTTGATTTTGCCTGACATGGTTTAAATTACAGAAGCTATTGTAGCGATCGCCTACAGTATCCTAACACCTGAAGTAACTAAAGTGATTACCAAATCATCTCTAAATTCAACACAAAACCATTTAAACTATCTTCCCCTGAAACCGTAGTAGGAGAATCTAAAACCTCAACCTCTTTCCCTTGCCGATAAATCTCCACTCGTCGAGATTTACGATTAATTAAAAAACCTAAGCTTACACCGTTATCGATATATTCCTTCATCTTTTCTTGAGCAACTTTCAAACTATCACTTAGAGAAAGTAATTCAATGACAAAATCTGGACAAATAGGCGCAAACTTTTCTTTTTCTTCTTCGCTTAAAGCATTCCATCTTTCTAACTTTATCCAAGCCGCATCAGGTGAACGATCTGCGCCGTTAGGTAATTTAAAACAAGTCGAGGAATCAAAAGCGATGCCACTACCATCAGCATCAGTCCAATTCATTAATTGTTGAATTATTCTACCATTACGATTCCCTGTTTCTCCCCCCGTAGGTGGCATAATAATTAATTCTCCCGTAGCGGTGCGTTCAAACCTTAAATCGCGGTTTGCTTGACATAGCTTGAAAAACTGCTCATCTGTCAGTTCTAAGACTGATTGCAGATTGACGGTTAAAGCATTCATAGTAATGGCAGCTAATATTTAAAGCCTATAAACTATTCTATCCTCTCGGCGATCGCACTTCTGCATATTCCCACAGCGATCGCCTACCTGTAGCATAGTAAAATACACTATATTTTCATTATTCAATTTCCCAGTCTCCGAATACGAATAACTGTTGGTGTAATAACAGTAAAAGCTCCCAGTAATTCAGAGTCATGTTGATTAATTGCATTGGCAATAATCTCTGCTTTGCTGATGATAGATAACCCTGCTAATCTTAGTAATACAACACCTGATGCAATACAACGTAAGCGGAAAACTAACTCACCAAAATCTTTGTCTGATGTTAATAAAATTGCTTCCTCTTGATTAGCCAAATCCAGCACTACATCATCTGAAATTCCTGGATCCATTTCAGCAACGTACCACACTAAATGGCCATCTTGGCGCAAACGCTCAACAATCTGCCAATCTAAATTTTCATCTGCTAGAAATTTCAAGAAGCGTTCTCAACAATCGGATAAATCACATCATATCGTAAAGCCTCAGCCGCAAATGCCAAAGCTGCTTGAATGGCTTCGCGTGTTAGTCGCGGATGTGATTCTAAAATTTGTTCTGGGGTTTCACCAGCAGCTAACTTTTCTAGAATTAACTCAACTGTGATGCGCGTACCTGCAATTACAGGTTTACCCATCATTACTTTTGGGTCGGATACAACCATTTGTTTAAGCTGCTTTTGCATTGTATTGGCTTATCGCTTACTTCCTATATCATGCCATTAGTCATGAGCGATCACACTCTATGCATTACCGAAGCGATCGCCTGTATAAAAATATGAGCGCGATTTATATTTTAATCACCTAAGCAGACATCAAACGCTGTTTTGGTTCAGGAATTGAACGACCATTATCTTGAGCCGTTTCAATCCATTCCTGCATAATAATTTCTACATTTAGCAGTGCTTCTTGATAAGTTTCACCATCAGCTGCACATCCAGGTAATTCTGGTACTTCAGCTATAAATGCTTGGTCTTCTTCACTCCAGTAGAGATTAATTTCATAACGCAGAGTCATCTTGTCCTCCTAGTTGGTATTTGAGAATTACTTCACGGATTTGCTTGACTTGATACGCTTTAGCTTTCTCTGTCTTTGCAACTAAATCACATCTCCTTAAGCTTGATTTTTTGATTCTCTAGTTAGCTACCTACCCAAACTTGGGAACTCTATATAAAGAGAATCTAATTGGTAAAGGATATAGCAATGCAACAGTTAAACTCAGGTACCGCATACCTTTTTTGGTGTTTATGGCTTTTGGGTCTTGGTGGAGTTCATAGGTTTTACACAGGAAATTTTGCAAGTGGAGTAATATACCTTTTTACTTTTGGGCTTTTCGGTTTTGGACAAATAATAGATTTGGTGCTAATTCCTGGTATGGTTGACAAGCGTAACATTTATTTAAAAGGTCTACACGGTGGTATAACACCCAGTATTAATCAATCTGTTACGTTAAATATTGGAGAGCTTCCACAATTGCAACAATTACAGGCTCTACAAGCATCAAATTCATCTACAACTAGCCCAATGCAGAAATTGCTAAAAGCTGCTAAAGAACACAAGGGTCAACTTTCAATTGCTCAAGCTGCAATATATACTGAGCTTGAACCTGAAGATCTCAAAAAACTTTTGGACGAAGCCGAAAAGGCTGGATATGCAGAAACCGTCAATGACTCATCAACTGGTGCCATTCGTTATCGCTTTGATATTTAGGCTTTAATAATATGGAATTAAAACATCTGAAATGGACTAAAAGCGTAACACCTCTAGATGATAATTTATGGGCTTACTCAGAGTTCAAGACTGGCCATATCTTCAAACTCAACTGGAAAGATAATAAAACCAATGCTGATCGACCTCAAAAAGATGATTTAATTCTGTTGAGACAAAGAGGTTATGTTACTCACTTAGTAAAAGTTCTAGACCATAAATCAGAATCTGATGTTTGGCAAGGTGATTTCAGTATATATCGAATTGTTGAAACACTTTGGGTGATTAATTGGACAAATCCACCTGCTTCAGCTAGAGCAAATGAGGTATTTGGGTATGATGCAGTTCTTCGTTATGAAGGTGGTAATGTAATGGAGTTAAAAACCCTACCTACTTTTCAGAAGCATTGGAATAGTGAGGATGGTTTTAATGATTTTCTAAATCATGTCTCCGCTATCCTCAATTTGTCTTGAAAATAGACTTGTTGCTATTTAATAAATCATTCCCTGCTATTCTTGGTTAGAGACGTGCTATAGCGTGTCTCTAACTATAAGTCCATTTTGTGCTTTTTGCAAAGCTTTTATCAATAACTGGTTAATTAAATAATTATTCACAATTTCTTCTAAACCAATGTCATAACTTGCTCATATTCTTCTTTATGGCTTTGCAAAGCATCCCAAATATCAACTTTTTGCTGAAGATTGAGCCAAAGTCTTGGCCCGTTTCCTAAAGCTTTACCAAGACGGATTGCTATGTCTACTGTAATTGCTCTTTGACCATTAATAATTTCATTAACTACTTGATGAGATATCCCTAAAATTTCTGCAAAATTAGTACTATCAATATCTAAATCATCTAGAATATCTGCAATTACTTCACCAGGATGTATTGGTCTGACTAATCTATCTTGAGTCATATCTTGCCAGTTATTCATAATTAATATCAAATCATTTAATACTCTACTAACAATATAAATTAGTGATAATCTTCAAGATTGACATCATAAGCATCACCATTTTCAAAGTTAAAAGTAATACGCCAGTTTGCCGATACCTTAATTGACCAAGTTCCTTTTCTATCTCCTTTTAACTCGTGTAAATCATAACCTGGTAATCTAATATCTTCTACAATTAAGGCTGAGTCTATAACTTCTAATCTAATTCTAATTTTATTTTCTAAGTTTGCAGGGATGCCTTTATTAAAGTTTTCTCTAAATAGATTTTCTAAAGCTTTACTTTTAAATGTTTGAATCATCTATTTTCTGATTTGATCTCAGCCGCTTCAATCATTTATAGCGATCGCCTCGATTGAAAAATTATGGCAGGCATAGTGCCTGCCATGTGATTCTATTCTATGCCTTCAATTCGGTCTTCAACTTCTTGGTACAACTCGCGCAGGCGGTCTAAATTTTCCTCGCTAGTTTCCCAATAACCGCGACCATTCACTTCTAACAAAGTTGATACAACTTTGCGGAAAGAATGGGGGTTGAGGTTCATCAAGCGTTTCTGCATTTCTTCATCTTTGATGAAGGTTTCGTTTGTGTCCTCATAAATCCAGTTGTCAACTGCGCCAGCTGTGGCACTCCAACCCATTGTGTTTACCAACCGTTTGGAGAGTTCGCGGACACCTTCGTAACCGTGAGACAGCATACCTTCATACCATTTGGGATTTAATAATTTGGTACGGGCATCTAAGCGCACGGTTTCAGATAATGTACGGACTTGGGCATTGGCTGTGGTGGTGTCTGCAATGTAAGATGCTGGTGTTTTGCCATCACCACGCAGACTTGAGACAACTTTGGTGGGGTCAGAGTCGAAGTAGTGGGAAACGTCAGTCAAACTAATCTCGGAAGAATCCAGGTTTTGGAATGTCGCCTCAGCAGTTTTTAGAGTGCTTTCAAAAATCTGGCGAGATTGTTCCATCATGCCAGGGTTATCGGCACTGAAGGCGAAGGATTTACGAGTGAGGTACATTTCTTGTAACTCGGCTTCGCTTTCCCAGGTGCTGTTTTCTACTGCCAAGTTGATGTTTGACGAGTAGGAACCGGAAGCATTGGAGAAAACGCGGGTTGCTGCTTGACGCAGATTAATTCCCAATTCCTCAGCTTGCTGCATAGCGTGTTTGCGGACAAAGTTCACTTCTGTAGGTTCATCCGCTTCCGCAGCCATCTTCACGGCTTGATCGAGTAAGTTCATCTGGTTGATGAACAAGTCGCGGAATACACCAGAACAGTTGATAACTACATCAATTCTGGGTCGTCCCAATTCTTCTAAGGGAATTAACTCCAACTTGTTCACCCGTCCCAAGGCATCAGGAACCGGACGCACACCCACCATCCACATGATTTGTGCTAGGGATTCGCCGTAGGTTTTGATGTTATCGGTTCCCCAGAGAACGCAGGCGATGGTTTCGGGCCAATTACCATTATTTTCGGTTTTGTTTCGTGCTAACAGTCTATCAACAACAATTTTTGCTGATTGTACAGCCGCCGCCGTGGGGATAGCTTGGGGGTCGAGGGCGTGGATATTCTTACCTGTGGGCAATACATCTGGGTTGCGGATGGGGTCGCCACCAGGGCCGGGAAGAATGTATTCGCCTTCTAAGCCTTTGAGTAATGCGCCGAGTTCGTTGTCTGCACAAACTTGTTGCAAGCAGAATTCTAAATACTCGAACAGGGGTTTCAAGGCGGAAGTATCAACTTTGGGATAACCTGCTTTATGCAGTGCTTCTACCCAAGGTTCTTTTTTGCCCATGTTGAAGAAATTCAACTTGGAAACTAGGGAAACTCTTCCTTCTGCGTCTGTTTGTTCTTTAACTAACGCACCAACGGCGGCGCGAGTTGCTAAGGTGATGTCTTGCAACAGTTGGACATCTTCTAGTACGCCTTTGTCGCTGTTTTGGTAGATTTCGTCAATGTTACGCCCAACACTATTAGCGATAATGCGGGGTAAGCTGAGGATTTCTTCTTCTTGACGGTCTAAGCTGGCGATGTTTACTAGAGTTGCAACGGCTTCTTCTGCACTGGGTGGTTTCCCAATGACGTGTAAGCCACAAGGTAACAACCGCGATTCAATTTCCATCAACTTGCGGTAGACGCTGCCAACGATATTATCCCGTTCTTCTGGGGTCATATCTTTGGCATCGATTAGGGGCAAGTCGATATCTTTATCTAGGTTCACCATCCGGCATTTATCCATGATGGTGTTGACAATGGGGATACCGCGACCGCTATCTTTTAGGGTTTGGTAAGACGCAATTAATTCGCTGAGTTCTTTCAAACCTTTGTACAAACCAGCATTTTCTGCGGGTGGTGTCAGGTAAGAAATTGTCTCGGCGTAACTGCGGCGTTTGGCAATTGTGGCTTCGCTGGGGTTGTTGGCAGCGTAATAGTACAAGTTGGGAATATTACCAATCAAGTTATCTGGATAACATTCGCCTGACATCCCCATTTGCTTACCTGGCATGAATTCTAAGGAACCGTGAGTACCAAAGTGCAGGACAGCATCAGCACCCCAAATTCTTTCTAGGTAAGTGTAGTAAGCAGCAAAGCCGTGATGTGGGCTGGCGGAACGGGAGAACAACAACCGCATGGGGTCGCCTTCGTAACCAAAGGTAGGCTGTACACCAATGAAGACGTTACCGAATTGCTTACCGTAAATTAGTAAGTTTTGTCCGTCGCTGTTGAGATTTCCTGGTGGTGGCCCCCAGTTTTCTTCTAGGCGTTGGGAATAAGGTGTCAGTTCTTCGTATTCTGGGACTGACATCTTGTAGGCAATGTTGAGTTCGGGACTGGCGTACTGGGCTTGTGCGTCGTGGATGACTTCTTGCATCAGTGCTGCGGCTGATTCTGGTAGTTCTGGCAAGTCATACCCATTATTTTTCAGCGCCTTCATCACTTCGTAGATAGAACCGAATACATCAAGGTATGCGGCGGTTCCGACGTTGCCTTTATCGGGGGGGAAGCTGAAAACGGTGATCGCAACTTTTTTGTTTAGTTTGGGTTTGCGACGGAGGTTAGCCCACCTCAATGCACGTTGCGCTACGGCTTCGATGCGATCGCGCAGGGCGATCGCCTTCCCAGTGGCCCCATCTCTACCCGATAATATAATCGGCTCGATCGCTCCATCTAATTCGGGAATAGCAATTTGTAAAGCTACTTGAATCGGATGTAAGCCTAAATCGCTATCCATCCACTCTTCTGTAGTTTGGAATACTAAGGGCAACGCCACCATGTAAGGGCGATTTAAGCGTTTGAGTGCGTCAATTGCCTTGGGATGGTCTTGTCTTGCAGGGCCACCAACTAAAGCAAAACCAGTTAAGGAAATAACTGCATCTACTAGCGGTGTGTTGGTGGTTGGTTCGTAGAAGTAGGCATCCACAGGCTTGGAGAAATCTAAACCACCAGCAAATACTGGTACTACTCTTGCACCTAATGCTTCCAACTCCTGCACCATCGCCACGTAATGGGCATCATCTCCTGTGACTAGGTGAGTACGTTGTAATACTAATCCTACACAGGGTGCTAAGGGATCTTTCAGGTCTTGGGAAATATCTCGTCGGGCGCTGTACCAGTTGAGATATTCTCTGACATCCTCATACATGGTCGTTGCTAAAGGATGCCAAATTCCCATGTCAGGATAAACTACTGGTGCTTGATATTGTATAGACGCGAAATTTCGTGTCTCTACGCCTTTTAATACATATTTATCAGCCAGCATTAGCAAGAAGTTTTCCAGGTTTTCTGGAGAACCACCTAGCCAATACTGAAAACTCAGCATGAAATTGCGTGCGTCCTGTGCTTTATCCATTGGCAAGAACTTCAGCACTTGGGGCAGTGTCCGCAATAGCTTCAGCATTCCATCTTGGAATCCTGCACCGGATTTTTCTTTGCGTTTCCGCATGAATTGTGCGATCGCACTTTTCGATTGTCCCAACTGTGCCAAGGAAAAACTGCCCATTTTATTCAGGCGCATTACCTCTGGCATTGATGGGAAGACAACGGCAACGTCTAGATTATCGCGGTACGGTTCTACGGCTGCTACTACTTTCTGTGCTAAGTCTTCGATAAAAATCAGTGAGGCAATAAAAATATTGGCACTTTGTATATCCCGTTGGAACTCTTCGTAATTTTCTGCGTCTCGGAGTTCCTCAATTAAGTACCCGCTGATTTCGATCGCAAGATCGGGATTGTTTGCGTTAATCGTGCGAACCGCTTGCGACAATGCACTCTGGTACTGGGACTCAAGCACGACATAGACCACCTTGATTAAATTACGTCCGCGCAGGTTATCAGGCGCAATATGTCTAATGGTGGACTTGACGTGGGTGAACATGCTTGCTCTGCTCCTTTGATGCGTGTTCTCTACTGGAAGTTCTTCGCGGCTCTTGACCGCTACAGGTCACTTCTTTTTTTCGGCAATAAGAGTTTTTTATCAGAAAAACCTTATCCAGAGAGCATTTTGCCTGATTTCTGACACAAATTGATATAAAAAATGAAATATTTTTTTACAAATATTGACAAGCATCCAAGCGCTTAACTCAGCTTTTGTCATATTTATTTACATAAATATTTAGCTATTTAGTTATAAAACATTGTGTAGTTATAGCCATTTGCAATTGAATAGACCACAGGGCGAACGGCCGTTTGCCCCTACAATAATTTCATATTCCATTCAATTGAACACTGCTGTCAGCAATTTCAAGAAAAGCCTCCTAGGAGACAGCGGGGAACTATGAGTTTAACAAGATAAAAATATGTCTAAAATTAATTTTGAAAAGAGCATTCCTATTAATTAGGTAAAAATTCATCATCAATTACATCTGCCAAATTATATGGGCATTCTTGAGGAAATGTTGCTAAAGCCAAGCCAGTTTCAGCTTTTGCTTGCTTGACGGCTTCTGTGTAAGATTCTGCAAATATACTTTCTAAATAAGGCTTGAGGCTGGGAGATTCTTTGATTACTTTCTTGATTCGTCTGCGATGTTCCACAATACTTCCTTCCCAGCTACCACTTCTGTGCTCAGGTTGAAATTGCCATTTCAGCAGATGCAAGATAACTACAATCAAGTTACTTTCTAAACTTCTTCTCTCACTCCTTCCCATATCCTCAATTTCTTCAATCAGATTCTCCCAATCCACACTGGAATAGTCTTGATTTCGGAGTTTTTCTACAGTCGTCTCTATCCATTGCAGATAATCTACCTCATAAAGATTGCGGAAATCAGTTTTTAGAGGAGACATAGCAGTTTTTATTGTGAATTTGCTAGATAATCAACCAAGTCAAGAAGCAGTTATATTTTCACGCAGAGGCGCAGAGGAGAGCATAAGAAAGTAGTTTATGCAATATAACCTAATCTTCCACCACTTCCATCAAATCTTCAATCGATATACCGAAAGCACGGGCTATTTTTTGAACAGCAGTCAGATCAACCATATTCATCCCTGGGTGTCGAGCATAACTTTTCACTGTGTTGTAGTTTACATTCGCTCGTTCAGCTACCTCTTTGATTGTCCAACTTCTTTCTGCTGCAAGTTCTCTAATCTTTAGTCTGACTAGCCCCATTTTTTATCTTGACAAAGGCGAGATTCCACCTTTTAATAGCTATATAGAGGTGGAATTCCACCTTCAGTATGACCAACATCAAAAGCGATCGCTCTGATAGCCTGGAAAACTTGAGAGCGATCGCATTTCTCAAACATCCCACGAAGGGGAAGATTGCTCTATGATATCAACGTCTCAGCCAAAATCAAATACTCATCCTTGGTGTATTATTCGTCAACTACCAAATATGCAACGGTTGGTAGTTGCGCGGTTTCATCGTCGTCATGATGCGGATGGATATATCCAAATTTTGCGACAATTACTGCCCACGACCAAGCATGTGATTGTGTTTGACTTGGTACAGAAAGAATCTTAATTTCAGCATTACCCAAATCTAGAAACAGCGATCGCTATGATAGTCTTGATGGCTGTTGGGCGATCGCTCAATAATATGAAGTGAAGTAGTAAAAATTAATTATTGGTTATGTCCCGCACGTTTACAGCCATTGTGTATTGGGAAGAAGATGTCTACGTAGCTGAGTGTCCAGAGGTAGGAACAGCTAGTCAAGGTGAAACCATTGAAGAAGCTATTGTGAATCTTCAAGAAGCAACAGAGCTTTATCTAGAGGAATTTCCTCTCCCTAATACCAGTCGCCGTTTGTTAACTACATTTGAGGTGATGAGTGCCTAAGCTACCACGAGTACCTGCTTCTGAGGTTATTCGTGTTTTAGAACGCTAAAATGGTTCAATCCAAAAATTAATCCCACAAATCCTTAACACTCAATACTTTTCCTAGACCCTAATATTAGAGTAAAGTAAACAAGTGTAAAGAAGTATCTCTTTTCTCTGTTACTTTTTAAAACAACTTGTTCACTTCTACTGTTGATATTTGTATAAGAACATCCATGCAGTCTCGTTTTTGGCGACAAATTTTAGTATCCATAGCAGTATTTTTCGTAGCTGGGTCAATTTGGGCAACAAATCCCTCCTCAGCACTTGCTTATGACAACCCTGAGTTGTTACCCAACTTCCAAACTCCGGTTGTTGATTTGGCTAAAACACTCACTGACATCCAAGAAGACAAGCTAGTTTCAGATTTAGAGCAATTTGAAACCGAAACTGGCTGGAAACTGCGAGTATTAACACAGTACGATCGCACCCCCGGTAGAGCAGTGATTAATTATTGGGGTTTGGATGATAAAAGTATTCTGCTAGTTGCTGATTCTCGTGGTGGTAACATTCTCAGTTTTAGTATTGGTGATGCAGTTTATGAACTGTTACCCCGCACATTTTGGATAGAATTACAAACTCGCTTTGGTAACTTGTACTTTGTGCGCGAACAAGGTGAAGATCAAGCAATATTACAAGCTCTAGACTCAGTTAAAGGCTGCTTGCTCAAAGGTGGATGTAATGTTGTGCCTGGACTGCCAAGAGAACAGTGGATTCTCACCTTAGTCACCTCAGTCATTGGTGGGATAATTTGCGGCTTTGCAGCGCAACCCCGCAACGACAAACAAATTGTTGCTTGGCAATGGGCATTAATTTTCTCGCCTTTATGGGGAATTTTGTTCATAGCCTTCGGTATTGGGCCAGTAGTTACCCGCACTAGCGATTGGTTGCCCCTAGTTCGCAATATTTCTGGCTTTTTAATCGGTGCTTTAGTTGCTTACCTATCTCCTGTGTTCAGTCGTCCTTCTTCTAGTGCTGAGTTGTAAGTGCTGAGTACAGACGCGATTAATCGCGTCTGTACAAGAGAGTGCTGAGTTACCCAAATAAATGACCATTGACAATTGACCAATGACCATTGACAAATAACTAATTACTCAGCACTCTCCGAAGCTGATAAGCTGAAAGCTGGTATATCAGCGCTGAATAGTGATGGAATGGCACGTAACTGATGCTCAAAGTTTAGCAATCATTGATAGCGAAATTGGCGATCATGTCTTTTCACCCGCAGAGTATGAAATTGTGCGGCGGGTGATATACGCCACAGCTGACTTTGAATATAAGTCTCTAATTCGCTTTTCGGAACATGCTTTGCAAGCTGGTGCAGCGGCGTTAGCAGCACGTACCACAATAGTAGTAGATGTGCCAATGGTACAAGTAGGTATCGCTTACGACATCCAGAACACTTTCGCTAACCCAGTCTATTGCAGCATGGAAACAGTCACACGTCCCCAAAAGGAAAAAACTCTGGCAGCGTGGGGAATTGAAACTCTAGCCAAGCGTTATCCAGAGGGGATTTTTGTGGTTGGTCAAGCCCAAACAGCATTAACAGCACTGGTGGATTTGATTGAAGCTGAAGAAATTCGACCAGCTATAATAATTGCGACTCCAGTCGGATTTGTAGATGTAGACACTGCTAAAAGCCGCTTACAAGACTCTTTAGTGCCTTATATTACAATTGAAAGTCGCAAAGGAAATGCTGTTGTGGCAGCTGCGGTTGTTGATGGACTGGTAGATTTAGCTTGGCAAGCTTACGGACAGAATGCGAATCGGGGAAGCTAGTGTAACCCTTTTCTATGACTCTGGTGAGAGAAAAATAAATGTAGGTTGGGGAGCCACTTGCGTGGGCGGGTTTCCCGACTTGAGCTGCATTGGCGGTTGAACGCAGTGAAACCCAACAAAAGCAAGGTTTTTGGATGTTGGGTTTCGTTCCTCAAACGCCACTGAGGGAGTCGGGAAACCCGACGACAGTTGCGCGACTATCACCGAAACCATGCGCGGCAGTTGCGTGACTGTCGGCAAAGCCGACGACAGTCACCTCAAGTCGAGCCAGTGCGTTGCGGTGAGCAGTCCGTTGGGCGGCTTTGCCGACAGTCACGGAACTGCGAACCCGAAGGGGGGTTCCAAGCGTTGTAGCAACTGGCGTGGCAGAGCCTTTCGGCAATCGCTCATGGTGGAAACCCCCAAGACCGCGTTGCCTCACCACGGTGCTGTCTCCCCAACGCACTGCCGACGCTCCTGCGTCGAAGATCGCTGCGCTAACACCACGGCACTGTCTCTCCAACGCAGTGGCTCCCCAACAAACGCCTAAATTTATGAAAGTCCTTAAAAATCAGGGTTGGGGATTTTTATCGAGCGAGAGTGATTAAAGAGGGATAATTTAAGCCAGCATCGGGTAGTGCATAAAAACATCAAACCCGCGAATATTTTGATTCATCCCGTTCAGATTCAAGCTTATGCGTCCCAGAGTCGGTTTCAAGAAGCGATGGCGATCGCTCGTAATGCCGTGAAGGAATTTAACATTTATCTTCCAGAACAAGCGACAACCGCAGACATTGCCCTGCTTACCTTCCGGAGTTTTTTCTTTTGATTCTTTTATTCAGAATACCCGGAAAGTGACACAAAAGGGATAGATGCGACAGTCCACTACAATTTACAGCGGTTTTCAAATGAATGGAATACACCCTTGGAAAATTAAATTATTGTAGTATTACATAAAATAGTTATTTATAAATATTTGCTAAATTTACCTTTTCCTAGTATTTCCTTAACCTTGATTCAGTAGATTTTCGGGGACTAATTACACAGAAAAATCTACAAGAATACTCAGCGTAGTACAGTACGAGCTATTGCAAGATAGGTCGAAATTTTGTGTTGATTGTCCGTAATTTTATCCTTTTGCCTATTTGTTTAATACTTATGGCAGCTACAATTCTGAATCCTGGTGATATTGCGATCGTTGGTTATATCAATAACGGTACGCCTGACTCGTTCTCGTTTGTTAACTTAGTGCCTATTGGTTCTGGTACAGTTGTTTACTTTACTGACAATGGCTGGACTGGTACAGGTTTTCGAGGTGTGTCCGCCACAGATGCTGATGGTAACGAAAACGTAATTCGCTTCACAGCTAATGCTGATCTACCTGCGGGTACAGTTATCCGCACCAATGATACCTCTGCCGATTTTACCTGGACGCGATCGGGATCAATTGTTGCTGGTGCAGCAGGTAGTTATGCAGATTTGTCATTTGCTCAAGGTACAGGTACATCTGGCGGCGATCAAATTACGGCTGTGCAATCTACAGGTGCAAGCCCTCTGCTTTCAGGATTTACAGCTATTACGCAAATTGACTACACTGGTGCATTTGAAGATGCGACCACTTCTAATAGTGGTAGTGTAGCGCCGGGTTTGTCTCAAGCTGCTAACACAGCAGTATTGTTTGGCAATTCAGCAACTTACGCCGCATTTAATCTCAATACACTTAGTAATGGAACTCAAGCTGAGTGGTTAGCCGCAATTAACAATGCCGCAAACTGGACTTTTGGTAACGCTACTAGTTTACCAACTGGTAGCATCAACGTTGCTGGTGGTACAGGTTCGCAACCAGATTTAACTGTTAGCCTAGTTGATTCTCCCGATCCGGTGATTGTAGGCAACCCCCTCACTTATACTTTGACAGTTAGTAATAGTGGCACTGCTAATACTAGTAACATCACCGTGCAGTATACATTACCTGATGATGTCACCTTTAACGGTACATCGGTTTCCAACGGTTTTACTGCCAGCCAAGCGGGAAATATTGTGACTTTTACAGGTGGCAGTATCAATGCAGGTAGCAATGCTAGTCTAACCGTTAGCGTCATTCCTAACACCGCAGGTAGTATAACTAGTGGTATTGCCACGGTAGATCCCAGCAACACCATTACCGAAAGCAACGAAAACAATAACACTGCGGCAGCAATTACGACAACAGTCAATAACGTTCAGGTGGGACAAGCACCGACGATTGTACTCAATACAGCCAGCACCACAGATTTGTTAGATGCTAATGGGGCTTTGCCTCTCGCAGGTTTAGGTGCAGTCAGTGGTGTAATTGGCAACCCCAACGACCCCGCTAGAACTCTGGGTTTGGATTTTACAATTGCCGATGCTGATACAGACGTAACTAATTTGACTGTGACAGTCAGCAGCAGTAACACAGCCGTAGTTCCTAACGCCAACCTGACCCTAACTGGTTCTGGCGCAAGTCGCAATCTCAGGATTAATCCTGTGGGTGTTGGTAATACCAATATTGTCGTCACAGTTAGTGATGGCGGTAGCACTGCCAACTATACGATCGCCTACGCTGCTTCTGCCAATAACGGGACTGCGACAACACAATTTTTAACGGGTGCGAGTGATGCTTCTACAGCTATCTCTGTGGGTGGGACATATTTCTTGGCAGGGGATGACGAAAGTCAAGTCTTGCGCCTCTACGATTACAGCAGATCAGGATTGCCTGTAGCAGGTTTTGACTTTACAAGTTCTTTGGGACTAACACAAACTAACAGTTCGGGAAATCTGCGAGAAGTAGATATTGAAGCATCTACACGAGTAGGCGATCGCATTTTTTGGCTAGGTTCACAAAGCAATAACGAAGAAGGCAATAATCGACCGAATCGTAACCGGATATTTGCCACAGATATTACTGGTACAGGCGCAACCACTACATTGAGTTATGCAGGCCGCTACGACTTTTTACGACAAGACATTATCAACTGGGATGTCAACAACCTTCATGGTAGAGGTGCTAACTACTACGGCTTGGCTGCTAGTGCTGCCACTGGTGTCGGTTCACAACAACCAAATGGCTACAATATCGAAGGTTTAACAATTGCACCCGATAGTACCACAGCTTACGTTGCTTTCCGCGCTCCTCAAGTTCCTCCTGGCGGACGTTCTAATGCTTTAATCGTTCCCGTTACCAATTTTACCAGCTTACTCACAAACGATGGTGGTACACAAGGCTCGGCTCAGTTTGGCGCACCGATTGAATTAGATTTAGGTGGTCGAGGGATTCGAGAAATTCGCCAAAATGGTACTAATCAGTACGTAATTATTGCTGGGCCTGCGGGAAATGCCAGCACAGCCCCCAACGATTTTCGCCTTTACACTTGGGATGGTAATCCTAATAGTGCGCCGCAATTACGGGCGGCGACATTCCCGACTGGCTTCAATCCCGAAGGTATTATCAGCATTCCTGACAATCTTACGAATACTTCTCAAATTCAGTTTATTAGTGATGATGGCGATGTCGTTCTTTATAACAACGGTACAGCTCAAGACCTCGCGGAAAATAACTTCAAAAAGTTTCGTACCGATAGCATTACCCTTGGTAGTGTAGTTCTGACACCCCGAATTCACGACATCCAAGGAACTGCCCACATCTCGTCGTTGAACGGACAAAACGTAGCTGATGTACCGGGGATTGTAACTGCTGTTAGATCAAATGGATTTTACTTGCAAGACCCCAACCCCGACAACGACGATCGCACTTCCGAAGGTATTTTTATCTTCACCTCATCAGCACCAACTGTGCAAGTCGGCGATTCTGTGCTGGTTAACGGTAGAGTATCCGAGTTTCGCCCTGGTGGCGCAACTAGCAATAACTTGACAACTACGCAAATTGTTAGTCCCACAATCAGCATCCTCTCACGAAATAACCCGCTGCCTGCGGCGACAATTTTAGGTAATGGTGGACGTGCTATCCCCAACACAGTGATTGAAGATGATGCCAACGGCAGTGTCGAAACCAGTGGTGTATTTGACCCAGCCAATGATGGTATTGATTTTTACGAAAGCTTAGAAGGGACGCTGGTACAAATCAACAATCCGGTAGCAGTTAGCCCGACAAATTCTTTCGGTGAGATTTGGGTATTAGGGGATAATGGCGCAAATGCCACTGGACGTACCGCCCGTGGTGGTATCGTCGTCAGTCCTGGTGACTTTAACCCAGAACGCATCCAAATTGATGATACTTTATTGACTGGCGGCGCTCCCCAAGTAAGTGTAGGCGCGACTTTCAACACAATTACAGGTGTGGTTGATTACAGTTTCAGCAACTTTGAAGTCCTGCCAACTTCGGTAACAGTCACCGCACCCAGTCCTCTGACGCGAGAAGTGACCAATCTAACTCCTACCACTGACCAGTTAACAGTCGCCACGTTCAACGTTGAAAACCTTGATCCTGGTGATGGCCCAACTCAGTTTAATAACCTCGCCAATCGCATTGTCAATAACTTGCGATCGCCAGACATCCTCTCTTTAGAAGAAATCCAGGATAACAACGGGCCGACAAATGACAGTGTAGTTGATGCCAGTGTTACTTTCCAGACATTAATAAATGCGATCACAGCAGCTGGCGGCCCTACCTACGAATTTCGCCAAATTAACCCAGTGGATGACACTAATGGTGGTGAACCAGGCGGTAATATTCGCGTAGGCTACTTATTTAACCCCGAACGTGTCAGCTTTGTAGATCGTCCCGGTGGTAGTTCTACTTCTAACACCACAGTTACCAACGTTAATGGTAGTCCTACACTTTCTACTAGTCCTGGTTTAATTGACCCCACTAACCCCGCTTTCAGCAGCAGTCGTAAACCTTTAGTTGGTGAGTTCGTCTTCAATGGTCAGACTGTTTATCTCATTGGCAATCACTTTAACTCCAAAGGTGGCGACCAACCTTTATTTGGGGTAAATCAACCACCAAACTTGGTGACTGAGGTGCAGCGTCAGCAACAAGCAACAATAGTCAGAAACTTTGTCCAAGATATTTTGGCTATTGACCCCAATGCCAATGTGGTGGTGCTGGGTGACTTGAACGACTTTGAGTTTTCTAATCCTGTGAACACGATTGAAAGTGCGGGATTGACTTCGCTAATTGAGACTCTGCCCGCAAACGAACGTTACACGTACAATTTTGAGGGCAACGCCCAGGTACTTGACCACATTCTGGCGAGTCAGAACTTGGTCAACAACCTAGATGGCTATGATGTGGTTCACATCAACTCAGAGTTTATTGATCAAGTTAGTGACCACGATCCTGTTGTAGCTAGGTTTAATTTACCAGCTAATCAAGCACCAACTGCGGTAGTATTCAATAATGCGATCGCCAGCATAGACGAAAATACTAACACCACCAGCCGCATCAGAGTTGCAGATATCGCAATCACTGATGATGCCTTGGGAACAAATAACTTGAGTCTGACTGGTGTAGATGGCAATTTCTTTGAAATCGCCAATTCTGTTTTATATCTGCGGGCTAACACTAACTTAGACTTTGAAACCAAGTCTAACTACAGTGTGACAGTTGCCGTGGATGACCCAACAGTAGGTAACACTCCCGATGCTGTGGCTAATTTCTCCTTGGCTGTCAATAACGTCAACGAAGCACCGATTGCCAGAAATGATAGCGCCACAACTACAGATATTCAACCAGTAATCATTAATGTACTGGCCAATGATACTGACCCAGACAGCAATCCGCTGACTATCAACAGCTTCACCAATCCGACTAGAGGTAATTTGGTGAGGAATAACGACAACACCTTTACCTACACTCCACAAATTGGTTTCTCTGGTACTGACAGTTTCACATACACCATTAGTGATGGCAATTTAACCGCCACAGCCACAGTCAATCTCACAGTTACTCTTGGTAGCAACCAAATTAACGGCACTAACGGTAATAATATCCTGATTGGAACTAGCAGAATCGATGTTATCCGAGGTTTGGGTGGTAATGATATCATCACTGGCTTAGGTAATAACGATGTCATCTATGGTGGAGATGGCAATGATGCTATTGATGGCAGTGCTGGTAATGACAGCCTCTATGGTGAAAATGGCAATGATATTTTGATGGGTGGAGATGGCAATGACACCTTAGATGGTGGTGCTGGTGATGATATGCTCGTTGGTGGCGCAGGTAATGACAAACTCATCGGCGGCTTAGGTCGAGATATTTTGGCTGGTGGAGATGGTAGAGATAGCTTTTATCTCACTAATACTCGCACTGGAAATTTTGATACCATCATTGACTTTGTTTCTGGTATTGATAATCTGGTTGTCTCTCAGTCGGAATTTGGACTTAACCAAGCACTGGGTACACTTAATTCCAGTTTATTCCGTCTTGGTACAAGTGCTACCGCAGCCAGCGATCGCTTTATTTACGACAGAAGTACAGGTAGACTGTTCTTTGATCAAGATGGCATTGGCAGTGTAGCTAAAGTTCAGATAGCCCAGTTATCGAATAGACCAACCCTTGCCAATACCGATTTCACTGTAATTGCGTAGCTTGATTAGCGGTACTTTGAAATAATTCTATGTGTCCAGATCCTTGACTTTTCAAAGAAGTCGGGGATCGTGTTTTTTAGATAGCTATAGGACTTACGCAGAAAAATATGCTGTTGAGACTGGATGTTGGGGGTTGAGTGTGTATGGGTGTATGGGTTAGGCTCATTTACACCCTCACACCTCTATACCCTTACACCCTGACCCGAACCCTTGATTTTTCGTTTTCATGCGTAAGTCCTAATCTTAACGTCATCCAGAAGTTTTACAACGCGCCAGAGAAGAACAATTAAAATTTGCTCAAGACAGTTTTATAGTAGCGACACAGTTAAAGAAGGTAAGCTTTTGTCAGAACTTAAGCACTATATTACTGGGGCAAATTAATTTTTTAAATACTATAAATTCTCCTGCGATCGCACCTCAACACAGACTCCTCAGCAATCAGCACTGATGAATAGACTCTTTTTTTACTCGATTCACTGTACAAATGCTAGAATCCTCAGATGGACAGTTAGGATACCCCGATGCCAGTTGTAGCTAACTCAATCAAATTTGGTACAGATGGCTGGCGAGGCGTGATTGGTGAAGAATTCACCTTTGAGCGTCTAGCCTTAGTAGCACCAGTTGCTGCTAAAGTCTTATATGATACTTATTACTCTACAGTGGGTAGCCGAACTATCATAGTCGGTTACGATCGCCGATTTATGGCGGAAGACTTTGCTCGTGCTGTGGCTAATGCTGTCACCGCCGTCGGATTTGATGTTTTACTAAGTGAGACTTATGCCCCAACACCGGCTTTTAGCTGGGCTGCTAAACAACTAAATGCTTTGGGAGCATTAGTGATTACAGCTAGTCATAATCCTGGCGCATATTTAGGATTAAAAGTCAAAGGATATTTTGGTGGGTCGGTATCGCCAGAAGTTACCAAAGAGATAGAAGCACTGTTACCACAAGGCGTACCAACAGCAGCTACTCCTGGCAAGTTGGACAAGTTTGACCCTTGGCCTAGTTACACCACAGGGTTACAAGGCAAAGTAGATATTGCGAAAATTCGAGAAGCGATCACCTCTGGTAAGCTGGCTGTATTCGCTGATGTGATGCACGGTGCGGCGGCTAGCGGACTGGCAAGATTATTAGGTGATCAGGTAAAAGAACTCAACAGCAACCGCGATCCGTTATTTGGTGGCGGTGCGCCGGAACCATTACCTAAATATCTTTCTGAACTATTTGAAGTGATTAAAAATCACCGCCAAACCAATCAATCTGGTTTAACTGTTGGTTTAGTATTTGATGGAGACTGCGATCGCATCGCCGCTGTTGACCAAGAAGCTAACTTCTTAAGTTCGCAAATATTAATCCCAATTTTAATAGACCACTTAACCTTAAGACGTGGCTTTACAGGCGAAATTATTAAAACAGTTAGTGGTTCTGACTTGATTCCCCGTGTAGCAGCATTACACAATCTCTCACTGTTTGAAACAGCAGTCGGTTACAAATACATCGCCGACAGAATGTTAGTGTCACAGGTATTGCTGGGTGGTGAAGAATCCGGCGGAATTGGCTATGGCAGCCATATTCCAGAACGGGATGCGCTGTTATCAGCATTGTATGTATTAGAAGCGATTGTCGAATCTGGGCAAGATTTGAGTGAATATTATCGCCAGTTGCAACAGCAAACAAATTTTAACTCCGCCTACGATCGCATTGATTTACCCTTAGCCAGTATGGAAGTGCGATCGCGTCTTTTGCAACAACTGCAAACTCAACCCTTAACAGAAATTGCAGGTAAAGCAGTAATTGACTGTCAAACAATTGATGGTTATAAATTCCGCCTCGCTGACAATAGCTGGTTAATGATTCGTTTTAGCGGTACTGAACCAGTCCTACGCCTCTACTGCGAAGCCGCAACAATCGAACAAGTACATCAAACCCTTGATTGGGCGAGACAGTGGGCAGAGTAAGATTTTAGTTATTAGTCATTTGTCCTCTCTTACAAAGTTCTGATCGGAGGATACCTCCGCTCAACGCCACATGCTTTCCGACGCAAGGCGACACGCCACTCCCTTCAACGGGGGAAACCCCCGCACAGGGGTGGCTCAGGAACGCAGTGGCTCGACACCAGTTCGCCCAAGTCGGCAGAGCCGCCCAAGCGACTGGCTCGACTTTGCGCTTTGTCATTGGTCAAATGACTAATGACCAATGACTAATGACCTATAACCAATGACCAAATTACTCGTAGTAGCCACAAGCAATCCAGGTAAGTTGCGGGAAATGCAAGCTTATCTGGCAAATTCTGGTTGGGAATTAACTCTCAAACCAGAAGAACTAGAAATTGAAGAAACAGGTGATACTTTTGCTGCTAACGCTTGTTTAAAAGCATCCGGAGTGGCCAAAGCTACAGGGCAATTGGCGATCGCAGATGATTCTGGTTTGCAGGTAGATGCTTTGAACGGTGTGCCAGGAGTATATTCAGCGCGTTATGGCAAAACCGATGCAGACCGAATTGCTAGGCTACTTAAAGAATTAGGTAACGAAGTTAACAGGCAAGCGCAATTTGTGTGTGCAGTAGCGATCGCGCGTCCTAATGGTGAGATAGTTTTGCAATGCGAAGGTATTTGTCGTGGTGAAATTCTCCATACACCACGGGGTAATGGTGGTTTCGGCTATGATCCTGTGTTTTACCTTCCAGAGAAACAGTTAACGTTTGCTGAAATGTCACCAGAGGAGAAGAAGTTAGTTAGTCATCGTGGTAATGCTTTTGCTGCGTTACTACCACAATTGAATACAATACTGAGTGCTGGGTAAAGTTCATACTTCCTATTTTTATAGGCGTAGCAATTACAAATTACAAATACTATGGCTATTGCGATCGCACTCAACACCGACTCGATTCATAAATTAGATTTGTCACCCGCTTTAACTGTAATTGAACCACTGCTGCAAGAGGGAGTCGCCTCCTATGAACAGCAGTTAAGCTTTGATATCGATTACCCTCTAGAACCCGGCGATCCCCGTGAACTTTCGGAAGTTCCAGAGTTGCGCTTGTGGTTTATTCGCTTAGATGCTAAATATCCCTGGTTGCCTTTTTTATTAGATTGGAAAGCCGGAGAATTGGCTCGTTATACCGCTATGCTTGTACCACACCAATTCAGTACCAAAGAAGGTATTCAATATAATCCTGAAGCATTAGAAATATTTTTAATGCACAAAATATTTGTTTTAACTGATTGGTTAAAACAGCAAGATATTGCCAGTTCATCGCGGCTCAAATCTATGGCGCAAATGCTGGGTTATGAATTAGATGAAGGGTTATTTGCGATGTTTTAAATAAGATTAGAAACGCTACCATCAAATCATCTATTTCGGAGAGCAACGTTAGAATTACTACTCATGCAATTATCACGAGACAAATTAATTGCGAGATTTAGTAGAAAATCTTGATAGATAAAAATGGTGTGGCGCTGATACTTGTTAGAGGATGTCTGAAAAGTAATGGGCGAATATAATTCGCTACTATACAAACGAAGTCCGCCTACGCGGACTAATAGAGAATTAAAGTTTTTGAACCCGCGTAGGCGGTGAGACCAGTGCTGCGGG
>NZ_JAIVFW010000064.1 GCF_020829595.1 Nostoc sp. CHAB 5844
CTGTAACGTTGCCACCATTACCATCATTAACAGTGAAGGTGAAATTATCAGTGCCGTTGTAATTGGCATTAGGCGTGTAAACGAAGAAGTCGTCATTGGGGTTGTCTGGAGTGCTGTTGTTGTTGAAGGTCAGCGTGCCGTTAGCTGGGTTAGTAAAGCTACTGATGCTTAAAATGTCACCTTCCGCATCTTCATATCTACGCAAGATATTGCTGGCAAGGATGTTAACAGCCGTATCTTCATTGGTGGTAGCCGTATTCGTAAAGCCAAATACTACATAGCTTGACCCGGCTGCATACTGACCGTTGGGGGAGACACCAAACGCCCCGATAATCAGGTCATCAATGCCGTCGCCATTGATGTCACCCGCACCGCTGACAGAGAAACCTGATCTGTCATCCGCAGCAATGCCGTTGATTAAAAAGCCATTGCTACCATCCAAGGAAGATAAGTTGAGACTGGCGGCAAAACCATTGCTACTGCCAAACACCACATAGCTTTCTCCTGCATCTTCCTGACGGTTGGGATCGGCACCTCTTGCCCCAATAATTAGGTCATCAATGCCATCACCGTTGATGTCCCCCGCATTACTGACGGAGTTGCCTGATCTGTCATACGCATCAACGCCGTTAATCACAAAACCGTTGCTGCCATCTAGAGATGAGAGGTTGAGATTGGCACTGAACCCACTTCTACTGCCAAACACCACATAGCTCTCTCCTGCTGCATTCCTCTGAACGTTGGGGTCGGCAAAGGCTGCGCCAATAATCAGGTCATCAATGCCGTCGCCGTTGATGTCTCCCGCTCCGCTAACCGAGTAGCCTAAGGAGTCACCTGCATCAACGCCGTTAATCACAAAGCCGTTACTGCCATTTAGGGATGAGAGGTTGAGACTGGCACTGAAGCCATTGCTACTGCCAAACACCACGTAGCTTGATCCGGCTTCAGACTCACCATTGGGATCGGCACGGTTTGCCCCGATAATCAGGTCGTCAATGCCGTCGCCGTTGATGTCCCCTGCACTGCTGACGGAGGAACCTGAGTAGTCAACACCATCAATGCCATTAATCACAAAGCCGTTGCTGCCATCTAGAGATGAGACGTTGAGACTGGCTGCAAAGCCGCTGTTACTGCCAAACACCACGTAACTTGACCCAGCAGCAGGCTCACCGTTGGGCGAGGCAGAACTCGCCCCGATAATCAGGTCGTCAATGCCGTCGCCGTTAATATCCCCCGCTCCGCTAACGGAGGAGCCTGAGTAGTCAAGATCATCAACGCCGTTAATCACAAAGCCGTTGCTGCCATTTAAGGATGAGAGGTTGAGACTGGCACTGAAGCCATTACTACTGCCAAACACCACGTAACTTGACCCGGCTGCATCTTGACTGAAGGGAGTGCCACGACTTGCCCCGATAATCAGGTCATCAATGCCGTCGCCGTTAATGTCCCCCGCTGCACTGACGGAGCTGCCTGAGTAGTCATATACATCAACACCGTTAATCACAAAGCCGTTGCTGCCATTTAAGGATGAGAGGTTGAGACTAGCTGCAAAGCCATTGCCACTGCCAAACACCACATAGCTCTCTCCTGCATACCTAATATTGTTAGGCTTGGCAAATCTTGCTCCAATAATCAGGTCATCAATGCCGTCACCGTTGATATCCCCTGCACTGCTGACGGAGCGGCCTGACTGACCCGCTTCGCCGTTAATCACAAAGCCGTTACTGCCGTTGAGTTCAGACAGATTCAACACTGAAACAAGCCTAGGTGCGGCATTCACACCATTAATAGTTAGGGTAACAGTAGCTGTGATATTAGCAAGCCTACCATCAGTAATATTGTAGGTAAAGCTATCAGTGGCTGTTTGACCCACAGCCAAACTGTCAAATTGACGGTTGGGATTGTAGATAAAAGTGCTATCAGCATTGAGAGTAAGTATGGCACCGGAACTCAGAGTAATGGGATTGTCAACAGTGACTGCTGTACCGTTGACACGAGTCACTATTAAGAGATCACTCTCTGGGTCGCTGTCGTTAGCTAAAACCGAAATATTAACAGCGGTGTCTTTATTTGTAGTAACTGTGTCGTTAACTGCAACTGGTGGTTGATTAGGTATATCAAAGCCAAAAACCACGTAGCTTAACCCTGCATAATTCTGACCGTTGGGGTCAGCACGTGTTACCCCAATAATCAGGTCGTCAAAGCCGTCACCGTTAATATCCCCCGCTCCGCTGACAGAGTTGCCTAATAAGTCATCCTCATCAACGCCGTTAATCACAAAGCCGTTGCTACCATTTAGGGATGAGAGGTTGAGACTGGCACTAAACCCACTTCTACTGCCAAACACCACATAGCTTTCTCCTGCAAACTCCTGACCATTGGGGTCGGCACCAATAGCCCCAATAATAATGTCATCAATGCCATCGCCGTTAACGTCCCCTGCTCCGCTGACAGAGCCGCCTGAGAAGTCACCTGCATCAACGCCGTTAATCACAAAGCCGTTGCTGCCATTTAAGGATGAGAGGTTGAGATTGGCACTGAAGCCACTGCTACTGCCAAACACCACATAGCTTGACCCAGATCTAGACTCACCGTTGGGGTCGGCACTTATTGCCCCAATAATAATGTCATCAATGCCGTCGCCGTTAATGTCCCCCGTATTGCTGACGGAGTTGCCTGAGCCGTCACCTGCACCAACGCCGTTAATCACAAAGCCGTTACTGCCATTTAGGGATGAGAGGTTGAGATTGGCACTGAAGCCACTTCTACTGCCAAACACCACATAGCTTTCTCCTGCAAACTCCTGACCATTGGGGTCGGCACTTATTGCCCCAATAATAATGTCATCAATGCCATCGCCGTTAACGTCCCCTGCTCCGCTGACAGAGCCGCCTGAGAAGTCACCTGCATCAACGCCGTTAATCACAAAGCCGTTGCTGCCATTTAAGGATGAGAGGTTGAGATTGGCACTGAAGCCACTGCTACTGCCAAACACCACATAGCTTGACCCAGATCTAGACTCACCGTTGGGGTCGGCACTTATTGCCCCAATAATAATGTCATCAATGCCGTCGCCGTTAATGTCCCCCGCTCCGCTGACGGAGGAGCCTAAGGAGTCACGCACATCAACACCGTTAATCACAAAGCCGTTACTGCCATTTAGGGATGAGAGGTTGAGACTGGCACTGAAGCCACTAATACTGCCAAAAACCACATAACTCTCGCCTACATACGTGGGGTAGGTATTACTCGCCCCGATAATCAGGTCATCAATGCCGTCGCCGTTAATGTCCCCCGCTCCGCTGACGGATCTGCCTGAATTGTCATACTCATCAATACCATTAATCACAAAGCCGTTGCTGCCATCCAGAGAGGAGAGATTGAGATTGGGTACAAACCTACTATCACTGCCAAACACCACGTAACTCTCTCCTGCATCCCTCATACCATTGGGGTCGGCTCTCGTTGCCCCAATAATCAGGTCGTCAAAGCCATCACCGTTGATGTCCCCTGCACTACTGACAGACTCGCCTGAGCCGTCAAAAGCATTAATACCATTAATTACAAAGCCGTAGCTGCCATTTACGGACGACAGGTTTAAAACTGAATTCACCATTGTTATTGATTCTCCAAGTTGTTTTTGCTTGTGTTACTGTCCCGTCAAAAAACAGAAAATTGCACACCTGAACTCATCCCACCCGCACCATCCGCCGAATCTCGTCACTCCTAAAGCCGATCGCCATTGGACGACGCACTCCCGCTAATGCCACCACGTCGTATAATTCCAGTACTGCTCCCTCCATTCGTAGGGAATGCACAATATCGCCACTCCGCAGGTCAATCACCAACAACCCGCATCGCGGTTCGACGTTTTTTTGTTGCAATTTCTCATCTAAAGGTAAACCGCTAAAAGTCTTGTTGTGCCTGGGTTGGGAAATTCCCACTATGGCAAACTCACCATGAAACGCACAACCACGCAGATATCCTGGACAAAATGCCACTCCTTCAAACATTCCCCGGTCTAAATCGACAAAACCAAACTCTCCTGTGCCAGAGTTCAGTAACCACAGTTTGTCTTTATACCACCGAGGCGAATGAGGCATGGAAAGCCCCGTCATGACAATCTCATTACTTTCGACATCAATCACACAACCACCATCAGCCCGTTTCTCTCGCCATCCCTCCGCCGCATCCGACTGACTAACAACGCTGATGTATCTCGGTTGACCATCTCGCAGTGCCAACCCGTTCATGTGACACCTGTCTTCTGCTGCCAGTTTGCTAATAAACGGCGGTTGCCACAGGGGAATGAAGCTGTGGGTTGGACTGACAGTAGCTAAACAGCTAAATAAGGTATTGACAAATATAAGATTCTCTGAAAATCCACGACTGTGAATTTTGTTGCCCTGGAATGAAGAATGACTCAGAACAATATCATGGATGTCTAAGTCTCCTGTCACATAACCTACTTGGGGCAAATAGACAGCATCATAGTTATCGTGAACTTGTCCGGGTTCGAGGATGTTTTCAAAGCGCCACAGTTGATATAGGGAACTCATATACAAGCTGCGCCCTTGGGCATACAAACCCATGCAGCGTTCAAAGGTGCGCTCGAATACAGATAATCGCCCGTTTGGTTGCAAGCCGATAAAAAATAGTTTACCTGCTTGATAGGTAGTAAAAGCTAAACTGAGATTCTGCTCGAATAGCCAAGGCGTAAACTGCCTTGAGGCATTGATTTCCAAAGCATTAGACGCAGCTATCGGATTTTGATTCATTTTTTCTAATGTAGAGAGAAATATAAAGATGATCCTGGTGTTGGTTCCTTGTTTCCTCTCTCATTATCATTGAAGCAAATTTAGGTAAACTTCTTTGCCTAATTTTGTCTATCCTCTGGTGATAAAAAATAAATGTAGGTTGGGTTTCGTTCCTCAAACGCCACTCGCCTCAAGCCGGGAAACCCGTCCACGGCGGTGGCTCCCCAACCTACGCCTAAATTTATGAAAGTCGGTAAAAATCAGGGTTTGGGATTTTTATCTAGCGAGAGTGACTAAAGAGCGATATCATTAGTATTGTCATCAAGTGACTCTAATATTTCTCAACATAGTCAACATTCAAAGTGGGAATCAGGTTCAACATGGAAGAGTGCCTTGAATAACCTGAGATTGATTATTCAACCATATATTTTTTACTGTTTAATTCAACCTTGGCTTACAGTATTTAACATTCCTGGTATGAAACATTACTTTTTAAAATTAATCGACTTCATGAATGACTTTGGTGCTTCTCCAGTCACTTTTTCCCTTGCTAGTTAATATTTTCTCTCCCTAAAGTAACAAAAGAGAGATTAAGTAGTTAATTCAAATTAATACCGAGCCTTTTAGGTAAAAGGCTCGGTATTAATTTGGTTTATAATTAACCCTTTTGTGTCACTTTTGGAAAACAATTATCAAAGCCTGATTCTGAAACTTTGAATTAGTCAAGCTTTGAAGTTTTATTTTCTAATAAAAACTAAAATTTCCAGCAAAAAAAACTGGAAAATAGAGCTTTCAAAGGCTTTCAGCTATCGGGTTCTCCCAGTCTGACACAAGAGGATTAATTAACAACTGCTATCTAATATCAGGAGTTTTTGCTATCTGAGGCATTTTTGCTAAACTTTGATTTAGCATAAGTTCCAAATCCACCTGCAAATAAAAGACCTAACATAGTAGTTGGTTCTGGTACAGGTGGTGGGTTGTTACTGACAGCACCACGTAATTGGAATTGTAAATCGTTATAGCTACGATCGCCTCCACGAAAAAGGTCTTCAAAAGTACCATTAATTACTCCAGGTGCGATCGTCGCTACACCTGCATGGGTAAAATTGTCGGGGTTCCGACTTGCTGGCCCTAAGAAATAAGTTTGCTGAGTATTTCGGACAAAAATTCCAAACAGTAGTTCTTGTCCAGCTTCAAAAGAGCCTAAATTAACGGTTCTACCAATGTCTCTGTTAGTACCAACGACCGTAAACTCACTATTTGGATCAAAAGAATCAAATAGTCGCAGTTCACTGGTAAATATAGCGTTTGGGTTGCCTGGTAGAATTTCTGCCTCTACCTCGCCTCCAGTGGCAAAAATTTGCCCACCAAGAGTATAATCAATGCCACCGATAGTTATTGCTTGGGCAGAAGTAACACTTCCTGCAACTATAAAGGTTGCCCCAGCAGCAGCCATTGCTAAGTTCTTAAAAATTGCTGTTCTGGTCATAAAACCCTCATAAGTATTTCCAGAATAAGGAATTTAGTTATTCAAGATTCCAGTTAGAAAAATATTAAGATATTTATCGGTAAAAATACAGTCACTCTCATCAGGCTTTACAACAAATACATAATTATTGTTTACAGATGCGGTTATTACTTACGGCAGTTTTCAATTGAATCAAATACACCCTTTGAAAATTAAATTATTGTAGGGGCGAACGGCCGTTCGCTCCTACTGTGGTCTGTTCAATGGCAAATTGCAATAAGAAGCTGATTCTTCAGTAGACCTCTTGCATGAATACAAAAAATCCCCTCAACCCCCAACCCCTTCTCCCAATCTTGGGAGAAGGGGAGTAAATTTGAAAACTCCTCTCCCAAGTCTGGAGAGGGATCTTGATTCATGCGAGAAGTATAGTCTATGTGATTAATGCACAGATATAGCATTGCGACATCTCTACAATTGCATAAACTGTTCCACATAAAGCTTGCATATTTAATTATGTTGACTGTTGACAGCCAACACTCAATATAGCAGTTCTCGTTTGCATGAAATAGATTTTTTCACCTCACCCCCAACCCCTCTCCTTACCAAGGAGAGGGGAGTGTTTGCGTTAGCAAATACGGGGTGAGGTGACGACTGTATTGCATTGAAGTGAGAACCGCTATAGTTAAAGATTCTATGAAATGATCATGCAATGAATATGTGTGTTATGGCAGCTGCCAGGTAGATTAGGACATAATGACAAGCGTGTATCTCAGGAATAGTAAGGTTTTTATCTCCTGCCTCCTGCCTCTTGCTATAACTTAAACATTTACCAAACTAACTGGAGATACTTGACGCGCACTTTTTCCAGTCATTACCATCTTGACACCACGGGCTGGTGCTAAGGTAACACCTCGGCGGCGGGGAACTTCGGGTTGATTATCAGCCAGTGCGAGTTGATATTTCGACAAAATTGTGGCTAATACTAGCTTCATTTCAAATACAGCCAAAGCTTCACCTAAACAGCGACGCGCCCCAGCACCAAAAGGTATAAATTCATAAGGAGAAAATTGGCGTTTGAGAAAACGCTCTGGCTTGAACTGTTTCGGTTCTGGATATAAATCCTCTCGTTGATGAGTGAGATACATACAGCCAACAACAGATGTACCTGGTTCTAAATGATATCCCAGCAGTTCCACAGGTTCTTGTACGATTCTGGGAAACGTCAACATCGCAACGGGGCGAACTCGCAAAGTTTCGTTACAGACAGCGGTGAGATATGGCAAGCGAAACACACTCATGGGATCTGATGATTCACCAAGGCTATCCAATTCTTGCAGCAGTTTTTCTCGGACTTCAGGTTTGTGGTGAATCAGATATAAACCCCAAGCCATTGCTGTGGCTGTAGTTTCATATCCTGCCAATAATAGACTAAGTAATTCATCACGCAACTCTTGATCGCTCATTGAGTTACCTGCTTCATCCTGAGATGACATTAATAAAGACAGGATATCAATTCGATTTGAATTGTTTTCCGCTCGACGTTCTGCAATTTCAGCGTAAATTAATTGATCAAGTTGCTGCTGATCTCGCAAGAATTTGCCCCAAGGACTCCAACTTCCTAAATCTTTTTGCAGAAAAGGGAAAAACATAAAGCTAGAAGTCAATGGCGAGCGAAACAGATCTGCCATCTTGAGTAGTTGTTGCTTAAATTGTTGACTTCGTTCGCCTTCATAAACACCGAAAACTACCTGTAAGATAACTTGCATAGAAATTTCCTGAGTCATCTGACGCGCAGAAAATGTCTGATTTATGAGTAATTGGTTAAAGACTTTTTCCGTTAAATTGCAAATCAATTCACCGTAGTTTCGCATTCTATCGCCATGAAAAGAAGGCATAACTAACTGTCGCCGCTTTCTGTGGCGATCGCCCTCTAACATAAAAATAGAATAATCCCCAACTATAGGGCGCATAATGCGATTCGGCTCACCCAAAGCCGCAAATTTTTTGCGATCGTTGGTTAAAAGTTCTTGAATTGCCTGCGGTTCAGTCACAAATACTAATTCATCGCCAAAACCAATTATGCTGGCAGTAAAAATATCCGGATATTGGCGGGCTGCACTTTCCATATATCCTACAGGGTCAATAACCCACTGTAGCTTCTGGAATAAAGGGGGTTTTTTCAGAGGATTAGGTAATTGCATTTGATTTTTGATTCCAAAACAGGTTCATATTTACCTGTGCTTACTACGCAGTGTAGCGTTTACTCTTGCTTATTTTCATGAGACCTAACTGTGCGATCGCTTTTCTGTTGTACTGAGGTGTTATAGCAATTCTCAAGCTTATGAAATACACCCCACCCGCCTAACGGCACCCTCCCCTTACCAAGGGGAGGGTTGGGGAGGGGTTATCTTGTACCTCACTGGAGTTGGAAACGCTATAGCTTAAATCTTCCTCAGTCAGCCCAGCATCTTTCATAATGCTTTTCAAAGTTCCAATTGGTATATCTCGATTACTGTGAACTGGAATTGAAAGGATTGCATCAACACCTTCTTTTGCATAAATGTGATGACTACCAGTAATTCGTTTTAACTCCCAATCGTACCGTTCCACAATTTTACACAGTGCTTTACCTGAAACAGCTTTCATAGTGATAGCTCAATCAGCTGTTTTTCTGGTTCAATTTCTTCTCGTTCGCTGGCTACTTCCAACCAGCCTTGAATCGCATCTTGCAGCATTTCTAACAAATGTTCGTAGCTGTCACCCCAAGTATGACATCCTGGTAAAGCAGGTACAGAACCACACCATACTCCGTCTTCTTGCCAGATAACTGCTTTAATTTTCATTGCCAATCATCCTTGTAAGACTGCGCCTCATAAACTTAGCCGTTAAGTTGGTGACAAATTACGAACAATTTGACGGTATATTTCTTGAGCGGTATTGGACATAATCAAATCTCCTGCACCTTATTTTAACAGCGATTGTAGTTGGCGATCGCTCTAATCTAGCATTACAAATATATACTTTTGTTCTACATTTGAGGACAAGCAATAGTCTTGATTTTCTCAAACAGTTGTTCAATAGGATAACTTTTCAGATATTTTTGTTTATAATGTATTGCGTTGCATTGCAATATAGTACAATAGCAATACTATGCAAGGCAATATTATCTGGCAAGACAATGAGCAAAGAAAATATTACATTTCGGATAGATCAGGATAAGAAGGTTGCACTTGAGACAATTGCCGCAGGGATGAATCGCGATCGCAGTTATGTACTAAATGAAGCAGTAGACGCATATCTAGAAATGCACCAGTGGCAAATAGAAGAAATTCAAAAGGGAATTACTGAAGCTGATGCAGGAGATTTTGCTAGTGATGAGGAAGTGAAAGCGACCTTTGCAAAACTTACCAATGCAGATTAAATGGCTGCGTCGTGCGCTGCATAATTTAGAACAAGCACATAACTACATCCTCAAAGAAAATCCAGAAGCAGCGAGGCAAGTAATATTGAGGATTCAAACTGCTACAAATCAATTAGAAAATTATCCCTTTATGGGACGGGCTGGACGTGTTGAAGGTACAAGAGAGCTTGTAATATCTAATACGTCTTATGTTGTCATTTACAGGGTTAAAGAAGAGTTAGTAGAAATTTTGCGGGTTCTACACTCGTCAAAACAATATCCAGATTGAAATTTTTCGTAAAATAAATTCAAAAATCTTCATCATCGACAAAAAACTCTGCATCCTCTTCCAACCGATTATCCCCGGAACCAGCTAGACCCCAAAGAGGTTGCAGCACTGCTATACCAATTACTCCGATAGCTGCACTAAAAGCCAGGACTAAACCTACTGGTATTTGAATTGATTGGAAACTTAAAAACTTTAACGATACTGGTGTGGCATTTTGAACTGAAATAATCGCGATCGCCACTATCCAAACAGCCACAACCACAGATATTAACAAATTAGCAAAAGTCTTCATAAAAAAATACAGATGAACACAGATGAATACAGATATTTATCGATGTTAATCTGCACGGCAGTTGCTTCAAGTCGGGCATTGCCCGCCCAAAGCACTGCCTCACCCATCTATGGTTTAAACTCTTATCCTAACTTAGCAATTTCACTCTCCATTTCTTGAGCGATTTGGGAGAGTTTTTCAGGGGTATTGGTTTCTAGATAAACGCGCACCAGTGGTTCTGTTCCCGAAGGACGCAGCAGTACCCAGCTACCTTCTTCGAGGTAAAGTTTAATCCCGTCTTTTCGACCAGTTTCTTTGACCTTAATTCCCGCAACTTCTGACGGGGGATTTTTGGTGTAGGAGTCTATAACTGCAGTTTTGTGGGCTTCTGTCAAGTGTAAGTCAAGACGCTTGTTATACAAAGGGCCATCAGCTTCTTTGATCGCTTCTTTGACAAGTTGACTTAGGGGTTTGCCTTCGTAGGCGATCGCTTCTGCTACTAGCATATCGGCTAAAACACCATCTTTTTCAGGAATATGCCCAATTACACTTAAACCGCCTGATTCTTCACCCCCAATCAGTACGGTAGTTTCCCGCATTTTTTCACCAATGTATTTAAAACCTACTGGTGTTTCATAAATTGGCAGACCGTATTTAGCTGCAAGATTATCCAGTAGGTGTGTTGTCGCTACAGTGCGAACAATTGCGCCGCTTTTGCCTTTATTTTTGATTAAATGCCTTGCTAACACTAACAGCACAGTGTTAGGCGTGAGGACATTACCTTGCTCATCTACGATACCAAAGCGATCGCTATCGCCATCTGTTGCCAAACCTAAATCAGCTTGGTCGCGGCGGACTGCTTCAACTAACTCTTCTAGTTGTTCGCCTTTGGGTTCTGGCATTCCGCCACCAAATAACACATCCCGCCAAGTGTGAAAAGTTTCTAATTCTGTACCACTTTGTTGCAAAACTTCATCTAAATAACCGCGAGATGTGGAATATAGCGCATCGTATTTAACTTTTAAATGGGCGCTTTTAATGCGTTCTACATCGAGCAATGTGTAGATAAATTGCAAATAATCGGGTTTGGGGTCAAAAATAGAAATTGACCCGCTAGGGTTGTTACTAGGCAGCTCATCAGAGGCATTTTCAATATTTGCCACAATAGTATCAGTGATTTCTGGAGTGGCAGGCCCGGCATAATCAGGGATATATTTAATTCCACAATATGGTGCAGGGTTATGGCTGGCTGTAAACATCAACGCCCCTGCTGAATTTAAGTGACGGGCGTTGTAAGCAATTACTGGTGTGGGGCAATCCCGATCAGTAATTTTGACCGTCCAACCCAAGTCTGCTAGGACTTGCGCGGCGGTACGGGCAAACTGATCAGCTAAAAACCGCGTATCGTAAGCAATTAGAACTGGTCTGTCTTTAGAGTAGGCTGTTTCGAGGTAACTTGCGATCGCTCTAGTTACTTTCCGCACATTGGGGAAAGTAAAATCATCGGCAATAATTCCTCTCCATCCATCAGTACCAAATTTTATTTTGCTGGAATTGCTACTAGCGCTCATTGTTGCCTATTTCTCCCGTCCATCTTCAGTACTCTATTAGGAAGCTTCCCGCAAAGCGTGCGTAGCCGCAAGTATCAAAAGAAGTTATGAGCAGCAAATCAAAATATTAATGCTCAAATTTCTCCCCACTGTATTTCTTCTCACTGCTTGTTAGCGATGTCAACCCCCGACCGACCTTTTGCCAGTTATCACCTTTGGTCTTTAATTGCCCCAGCAATTGGGCAAGAACGCTGGCATTGTCAGATGCGACGTGGGTTTATTAAAGCACGTCAACATGAACCCCAAGTTAAAGCACTGTTAACAAAGGCTACAGCACCGCAGCGGATTGGTATACTCGCCCAAAAAGGCGTTTATGAGTTTCATCATAATAGACATTTGTTAAACAAATCCGATGGTGTCGAAAAAGTCGCCCAGTTATTAAAACTCAGCAATACCAGCTACCAAGTTCAACAGCGAGTCATCCAAATTTTAAAAAAATATCAGAATGCGCCGTTGTTGAGGGGTAAAAATATTCTGCAATTAACATCAGGTGATGAAGGTTTTCCTAAGCCAATTTTAATTGGTCAAGGCGATTCTTGTTTTCGCTTATATGCGGCTATGGACTGCATTTTTATTGATGGCGATCGCACTTTACATATTTTAGATTTTAAAACAGGTAAATCTGCTTTTGACGAGAGACAAGCATTAGTTTATTTACTAGCTGCGCGTTATCTTTACCCTGGCAGGCAAGCAGTAGCATCATTTTACAATTTAGAACTTGGTAAAAAATCAGATTTAATTAAAATCAATAATCATGAATTTGAAAGTTTAAAAGATGAGTTAGCGACAATTGCTCATAAACATCAAGATGATTTGCATAAATATAAGGAAAAAAATAGTAATTTTAGTAAAATATTTCCTCCCAACCCTGGCTATCACTGCCGATTCTGTCCATTCAATTCTATTTGTGATTTTGCCGCTGTCACTGCTTACCCCAACGCAGTAGTGCCAGTTTAAAATCATATATTGCAGTTATAAAACAGATCCCTTTGTAATGAACGATTTTTTCATTATTTCATCAGATGTAGAGACGTTGCATTGCAACGTCTCTACAGATTTGGAAACATAACGAACAACCTCCACTGAACCGTCTTGGGTTATATTTTTGCTCACATTTCTGTTAAAAATTAACAAATCTCTTTAAAATAAGATATATCAATATTGCCGAAATAGAGAATCATGGCAATATTAGCTTGTTCTAAAACTTGAACTAGCCAATTAATACCGCTGGTAGTAGTAGATTCATAATGATGAAATAAGATTGCTAACCGCTTCTCAAGATAAGGTTTAGCTTTGCGGCAAACTAGCACAATTTTTAGCAATAATCCGATAGTAATTATTGTACCCTGATTGCTAATCAAGTCTAGAAAATTGAAATGCTGTATACATACATGACTTTCAACTATTAAAAAATTCAATAACTGACTACAGGTTCTCAAAATTAAAAATTCATCTAATTTTTGCTCATCAGCTTGTGGTAGTGTATTTTTTAACTGTGTATATAATTTTTGCTGCAACTGCCGTTTTCCCGAACCGCCAGCAATTGAAGATATTAGATATTCATACAAATCATCTTTGAAATCACGAAAACAAGCAGCCTGTTGACTAGAATGTAAAAATTTCTGGGCTAATTCTAGGTATGTGTAGTTACCTTCGACCTTGCCAAGAAAATGCTGGAGAGTTTCATGAAGTTGGCGATCGCTTAATAATGTAGGATTATTTACAGGTCGCAAAATTCGCTCTGCTTCATCTACTGAAGCTTTTTTTAATATCTGAGTGCGACGGACTTGGTAAGTGACGTATTTAGATAAATCAACTTCAAATTGCCTTTGCATCTGTGCTTGCATTTGCTTAACACGCCACTGGTGTTCAAAGGTAGAATCATCACTCATCAAGCAATGTTCATATAAATAAGGATAGCGGCGAATTAAAGTGATTAAAGGCTGATGTTCATGATTAATATTCTCATCGGTTGTTTTCGTCATTACTTGTACAAATCTGCGTAAAGTTAGGTACTGTTCACTGACGATAAACACCTGAATTAATTCACGCAAACGCCTGATATTGCGATAACGAAAACTTGTAGTTCTCGACCTAGTAGGTGAAATTTCAAATAATTTTACTAACTCTGGAATAGCATAATGCAATTGTGGCTGCATATGCCAGCGATTAATTAAAATATGACAGCAACGGTTAAGAAAAAATTGAAATTCATGTACAGCATTTTTAGAGGCTGTAATCTTATCTAATATTAATAATATTTCTGGTTCAGGATAATCTGCTCCTTCAATAAATAAAGTGCGACAGCGCTGAATCATTTCCTGCGGAGATTTGACTTGCACTAAATGCAGCAAATGTTGATATATTTGCTGTTCTTCAGCATTATAGTGCTGAGAATTTTGTGCTAAGTATGAAGGTACATAAGATTGCTTACTGGTAACTAAAATATTACTACCAGCAACCTGCGGTTTGGGAATTTTTTGAGATTTACGATTTATCCAATCATTCACTTTATTGTTACCACTTTTAAACTGGGTTGATGAATTTTATGGGATAAAGATTTCGTTTGTGCAAACTCAAGAAATCTCATCTCTATCTCTACTAGTATTTTTAATTACATTCAGGACAATAAATATCAATTTTATGCTGGCTTCACAAACACAGCCTGGAGAAAGCTGCGGTGTTAACTATATACAGTGAAGACTATCCTAATTATGAAAAGCTGTCTTGAGGGTGTCTACGGGTTCTGCTGTGTAGGCTGACTACAGAACCATATCCATACTGTTACTAGTAAATTGATATTAGAGGGTCAAAATTCTCCAATGAAAAATTTGGAGGATGTGACCCAACTAATGCAGTAATAATTAAAAAGGTGGTAATTCTTTAAGAATTGTAAAGCGAATATGATTAATTGCTAAATCACCTATAGGAATATCATCTTTTGTGAGTCTAGCACCTTGACTACTTAAAGTTTCAAAAGAGATACCCTTGCCAATTTCAATGTGATACCAACACAAGCCCATAAAAAAGCGAGTTGGATAAGGGCCACCATATCCCAAATCATCAGGATTCGATTCCATTGGCAACCAGCCAAAATTTGGAATATAGAATTCCAACCAAACATGATTGAAATCTGGTTGTAATGGTACGCCTTGATGTTCGCCATAAGGAGGGCATTTGTATCTGCCAACGGTACGACAAGGAATACCATTCAAACGACACAAAGCCAGTAAAACACCTACATACTCGCCGCAAGAACCAACTCCTCGGTCTAAAACTATATCTGGAGTGTCAATGTAGGGTTTAATGCCGTAAGATAACTCATCGTAAACATAGTTACGGATACTATACATTTTCCGTAACAAGTTACTTTCCGAGCCAATTGCATCACGGGCAGCATTGCGGACAATAGTTGTATCCATTGCTAAGTCGTCGTCATCTACTAGGTAACGACTTTGAAATTCTGCTGAAAGTTCGGGCAAGTCTTCTGCATCTTTAGGCGTAATTCGATACTTAATACCTCGTACTTCCAATAATGCTTTCCAGCCAAATATATGCCTTTCACCAGGGGTTAAGGCATCAAATTTAAACACTGCCACTCGTTGTCCATCAATTACTTCTTCTGTAAAAGGGATACCAATTGCTTCAACGTGTTTGAGTTTTTGGCGTTCCGTTTCTGAGGGTAAGGCAATGCGCCATTCTAAATCTGGTAAGTAAACTTCTTCCAATGGCGCAATTTCCTCAGCATAGGACATTTCGATGAGATAGCCATTAGATAGAGCGTAGCGTTTTTCCGCATTGTAATAATAATGCAGGGGGTGAATGAAAGTCCGATCGCGGTAAGTTAACTCATGATTCGGGTCAGCATTTGGATTATCCCGAATGTAAGGCTCATCGGAAGCATAAGCAACATAAAGAGTTTCTTTACCTGTTTCAGCATCTTGATGTACCGCTATCCCTGTAGGCGAATCAAATGGTGTCAGAACACTAAAATTTACTTCGCCTGTCGCCCGATCCATCGAGTAAACTGTTTGTTCAGTGCGATCGCAAATCCAGAGAGTTTCTCTAGTCACCGTCAAATTTTCCACACCGACACCAGGCGCATAAAATTTGGTAATTTCTTTGCGCGTATTGCGGTCAAAAATCAAAATGTAACCCTGTTTTTGGCAGCTAACATACACTGTTGAGTCCCAAACAGCCACACCATTAGCCGTATAAGGCAATGTAGCAAAATGCTCTAAGCCTAAAGAGCCAAGCTTAGATAAATAAATACTATTGCCACGAGTTACCCAGAGAGTATCTTCCCAAACTGCTAAACCAGTGACATCATTAAATTCCTGAACTTGGTGAGGATTGATAATTTTGCTATTGTCAGACTTAGGATCAATCTCCAGTAGATGCCCTTTTGTACTGTCAATCGCAATGAGTGTATCTTTAATAAAAGCAATGCCACATAGGGAGGCAGCCGTAAGCGGTCGAATTGTCCTTTGCCCAAACATCTGGCTAGCAGTCTAACTAGGGAGTGCAAAATTTATCTTAAGCATATATATTCAACGGTTTAGCACGCCTAGCATTAATTTTGCTATAACCTCTAGACGGAACTGCAAATTTTTTCAGGCACAATTTTTTTTAACCTGTTTTGAGCAATACTATGAATTACATAAAAATACATAGAATCATAACTTAAAAAAAGTTAGCAAATGTCTAGAAACACATTTAAACTTGTACAAGTAAGGAGTAATCTAATGTAACTTTAGTAGATGGTTTTATCGCCATCACTAAATTATGATCGAATTTTGTAACCTTTTTCTGTAACCTACACAATGTCTGCTAATTCTCTGCCTGACAGTGCTACAATTTGGCACACTTTGGAAGTTGATAAAGCTCTAGACCTGCTTGATAGTAAGGCAGACAGTGGCTTAACACCCCAAGAAGTTGAACAACGGTTGCAAAAATACGGCCCGAATGAATTAGAAGAACATGGTGGTCGTAGTGCTTGGGAAATACTGCTCGATCAGTTCAAGAACATTATGTTGTTGATGCTGATTGCGGTGGCTTTTATCTCGGGATTTTTGGATTTTACGGCTTGGCAAGCGGGCGAATTAAAGCCAGGAGAAGTGCCATTCAAAGATACGATCGCAATTCTGGCAATTGTGATTTTGAATGGCATCCTTGGTTATGTCCAAGAAAGCCGCGCCGAAAAAGCTCTAGCCGCACTCAAACAGATGTCTTCTCCTTTAGTGCGAGTCATCCGCGATCGCAAACTGTTGGATGTAGCAGCTAAAGAAATCGTTCCGGGAGATATCATGCTGGTAGAAGCAGGGGTGCAGATAGCCGCAGATGGACGCTTAATCGAACAGTCCAATTTACAAGTGCGAGAATCAGCATTGACAGGTGAAGCAGAAGCTGTCAACAAGCAAGCAACGCTGCAACTACCGGAAGATACATCTTTGGGCGATCGCCTGAACCTAGTTTTTCAAGGTACTGAAGTTGTCCAAGGACGCGGCAAAGTTCTGGTAACCAACACCGCGATGCAAACAGAACTAGGTAAAATTGCAGCCATGTTGCAATCGGTGGAGAGTGAACCCACACCTTTGCAGCAGAGGATGACGCAACTAGGTAATGTTCTAGTTTCTGGTTCCTTAATTTTAGTGGCGATCGTTGTGATTGGCGGTATCATCCAGGCCAAAGGTTTTAGCAACCTCAAAGACCTGTTAGAAGTGTCTTTGAGTATGGCGGTGGCAGTAGTACCAGAAGGTTTACCCGCAGTTATTACCGTTACCTTGGCATTAGGAACCCAGCGGATGGTACGTCGCAATGCCTTGATTCGCAAACTGCCAGCAGTAGAAACATTAGGTTCAGTCACGACAATTTGTTCTGATAAAACCGGCACACTCACTCAGAACAAAATGGTGGTGCAATCACTGTTCACCAACAACAACACTTTTCGGGTGACAGGCGAAGGTTATGCTCCTGTGGGAGACTTTCAATTAGATAGTCAAAAAATTCCCGTTGAAGATTATCCGGAAATTCCAGCTTTATTAGTCGCCTGTGCCGTTTGTAATGACTCAGTATTGCAAAAAGAAAAAGGCGAATGGGCAATTTTAGGCGACCCCACCGAAGGCGCATTGGTCACATTAGCTGGAAAAGCTGGCATTGAAAAAGACCAATGGAACAGTAAATTACCGCGTGTGAGTGAATTTCCTTTTTCCTCAGAACGCAAACGCATGAGCGTGATTACTCAAGTTGAGGAAGTTGCGACTGGCGAACCATCTTTAACAGCAGTTGATCCGGCAATTGCCGGTTTGATCAACTCAGAACCTTATCTGATGTTTACCAAAGGTTCCCCAGAGTTAATTTTGGCTCGTTGCACTGAAATTCGTTTGGGTACACACTCAGCACCATTAACCGAAGAACAACGCCGCAAAATTCTGGCAGCAAATGACCAAATGGCCAGTAATGGCTTGCGAGTGCTAGGTTTCGCCTACAAACCACTCACAGATGTTCCTCCCGAAGGCTCAGATGAAGAATCAGAGCAAAACTTGGTGTGGCTGGGATTGGTGGGAATGCTAGATGCGCCAAGACCAGAAGTGAGAGCCGCAGTCGCAGAAAGTCGCCAAGCCGGGATTCGCCCAGTCATGATTACAGGCGACCACCAGCTAACAGCCCGCGCCATTGCGATCGATTTAGGCATTGCTCAGGAAGGCGACAGAGTGCTGACTGGTCAAGAATTGCAACGGATGAGCGACCAGGAACTAGAACAACAAGTTGATTTAGTCAGCATCTATGCCAGAGTAGCCCCAGAACATAAACTGCGAATTGTGCAAGCATTGCAACGCCGGGGTAGATTTGTCGCCATGACAGGCGATGGTGTGAATGATGCCCCCGCCTTAAAACAAGCAGACATCGGCATTGCAATGGGCATCACTGGTACAGATGTCAGTAAAGAAGCCAGTGACATGGTGTTGCTAGATGACAACTTTGCTACCATCGTGGCTGCGACCAAAGAAGGTAGAGTTGTTTACACTAACATCCGTCGCTTTATCAAATACATCCTGGGTAGTAATATCGGCGAAGTTCTGACAATTGCCGCCGCACCAATTTTAGGTTTGGGTGGCGTTCCCCTGACACCATTACAAATTCTTTGGATGAACTTGGTGACAGACGGTTTACCAGCCTTAGCCTTGGCAGTAGAACCACCAGAACCAGATGTAATGAAGCGCCCGCCCTTCAGTCCCCGCGAAAGCATTTTTGCTAGAGGGTTGGGTTCTTATATGATTCGGATTGGGATTGTTTTTGCGATTATTACGATTATTCTGATGGAATGGGCATACTATCATTCTCAAACAGTATCAGGGAATGGACTTGATCCAGAGCGTTGGAAAACAATGGTATTTACGGCCTTGTGTGTTGCCCAGATGGGTCATGCGATCGCAATTCGTTCTAACAACCAACTCACCATTGAGATGAATCCCTTATCCAATCCTTATGTGCTGGGTGCGGTTGTGGTGACAACGATTTTGCAACTCATGCTAATTTACGTCGCACCCTTACGGGCTTTCTTCGGCACACATTGGCTACCACCTATAGAGTTAGCAATTTGTTTTGGTTTCAGCGCCCTCATGTTTGTCTGGGTAGAAGCAGAGAAAATCTTCTTCCGTTTAACGGGTAAGAGAACTGTTTAAAAAGTTAAAAGGTAAAAGTAAAAAGTAAAAAGAGAAGAGTGTGGCATTACTAGTACCGCTACGCGGAAGTCAAAAGTCAAAAGTCAAAAGAATTGTATTCTGGGCTTTTGCGCCATTTTAAGTGGTATGTCTATTTACGCCGTGCTGTACTAGTTTTTTCCTTGTACTTTCAAGCTTCTATCTTCAGCTTTTTTTCAAGAATCTTTGCTTTTGCCTTTTTACTTAAATTATGTATCTCAAAACTTTACACCTGAGACAATTTCGGAATTACCAAGACCAAAAGGTTGAGTTTAATGCTGCCAAAACGATTTTGGTGGGTAATAATGCTCAGGGTAAGTCGAATTTGTTGGAAGCTGTGGAGTTACTGGCAACATTGCGATCGCACCGCATGGCACGCGATCGCGATTTAATTCAAGATGGAGAAGCCTTCGCGCAAATCAACGCCAGCCTCGAACGACAAACAGGTGTTAGTGATGTAACTTTAACTCTCCGCCGTAACGGTCGTCGCAGTGTGGCAATTAATGGCGAGACTGTAAGGCGACAAATGGATTTTTTGGGTGTTCTCAACGCCGTGCAGTTTTCCAGTTTAGATTTAGAACTTGTGCGTGGTAGCCCAGAAGTCCGGCGCAACTGGTTAGATACCCTGTTAGTTCAACTCGAACCAGTTTACGCCCATATTTTGCACCAGTACAACCAAGTATTACGTCAACGCAACGCCTTCTTAAAAAAAAACCAAGACTCAGCACTCAGCACTCAGCACTCAGCACTCAGCGAGAAGCCGCCTTTGCAAACTTCGGCGACTCAGCACTCCCAACTGGCTTTATGGGATGCACAATTAGCTACTACAGGCACAAGAGTAATTAGAAGACGCGATCGTGCTATTCAAAGATTAGCTCCCATTGCTGCCGCTTGGCACTCCAGTATTAGTGGCAGTACTGAGATATTAGAAATTAAATATACACCTAATGTGCCTTTGGTGCAGAACCAACCAGAAGAAGTCCAGCAAGCTTTTTTAACCAAAATTCAGCAACGCGCTGTTGCCGAACTCTACCGAGGTACTACCCTTGTCGGCCCTCATCGTGACGAAGTAGAATTGACTATCAATCAAACGCCTGCTCGGCAATATGGTTCTCAGGGTCAGCAACGAACCTTAGTCTTAGCCTTAAAACTCGCAGAATTACAGCTAATTGAAGAAGTTGTTCAAGAGCCGCCACTGTTGTTGCTTGATGATGTCCTAGCTGAATTAGATCCATACCGTCAAAATCAATTGCTAGATGCCATTCAAGACCGATTTCAAACCCTAATCACTACAACTCACTTGAGTTCTTTTGATTATCAGTGGTTAAATTCTTCTCAAATTCTGTTTGTGAAAGCAGGAGAGATATCAATGAAGTAGTCAATAGTCAATAGTCAATAGTCAATGAGCCAAATGACAAATGACAAATGACAAATGACAAATGACAAACGACATTTCAATTATGCAAAAAACTAATCACAAATTAGACCCACAAGAAATTGCATCATTAGGTGCATCGTTACGAGCAATTGAGCAAAAGCTCTTAAAACAAAGACGGAAAGAGGGTTATAAGAAAATTTGGTTTCAAGGCGAAGAGCCTTATTTTGACGTTTTTTTTGAATTTGAGTATGAAAAAATAGTCTGGTTTCAATTTACTTTGCGTGGTAAAACAGTTTCATGGGATATAAAAAGACCAGAACTACAAACAGGTAATACTAACGAGTTATGTACTGATGATGTCAGTTTTTACGCAGCTAGTAAAACTATCGAAACTGACAACCAAACAGATTGGGAATTTATATACTTAGTTAAATTAATTTTAGAAATTAGAGCCGAAGAGGAAATTTTTTCTAAAGCATTAGCATTATTTAATAAATGACAAATGAAAACCTTAACTATGTTCTAATTTCTTAAAAAGATTCAGCACTAAAATAGTTAATAAAGCAGCAATTAATCCCAATTGCCATAAACCACACCCAGCAGTGATTCCCAAAGCAGCTGAAACCCAAATTGCTGCTGCTGATGTGAGTCCATGAATTTCAGGGTGTTGTGATTCTTGGGAAGATTCACGCACAATTTCTCCAGCCCCAAGAAATCCTACCCCTGCTGCAATGCCTTGAATTACACGACTCAAAGCATCAGGGCTGGGCTGTAAACTACCTGCTTGCAAAGGGATGAGAGTAAACAAGGCTGAACCCAAACTGACAAGCATATGAGTTCTTAAACCTGCTGGCTTACGTCTGATTTGACGTTCTATACCAATCACTGCTCCTAACAGCAAAGCTAGGCATAGTCTAAAAACGATGTTCAGCAAATCATTTGGTGCAAAGTAGTACGTATTTAACAATTTTGTTTTAAGATATAAAGTAATATATGCTAATTTACCTAAAAAATAGAACTGAGTAAAAGATATTTTTATGTCCAAACTTGATAGGTAATTCTATCAGATAACAGTGCGAGTTTAAATTTTTTATAAAAATATTGTGACTTAGTTTGAACAACTGGACTGCAAAGCCCTACGTTCTGCGAAATTTAAGGATAATTATTGATTTTCCAGTCAATCATGGCGATTTTATATTATCCACTTCATTCAACGAATGCTATTTTAGGCAGATGATATGGAATTTTGATGAACATTTATCTCTATTGCTGGGAAAACTTCACACTCGCGATCGCGGAGTGTAGGGATGAAAGGCAGTAGTTGTTGAAACATCCCTTGAATGATTTTTTGCAAAGCAAGAACAGAAAGAGGCATAGTTGAGTATTGAAAAATTTTAGGGATTGCACTACTCCCTAAAACATCATAAAATACCTTCAGGTCGATAAAGTAAAACGATGATTGTTTTTGAGTTTAAAGCTAAAGGCACAAAGCGACAATATCAACAAATAGATGAAGCTTTGCGGATTACTAAATTCATTCGCAACAAGTGCTTGCGGTTTTGGATGGACAATCAAAATGTTAAGCCTTACGACCTAAATAAATATACTGCTGTCATAGCCAAAGAGTTTGACTTTGCTGATAAATTAAATTCTTCAGCAAGACAAGCCGCATCAGAGAGAACAGCTTTCGCAATTAAAAGATTTTTTGATAATTGCAAAGCCAAGATTCCAGGTAAAAAAGGATATCCAAGGTTTCAGAAAAATAATCGCTCAGTTGAATATAAACTGAGTGGTTGGAAACTTTCAGAAGACCGTAAATACATTAAATTCACAGATAAATGTAATATTGGTCAACTAAAGTTAATCGGGACTTGGAATTTACATTTTTACCAAATTAAGCAAATCAAGCGAGTCAGGATAGTTAAGCGTTCAGATGGCTACTACGCCCAATTCTGTGTAGATGGTGAACGAAATATTGATGCTCAACCAACAGGTAAAACCATAGGGTTAGATGTTGGTTTAAACCATTTTTATACTGACTCACAAGGAAACACAGTAGAGAATCCCAGATATTTACGTAAATCAGAGAAGGCTTTAAAGCGTCTTCAGAAACAAGTTAGTCGTAAGAAGAAAGGGTCTAATAATCGCTCAAAAGCTATTAACCGTCTTGGGAGAAAGCACTTGAAAGTTTCTCGTCAGCGTAAAGATAACGCAATAAAGACAGCGTTATGCGTGGTGAGGTCTAACGACCTTGTGGCGTATGAAAAACTGCAAGTTAAAAACATGGTTAGAAATAGCAAGCTTGCGAAATCAATTAGTGATGTTTCATGGTCATTGTTTACACAATGGATAGAGTATTTTGGCAAAATATACGGTCGAGTTGTTGTACCTGTTGAGCCAAAATTCACTAGCCAAAATTGCTCATCTTGTGGTGAAGTGGTAAAAAAATCCCTATCTGTTCGTACTCATATTTGTCAGTGTGGCTGTATTTTAGATAGAGATCATAACGCCGCATTGAACATATTAAACAAGGCACTGAAACAAACTAGTGACGACTTAAGTACCGTTGGGCGGACGGAAACTTTTAACGCTTGTGGAGAGATGACCCTCTACCCAGATTTGGCAACAAGTCTAGGCAAGGTTGCTCATTGAAGCAAGAATTCCTGTATGAAGCGAAGCGGAATGCGGGGAGCGTCAACTGGACTATTGCACAACAAATATTAATTAACTAAGGGGTGAGATTACGGCAAGACATCGTGTAATAAGGAATTAACTCATAACTAAGTCAAACTAATCTTCAATAAGAAACTAGGAAGAACTTCTCTTGGTAGATAATTTAGTAAATGGCCTCTGAGCATTTACCGACAAATAAAGCCTGTAGTGGCAAATTGACAACTAATAAAAAATAAAGTGAGTGGAAAAAGTCTACTGGCTTGACCAAATTAAAATGCAAGACCGCGCCAAAGTGGGCGACAAAGCATTTTACTTAAGCAGAATCATGCAGCGTGGCTACCCTGTAGTACCTGGTTTTGTAGTTTCAGCAGAAGTTTTACGGCAATTTTTAGAAACTATTAACAGTTCAGAGTCCTTAGTTGCAGACTTACCTTATTCTTCATTGCACCTTGATGTAGCTAATTGGCGGCAACTTCAGCTAGTAGCTAGCCGTTTGCGTCAAGAAATTATGGCGGCAACTTTACCGTCACAGTGGGTGAGTGCAGTTTTTGCAGCGGCTAGAGCATGGCAAACCCAGTATTTGATTTTGCAACCAACATTGTCAGTCTCGAATACTGCACAAGGGGTAGGAAATACATCTGGGTTGCTGGAGCCAATCTTTTGTTACTGTGATGAAGATGCGATCGCCTCAGGATTAAAACGCATTTGGAGTCAATTATTTCGCGCTAGAAGCTTACTATATTGGCAACGCATGGAAATTGATCTGCAAAATGTAAATTTTGCTGTATTAGTGCAACCAATGCAAAATGCGATCGCCAGTGGCTCACTTCAAGCTAACGCCTCTGAGTGGACAATTGAAGCTACTTGGGGATTAGGAGTAGCACTTACCAGAGGCGAAGTTTTGCCAGATGTATACTACGTCCAGCAGGAAACAGGTATTGTCTTAGAACGACATTTAGGTAATAAGTTGCTGGCTTATCGTCTTGATGATGGCACGACTGCATCTAATGAACCTCCACTCCAGTCAGTACTAACTGATGAAAACACTGGTCTAGTTGCTTATTTAGTTGCGGAAGAGCCACAAAAACAATACGCTTTACCAGAACCAAATTTACAACAAGTAATCGCTTTGGGAAATCAACTAGTAAGTGAACTGGGTAAAAGTTTTACTGTCCAATGGAGTATTTCGGATGTAGATTCAGTTTCTCAGATTCAGATTACAGAAGTTAATGCGCCGCTATCGACAATTCCCAATTTACGGTTAATCAAAGGACTAGGCGCAGCCACAGGACGAGTAACGGCTACTGCTTATGTGATTAATTCGCTACAAAAACCTGAGCAAATACCCCAAGGAGTCGTTCTTATCGTTCCGGCGATCGCACCTGATTGGTTGCCTTTAATGCAAAAAGTTGTGGCGATCGTTACAGTACAAGGTGGTTTAACTAGCCATGCAGCAATTCTAGCCAGAGAATTAGGCATTCCCGCAGTTGTTAGTGCAAAAGATGCTACAGTCTTAATTCAAACCGGAGAACAATTGCTAGTAGATGGCGATAGAGGAGAAGTTTATCGTCTCAGAGAAAGCAAAGCTGGAAATGGAGAAAATCAAGAAATCAATTCCACTATCTCTTCCTTTTCATTGCACCATCCGCTTGTTAGTCCTCACCTGCCCATGATTGCTACTCAACTACTGGTTAACCTGAGTCAGCCTAGTTTAATCGAGCGATCGCAAAACTTACCTGTCGATGGCGTGGGATTGTTACGTTCAGAATTAATGTTATTAAACATCCTCGAAGGGCAACATCCTCATAGCTGGTTGCTGAGTGGTCGTCGGACTGAACTTTTGGAGTTATGGACACAGCAGATTATCAACTTTGTGCGTGCTTTTACTCCCCGGCCAGTTTTTTATCGCTCTCTTGATTGGCGATTCCACGAGTTCCCATCATTAGCTCATACTGCACCATCTGTACCACATTCTATTCTTGGCGATCGCGGCACATTTAGTTATATCAACAATCCCGCCATTTTTGAGTTGGAACTAACAGCTCTACTGAATGTCCAAAAAGCTGGCTATAGCAATCTTCGGCTATTGTTACCGTTTGTGCGGAGTGTGGCTGAGTTTACCTTTTGTCAGCACAAAGTTGAGCAAGTCGGGTTAACTCAAGTGTCGCAGTTTCAATTATGGATTATGGCAGAAGTACCTAGTGTATTATTTTTACTACCAGAGTATGTCAAAGCTGGTGTAGCTGGGATCTCGATTGGCACAAATGACCTCACACAACTATTGCTAGGAGTAGATCGAGAACAAGGACAGCTAACAAAAGTATTAGATGAACGCCATCCCGCTGTTATGGGTGCGATCGCCCAACTCATCCAAATGGCAAAAAATGCCGGAATACCCTGTTCAATCTGTGGTCAAGCACCAGCATTGTATCCCGAAATTATCGACCAACTGGTGGAATGGGGCATCACTTCAATTTCTGTAGAACCGGAAGCAATTGAGCGAACATATCAAGCGATCGCTCGTGCTGAACATCGTTTGATTTTGGCAGCAGCAAGGCGAAAGCTTCATTAAAGAAGGTAGGAGTCAGAAAATAACTAGAGGCGGTCTTTTATATCATGTCCGGTGAAAGACTTATCATTAAGGCAGCTTCAGGTGCAGAGGGGCAGAGGAGCAGAGGGGAAGGGTTTTTGGGTTCTCTGCATAGATTCAAGAATTATAACTAATTAGCCGGACTTGATATTACTCAATAAATGATGATTAAGCTATGAAAAGTCAACAAAAACTAGATACTCAGGATGTGGAAGCCATAACCCTATTGTTGGCGAAAGTCACCAACCGTACTCCATCAGAAATTAAACCTTACTTAGATGCTATGCTTCAACAGCTAGTGCAACCATTAGAGGAACGCCCATTTTATGAAACGGCCAACCCTCAAGAATGGATAGCAGCATTTCAAGAATGGGTGGAAAGCCACCGAGAACTTAACTTACCAGCACTTTCAGATGAAGCTATCAGCAGGGAAAGTATTTATGGAGAACGTGGTTAAGTGCCGTACCTTGTAGATACTAATGTTCTATTAAGGAGTGTCGACCTTAGCCATCCCATGAACTCGGATGCAGCGAATGCTATCAGCACACTGCGAGGTCGTGGCGAACAGTTGCACATAGTACCTCAAAATTTGATTGAATTTTGGAATGTCTACACACGCCCAACCGAACGAAATGGTTTAGGGCGTAGTGTAGCAGAAACGCAGGCAGAAGTGAATCGTTTAAAAATGTTGTTCCCATTGTTACTAGATAATCAATCAATCTACCAGGAATGGGAAAAGCTAGTTGTTGCTTATGGGATTAGGGGAGTCAACGTGCATGATGCTCGACTGGTAGCAGCAATGTTAGTGCATGGATTAACTTATATTCTGACATTCAATATTAGTGATTTTGGTCGTTACTCAGAGATTACTGAGTAACGACCAGTGCCAAAAGCTGATCAACCAACTGCGAACTGAACTGAACCAGACAGAGATTATCGAGAAGCTCTGGCAGTGTAAGAAGGGCGGTTCAGCCGCTTGGAAGGAAGCTTACGCACAGTTCAAGGAGGTTACAGAGGATCAACAGTAAAGATATCCCAGCAAAAATACTCATAAATGAAACACTTGCCCTTAACTTCGCAATTTGCTAAGATTGACTCAAAGCCTCTACTTTTCTTATTAGTAAAGTGAGGCTTTTCGATAAAGCAAAAACAATTGGAACCTCAGTTAGTAAAGGAGATTGCCCATGTTCTTTTTTCTGTCACGAGGTCAACCATATTTATGCGTATTATTTCAGAAACTAGACTCAAGAAAGCTTGTGAAAAGCATCCCGATGCTGAACCTAGCATACAAGCCTGGAAGAAGCTGGTAAAAGCACTTGACTGGAATAGTTTTGCTGATGTCATAGCTACTTCTGTTTTTGCACCTGACCAAGTTAAAAACTTCGTCATTTTTAATATTGGAGGCAATAAGTATAGGCTAATAACCTGTATTAACTACAAGACAAAAGCTATATATATTCGTGAGTTTTTAACTCATGCTGAATACGATAAAGATAAATGGAAAAATGACGAATGGTTTGATAGCTAACCTTAATTAGAGGTGCTATCAATCTTAGTTCTAATTATTAAGCAAACAATGCCAGAATGATGAAATGTTAGACCACAACCCCAGCTACACAGAATTGCTTACATCTTTCCCACCACGACTCATAAAATCTGAAGAAGATTTAGAAAAAACTCAAACAGTTATCGATAATCTACTTGATAAAGGAGAACTAACTGAGTCAGAAGAAGATTATTTGAATCTCTTGGGAATTTTAATCCATGAATATGAACAACAACAAGATTTAGTTCCTGATATTTATGGAGTAGAACTTCTCAAGGTTTTCATGGCGGAATTAAATCTTAAACAGAAAGATTTAGTGACGATTTTTAAAACTGAATCAATTGTTTCTGATGTACTTAAAAGCAAGCGGAAATTAACAGTTGAACATATCCAAAAGCTGGCAGAATTTTTCAATGTTTCACCTGCTGTATTCTTCCCAGTAAATCCATCAGAAAGAGATTTCTTAGAAGTAGCTTAAAGTTTAACTATCCAAGCATTTACCAGGTGAAATGAACATTGAAATCTGTAACCCAGAAACAGTTGAAAAACAAAAAAGCCCCATGTAGAAAGCTAGGGGCTTTTTTGTTGGTAGCTCCTCATCTCTTTACGAAAACATCGGGTTCATAGTGCGGTAAACTATCTATAATAAAATCGAAAAATGTCAAATATTAATAGTAAATGGCGAGATGTTCCACAAGAAGTTTATAGAAAATGGGCAATGATTTTTTATGATTCACAAGAGGGAATTAACCTTTCTGCATCTTGTCCAATTTGCGACCAAAATACACTTCATTGTTACTACTTACCAACACGTAAACAAGAAAGAGTAATTGATTCTAGAAAATATGTTGCTCGTGGGGATCTTTGGCAATGGTGTAGTTCTTGTCACTGCTATGTCCATGCTTCCGCGTCAGTTCCAGAATGGTGGTCTTGCAGCTTAAATATCGATTCCACTCAACTCAGGCATGAGCCTGATGTTCTTGAAAACGCCCTTCATAAAATGAAATAGAATTTCATTATTTAAGTAGTCGCTCTCGAACAGAGATTATACCCTTTTTTAGTCATCGTGCTGCAAGCATAAGCAGGTTTTATTGCTCAACGAAAAAATAAGGGTTGTAGCGATTGGGATTGATAAGTAGAAATTGAGCGCTGGTTGTCGCTTGTAGGACACCAACGAAGATACAATACTTTGGGGTGCGGATTACACGATTTATCAGTTTGGTGTAATGCCCTAGAAGGTAGTAAAGATGAAGGTGAGCGGCAACGGACAAGGCAAAATACTCAGCCTAGAAGAATTGAGGCGATTGTTCACGGAGGGATTTTTGAATCCACGCGATCGCGCTTTATTTGGCATTTGCCTGTTTACTGGTTGTCGCGTATCAGAAGCGTTGGCCCTTACTAAGACTGATATCAAATCAGGAACCATCACTTTCCGAAAATGTACCACGAAAGGCAAGTACAAAACACGGGTTATAGACATTCCACAAACATTATCAGCATTACTGGCTGAGTACCAGCCCAAAGGGACGATGATGTTCCCTGGCAAGCGCGGCGTAACTGAACGGCTGACCCGATTCATGGCAGACAAGATTTTACGAGATGCCTGCAAGCGAATTGGGGTAGAAGGAGTCAGCACCCATTCGTTTAGGCGAACTGCCCTCACACAGATGTCTAGCGCGGGGATACCTTTGAGAACTATTCAGGAAATATCTGGCCACGGCGACCTGGGGACGTTGCAGCGTTATCTCGAGGTTACGCCGGAGCAGAAGCGCAAGGCGGTTTCGGTGATTGGGTTTTAGAGATTGAGCTAGTGCGGTGCAAGTTCCTTGCGAAGTTGTCACTGTGATGGTAATTAGACCAGATTAAGTCAATACTGCTTAACACTAACAGGCTTGTCACTAGTTACCATGCTGTTTACTTTTTCTTCCAGACTCCACTAGTGACAATTATAGGAGCCACCGTTACACCCTCGTTAATTCACACAATTGCTGCTCATCCTGATGTAAAGAGAATTTCCCTTGATCATAAGAAAGGTAGTTCAAGACTTAATGTATCTCGAAATGTTGTTCAAGCTAATACCGTAAACAGCAGAGGGTTAACTGGACTTTACGAAACGGTAGGAATTGTTGAGGAATACATAATGGGTGATCATTCCAATTTACCATCGGCACAGCGTACTGCCTGCAATTTACAAGATTTAACAATTCTAGATGGTCAGATACTTACAGGTGTACACAAGAATTTAGTTGCTGGAATAATCCAAAGTACAAATGCCTCCTATCGGGGAATAACTCCTGACATTAATATTGTTGATGGTGTAGTAGCTAGGAACTATCCGACTACAAGTATAATGGCAGCTACTGAGTGCGTTATTAATAATTCTGTTGGTGTCATTAATATGAGTTTCTTTGAGGAAGAGACAAATGGTGATTTCAACGAATTTGCACGATATGTAGATAAAGTAGTTTACGAAACAGGTGTGAATATTGTTGTGGCTGCTTCTAATTTATGTGAGAACAGGCCGGGTAGCCCTGATATTTCCTTCAACATTATAAATGTGGGTTCCTTTGGGGATAACAACACAACTAGTTTTGCTGACGATATTGTTCCCTGCACTAATGGAATTATCGGTTCTTATCTAAATCCCAACACTATGCACATGGATAGAGAAGAACCGGACGTTGTAGCTCCTGGAGTTAATATCAAATCGACAAATAAACAAGGGGGATTCGAGGATGCTAGTGGAACAAGCTATGCTGCTCCCCACGTCACATCTGCTGTAGCTCTTCTCATCCGAAGGAAGCCCGCTCTGTACTTTAATCCTGCGGAGGTCAGATCTGTGATCATGGCATCAGCTCGCCACAACGTAGAAGGAAACAGCCGTTTGAGCGATAGAGACGGGGCTGGAGGCATTATGTTAGCAGCAGCAGACACGGTAGTATCAAGTGGTTTATCTGACTATATTATTAATGACGGTTCTGCACCAAACTTTCCAATTTCTAAAACTTTTACTGCTTCAAGCGGTCAAAAAGTCCGGGTAGCTATTGCTTGGGATCACAAAATGCCTTATGGAGAGAGACTAAGTGTGCCTACTTCCGACCTAGATCTGAGAGTTTTCTGTGGTAGTACATTGGTTAGCAGTTCTTTAAGCTTTGACAACAACTATGAGATTGTTGAGTTTACTGCTGGTAGTTGTCCTAGCGGCTATACGGCAAAAATTATCGGTGTCTCTTTAAGCGTGGGTGATGAACACATTGGTTTTGCTTACAGCAAAACTGACACTTAAAACTTGAAAGTCTTTACTTTGCTGTTATTACAGATGAGAGAACCTATTTTAGTTAGAAGTTGCAGAGTGTTCCCAGACATTAAATTCAATATAAACTTCAATTTTTGAAGGGTACTTTATATAGCTCGCGTAAGCGGGCTTTATTTTTTTGCTGTATTAATAATGGCAACTATAAAATATATATACTTATGTCTGGGGAGAATACAAATGCAACTGATAAATAATATTAAATGTTTAATAGGAATTTTAACCATAACTTTCTTGTTACCTAACCGTGTAATAACTGCTCAGATACAACCTGCAACTTTCAAGCAAAACATATCTATTCCAATAGTATCACCAGGTTTACCTATCAAGTATCAAGGTGCGAACTACGGAAAAGCAAATCGGCGGATATCAGTAAAACTAGATCTCGCTCATTGCTTGAGTGATGCTAGAAATTATGGAAACAAATATTTAACTGCTTTAGTACCAAAATACGATTCTATACTTACTACTTCTGAGAATCCAACGTTTTTTTTCTATCTTCCAAGAACATCTAAAACCTATGTACAGGCATTTGACTTGACTTTAGAAGATGTAAATAAAAATGTAGTCTACCAAGAAACTTTTCAAGTAAATAACAAACCTGGGGTTTTTCAAGTCAGTTTGAGGGATAGATTAAATAAATTTTTTCTAAAAAAAGAACAAAACTACAATTGGTTTTTTTCAGCAATTTGTGATTATTCAGATCGCTCCAGAGATTTGGTTCTGACAGGAACGCTAAAACGAGTTACCCTTGAGCAAAATTTAACGACTGAGCTAAAAAAAGCATCACTCCGAGAACGTGCTGCTATCTTAGCAGCATCTGGCATATGGGATGATAGTCTTAATATCTTAGCTAAATTACGCTTAAAAAACCGTAAAGATGCTGGATTGAAGACTGATTGGCAAACTCTCTTAGAATCCGTAGAACTAGCTCAAGTTGCTCAAGAACCCATAGTTGGAGAGCTAAAAGCTCAGTAAGTAATTAAGTCTTGGAAATTGCCAAAAGTAATAGAGTTGTTGGGAAATAAGCCGAAAAGAAAATCTCGATCTCATTCTGCTTGAAGAAGCAGTTTGGGTTTTGGTTGGAGAAGTTGATCTACCGAGTTACGACTTTTCTCTTTCCCAATTCTTTGCTTGTCGTCGCCCGTGGAATCGCCCTGAGCAAATTACAGCGATTGGGCGATTTGGGGCAGCGACTAATTACGATGAACTGTATCAACAATTGGCAGCAGATGGTATATTCCTGGTTCACTCACCGGAACAACATCTTCTTGCCAGCGAGTTACCGCGTTGGTATCCTCTGCTTGAAGGATTACTGTTGTCAATCCCAACACCCTTACATCCAGCTTTTGATTCGATGATATTACTTCATATATCCAGTTTCGACCAGAAACTTACGTAAGTCAGCAAAATATTGATTGCGTTGACGCAACCCGCCGGAGGCATCGCTTTTTGTATAAGCTTGTCGGACTCGTTTCCAACCATCTTCTCCTTGACCGAGTAAATACTTATCTGCCAGGTACGCAGCTAAAAATCCTCTACCGTCATTACCTTGCTGGCGAATCTCAGTGTAGGTTTTCCATAAATCTGCGGCGTGGCTATAAATTAACTTGGGATAGCGGCGAGTGACATCAACCATTTTGCCTTGGCGATATTGCCAAATTTGCAGCGGATAAGCAGAAGCAGCATAAGCTGTAAAAGTATAGGCAAAGCGGTCGTCCCGGCTCTCAAATTCTGGTAATCCATCTTTGTCTACATCATTGAATCGATAACCACCGTTACCCCATTCATGGCGAATCTGAGTGTATTTTTGGGATTTATTGTCGTAGCGATAAATCAAAGAATAAGTACAACAGTGCGCTCCCCCTGTAAAGAAATCGGCAACTACCTCTGGTTCTTTGTTGCCGTCTAAATCTAGCACTGGTAATTTACTTTCTTCCTCGTTAAAACCCCCAACAGGTCGGTCATATTCACTTTCTTGGGGCAGTTTCTTATCTAAAACAGTTTTACCTGCTCGGCTGATTTGCAAACGAACATTTTTATATTGATATTCCTCTGGTTTGTCATAAGATATTTCTGCCCGAACATTGCCTAATTGCCCAGCAATAGTTTCTGCACTACTTGGCTGGGCAAATACAGCCATCTGGCTGAAAACAGCTAAACCGATAAAAGATTGACTAAGCAAAGCACGGAGATTATTCAGCATGGGTGTTGTATGTAGCTTGTTCAACTGTATACAACACTACAAAAATCATCAATATCGGAAAATTGCTGCCACCTGTGCTTGACTTGGTATTTTTTCTGGTTCCACAGCATAAACCTTGCCACCATTGAGAATAGTGTGAATCGCGGCAAAATCTAACATATCTTCATCATCGGGTTCTGGTTCTGGGTGAATATCTACATTCATTGTTTCTGGATTAAACTTGCCCCAAATTTGTTGTCCTACAGGTACAAACAAAGAATCAACTCTTTGATAGTAAGCCGCAGAAACAATGTCCTTGAGGTCACTAGAAGCTGTACCAGTACCTTCCCCAGCTAGTTGCAGGTAAAGCTCCATCGCCTGCTGTTCTGACTCGTGAAATAGAGGCTCGACAATTTCCCAAGCATCCGCGTGTAATTCATCGGCTTGGAAAAGTTCTGGTCTACGGGTAATACCTTGTTCTAGCAAATTGCTATAACTATTTGCTTGGCGGTAAATTGGGTGGAGATAGTCTACTCCTGCCAAAATTAGTGGTGCTGTTTCCTCGCGGAGTTTTTCATGAAGTTCAGTATTAACTATGTGAAAGAATTGCAGAATAGCTTCTTGATGTTGATCTCGGTCTGGGCTTCCTTGCCCGTGAAATGCGCCTGGTTGTGAGCGAGAAAAAGGATTTGAGGTACTGCCTTTTTGTGTGGCGATGCGAAATTGGCCGTCTTTAGCAGTTTCATCATATAAAAGCGCTTCATCAATGCTCTTAGGTAAATTTTCTATTTCTACCTCATTTAAGCCAGAGCGTGTGCCTTCAAAAAATTTTAAATCCTGTTGGCTTAAAGCTAGAACGTAGAATTTGCCATCATTATTAATTAAAGGTAGTAATGGCTTAATGTGGAAGCGATCGCTCACAACTACCAATTCTTGAAACTCCATTGGCAACTGATAGTAGCGAAATACTCTTGGAGCAATAAAAATAGCCAGACCGTAGTCTTGATGTTCCCAAAACTCAGCCTTATCAAGTTCCATCGCTGGTTGCAGAAACTCATTTGCTTCTGTTTGGCTCATTTCCATTGCTTCTAAGCGTGCTTGAGCTTCGCGGATTAAATTTTTAAACCGAATCGGATTTTGCCTAATCTCTGGCCCTGCTTTTTGCATAGGCATATACAGAGAAACACAAAGGCTATCAGTATGTTCAGTTAAAGTTTTTAATTCATCAATAGATAATAGCGTCATATTATAGAACTCCTATCCACATCAATGCAATTTGCATCATTTAGATTTATTTCAGAGCTAAAAGCCGAAAAATTCATCTTTCTTTTGATAAAAAAACCTACTAACTCACCATTCTTTAGATGGATAAGTAGGTAGGTATAAAAGTTGATATTCAAAAAAATACGCCCATTTAAGGCGTATTAATTTATATTCTTCTTAGCTCATCTGAGCCAGAATTTACATTTATCCAGCATTAGGAGTGTCAGTATTAGCTGAATGTGACGTTACAGCTATCCCTCGTGATGGCGGATTGACAAAACTTAAGCTCACTCGTTTCATAATCCAGTGCAATCCTAGAAGAATCACAAATGTAATTGCAATAATTACTAAAGGCTGTTTACCCAAAAGTTCCTCTAAACCTTTAGTCAATAAAGCATCAGGTTGAGTAATAAAATCCCAACTGTTGAAACGTAAAAATCTTCCCCAATAAATTCCAACAGCACAGAGAGCATGAGTAATTAATTCAACCCTAAAAATCCACTGACTTTTGCCAATGCGGTGTAAATAGTAACCTAAATTGATTAAAGAGATAACATAAGCTTCAAACCCAGCAAAAATCACCAACAAATAGACAGGAATTAGCACTAAAGTAATCATCCATATTGATTGGATCGTGCGAATATCTTCTATGAGGTGGATGACATCGGTTAATAAATATGGCGCATTTGGTAAGAAAGCATAGAATACTATAAATCCCAACCACCAAACCCAAGAACGTCCCCGTCTAGTACGGAATAACCAAACGCTTAAAGCCAAAGGTATAAAAGCTAAAAACAGGTTCCACGTCATCCAACTCATATTGATTCGCAAGACCTGTAAAACTCTAGCTATCAATTCAATCAATTCCTCTTTCATAAATGCTCACTTGCAAGATGTGTGATTGATGTAGTTTCGTTCTCTAGTCTTAACTTCAGTGGTTGACCGAATAAATTGGGAAAAATTTAATTATAAGATTTTTTGTCTATTTTCTGTCTGCCTGAGAAAATTTTACATCGTGTAGATAAATATACTACACCATTACAAATAGCTTCAAGCTGATTATACAAGTTTACTCATTTCATACTTCACACTTCATACTTTTTCGTACTAGTATAACCAGAAAATTGTTATGGAGAAATTTAGCAGAAATCTGGAAGTATGAGCGGCTAAACTGCTACCCAAACTTCCAGTATAATTTTTGCTCTAGGAGGTCGTATTTTTCTAGTCGTGATTTAAATACAATCTCCCCTAAGACAATTCCCGAATAATTAAAAATTTGATATTTGCAAGCAGCTAACGTACTAGCACTCGACTGCGAGGGCCAATTGCTTGTTTAGCAGTAGTGACTTGTGGGCGACAATTGAGATCTTGGTGACAAATCTTAGGTGCAACCGCAGAAACTTCTAAACTTACGGGATTAGCTGTGAGGGAATAGCCACTACTAAACTCTATGTTTGAGTCAGTCGAGGGCGATGGTAAATTAGATTGACCTAATGTAATACTATTCGGTTGTCTAGGAGCAGATGCGATCGCACCACTGTTGACTGATGCTGTAACTGGTGTACTAGGAACAGATGGAGAAGTAGGAGGATTATTGAATGTTGGTGTAGTGGGAGTTGAGGTATTACCACCGCCGGAATTAATCGGGGTAGCGTCGGCAGGTACAGTAATTGTCAATCTCACCAAAGGAGTATTTTTCATCTCATAAGTGGTGACACTGGGCTTACCAGGAATATCAGATTTATAATCAAAGACCGTCGGACTTTCACCACCATTGCGATCGCTATATCTTGGCCCTTGTCCATTCAACTGAAAAGTACCTTGATATTGTTTACCAGTTTTCGGGTCTGTGACAACACCAGTATAAAAAGCTTTTGCAAACCCAAACTCATCTTGCACTATTCCTTGAAAGGAAATGTTAGGGATTTTTCCTTGATAAGTAAAAGGTTTCAATTTACCACCAGACAGCGCTGGCGAAGTCAAAACACCATTAAAAGAAATTACTGGAATGCCTTTGAAATCAACAACATAACGTAAACTACCATCAGCGCGTGTTAATACCTTTACATAGTTGGACTGATAAACTGGCACATAATTAGGCTTACTTTTAGAACCTATATTCCGTTGATAAACCCCTTGAGAATCAGTATCAATCCGAGTGACTGAGTTATTGAAATTGGGATTAAAACTCGGAAGTTCCAACGTTCCTGATATTGTACCAGTGCTTTGAATGATGAGTTGAGCAGAAGCACTGCTTCCTGCCAAACCAATAAAAGCTGCGGCTAAACTGCTACTACCCAAAACTGCACAGCCTATCTTTGTGGCTGATGACTTTAATTGCATGAAAAATATGCTCCTATTTGCTCATGAAAAACACCACGCATCGGACTCTACTGCGTGAAAAAATTTGAAAATATACTTGCACATCCTCAAAGATTGCTGACAGTCAAGAGTAGTAAGACAACACGGAGTAGGGGTTTCAAACCCTGTGATTACATTTACATGATTACGGAATTAAAACCGGAAAGTCGCTCTCAATGCGCCTACTATCAAAGAGTCGTTAGCAGCATTGTGATCGGGATTGAAAATAACTAATAAGCCTGGTGTCAAGGAAAAACTGTCATTTAGCTGGGCGCGATAAAAAATTTCTAAATGCAGTGATGTATCATTGCGTCCTCCAGGCGTTCCCCCATTAGAAAAATTAGGAAAGTTGAAACCATTTGGTAAGCTACTCGAAGTAATTTTCGGGGGTTGTCCAACTAGAATACCGCCCATATTGCCCGCCCTGCCTAAATTAGGCAACGCCGCAAATATTATCCAGTTAGTAGTTTCGACACTGCCAGAGAGATTAACTGGCTTGGATGAGGAAAAACCACCCCAACCGCCTAATTGCAAATTGTCATTCACACGCCATGCCACGGTAGCACCAACAGCATGGGTATTAAAAGCTGTACTTGGTGCAAATGGTGAAATTAATTGGGCATCACCAATCCCAGTAGCTAGTAAATCATTTGGGGAGTGAGAATATACGTAATCTATGCCGACATCTATATTATTTGTGGGTGCGAGAGTCAGTTGAGCGCCTGCAGTATATCTCCCACCAAATAAGCCGCTAGAATTGCTATTACCAGGAAAACTAGGAATTTCCGCACTATAAACACCTTGGAGACTGATGCGATCGCTAATTTCCCAGTCAAAACCTATACCACCAGTGCCGTTGCCAATATTCAAAATCGGGTTACGCTGACCAAATTGCGAAATTGCCCCGTCTCCCGAACCTTCTAACGGGTTAATACCGCGAAAGGTAGTGGCTGGGTTCACACCAGCTGTCCCCACCACAATTCCCAAGTTATCTGCAAGTAAAAATCGATAAGACAAGTCATTAATTACTACTTTATTCTCTGTATTAGATTCAAAACTTAACCGCCCCATATTGTGAGAAACTAACGAAGCATTAGAACCTAAATTTCCCGCTGATAGCCCTGTAATTAATAAATCTTTTCCGGTAAAGGAAGTTGCTAATGTTAACTGTACGCTATTAGTAAAAGTTAGACTAGTCTTACCTTGACGTTCTGGTACGCCATCTCTAGGAAACAAATCCACATTGGTCATATTTGTTCCTTGAAGACTAAAAATAGCTTGTCCAAATAGTCTGGTTGTTGTAGAAAACTGATGAGACTGTAATTCAATATTTTTATTTTCTAAAACATCAATACGTTGTGCTATTTCCTGTAATTCTGTTTGGAATTCAGTTTGTAACCTTTGTATTGCATCTAAATCTTCGTTACTAATATTATTAGCTGTATTTTTAGTAATTAATTCCTGAATTTGATTGAGACAAATATTTAAACTCTCAGCAAATTCATAACGACTTACAGCACTGTTACCCAAATAAATGCCGTTTGTCTGTCCTGCAATACAGCCGTAGCGCTCAACTAAAGACTGTAAAGCACTAAAAGCCCAATCAGTGGGTTGCACATCATCCAACTGCGACACTGATGTAACTTGAGACATCTGATCATCAGACTCAGAAAATTCTGTGGCGGCTGGAGATTCTGGCGAAATTGGCAGTTGAGCAGATGGTGAAAATTCTGGAGTAATTTCTAATGTGTGGGTTGTGTCTGCTAAAGGTTGGGAATCTTGAGAAAAAGAATTGTGCGAACTAATGTTTTTATGAACTTTATCAAGTAGATTTTGATACTTATGATTTACAGGTGCAGCAATAACTTGGGAAGTGCTATCAGGTTGCATGAATTCAGGTGGTGTGATTTCAGCGGGTGAAACACTAGGAGATAAATTCTCTTCCATTGGCTGCTGCACCCCATTGTCTGACTGAATTACAGGCGGCTGTGGTAAATTATTCGGTGGAGATGTTTGCCCGGCTGTCAATACGCCCAGCATCAGTAGACTTATATCACTCATGGTATATCTGTTGACTAACACCAATATTTCTTTTGACAAGGCTTGTTAGTGTTCTTCAGGATATTTCTGTATAAAAAGTCTAAAGTATGAAGTATGAAATTCAGCTAGTAGGGTGGGCAATGTTCACGATGTAAAAAAAAATCAGGTTTTGACTCATAACACACTGAAAAGCACAGATGCTACATAAAACTACGCAACAAAAAACCCTACTGATGTATGGTATAGACTTTAGTTGGGAAATTTTAAATTTTACCCTTCATACTTCAGACTTCATACTTTTACTCTGGCTGGCTACAGTATTTATTGAGATTATTCATCAAAGTGTCTGATTCTTTGCCAGCTGTTTTAGCTGCGGCGGTTAAGGCTGTATCGATTTCGTTTCTAGCTTTTTTGATTTTTTCTCTCCCATCTGGCGAAGCTTCGGCTTTTTTCGCAGCAGCCAAAGCATTAGCTGCCTTGGCTATGGCATGACTGAGGTTATCAAACACCTTTTCAAAACGGCTTTGATATTCTTTGAGTTTGGGATCTGCCAATTTTAATTCTTCTAAAGATGTATCAATAGCTTCTAAATCTTTAGATAGTTGCAAGCTAGTGATTGCTTGCTTGCCTTTATTTTGATCAATCAGCGCATTTCCTTCATTCACGACTTGAATTAGCCGCTGACACTGGGAGGTTTTGTTTTCACAACCAGTAACTAATAAAGCGAGACTCAGACTAACAGGAGCAATAAAACTACATTTACACCACACAGAGATTCATACCCCACCAGCAGTAAAATCCAGACAATCGTAACTAATAATTTCATAAATTGTGGAAATTGTTACGTGAATTTCCGTAAAAAATCGGTGGATGAAGTGCTAAGTGCTGAGTACAAACTCAATTGTTACCATACTGGCGTGGCAAGACTAAAATGATGCAAAAAAATGTAGGTTGGGGAGCCACCGCCGTGGTGTTAGCGTAGCGATCTTCGACGTAGGAGCGTCGGCAGTGCGTTGGGGAGACAGCACCGTGGTGTTAGCGCAGCGTTAGCGA
>NZ_JAIVFW010000065.1 GCF_020829595.1 Nostoc sp. CHAB 5844
TATACCACTGACAATATTCATCTACGAATTTGACTGTTTTTGCACCTTTTCGCGGCTCTATCATACTCCCTGAAATACTTTCGGCGTTTTTCCTTTATTATTCTCTCATGGGAGTGACAACAAAGGGTTATTTCTACTCATATCAAATTGCATTCCAAAATCAGCACGATATTACACCTTATCTTTAGGTGGCGTAGCGATGCCGCGCTTTAGTAGATTTGCTTCTAGTTCTTTGATGAATTGACAGTCTTCTTCTGACAAAGGCTGACTTTCTTGACTCAGCAAAGGCTGCTTTTCTAAAAAACTAAATGCTTGGCGGAATTGACGGGGACTGGTATAAATGGGTGCATCAAAATGACAAGGAATAATTTGTTGAAAATCCCAAGTTGCAACTTTGTCTGCCCAGTCGAGAACTTGCCTTGGTGCTTGGGGAAGAATTAAGGTTTGTAGAATTGGGGCGACAAATGGACGACCGTTACCACTGAGGGCATGAAATGACTGCTGCCAGTTGTGTTGCCAACGAAATGGATATAAACCAAAGTACGCTTTTCGAGAATGGTCTGGTGCTTGAACTACATCGCGCAAACTTTCACCTAGTCCAGTTACTTCCAGCGCACTGGGACGAAAATAGATAGCAAACAAGGAAATGCGTTGCCATCCTTGACGGCGGTTTGCTGCGTTATCTTCAATTACCTGGAGTGCATTTTCCCTGGCGTGAAATAATAAGGCGTATGAGTCTAATTGAAAGATAGCAGGTGGGTTTTCGGGTATAGATATGATCGTATCGGTTAAGAGTAGAGTGTGCGATCGCTTGTGAAAAAATGCCACTTCTACAAAAGAACCGCGTCCTAAATTGATATCTAATACCTCATACTCAAAATCATCAGCAAAAGGCGCAAGACTTGAATCTTCAGGTAATTCCTGAGTCCGTTTGTAAGGAAATCCTAGCCAACTCAGGGGCAAGTTGAACGGAAAACTCCATTGATGGGGCGCAACAAAAACTTGAGCTTGAGGAAAGTATCTAGCGAAGGGGCCGACAAAGACCTTGTGTTCGAGTCCAGAACTGGTTGGTAGGATAATGTACTTCACCTCACCGTGCTTTGCTAGCAACTCGTTAACCATACGGACACATTCAATTGTTGGTGCAACTGGTGCATAAACCAGCAAACCACCACGAGTCAGTTTGATAACAGTCATCCGAATCGGCACGATGGTGTAGAGAATACCGTGCATTTGGTCGAATGTCCAGATTGTATCTTTAACTATTTCTTGGCAAAGTGTTCGCCGTCTGTTGTAGGGATAAAGTGGGACAACAGGCCAGAACGGCCATGACCAATCTTTGGGATTCGTGCTGGGATGCATAGATGAATCTACCCAATGCTAATCTCTTGCCATATCCCTATCCTAAAATACTGTACGCCACAAACAGAAAAACAAGATTTTGGCAATTTGGCAGATCAAACCTGTTTGATACTGGTATTTTGTGGATTGTGCAAAAAATGTAGCAGAAAATGCCACGGTAGAGAGGGTGCTATTTTGCTGGTACTTCTGTAATTCTTAAAAAACATTAATTGCAGCTAGTTAAATCAACTTGTACGTAAATGTATTAGCGCATCAGGAGCTAGTACAGGAGATTATTTATGCCCACAGTAATAAAACATCATCAATTACTGCATATTTTTTTCCTGATTTATTTATTTCTTGACGTTAGTAACAAGTATTAGAAATGTTTCTAGTATAATTAGAACTTTCTAAAAGTGTAGTTACCGAAAATTTTCTAGAATCATTGAAGCTTATGAAGCCGCAAAAAAATAACTTTATACATAAATTGGTTGAGAATTTCTTAGCCATGAAAATCAAGTTTGTCTTATTAATTTGCATTTCACTTTGTAGTTTTTTTGGGATTTTACTGTCAAATTGGTTAATGACCAGTGCGACAGCATCGGCTAGAAGTGAATTGCTGCAACCAGCACCAACTCAACCAATTGGCTATTACGATCATTTTGGTAAACTTCTTAGCCCTCAAGAAGCGTCAATCTTAGTTGTTAGTAAAGGGCTAGATCCTAATGATCCCATATCTTATCAGCGGATAGGTATGGTTCATATTACTAAAGAATTGATTAGCAAGGGTGAAGATATATTTTTTAATCGTCCAATAGGCGATAGTTTTGGTTTACAAGGTGTATTTGGTGTTGGGCAAGGTGCGTCTGTCATCTTAGATGAAATTACAACTGCGATTGGTAGTTTACAGGGTCAACCAACAAATAACTTAAAAATTACACTTCAGAAAGATATACCTTTGGGTAGTCAGATTTTACGCAAAGGAACAACCATTAGTACAGGTTTAAAAGTAGCAAAAGGATCATTTACTCCCTTAGGAACTACTGCCACTGGTCAAATTACCTGTGCATTTTGTCATGCTGGTCTTTCCAAAGAAGGTAAAGTTATTTCAGGAGTGGCAAATAGTGAGATTGCCTTTCCGATAATCTTGGCTTTAGCACCAAATTCAGCTGCTGGTTTTTCACGTACCAAACTTAATCCTTTAGATTCTCAATTCCAAGGCAATGGTAAAACTATTATTGATAGTCAAGGAAATCAAGTAAGATTGCCAGACCCGGATAAATTTGAGAAAGCCTTTGATGATATATTGCTAGACTTACCTTTTGGTAATTTTGAAAGCTCTACGGACGGGATTAAAAATACTACTCAAATTCCCAATGTTTTCACATTTGGGAGTCAGCCTTATGGCTTTTCTGGTGAGTCCGCTTTTGGGCCTTTTGCTGGATTAAGTTCTCTGAACAATGGCGTTCATTCTTCGGAAATTAATATACTAGCGTCTTACGAATTAATCGCTAAAACTATTGGAATTGATCCTGAAGTTTATCTTGGTACTTGTCTACAAAATGCCGCAGATTCTAGATTACGTTTACCAGAAGGAATCATAGTTAAACCCTCACAATGGTTGCGGACAATTGCACCAAATGTCTATCAAGCAGAATTAGAAGGACAAGTTGTTGCTTTTGGGAGTGGTAAGTATCCAGATGTGAAACCAAGTTTATTTACAGCTAATGGCATTATTTTCAGTCCCAATACTGGCAACCCCAATGATATTGCTAGTGGGCCTTTCATGTTTGCTAACAATGCCATGTCTGCGTATCAAAATAGCTTAGTACCACCTGCTAACCAGAGTTCAGAAAACTGGCAGTCTTTGAATAGTAATTCTGTTAAGCGGGGAGCAAAAATATTTGAAAAAGCTAATTGTGCAAGTTGTCATATTGCACCCTTTTTTACTGACAACAAAATTCATCCGGTTAAGGAAATTCGCACTAACCCAGCCCGTGGTCAGTCTCGTTTGGCACTTGCTCCGTTTTTAGTTCCTGCTAAACTCTATAGCTTCAACACTTCTGTTCCCATACCATCTAGTGCCGAAGTCTTAAATGTACCAACAGAAGGTATCTCCGATGGCCCTACCTCCTCACCAAAGGGTCTACTACCAGATGGTGGCTACAAAACTCCTTCCTTACGTGGTGTTTACTTAAGCGCACCTTATTTACATGATGGTGGTGTAGCAGTACGCGCAGGCAGTTTAAAGGTTGACTCTAATGGCGGTTTCACTATTGTTGACTCCAATGGGTTAGGTCTACCTGGTACTCTTCGTCAAGGTATGTCGGCTGATGCGGCTAGTAGCTTACGCGCTTTAGTTGACCGTGACTTACGTTCTAAAGTTATTCAAGCGAACAAGGCTGACATTGGTTTAGTGCGTAGTAATCTTGATGGTACAGGCCATGAATTTTATGTAGATAGGCAGGCAGGCTTTAATCCTAAGCAACAAACAGACCTCATTAATTTCCTACTTGCACTTGATGATGACCCTGGTAGTTTCTAATCAAAAATACCGTTGAAGCTTAAGTAAAGCTGTCACTAGAGCCAAAAGTTATGCAGGCTTGGTGACAGCTTTACTTATAATCGCTTTACGCAGTTAGCTAATTTGTTTTGAACTTTTTTTGATAAACAATCTCTCATATCATGTCCGTCTAATTAGTTACGATAAACACTCATGAAACTCTCTGCGCCTCTGCGTGAGCTTTAATCATAACTGTTTTGCCGGACATGATATCAGTAGATTATTAGCTGTATCTGTGAACGAGAAAGTGTAATTTCTACCTAGACAAATATAACGATTTGATATAGAGCAAGTTAACTTTACTGGTTTTTACTTAGAGTTTTTATAAATATTTTATATAATTTCTGTGTTTGAGCTTCATTGTTACCAAGAATGTGATTATGATTACACCAAGTTAAATACTTTAATTTATCAAAAATCTGAGTCATTTAGCAGGCGATCGCTTTTTTATGAAGAAATTTGCTCTGTCCGTATTTTCCTCTGGCTTGTTGGCCAGTATTAATTTTCATTATCTTCAGCCGGCAAGTGCTAATCAACAAGTACCATCAGTTAATTTTACCTACAGTTCAACCATCAACCTCAAAGATAACAATAAAGAAAAGCCCCGCATAGCAGTCCTTGACTTTGACTATAGCAATGTTTCTGATAATTGGATTTGGTGGTGGAACACGAGTGCTAAAGGTGTCAGCGATATTTTAGTAAATAAACTATTTGAAAGTGGTAATTTTCGTGTTATTGAACGCAGCAAACTTGAGGCAGTCCTTGCCGAACAAAATTTAGGTGCTTCTGGCAGAGTTGATGCCAGTACCGCAGCTAAAATCGGACGAATTTTAGGTGTTGATACAATTGTGACTGGTTCAATTACTGAATTTAATATTGAACGTGGTGGCGGAGGTGTCAGTATATTTGGAGTGGCTGTAGGAGGAGGAAAAACTAGCGCCAATGTCAAATTAAATGTTCGTTTGATAAATACTTCTACAGCCGAAATTATGGCTATTGCCGAGGGAAATGGTAGATCTAGTGATGGTGAAGGTGCTGTTAGTATACGTGGAGTTAGTGTAGATACAAGTTCTAATAAAGAAGCAAAATTATTAACTAATGCTACAGTTGCCGCTATTGACCAAGTAGTAAAACAAATTAGCAGTAAATCTCTAAACATTGCAACTACACTGACAACAGTACCTACAGAGAATGCAGTAGTAGCTGATGTTTCTGGAAATACGATTATTTTAAATAAAGGTACAACCGATGGTTATCGTCAAGGATTGAAACTATCAATTCAAAGAGTAACTAGAACAGTTAAAGACCCCACTACAGGTAAAATCATTCGTCAAATCACCCAAGCTGTTGGCACAATTGAAATTACAGAAGCTGATGCCCAATCGAGTGTAGCAAAAATTATTTCTGGTACAGGTATAAAAGTTGGCGATATTGCTAAACCTGTACAGTAGAAATTTAGATTGTGATTTTTCAGCGAAACTGAAGACTCTTCACCTTCTACCACGTATCAAGATAGGCTCTGGTATGGTTGCAAATTTATCAACTGAACCCAAGGAATAATCTTCTAGTTTAAAATCGGCAAACGGCTGATTTATTAGTCTATCCCGCAGAGCTTCATCTAAAATTACATTCTTCGATTTTTTTCTCACTCCAATAATCATAATACTTCTTTGATATGTAGTGATATCTTGATTGAGTTGACACTTACCGCGCTGAAATTGACCAAGATTTAATAAGCGATAACCTTTGACACTAGATGCATTGTTAAATAATTTTTTAGCTAAGATTTGGATTTGTTTGGCACGTTCTAGAGCGCGACGTTGTGCAACTGCTACACTAGATTCACAAGCGGCTGTGCCTACAGAAATAATTTCTGTAGGATATTCCATAATTTTCTGTATTCCATCTTGTTCTAGATTTAATTTTAAGAAATCGACACTAACAATTTTATTATTGTGTTGAATTTGAAAGTTACTGTTTAAAAGCCATTTATATTCTGTTGATAAAATAGCAATGCTAAATTCTGCTGTTTTACCTCTGCTATCTCTGCCTTCTTTATAAGCAAAAAATTCTATTTTACCTTTTATTTCAGGAGCTTGTGTTTGGGTAATTAAGGAAGAAAATTTAGGCGATCGCATTCCCAAAGCCATCATTCCAACTAAGCTTAATGACGCTAGTAATGCTGCTAATAATGCTATTAAAGGCAGCTTTTCTCCTATTTCTGTTTTAACAATCGTTGGAGAAAACTGCTGTTTTTGAATGTTACTTACAATGTTAAACTTTACTTGCTGTTGTTCAATCTTTCCTAAACGCTGCAAAATTTCTTGAGCATTATTTGGTCTTTTTTCTACCTCAGTTACCATCAACCAGTCAATTAAATTTAACAATGCAGGTGAAGTATGAGGTGCAAAGTTACGCCATTGCAGCAAATCTCTGCGGGCATCATACATATCTAAAGGATGCCGCCCAGTTAACAAAAATACAAAAGTTCTGCCTAATGCAAAGAAATCTGATTGCGGCACAGCTTTACCTTGCATTTGTTCCAAAGCACCATAGCCAGATGAAATAATTGATGTCATTTCACCGTTATTACTAAATTGGGTGAGATACTGCTTGGTAACTTCTTTTGATGTACCAAAATCAACTAATACTAATTGCCCATTAGCACGCAGCCTAATATTTGATGGTTTAATATCTTGATGCAGATATTGCTTGCTATGTACCAAGTTTAAAATTTCTGTTAATTGTTGCAACCAAGCAATAGCTTGTGTTTGGGAAATAGGGTGATATTGCTGCTGGTTCATCCACTGTTCTAAATCAAACCCATCGATTTTTTCCATTGCGATGCAGTGTAATACCAAACCATTTCGCGTTTGATATTGAAAATAACCATCGACTTTGGGTATTCCTGGATGATGCAATTGTCCTAATAAAGTGGCTTCTTGTTGAAAAATAGTGATTGCTGCTGTATCGGCTGACAAATCCTCTCGCAGTACCTTGAGGATTTTTGGCATATCTTTTGTGTATGCTTCATAGACTTTGCCAAAGCCAGTTTTGTCACTCAACAAGCGAATGACACGGTAACGCCCCAGTAATTCCAACGCAGAACCACAACTTTGACAGAAGCGGTTTTTTTCATTAGCTTGATTGTTTGGTTTGGGACAAACTGGATTTATACAAAGGCTCATTGTCAGTCAAAAGTCAAAAGTCAAAAGTCAAAAGTCAAAAGTCCAGAGGTTTTTGACAAATGACAAATGACAAATGACAAATGACCAATGACTCATTTACACTCTGCTAAAAAAGCTGCTACAGTCCGGTTAAATGTCTCAGGTTCGGTCAGAAAAGGCCAATGGTTTCCAGGAACTTGACACAGGCTTAAGTTTTTCAGATTTGTTTTATAGGGTTTGAGTTGCCATTCTTGGCGGTTCAGACCTTTATCAGACTTGACAAACAAGGCGGGTGTATCGATGGGGCTGGTAAAGCCAGGTACGCGCATCACATCTTCAAAAATGCCATCACGGGCGGCTATAGTGAACTTGCTACCCCAACTACCATCAGGTTTTTGTTCAATTCCAGTTTGGAAGACTTGCTGTTGTAGTTCGTTCCAACCTTGATATTGGTTTAATTGTCTAGCTAGTTGTTCAGCTTCTTCATAATTAGCAAATGGCCCCATACCTTTGAGAAAAGATAAAAAGCGGTACAAGACGGGAAACGTCGCTTTCAAAAATTCCGGCATCTTCCAGATAAAAATCGGGTCAACCAACACCATACTCCGCACCCGTTGGGGATTTTGTTTAGCCCAAATAACTGATAATTTACCTGTCCAGGAATGACTGACAACATGGGCAGAAGACCATCCTAATTTATCCATCAAGGCTTCGAGGTCGGCGATCGCATTTTCAAAGCTATAATCTTTCTCTGGCTTGCTACTTTCTCCATGACCCCGCATATCTGGCGCAACTATATGGTAATCTGCTGCTAAATAGGCTCCTAAGCTATACCAGACAACCGCATGGTCGCCTAACCCATGTAATAACAGCAAAGGTTCTTGACCTTGATTCCACTCTAAATAAGAAAGTTGAATATCAGATTTAATTAAAGTTTGCCGTATAGGAATCATTGTAAATATAACTTTGAAGAGATAGCTTTGCGCTTATATGGTACTGCGAAAAGCTGTACCTACCAAGAGTATTGATATTCTGATAGTTGCGTAGGCGCAGCCCGCCACAGACATCGCACTTCATCAACTATACTTATTTATGAATTGCTTACATAACTTTATATAACGCTTTTTGCAACTCTCTCTTGATAATTGTTTACTATGTCATACTAAAAGGTGAGAGTTGATTCGGCGACCGCGTTTGTTTTTAGTATTGACGGGCTTTTTCCTTTTGGTATTTACAGACTTTTCTCCGAAATCTAAATCTCCACACACATACAATTTCGGAGACAATCTATGTCAATTTATGTAGGCAATCTTTCTTACGAAGTTACAGAAGATAGTCTGAATGCAGTTTTTGCAGAATATGGTTCAGTAAAGCGGATTCAGCTACCTACTGACCGTGAAACTGGTCGGATGCGCGGCTTTGGTTTTGTGGAAATGGGTTCAGATGCTGAAGAAACAGCTGCTATTGAAGCTCTTGATGGCGCTGAATGGATGGGACGTGACCTCAAAGTTAATAAGGCTAAACCAAAAGAAGACAGAGGTTCATTTGGCGGTGGTCGAGGAAGCTACGGCGGACGGAACCGCTACTAAGCTTTATAAATTTACTTTCAGCTAACCCATTAATCCAGTAAATTAATTGCATTTAATACTGGCTTAGGCAGAAATGCTTGAGCCTTTTTAATACAAAATGCTGGACTGGACAATAAGATAAAATCTAATCTCTGGAGTTCTTCGTGTCTAACTCAAACACTCCCGTCGAACCTGCTGTTTTAATCACCATTATTGGTGAAACGGTGTTAAAAGACCGTATTGTTAAGCTGCTAAAAAGTCATAATGTTAGTGGTTACACTATTAGTCAAGTGCAGGGTGAAGGTGGTCACGGAAGACGCTTGGCAGACATAGCAGGCTACAATACTAATATTGAAATCAAGACAATAGTTTCATTAGAAGTATCTGATGCCATCCTTTATGCGCTAAAAGAGGAGCAGGGTAAGCACGCTTTGATTGCTTTTCGACATAGTATAGAAGCTTTTTATTGATTAACTTTTTTTCTAAGGCAGTTTTTATAGATATTAAATGTCATACTAAGTGACATCACACGCTCATGTTTGCCCTAATAACACATTGCAAGGTGTATCAAGTATGGAACCTACTTCAAATATAATTTCAGAATTTGAAAAATTATTTAGACAAAAATTACAACTCAATAATTGTAAGCTTAGAAAGAAAAGGCAAGAGAATAATTATGAAATTACTACTCCTGCTAAAGACATTTTTTTAATGTACTGGTGCGAATTTCCAGAAATTAAGTTGATATATCAGGCGGTAGGAGTACGCACGCAGCAAACTGTAATTTATGAGCGAGCTATCCGCTCTCATATTAATTTTTGTGTGACTAGCATCCAGGAAAGTATCATGATTACTGCAAAATAAGCCAAAAAGTAGCAGCTTCAAAGTTTTCCCATTTCTGACAAATGCTAATTGCCAATTTTAAAATTTAAGAATTTCGATCTCTAAGTAACAGCCAGCGCTCTATGCGAATGAAACATAGAGCGCTGAGAATATTTTACGCAGGCATAATTTGAACAATCAGTGAGCGTTTATCAAGCGACTGGACTTTACCTGCTTGACCCAGATCATTCACAATGCGATCTAGCATTTCTCCAGCTTGCTGGCGATATTGATTTTCTCTACCTCTTAAACGAATAGCAAATTTCACTGAATCACCTTTACTCAACCACTGAAGCGCTTGATTAATGCGTAAATTATAATCACCCGCACCGACATTTGGACGGAACCGAACTTCTTTTACAGTGGGTCTAGCACTTAAACTCTGGCGTTTTTTCTTTTGATACTGAAGCTTGCCGTAGTTTATAATCTTTGCTACTGGAACGTCTTCGTTATGAGAGACTACAACCAAGTCAAGCTCTACGCTCTGGGCTATCTGTAGAGCTTCATAGGTGTCTATTAAACCACGATTATTATTCTCATGGTCAATCAAGAAGACTTGATGTGACTTAATTTGTGAGTTAATTAGTTGCTTTTGGACTACGATAATTTTTTCCTCTCAATTATTCAACACTTTGCTTTGCAAGTATTACTAAGGTAACACAGTACTATCCATCCTTATTCAGTCATCTGGTATAGAATGCTGAGGCTTCGTTACCTTAATTGTTTGGAATATTGCCTAATATAACACTAATTTAGTTTAACAAGTAATTTACAGAATATTTTTCTAAAGATTGAGAAATAAATTGTACAAAGATAAGCATTTCATAAAATTTCTACAATGCAACTTGAGCTAATTATTTATTTTTGAGTTTTTGTAACTACTCACTCACCGTTGCATTCGCCAGATTTTGATACTTTTGTCACTACTGCCACTTACTAAGGTTTGTGAATCTGGGCTAAAAACTACAGAATAAACAGTGGTAGTGTGACCTGTGAGTGTCCGAATTAATTTACCATTATTGAAATTCCACAGTTTAATTGTTGTATCACCGCTACCACTAGCCAAAGTCTTGCCATCTGGACTAATAGCGACAGAAAATATCTCTCCATTGTGACCTGCAAGTGTGCGAATTAATTCGCCTGTTGCTAAATTCCAAATTTTGATGGTTTTATCATTGCTACTACTAACTAATCTCTTACCATCTGGACTAATAGCTAGAGAAATAACTGCATCATCATGACCTTGGATTGTCCGAATTAATTTACTTGTTGCTAAGTTCCACATTTTAATTGTTTTATCATTACTCCCACTAACTAATGTTTTACCATCTGGACTAATTGCTAATGACATCACAGAACTCAAATGGTTTGTGAGAGTATTAATTAACTGACCAGTTTTTAAATTCCAAATTTTGATAGTTTTATCACCACTACCACTAACTAAAGTTTGTCCATCTGGGGTAATAGCAATTGACCAAACTGCGCCATCGTGTCCGGTGAGGGTGCGAATTAATTCACCAGTTTCTAAGTTCCAAATTTTGATATTCTGGTCATTACTACTACTAACTAAAGTCTGATCATGTAGACTGATGGCTACAGCAATAACTCCACTGTTATGACCAGATAATGTCCGAATTAAACTGCCATCTGCTAAATTCCAAATTTTGATAGTCTTGTCACTACTACCACTAATTAAAGTTTTGCCATCTTGGGTAATAGTAAGGGTTTTAACATAGTTTAAGTGACCTAAGATGGTTTTAGCTAGTTGGAGATGTTCTAATTGATTGTGAGATATAAATGGCAATTTAGGCAACTGAGATAATCCAAAACTTAACACTCCTCCAATAAGTAGCAGCATCACGATAGCTACGCCTCTAGGAAATTTATGAGAAATTATAGTAGTTTTGGGTGCTGTTATGATCTGTTCAACTTGTAACAGTTTTTGCAAAAATATTTCAGTATTTTGTGGTCTATCTGCTGCTTTTCTTGCCATTAAATTATCTAAAAAATCGGCAAAATTAGGAGAAATATTTGCCGCTTCTCGCCAGTTTAAAACATCATCACGCGCATTATAAAACCGGAGAGGATACTGTGCCGTCAATAAATAAACGAAAGTACGTCCAAGGGAGAAGAAATCTGATTGAGGTACAGCTTGACCACTTGCTTGTTCTGGTGCAGTATAACCAACTGAAAATACGGCGGTAATTTGGTTTCCTTCACCTAATTTTGCTAGATAGGTGTGTGTTGAATCCCTAGCAGTGCCAAAATCAATTAAAACTAATTGCCCATTATTTCTTAACATGATATTGGCTGGTTTAATATCTCGATGAAACCAACCTTGATTATGCACTATGTTTAAGATTTCTGCTAATTGCTTTAACCAAGCGATCGCTTGTTTTTCGGAAATAGGCTGATAACTTTGTTGTTGTAACCATTGTTCTAAGTTGACACCATCAATTTTCTCCATTACTAAACAATGTAACTTGACTCCATTGCTTGTTTGATATTGAAAATACCCATCAATTTGAGGAATTCCAGGATGATTTAATTGACTTAAAACATTTGCTTCTTTCTGAAAGAGTTCCACTGCTTTGGTGTGGTTGTTGAGGTGTTCTTTCAACACTTTGAGAATTTTTGGCGTACTTCTTGTGTAGACTTCATAGATTTTGCCAAAGCTGGTTTTGTCACTTAATAGGCGCATTACTCGATAGTGGTCTTCTAGAAGTAGTTGGGAACCACAACTTTGACAAAATCGGTAATTATCATTCTCTGGGTTTTCTGGACTAGGGCAGAGAGGGTTGATGCACAGGCTCATATCAAGCTACATGCAGAATGTATCCGTAGTATACGTTTGTCCTTGGTCATTTGTCCTTGGTCATTTATTTACTTATCAGCCCAACCAAGTGTTTCTACGCTATAAATAAAAATAATGGGGATGAAAAAGACACGAAACACTCTGCGACAATCACTGTCCGTATTCCGCTACAGTGGACGGGCGATAAACTTGGTTTGGACTACCAACCGTGGTTTGACAATTAGTTTGGCGACGTTAACTTTAGTCGCAGGACTTTTACCAGCTGCGATCGCCTACATTGGTAAACTGATTGTTGATGCTGTGTTAGCGGCAGCACAAGGTAATGTAGTCACTGGTTATCACCCTTTATTGTATGTTGGCTTAGAAGCGATCGCTGTTGCTTTATTAGCTGGTAGTCAACGCGGTTTGATTGTTTGTCAATCTTTACTGCGAGTTTTACTTGGTCAACGGGTGAATGTTCTCATCTTAGAAAAAGCCCTCACCTTAGAACTGCGTCAGTTTGAAGACTCAGAATTTTATGACAAGTTAACTAATGCTAGGCGCGAAGCCTCGGTACGTCCTCTCTCTCTTGTCAACCGGACTTTTGGGTTAGTGCAGAACGCCCTTTCTCTAGTCACCTATGGCGTGTTGTTAGTGAAATTTTCAGTTTGGGCAGTCATAGTTTTAATCGTAGCAGCCATGCCTGCATTTATTGCCGAAACTAGATTTGCTGGTGAAGCCTTTCGCTTGTTTAGCTGGCGTGCGCCCGAAACTCGTCAACAGCATTATATTGAAAATCTCTTAGCACGAGAAGACTTTGCCACAGAAGTCAAACTCTATCAGCTAGGAGACATGCTATTAGAACGTTACCGTGATATTTTTTATCAACTCTACGGCGAAGACCGAGACTTAACTCTGCGGCGGGGACTTTGGGGATATCTATTAAGTTTAGTCAGTACTGTTGCTTTTTACATCGCCTACGCTTGGATTGTCCTAGAAGCAGTGGCGGGTAAGATTTCTTTAGGAGATATGACAATGTATCTCACCGTGTTTCGTCAAGGACAGGCGACTTTTTCTAACGCCCTGACTTCCATTGGTGGGATGTACGAGGACAACTTATATTTATCTAATCTCTACGATTTTTTAGAAGAGAAAGTTACCAAACCTTGGGGTTACGCTACCAAAGGTTTATCTTCCCAAGATGGGATTCGCTTTGAGAATGTATGGTTTACTTATCCAGGTAGTGATAAACCAGCTTTAAAAAATATCTCTCTACATTTAAAACCTGGAGAAAAACTCGCAATTGTTGGTGAAAATGGTTCCGGTAAAACTACTTTAATCAAACTCCTAACCCGACTTTATACTCCAGACTCCGGGAGGATTTTATTAGATGGTGTGGACTTACAAGAATGGGATGTTGATATATTGCGGCGACGTATTGGTGTAATTTTCCAAAACTTTGTGCGTTACCAATTCACAGTTGGCGAGAATATTGGTGTTGGCGATGTCAAAAATCTCGAAGATAAACATCGCTGGCAAGTTGCAGCCCAAAAAGGGTTAGCGCAATCTTTTATTGAAAAATTACCTCAAAGTTTTCAAACACAACTTGGTCGTTGGTTTAAAGGCGGACAGGAACTATCTGGCGGACAGTGGCAAAAAATTGCCCTCGCCCGTGCTTTTATGCGTACTCAAGCCGATATTTTAGTTTTAGATGAGCCAACATCTGCGATTGATGCTCAAGCTGAGTTTGAAATCTTTAATCATTTTCGGACTCTGACTCAAAATCAGATGGTGTTTTTGATTTCTCACCGTTTTTCTACTGTCAGGATGGCTGACAAAATTGTTGTGATTGAAAACGGGGAAGTTATGGAACAAGGAACTCATCAAGAGTTACTAAAAACTGGCGGAATTTATGCCAAGTTGTTTTTATTGCAAGCAGCAGGTTATCAGTAGGGTAATAAACAGTTAGATAAGATAAATATCTGCTTCCATCTATGATATAGCAGCCATAAATCATTTGTGAACAATAAGATCCCCGACTTCTTAAAGAAGTCGGGGATCTGAGCATCTCGGTTTTGACAAATTAAATAAAATTGCCATATAAATATGTAGTTTTAATGAAGCAAATACCAAGAAATATCACAACACATATCGTAAATTTGCTGATTCATGCTTAAATCAGAATAATTAAATGCTGTTTCCATGCAGCAACAATAGGGTTAATACTGAATCGCATAAAGTTCGGTATGCGTCTTTAAATTATGGGTTTTTAAAGTTTAATCTTTGCAATCAATTGCAAAGATTAATTAAGTAATGAGATGAGTTATTCCATGATTAACAATGCTTTGATGAAAGTTGTAGGAGCAGCCACATTAATGACTCTTGCAGCTACTATGATGCCAGATGCTGCTCAAGCGCAGAGATTTCGTTATTCTGGACGTTCCATTAACGGCCAAGTCATTGATTTTGATGTAAACACTACTGTTACTGAACAATCTCCTGGTTTGGGTAATGATAATTTAGGATATTTTCCAGGAGCAATTCAAGATTTTAATATTGCATTGCCTAGTTCTGATATAAGTAATTTAGCTATTTGTGGTCAAGATCCTTGCCCATTAGGAGATTTAACTATTAGCAGATTGACTACTGAAGCTGACGGTAGTGTCAGTAATCTCAATATTGATGGTGGATCAACAGTTACATTAAATACCTTACAAAATTTCTTCTTTGATAGTGGAATCAATTTTTTAGGTAATGTATTGCGGTATGATCTTAGCTTTTTGGGAGGAGTAGTTAATAATCAGCCTGACGTAGTTTGGTTTATTCAGTCTGATGATTCTAGGCTGATTAATGATTTAACAAGTTTTGATAGAGTTAATAGAATTGTTGGCTTCTTTCCTAGTCAGGCTAGTAGCGGTGGAACATTTACTATTGACCAGCAAAACAGTAGTCAGCCAGTTCCCGAACCATCTACTGTTGCAGCTAGTTTACTAAGTGTAGGAGCTTTGGGTATGCGATCGCTACTGCAACACCGCAAGCGCCTGAAAAAGATATCCTAACTTTTAACTATTCACAAACAACTAGATCCCCGACTTTTTCAAAAAGTCGGGGATCTGAGGCTCTTTCTACAGTTTTGTTATGTAATTAAAGGTGCGATCGCCGTGGTAAAGGTAAACTATCTGATGCGATTCTGGAAATGCAATTGCACGGCAATATTATGGTTGTTAGCTTGTCACCCAGCCGTTGCAGACATGATTCCAGATACCACCCTCCCTGTAAATACCACTGTCAGCAACTCTGGTAATCTCAGAGTAATTGAGGGCGGTACGCTGAGAGGTACAAACCTATTCCACAGCTTTCAAGAATTTTCTTTTTCTGTCAATACAGTTGCTACTACAGGCGATACTGCTTTTTTCAACAATAACTCGGCAGTCAGAAACATCTTTGCACGGATAACAGGTGGCTCAATTTCTAACATAGACGGCATCATTAGAGCCAACGGCACGGCTAATCTATTTTTAATTAATCCTAGTGGGATGATTTTTGGCCCCAATGCCAGCTTAGATGTTGGCGGCTCCTTTGTGGCCAGTACAGCCAATAGCATTAAGTTTGCGGATGGTAGAGAATTTAGCGCTACAAACCATAGTCCTAACCCGTTGTTAACAGTCAGCACTCCTATCGGTCTATACTTTAGTTCTAATGTTAGTAGGATTGTGAATCAGTCCCAAGCCAGCCCTAATGGAGAAGTCACTGATGCTGATCCTCCTAACCCTATTGGTTTAAAAGCTCCTATTGGTAAAACCTTGGCATTGATAGGAGGTGATGTAGCGATAGAAGGTGGAAATCTGACAACAACAGCAGGCATAATTGAACTAGGTAGCGTTGGTACAGGCTTAGTTAAACTCACAGAAATTGAGAAAGGTTACGCCTTTGATTATTCAGGTGTACAAGATTTTCGAGATATTCAAGTTTCTCAATTTGCGATTATTTATGGCAGTGGTAATGATGGCAGTAATATTCATTTCCAAGGTGAAAATGTCAAACTTACCGACAGTTCTTTAGTGTTTATTAATAGCTTTGAGCAAGGTAGACAAGATAATTTGTCAATCAATGCTCGAAATTTAACTATTGATAATGGGGCATTTTTTGGAAGTTTTGCTCTGGGTGATGGGGATGCTGGAAATATCCAGGTGAAAGCTTCAGATGTGGAATTGGCAGGTACAACCCCAGACGGTTTTTTTCCCAGTGGGATAGGTTCTCAAGTTCTGGAGTCAGCTACAGGTAACGCTGGCAAAATCACAATTGAAGCTCAAAAACTACTCATTAGAGATGGTGCAAATATAGATTCTTCCACTTTTGGGTCAGGTCAAGCTGGAAATATCAGTGTGAAAGCTGCAAATTTTATAGAGCTGCGTGGTACAAGCATTGATAATCAAATTGCTAGTGGAATTTCTGCTCAAGTTGCTCAAGAATCTACAGCACAACCAACTAATGCCGGCAGCTTAAATATTGAAACACAAAAGTTGATGATTACGGGTGGCGCACAAATATCCAACACTGTTCGCAATCAAGGTAATGGCGGCAATATCAATATTAAAGCCTCAGATGCAATTCTTGTCAGTGGCACGTCTTCGCAAGCTACCGCTTCACCCTTTGATAGTTATCGGAGTGGAATTTTTGTTGGTGCTGACCCAGGTGCTACGGGAAATGTTGGTAACTTGAATATTACCACTGGACTGCTAACAGTGGAAAATGGAGCCAGAATCTCTGCTGCTAATTTTGGTTCTAGTCAAGTAGGAGGTAACGCCACTTTCAATCTGAGACAGTTAGTGGTGCAGAATGGCGGGGAAATTCGCTCTGCTTCTTTTGGGGAAGGGGCTGGTGGAACTTTAAATATCAAGGCTTCCGATTCTATTGATGTTGTGGGTGTTGGTAATATTGGTGGTGAACGTGTTATCAGTAGTTTGTTTACCGAAGCTCAAGCTGCTGGGAAAGCTGGTAATTTGATTATTCAGAGCGATCGCTTGTCGGTACGAGATGGGGCAGAATTAACAGTAAGTAGTGAAGGCTCCGGGCAAGCTGGCAATTTAGATATCACCGCTCGTATCGTCCAATTAGATAACCAAGGCAAACTCATCGCTGAAACTGCCTTTGGTGATGGGGGTAATATCACACTCACATTAAATGAACTGCTACTACTACGCCGCAACAGTTTCATCTCCACCACAGCGGGAACTATCGGTGCTGGTGGTAATGGTGGCATTATCAATATCAAAGCTCCATTTATTGTGGCCATTCCCTCAGAAGATAGCAACATTAAAGCTAATGCTTTTACAGGCAATGGTGGTCAAGTCAATATCACCACACGAGGCATCTTTGGCATTCAACCCCGACTATTTGAAACACCCGCAAGTGATATTACCGCCAGTTCAACTTTTGGGATTAACGGAGTTGTCAACATCAACAACCCCGATGTTGACCCTACTCAAGGTTTAACTATTCTACCTGCAAGTGTAGTCGATGTTTCCCAACTGATTGCTCAAGGTTGTGGCGGACAACCAGAACAAGCAACTAATCAATTCACCGTCACTGGACGTGGCGGGATGCCTCCCAGTCCCAATGACCAACTCAGTAGTGATGTGATGTGGTCAGATTCGCGCCTGACTGTGGCAACGAAACCACAACATCATACACAAACTACTGTCATGCCATCATTCAAAACAAATAGTGTAACTACAGTTCCAGCATCTGGTTGGGTATTTAACAACAAAGGTGAAGTTACACTTGTTGCTCATGTACCTTATGCTACTCCTCTGAATTTTGGATTTACCTCAACTGCCTGCCGTAACCATTAAATCTGAGCTAAGTATGATGAAAAACTGTTGTAAATAATCCGCACGAGATATTTTTTGTAAATCTCCAACAGTGGTAATGTTGTCAGAAGTCACACTACTGAGATGTGTAGAAGAAATTCTCCTTGTTGACGCAGCAAAGGAACAAAAAGGAAATCCTCACAGCAAGTTTCTTTTGCACCCTTGCTTACCTTTACGAGAGAATTTCTCAGCCAAACCTGATAGAAAGAGGTGCTTACTGATGACTCACATCTGTTGGCAGTTACATCTAGGAGCAATTTTAGCTATTAGTGGAACCTTAGTTACCACCTCAATTCAAAGTAGTTTAGCTCAAAGTATCACTTTGGATGGTACTTTAGGAACTACACAAACTATCAACGGCCCAAACTACACAATTCCTCAGTCAGTTGGTCAAACTGTTGGCAGTAATTTGTTTCACAGTTTTGGTCGTTTTAGTTTGAATACAGGTGAAAGCGCGGTTTTTCAAAGTGGCGCAGATATCAGAAACATTCTCTCTCGTGTTACCGGAGGCTTGCCATCTATAATTGATGGTTTAATTACCACACAGAGCAATAATGTCAATTTGTTCTTCATTAACCCCAGTGGTATTGTGTTTGGCCCGAATGCTCGACTGAATGTAGGTGGAACCACAAGAGGTTCTTTTATAGCTACTACAGCAGATGCCTTAGTATGGTCAAACGGTAGCCAATTTAGTGCTACTAATCCTGGTGGAGTTAGTAGCTTACTGACAATTATCGGCGATCCGAGTGGGTTTTTATTCAACCGTAGACCACCACAAGCAATAGATGTAACTGATGGTGAACTGAGGGTTGATCAAGGTCAAAGCTTGTTGTTGCTGGGCGGTAATATTAACTTAGATGACAGCTTATTAGTAGTTGATTCCCCAGTCGGTGGTAAAATTGGACTCGGATCTGTTGGCGCACCGGGAACGGTTGGACTCACTACTAATGGAAATATTCTCAGTCTGAATTTTCCGGCAAATTTAGCACGAGCAGATGTATCTCTCAGCAATAACTCTCAGGTAAATGTTTTCGCAGAAGTTGGCGGTAGTATTAACATTAACGCCCGAAACTTAAATCTACAGGGCGGAAGTCAGATAGAAACCGGGATACCGCAAGGAACCGGAGATATTAATACCCGCGCTGGAGATATTAATGTCAATACTACAGGTGATATCCGACTCCAACAGCAGAGCATGATTTCTACAGCAGTAGAAAGAAATGCTACTGGCAATGCTGGCAATATCAATATTGTTACTAACTCACTACTAGGAACCGATGGTTCACAAGTTAATGCCAGTTCCTTTGGCCAAGGAAATGGCGGAAGTATCACAATTACAGCGAATGATGCTGTAGCTTTTGATGGTGTGGCTAGTGATGACTCAATCAGCTCGGTAATTAGTTATATCGATGCGGGTGCAGAGGGCAATGGTGGTATCGTTAATATTAACGCCCGATCGCTCACCTTAACCAACGGCGCACAAGTTAGCGCGAGTGTGCGTGCGGCTACCGATACTCTCCCAGGAGGGCGAGGTAATGCTGGTAACGTCAATATTAATGTGCGTGATGCTATCAATATCTCTGGTATAGGTGCTAACACTACCGATAGCGGTATATTCAGCCTCATCGGTGTCGGTGCAGAAGGCAGAGGTGGTAATATCGAAGTCAATACAGGCTCACTCACAGCCACCAATGGCGGACAAGTCAACGCTAGTGTCTTTGGCAGGGGTGATGGTGGTAGTATTGCCATTACAGCGAGTGGTGCTGTCGCCTTTGATGGTGTGGCTAGTGATGGCTCAATCAGCTCGGCAATTAGTTATATTGATGCCGGTGCAGAGGGTAATGGTGGTATCGTCAATATTAACGCGCGATCGCTCACCTTAACCAACGGCGCACAAGTCAGCGCGAGTGTGCGTGCGGCTACCGATACTCTCCCAGGAGGTCGGGGTAATGCTGGTAATGTGAATGTGAATGTGCGTGATACCATTACCATTAACGATCCTAACAGTGGTGTACTCAGCCTCATCGGTGTTGGTGCAGAAGGCAATGGTGGCAATATCGCAATCAATACAAATTCACTCACAGCCACCAATGGTGGACAAGTAAATACTAGTGTCTTTGGCAGGGGTGATGGTGGTAGGATCTCAATTACAGCGAATGATGCTGTCGCCTTTGATGGTGTGGCTAGTAATGGCTCAATCAGCTCGGCAATTAGTTATATCGATGCTGGTGCAGAGGGTGATGGTGGTCAAGTTAATGTTAACGCGCGATCGCTCACCTTAACCAACGGTGGACAAGTCAGTGCTAGTGTGCGTTCAGCTACCGATACTTTACCAGGAGGGCGAGGTGATGCTGGTAATGTCGAGATTAATGTGCGCGATATTACTGTCTCTGGCAGAAGTGCTAACGCTACTCGTAGTGGAATTTTAAGCCTTGTTGGTGAGGGAGCAGAAGGTAGTGGTGGTAATTTAAGCATAGCCACCACAAATTTAGCAGTCCGAGATGGCGCTGAAGTAACTGTAAGTAATCGTGGTATAGGTGATGCCGGCAACATTAGCGCTAATGCTCGGATCATCGCGCTAGATAATCAAGGACAAATCACTGCAACTTCAGAGTCAGGCCAAGGTGGAGATGTTTCCTTACAAGTAAGTGACATCCTATTACTCCGCCGCAATAGCTTAATTTCCCATGTTTCTGGAACGCCAGAAGCAGGCGGGACAGGCGGCAACTTTTCCGCTAATGCTGGTTTTATCGTGGCTGTACCATCAGAAAATAGCGACATTATTACTAATGCTTTTAACGGTAGCGGCGGAAATATTATCATCAATGCCCAAAACATTTTTGGTTTGCAGTTTCAACCCCAACTAACTTTAGGTAGCGACATTGTAGCGACGGGAACTATCACCTTAAACACACCTAATATTGACCCAGTTCAAGGTTTAGTGTATCTACCCGCAACTGTAGATGTTCCAGAACCAATTGCTCAAAGTTGTAATGCCTTTAATAATCAAAAAGGTAGTCAATTTAATGTTACCGGACGCGGTGGTTTACCTCCTAATCCCAATGAAATTCTCAGTAGTGATGTAGTGTGGTCAGATACTCGCATAACTTCCACAAACACACAAGCTAGAGCAGAAAAAAATTCACCCAACACTAGTAAATTCCCTGTGACTGCATCCATAAATCCAGCAACTAGTTGGGTGTTTAATCAAAAAGGTGAAGTGACTTTACTCGCCCATACAGCTAATAACAGTGCTGTTAATTTAAAGTTACCTTCCGTTACTTGCCGTCAAGAGTAATGTCGCTAATTAGTGTTAGTATAAACACTGAGAATTTTGACTAAACTTTAAGTTAACTTGCATGACCCAACACCGAAAAAGCTCACAGTTAGTAAATTTTTTAGCTATTGGTTGGGCGTTATCGTTCCTAGGTGTAGAAAGTAGTATCGCTCCAAATTCTGCCGTTGCCCAAAGCCGTATTGTCCCCGATAGCACTTTAGGTACTGAAAACTCTGGGGTGATCGAAAATTATAGAGGATTCCCCGTAGAAGCAATTATTGGTGGGACGCAAAGGGGTCAAAATCTTTTTCACAGCTTCCAAGAATTCAATGTCAGTCAGGGACGAGGAGCCTATTTTTTACCGAATAATACTATTCAAAACATTCTCGCCCGTGTGACTGGTAACAACGTTTCAGAAATTTTCGGAACCTTGGGAGTTGTTGGCAACGCTAACTTATTTTTAATGAATCCCAATGGCATTATTTTTGGCGAAAATGCCCGTTTAGATGTTGGTGGTTCCTTTGTTGCAACCACTGCTAATGCGATTGGATTTGGCACTCAAGGTGTTTTCAGTGCTTCAGAGCGCAATAACCCTTCACCATTACTCACAATTAATCCTACAGCATTTTTATTTAATCAAATTCCTAAAGCTGCCATTGTTAATAGAGCATTTGGTTCAGAATTATCAGAATTTATAGATATAGAAGAAGTTACCGACGGACTAATAGATAAAATCCCTGGTGGTTTGCGTGTTCCTAATGGGCGGAGTGTGATTTTACTTGGTGGTGATGTCAACCTAGAAGGTGGCGAGGTTGGTACTTTTGGCGGCAGAGTTGAAATCGGTGGACTATCAGCGCCTGGAACTGTGGGATTAAACATTGATGGAAATAACTTCAGTTTGCAATTTCCCCAAGGAATCCCACGTGCAGATGTTTCTTTAAGCAATGAATCTACAGTTTATGCCTTTCCTAACGGTGGTGATATAACTATCAACGCCCGAAATTTAAATCTTTCTGAAGCTAGTGAGATTGATACTGCTTTATCATCGGAATTATCTGCTTTATTCTCTGAATTCTCTAGACTATTAAATCCCGATGAGTTGAATCCAGCAGCTGGAGAGATCACTATCAATGCTACAGAATCAGTCAATCTTCAAAGTGAGAGTTTTATTGGTCATGTCATATTTGAAGATACTTTCAATCAAGGTGGTGGTATTAGGATTACAACAAGATCGTTAAATGTCCAAAATTCAGGTGTAAGCGTTCTTAGCTTTGGACAGGGAAACCTTGGTGATGTAAATATTCAAGCAAGCGATCGCATTTCTCTAGATGGAGTAATTGATCCAGATGATACAGCGATCGGTGGTATATTGGTAAGTCTGTTTCCTGGGGCTGTTGGTCAAGGCGGTGACATCAGAATTGTCACAGGTTCTCTAAGCGTAACTAATGGCGCAGAACTGAATACTACTACCTTTGGTTCAGGAAATGCGGGAAACATCATTGTGAAAGCAACAGATAATTTAATATTGGATGGTTCTGATAGCGGTATATTTAGTCTTGTTCTACCACGAGAGTTTGAATCACAGGGTAACGGTGGTGATATCAAAATTACAACTGGTTTGCTTACTCTCACCAATGGCGCTCAAATCAATACCTCCACTCTGGGAGAAGGAAAAGGCGGAGACATAACTATTAAAGCCAGAGACAGGGTTTTTCTGGGAGGAACAAGTGGCGATCCCAGCGTGATAGGTAGCGCTGTTGGTGAAGGCAGTACGGGTGAAAGTGGCAGCCTTGATATTACTACAGGTTCTCTCATCCTCAACAATGGTGGTAAACTTAACACTTCTATTCAAGAAGGCGGCCGAGGAGATGCTGGCAACATCAGAGTTCAAGCCACAGACACAATTACTTTTGACAACCAAGGGAATGAAACCGGTACTGGCATTTTTAGCATTGTTAGCTTTGGAGTTCCCAACCGGGGAGGCGATGTTGAAATTAAAGCTAGGTCACTAAATTTGCTCAATGGTGGACAAATCAATACCTTAACAATAGGAGAGGGAAATGCTGGTAATGTCAATATTGAGATTACTGATTACTTCGCTGCTATTAATGGTTCTTTGATAAATACCCGAACTTTAGGACGTGGCAATGCAGGCAATGTCAATATAAAAGCCAACAATAATGTTGTTTTTGATAATAGTAGTGGTGTAGTCACAGGCGTATTTGCCTTCACGGGTATCTTCAGAAATATCATTAATGTTTTATCTACAGAAGATATCGATGATAGTTCATTAAGATTTTTATCTAATCTAGGAGATGCGGGTGATATAGACATCTCCGCCCGTTCTATCCAGCTCAATCAAAGTAGTGGGATCATAACATTTACTACCTCTGGTGATGGTGGGGATATTCGGCTGCAAGCACAGGACTTTTTGTTGCTGCGTCGAGGTAGTAGTATCTCTGCTCAAGCAGGGCTTGTCGGTGATGGTGGTAATGGTGGTAATATCACAATCAATACACCATTTTTACTTGCTGGTACTGGTGAAAATACAGACATAGTTGCCAATGCTTTTTCAGGTAATGGCGGTAGAGTTGAAATTAATGCTCAAGGCATTTTTGGGTTTCAAGTTTTAAATCGTGCAGAAATAGAAAGGTTATTAAATAACGCTGAGGTTTTCACTGCTGACCAAATACCTACAAATGACATAGTTGTTTTTTCTCAAACTAACTCTTCTTTAGATGGCGAGGTAGCACTTAATACTCCAGATGTTGACCCTACTCAAGGATTGGTTGACTTACCTACCAATGTAGTTGATTCAGCTGGATTGATTGAACAAAGTTGTGCTGCCTTAAATGATGAAACTGGCAACCAATTTATTATTACTGGACGTGGTGGTTTACCCACTAGTCCGGAGGAAAGCTTAGGTGGTGATGTGCTGTGGTCTGATACTCGCTTAACTGTGACTACTAAACCACAACAGAATGCCAAAACTCCTGTAACTCGTAAACAGCCAACTATTTCTGATCATGTGGCAATTGTACCTGCTTCTGGTTGGGTAAGCGATCGCCAAGGCAAAGTTACTCTGGTTGCCCACTCTCCCAATGTTTCTACCTCTAAGGTTGGGTATCAGGGTACTCACTGCCAAGCACCCTAATCTGACTAACGACTAGCAGCAATAACTAGTCGTTCAGGAAGCCCAGAATCTAACATGAGTTCTGGTTGCACATTATATGCACACATCTGATTTAATGATGTCTTGAAGCATTCTTGAATTTTGTCTGTTGGAGTACTTGCTAGAGTTATTTCTGCATGGGAATTTTGCCCATCAAAATTGGCTACAATTTGTCCAGGAGCGTAGTAACCAAAAGCTATGAATCCAGATGCCAGAGAGGAGGCAATTAACGGAGAGTAAAATTGTGTTGTCATAGTATCCTCCCCAGATGAATAATGCTGACATATAGCCACATTTATTAATAGGAAGAACACAGCATTAATATGCACATACAGCAATCCTGTTTTGATTTGTAAAAATCGAAAGACTCAAATCCCCGACTTCTGGAAGGATACATCTGGCAAACGTCGGTCATATCGTGTCCGGCTGTGCAGAAACTACAAAACTTCTCCCCTGTTCCTCTGCCCCCTGTCCCCTTGCGGCCTTAATAGACTTCTTGCATGAATCAAGACCCCTCACCCTAAATGCCTCTGCCAGACTTGGGAGAGGGACTTGAAAATTTACTCCCCTTCTCCCAATATTGGGAGAAGGGGTTGGGGGTTGAGGAGATTTTTTATATTCATGCAAGAGGTCTAATGATAAAAACCCCAGCTTCTATATGAAACTAGGGTTCTGAATTGGGGGCTATCTTAGTTGAAATATAGGTGTGTTAGTCTTTACCTGACACACACTACACAACAGAAATTTATTTCTTTTCTATTGAGGTGTGCTAATTTCAGAAGTTTGATTAATTGGTTGCAGCACATTTTGTTCTTTGACTAATGGTGCTTGAGCCACTTGCGAATCTAATTTTACACCTTCTGTTGTTAACAAACTTACCCAATCAGCTTTGAGTACTGAATCTTGCGGGCGAGAATAGCGCAATTGTGCCAAGGTATCGAGAGTATCTTGCCAAATGCCAGCTTCAGCATACAGGTTCAAGCGCTCTTGAGGAGATGCTTTTTCTAACTTACTCATCAATTGCGGATTGTCAATGCGTTGGATAGTTCCTTGAACTAACTTATCCACAGAGCGGTCTTGAGTATTGCAAATAATTGAGAAGTTCCATCTATACTTTTGGCCTTTAGCTAGGGTATTGGCGGGTAGGCTAACTCCAACTACACCAGCATTACCACTATGTTTGTACTTTTGCTTGTAAATTTCTTGGTCATTTTCATCTTGAAGCACTAACTCTACTTCGGGTGCTTTATTTTCAGGTATATAAAAATATAAGGTAGGGTTAGCTATAGTTGTTAACCCAATATTCGATATTGGAACAAGAGCAGTTAGAAACTGATTTTTGGCTACACAATTTACCCCGCGTGAACCGCCTGGAACTCTTCTACCAGGACCTTTTCCTAAATTTGGTAAATTGATTTTGACTTCTGCTTGTACTGGCATTAAAGAAGTTAAAATTGCCAATCCTACAATTGCAGAGATTGCCTTAGACACAAGTTTTGGTGGTAAACGGTTGTTCATAATTATGTAATTTTAGGTTGGAGTTTAAAATTTGTGCTTGTTTTTGGGTTGTAATGCCTCTGGCGGAGGAATTAAAGGCTGTTGCGCGATTTGCTGATTCAAGCTCACACCTCTTGCAGCTAACAATTCTTCCCAATCAGATGCTATTTCTTGGTTATTAGGAAGCGAGTAGCGCAGTTGGGCCACAATAGCGACGGCTTCATGCCAAATACCTGCTGCTGCATACACAATTGCACGCTCTTGTCCAGTTGCTTGTTGTAATTTTTTCATTAGTTGTGAGTCTGGCAGCACACGTTGTACCAAACCAGCTACAACCTTATTTTGAGACTTGTCTGTAGGATTACAGATTACAGAGAATTTCCATTTGTATTGTTTATTTACTGCTAAAGAATTAACAGGCAGACGTATGCTAATTATGCCAGCTTTATTGCTAGGTTTATATTTCTGTGTGTAAACCTCTTGTTCATTATCATTTTGAACAACTAGTTCTAATTCTGGTGCAGCAGTTTGGGGAACATAAAAAAACAAGGCGGGATTTGAAACTGTTGTTAATCCTAATTGGGATTCAGGAATTAAAGCTGTTAAAGGAAGTTTCCCCTGTAAACACTGATTAGATACTGGCACAGATGATCTTCCTCTAACATCATTTTGGGGGGGGTTTTTTGGTACAGGTCTGCCAAGAATACCACCGAAACCACCTATTGGTAATGAGCGTTCTACAGCAGGGTTTATACCTGTATCCCCTTCTGACGCTGGTTCATATACCCGTGTTCCCGCTGGGATCAATCTCCGTGGACTACTGAGAATTGGAGGCACAAATATAATTTTTTCTCTAGCCACTGTTGTATTTACTGGTAAGATGCTAGTGATACCAGTAAATACAACAGTGGCTAAGGCTGTTAGCCCGATGTTTTGTAGTTTTGAGGAGATCATCTGCTGGACTCCTGCTATGGGGAAATTTTCATCAATTACTTAACTACCGAATCTTTGAGTCCGAGCTTATGACTTTTCAATGGTTTTGGAGCTTGTGGTTCAGAAATTAAAGGTTTTTGCACTAATGGTTGATCAAACTCTACTCCTGGTGCTGTTAACAACGCTTCCCAATCAGCTTTGAGTTTTACATCATTAGGACGGGAATATCTCAACTTGGCTAAAGTATCCAGCGCATCATGCCAAATACCTGCTTCGGCGTAGAGTAGCACACGCCCTTGAGGAGTAGTTTGTGCTAGTTTTTTCTTTAGTGAAGGATTGTCTACACGTTCAATAATGCCTTGTACAACTTTATCTAAAGAACGGTCTTGTGGATTACAGATTATTGAGAAATTCCATGTATACTTTTTACTCACAGCTAAAACGTCCGGGGGCAGATGTATTCCGACTACTCCTGCTTTGGTAGTTGGTTTATACTTCTGCTGGTAAACAACTTGTTCATTTTGATTTTGAACAACTAGCTCTACACTAGAAGCAGAAATTTGCGGAATAAAGAAATACAAAGTTGGGTTTGCTTGTGTTGTTAATCCCAAGTTTGACGTAGGAATTAAGGCTGTAAGATTTTGATTTTTTGTTACACAACCTATCCCGCGTGAAGCAGCTGGTATTCTTCTGTTTGGTGTTCCTAAAGACGGCGGTAGACGTAGTCTTAGGCGAGTAGCAGACTGAACTGTTCTCTTAGGCTGCTTGATAGGAGTTGGCATTTGTTTTTCTGACTGGGCTATGGCAATTTTAGTAGGAGCGAGAACAGTAAACCCAAAAATAGCTGTTAGAAATATCTGCCAAATTTTTTGTGGCATCGGGGCGAGCATTAAGTAGACTCCTGCTATTGAGGAATTTTTATAAATTTAACTATATTCCACCAAACCATTCATAACCTTGGTCAATCCAATAACCTTTTTTACTGCTGAGATTACTAGTTAATGTAATGCGAGTTACCCATTTAGATTGTTTATAACCAAGCTTGATGGGAGCAGCTAAACGCAGTGGCGCACCGTTATCAGCTGATAATGGTTGACCATTTTTTTGATAAGCAAGTAAGGTTTGAGGGTGCAGTACGGAGGCAATATCCCAGCTTTCGTAGTAGTTATCAGCAGACTGAAAGTAGGCGTAACGGACTTGAGATTTTGGTTGTACCAAATTCAGTAAGTCTTGTAAGCGGACACCTCCCCACTGCACGATCGCCGCCCAACCTTCGACGCACACATGACGGATGACCATAGAAGTTAGAGGCAATTTTTGAATATCTGCCATGCTTAATTGCATGGGCTGATTCACTTCACCGTCTATGACTAGGCGAAATTTTACGGGATCAATTTGGGGAGTAAAGTCATAAGTATTGATGAGCAGTGCTTGCGGTTGAATGGCACTTAGAGGAAATTCGGGTACAGGTGTCTGTGGTTTGAGTAACAATTCTCCGACTTTGAGGTTGAGTGGCTCAGTTAGGCTACCTACTGACTCTGACAGTAGCTGAGTGCCACAACTGCTGAGGAGTAACCCCATGCTGGACATTCCCGATAGTTGCAATAATCGGCGGCGTGTCAATAGATGGCGCGGTGCTGTAAATTTTTCCATACCACCTCTAAGTAAACATTGATTTAATAAGACGATAACCGCCAACTTTCTGGGAAAACAGAAAATGCGCGATCGCAAATAATACAACTATTGGCACGGTAATAAAGTGAACTACTCTTAAGGTTTGCCAGCTGCCAAATAAGCCAGACAACCAATACAGTTGTGCGGGTTTGTACATTGCTAACCCAGAAGCGATCGCCAGGAGCAAAACTGGTACAATCCCAGTGTAAATTAACCGATGCCAAGCATAGTTTTTCCGTTTCGGATTCTGTCCTTTTTGTAAAACTTGCAAGTCACCTTGAGAAACAAATCGCTTTTCCCATCGCCGCGTCCCAAATATGTAAACGCCATAGGCTAACAAGTTCAGCGCAAACAGCCACATTGCGGCAAAGTGCCAGTTGCGTCCCCCGCCTAACCATCCTCCTAGTAAAAATGTCCGAGGAAATGTCCAGCCTCCTCGTCCACCAAACACAGGGTTAGCATTGTAAATTTGTAATCCACTGCCAATCATCAGGCTCAAACTAATGATGTTGAGTGCATGAAATATTTTGGCAGGCAACTCTTGTTTCGGCCCCGCAGAAGGTTTACCACGTTTACCAGCTTTAGAAGAAGCCATAGAAATTCCTAAAATTTGTATTTTTAAACCTAAAATGTCTCCGGTCTTCTACTGCCCTATTGCTACAAAAGTTTACTAATCTACCTGGAAATCTATAGGCGCTTAGGCGCTTAGGCTAGATAAAGAAGGTTTTTCTTGTTTGGGTGTGGGTTTTTCTGTGAATAGCTAATTGGAAAAAGTACTGAACGAGTCAACAATATTTATTTCTCATAGCTAATCCTTTCGTCATCCTTCTTGTTAATTAACTAGTCTGGGATCATTAGCTGAAGGCAGCATAACCAAAAGTAGCGTTGAATGGGCGACACCAAATTGCTGCACTGGCGAAATCTGCAATCTTAACATTATCTGGGATCGCATAGCGTTGGCTACCAGAGGTTTTTTGCAAGCGTCCCAAACTTACATAATCTTTTTCAGTAATTCCGTAAATTTGGGGTTTTGCTTGACGATGTAAAATCACATGCAATTCTGGCCCACTGTCTGTCTTGAAGTTCTGATCTAATTCCAAAAAGTTCTGACCATTTTCAGTAATGATGCGCGCACTACCTTTGGTGATGTGTTCTCCTTTGACAAAATTACCAGATTTGACAACTGTTGGTGTTTGTGATTCAGTCGGTGACGCTGAGACTGTAGGGGATGGAGTCTCAGTAACTTGAACATTTTGAACACCTTGGCTGGCAGAATTTTCTGTAGGCTGTGTGGTTACTTCTTTTGCACAACCAACGATCGCCAAAGTAGCCAAACTCAAAATTAGTAATTTCCCTTGCATAGTGCAGAAGCCTCCAATTCAGCTATCCCTTTTAATTTTGACTCCTGAATTCTTCTTCAATACTGTCATGATTGTAACTTACCATCAAGTTACTATTAACTACTCACACAGTAGCGAAAAACCCTGAAAATTTAGCAAGAATTTATAAACTGTCTCAAAAATTTTATCCGACTGTTGCAGAATTTACAGTGGTAGGCGCGGAAACATCGGAGCCAGCCACAGTTGAATTTGCACATCCCAACCCAGGAGAATGGTGATCGCCGAGGCGGCGACTAAAACACCGCCAATCCTGTGTAACATTTCACTTTGAGTACGCAAACCCAGTAAAGATTTGCTGGCATAACGCCCAGCATAAGCGATCGCCAATAATGGTAACGCTGCCCCCACACCAAAAGCCAATAACAGCGTAAATGTCCCGAAAATTTCATGCTTGCTGGCTGCCAAAACTAAAATGCTCCCCAGTACAGGCCCAGCACAAGGAGTCCACAATAAACCAAGCTGAGTACCTAACCAAAACTCTCCAGCTAATCCTACTCCCGTGGTTCTTTTGATTCTGCCCAATTGCAAATAACTCAGCAGCAGATAACTCCACTTAGGAAAGATAGATAGCAAACCCATGAGCAACAGAATAAATATGCCCACATACCGCAAAGTACTGGCCAGCTCAGCCAAAGCGCTGCTGGCAATTCCTAGCAAACTACCTGCTGTAGCAAATCCACCCACTAACCCAGCTACTAAAGCTACAGGCCCAAAACGGTGAGTAGAAAGCGATCGCCCTACTAAAACAGGCAAAACAGGCAAAACACAAGGCGAAAGTACAGTTAACGACCCTGCCAAAATTGCTAATCCGGCTGATAGGGAAGTGATTGCCATCTTAATTTATCCTAAAAGCTGACGAATCATCTGTTCTGTCTCTGAATAAGCACCTTCTCCAATGTGGTCGTAGCGAATTACTCCTTGACGGTCTGCTAAAAACAAATGCGGCCAGTATTCGTTGTTATAGGCATTCCAAGTTTTAAATTCGTTATCTATCGGCACCGCATAGGTAATTTTGTGTTTTTGCAAGGCTTGTTTCACATTGTTGACAACTTTTTCATAAGCAAACTCTGGCGTGTGGACACCGACAACTTTTAGTCCTTTGTCTGCATATTCTTGATGCCAACGGGTCACGTATGGTAGGGTGCGCTGACAGTTAATACAAGCAAATGTCCAAAATTGAATTAACACTACACTGCCTTTGAGGTCAGCAGTCGTTAAAGGTGAGGAATTGAGCCACTGAGAAATTCCTTGGAATTCTGGCAGTATTTTCGCATCAGCAGGTAAGGCCGCTTTAACATCCTGAGTGGTGCTGTTGGTAGTAGGAGTAACAGCTGTGGGAACTGTGATTTTCTGAGAACATCCAGATGCGATCGCTACTCCACCTGCTCCTAAAGCTCCTAAACCTAGATAAGTAAGCAGTCGGCGGCGCTTGATGAAATATTTATCCATAAAGCAATCCTTGTAGTTATGAAGATAAACTTTAATACTTTTTAGCTTCGGATAATTACGGCAATACCAAAACGACTTTTCGGAGAAAAGGGTGCGCTATTTACGCACCCATAAATTCCTTTGGTAATTTTTAACTGTGTTTAGAAAGAGTCTAGAAACTCAAATTTGTACAGTATAAAAATCTACCAGTTACTACTTCAACAGTTTTCAACAATGGTTACAAAAAGTTTTTTGAGCAATTCTTGTAAGCACAAGTCGCTACAGGATACAAACTTTTTCTTATTTGGGTAAAAACTGTTTTTGTGAAATGTATCCTAAGCAACGCAACTATTAGGGTGTGCTAGTTGGGGTTGGTGAAGCACTAGCACCTTCTTTTTTCATCGCGTCACCTTCTTTCTTCATCGCGCCACCTTCATTCTTCATTGCGCCACCTTCGTTCTTCATTGCGCCACCTTCGTTCTTCATCGCGTCGCCGGTATTAGTAGCAGGAGAAGCAGAGGGTGCATTGGGAGCAGCCTGATTATCAGTACCATTTGAGCAAGCAACTAAGCTTCCCATCAAAGCAAGACTTGCAATCACACCAACCAATTTTAACTTCATCATTTTTTGGAACCCCTTAAAAGTCTTACTAGAGAAATAGACAAGGATCATCCTGTATAATCATATGGATGAAGCCAGATTTTGATCAAAAATTAACTTTTTTTTTAAATTCCTTTGCAAAGATTAATTTTACTTAACTATCTGACTTCATAGGCGATCGGCAGAATTTCCATTAATTAGTACAGCACTATCTCTGGGCATTACGCAAAAAGTCAAAACTTCAGTACATATTATTTGGCTGGAGTTTGCTGAAGAGTAAAAAAGTTTACCAACATCCAACACAGGACAATAAGTAATAGCACAGATCCTTCAAAGATAAGAGTCTGCTGTTGATTAACAAACCACATTTTCTTTCAGTAACAAACTTTATCAACCGGGTTTCTGGGAACTTCTGCACTTCTATCATCTGACATCTGAAGTTTCCGCAAAAACCCGATTTTTTAGATTTGTAACAATTTATAAATCGGTCTTGATTTTGATTTTGCCTACAGCTCTACCAACCTTCTCCCATGTTCTAGCTGTTTCTAAATCTTGCCAATTAGTTCTCAAATGTTCAGCTTTCTCGTAACAGACCTGCGAAAGTATACTAAGCATACCAGATAAACTCAGATTTTCTATCATTATCTCTATGTCGCTTTTGTCGTACATTTTTACAACCCCGTAGCAAAAATTTGTTAAACAGCTTTGATATAAGTCATCATCCACCAAATTTGGTAGTGATAATACCTAAAATTGTCGCATTTTGTCATGCAGCAATAGAAGGACTTAAAAATTACCTGTAAATTAGCCGGATATATGTCTCATGGCTAACCAGAAAATTACAGGCAATGGTGTTAAGTAGCTCAACATAAAATGAGGGTGCTTTATGCCTTTGGCTAACGCACCGCCCCAAATATCAAAACGGTGCGTTGCGCTGTGCGACAACACACCCTACATTTTATGTTTAGTTAGTTTGACCCACTTAATAGAATTGACTTGCTTGCAGGATTTGATACTGTCGCCACTTTTCTTGTTGACGGACTCGTTTTTCTTGTGTCAGCTGATCAAAACAGTAAGGGCAAGAGATACCTTCTTCATACTGAGGAGAAACCTTATCTGTTGCAGAAATCGGATGTCCACAACAGAAGCATAACTCGTGGCTACCTGCTTCTAACCCATGACCAACAGCTACCCGCTCATCAAACACAAAACATTCTCCTTTCCATAAGCTTTCTGCGGCGGGAATTTCCGCTAAATATTTCAGAATGCCGCCTTTGAGGTGATAAACTTCAGTAAACCCTTGGGCAAGCATAAAGGATGAAGCTTTTTCGCAGCGTATGCCACCAGTACAAAATAAAGCGACTTTTTTTTGTTGATTAGGGTCGAGGTGATGCTGAACATATTCCGGGAACTCCCGAAAAGATTGTGTGTGAGGGTTCTGCGCTCCTTGAAAAGTACCGATTCTGACCTCATACTCGTTACGAGTGTCAATCACTGTAACTTCTGGGTCGGAAATTAAATCATTCCATTCTGCTGAACTGACATAAGTACCTACTTGCTGATTTGGGTCAATTTCTGGCAACCCTAAAGTCACAATTTCTGACTTCAATCGCACCTTTAGGCGTTCAAATGGTGGGGTCTGAGTGTAAGATTCTTTGTATTCTAAATCTGCTAAACGGCGATCGCTACGTAAATAAGAAAAAACAGCGTCAATGCCCTGACGCGAACCCGCAATTGTGCCGTTAATACCTTCTGCTGCCAGTAGAATTGTCCCTTTAATACCTTGTGCTGAACAGTAGGACAGCACAGATTCTTGTTTCTCGGCAAAGTCGGGCAAACTGACAAATTTATAAAATGTTGCAACAATTTGGGTATTTTCTTGGTTCATCCCTTTGATAGTGGCACAATCTTCAGGTACTATGTTTAAGGTAGTTAAATTTGACTACCTTTTTAATTTTAAGGGGGTTTAGCTCAGTTGGTAGAGCGCCTGCTTTGCAAGCAGGATGTCAGCGGTTCGAGTCCGCTAACCTCCACTAAATCATGATTTTTTGGTTTCATCAGGCTACTCAAGAACAGAAACATCCAATGTTCCTTGATCGCCATCTAAAATGACTTGTACACCTACTGGTAATGCCGCATTTTGTTCGCCGTGACCAAAAGGTACATCAGAGACAATCGGAATTCCTAAATCACCCAAGCGATCGCGCAGAACTTCTTCTACACTAAAGCTAGGTACGTTGGCTGGCGGTTCACAGCGAGTAAAACCTCCTAAAACTATCCCCCGCACTTTTGCTAAAACCCCACTCAACCGCCACTGGGTTAGCATCCGGTCAATACGATATGGGGCTTCGGTCACATCTTCAAAAGCCAAAATTACATTTTCAAAATTAGGTTGTAGTGGTGTGCCTAAAAGATGAGTCGCTACCGTCAGATTACCTGGAAGCAAAATCCCGGTTGCCGTACCACCACCCCAGCCACAACCTTTCAGAGTATCGATACGCCGTCCTTCTACCCAATTCATTAGCCGTTCTCTAGACCAATCTGGTTCATTGGCAAAAGTTGTCAAGACAGGCGCATGAACACTAGAAATTCCAACATTGTAAAGGCTCCACAACAAGGCAGTAATATCAGAAAAGCCAATCAGCCACTTTGGACTTGTGGAGTTGCTGTGCCAATCCCAACTTTCTAAAATGCGGGTGCTGCCAAAACCACCTCTAGCGCAGAGAATACCGCGACAATCGGGGTCTTGCCAAGCGGCGGCTAACTGATGACGACGAATTTCGTCTTTGTTAGCTAAATAGCCCCAACTTTGGTCAATATTCGGACTAATTTCGACACGATAACCGCGCGATCTCCAAATTTCTATACTGCGCTCAAAAGTCTCGAATTCTCGCAAAGCACCACTAGGCGCGATAACTCGTAACAAATCTCCAGGTTTTAGAGGTGTAGGTAAAATTGTCGATTTCATCAATAAATCTTTCAGATTCAGAATTCCATAATCAGCAGAACTCCAAATATATACTTTTGTCTCTAAGATGTACACTCATGAAAAAACAGAGTCAACAATTATTTTTGAACATTTTTGCTGACTTGCTAAAATATGCAGTATCTGTTAGTAATTGTGCAAAATTAGTCTTTTTTATATTAAAGCGATCGCACTGCAACGCCAGGTCACTTTATCATTTTGTCCATAGTAAAGATTCTTAATTTAAATTTGGGAAAACTAAAAAAGACAATATTGCTTTTTTTCATACTTGACTTTGCAACTATTGTTCACCGCGAAGACTAGAAATCTAACCCGAAGGGCAAAGGATTGATAATATGCTTGCTATGCATAGCATGAAATACGCTAATGAGATTAATCTGCAATTAGAATCAACTTTGCAAGAATTACCTATGTGGGAAGTTCAGATTGAGTTACATTGCCCAGGAGGTGATTTAATTACGCTCTTTGGCCAGGAACCTTTACTTCCAGGAATTATTTTGAATAGAAAACAGTGTTTTGTGGGGATGCTCTCGCGGCAAAAGTTTTTTGAACATATGAGCCGTCCTTATAGTTTTGGATTGTTTTCGCAGCGACCAATTGAAAACTTATATAACTTACTTCAGCCAGATTTATTTATCCTAGCTGGAGAAATAACTGTTGTAGAAGCAACTCAGAAAGCATTGCAAAGATCATTCCATCTAGTCTACGAGCCAATTGTAGTAGCAACTAAATCAGGAAAGTATGGGCTACTTGATTTCCATCAATTACTGTTAGCTTACTCTCAAATTTATGCCTTGACATTGACTCATCTACAAGTAGTTGAAGAACAATCACAAATCGCTAAAGCTGGTTTTCAAGATTTGCAACATAACTATAGCCGCTTAGTACAAAATGAAAAAATGGCGGCTTTGGGACAATTAGTTGCTGGTATTGCCCATGAAATCAATAATCCTGTGAATTTTGTTGCGGGTAATCTTGTTCACGCGATTGATTACACCCGAAATTTACTTGAGCTAATCAATTTATATCGACAACATTATCCGGCTCCAGATCAACAGATTAAAACTAAGATTTCGGAAATTGAATTAGATTATGTCACAGCAGATTTCCCTAATCTCCTAACATCAATGAAACTAGGTTGCGATCGCATTGAACAAATTGTTCAATCTTTGCGAAATTTTTCTCGTCTTGATGAAGCAGAGAAAAAAACAGTTGATATTCATGAAGGTATTGATAGTACTCTGTTAATTTTACGCAGTCGCTTCAAAGAAGAATTTCATGGCATCAGAATCAGCGTTATCAAAGAGTATGGCAATATTCCTGAAATTGAGTGCTATGCAGGGCTACTAAATCAGGTTTTTATGAATATTTTGGCAAACGCTATTGATGCTTTACAAGAATCAATTATTAAAAATCAAGAATTGCATCGTCAGAACTCTAGATTATTAACTAAACCAGTAATTCAGATTCAGACAGAACTCACCCATGATGCACAAGTAAATATTCGTATTGTTGATAATGGTGTAGGCATTCCCGAAGATATCCAAAAGTATTTATTTAACCCTTTTTTTACAACTAAACCTGTCGGCAAAGGTACAGGATTGGGGTTATCTATTAGCTATCAAATTGTTGTAGAAAAACATGGTGGACAATTACAGTGTTTATCTACTGTGGGCAAAGGAACTGAGTTCATCATTCAAATACCAATGAGACTTTCATAATATTTTGTGCTGTATAGCAGTCGCATCCTAGGTTAGGAAATTTTGAAATAAGAATTCAGGAGTCAGAACTCAGGAGTCAGAATAGTTGAAGAAGAATGCAGAATTCAGAATTCAGAATCAATCAGTGAGGGATTCTGACGCACCACTTTCTTGTTGACCACCAAATTTTCAATTTGGTGTGGTGTTTCACCGTTTATTCATCCGCCCTTTGGGTGACGCTCTTGAGCGTCGCTAACGGCAGTCGCTCATGGGGGAAACCCCAAGACCGCGCTGCCTCACCACGAGCTACAAATTCAATTCCCAATTCTGGCTCCTGACGAATGTATTCTTTCACTCTAGTAACCTCTATCAGATTTGAAAACCCCTACTTTTAGCGTAGGGGTTTGGCATCAAGTGTTCATGATCATGATGACTTTGCGATCGCCTCAACCAATTTATTAAAAAGTAGATTGGCAACTTTAGCCATCAACTTACCCTGTAGATGTTTCCCATTGAGTAACTGTCTACTAGAATCATCGGTAAAATCTTTCAACTTGGTGCGGTACTCAAGCATGGTAGAGGCAATGTCACTGTCTGGTAATCGTTCTGTCTCGATTTGGCACAGAACATATTGCCAAAATGACATTCTGCACAGCGCCGAACCACTTGTCACTTCAATTAACTCATCACCGGACTGCTCAAGAGTAGTCCCCATGCCTAATCGCATTTTAAAAGCGTCGCGGCTGCGGTTACGTTTAACCCGCTTTACATCTCCTGGTAGACGTTTGACAACAGTTTGACCGTCCCGCCGTTGCTTTTCTACCCGTTTAACTTCCCTGACCTCATACTCAATCAGTGGCTTGCCATTGTACAAAAATGCTTCAAACGGATAAATTCGACTGAGCAGCCTAGCACGAACTCGTAAGCCGAAACCAAACTGACTAAAAATCTGGTTGTAAGGTTGAAAGCATTCGTGATCAAGGATGGTTTGAATTTCACCCTCAAGCCGTTGTTCAGTCAACTCAATGTCACATAACCAATTGGCGTGTTCTCTCAAAATTGGGTCAATCGTAATACCATAATGCTTTGCAGATGATGATTCATATTTTTTATTTACTATCTTCCAAGCGTTCGGCGAAACTTCAAGCTGACGCTGTGCCAACCAACCCCAAAGTGGCGGGACGTTGCCAACTTTAGTACTTCTAGATTTCGTATGAGCCACCTCTGGAAATTGCCAAGCTAGTAACTGCCTAGCATAGTTGATAATTGGGCTTTGAACACGGTTTAGATGTTCAAGTTGTTGGCACAGTTCCCGCAGTTGGTCGATTGGTTCTGGCCTGTGCATGAGAAAGTATTTTTGGTTAAGTTCCCCGTTCTCAGTGTGGTGTTCTGCATCCAGTGGGTAAGCGGCCATTGCCAAAGCATCAGCAGCATCAGATTTATTGGGTAAATTTTTCCCTCCTCGGTAACGCCGTAATTCAA
>NZ_JAIVFW010000066.1 GCF_020829595.1 Nostoc sp. CHAB 5844
CCCTCAACTATCATTGGGATTTACTAAACTTCAATCCATTGTTTATAGACTTACTTCCCCACTTTTTATATTCCTGACTCACCCTGATTTTGTATTTTCCTCTGCTTAGAGTGACAAATGAGGGTTATGGTGAAAATACGACTAATGCTATCTTCGGCGGCTGCGCGACTAAAGCTTTCTTCAACCCCAATGATGATATTTCGGCTGATAAATTTAGCAAATATCTAGGAGACGAAGAAATAAACTATACACAAAAATCCCGCAGTTATGGCGGTAAAGGAGGGGCGAACACATCCATTTCACAACAAAAAGGCATACGTAAATTATTTGATGTGAACCAGTTCAACACTTTGCCAGAAGGTAAGGCAGTACTAATGAATCCAGGTTTTTCATCTCGTAATCAAATTAGCCTACCAATGTTGCATAAGTTCAAAATTCCGCAAGTAGAAATTAATTCACAAAAATCATCAATCAAACACTGGTATGAATTTCAACAAGACTTAATTGCCCTGTCATCTTTAGTTGCACCAACATCAGAAGAAATGATGAAAAGGCGTAAGGAAGCTGAACGGCTTTTACCGCTTTTTGACAAACAAGAATTACTTAAAACAATGGAGTTTTAATTATGTACTATCCACTAACTGAACGAGATAGAGCAATGATTTCCAAGCTGCCTCCAGAGATAGCAGCGTTGGCTAATAAGTATCCTTCAGATATCTTCAATGCGGCTGAATCATGGAATGACCCCTCATTTCCTGACAATTACATCCCAGAAACTATTGAGATATTCTGTGATAATGAATCTGTGGTTTTTATTCAAGACGGCGAACTCCAAGACTATCAGCCAACTATTGCAGAAAGAAATTCCACTACTATCACAGTAATTATTGATAGCAATTTTGCTTATATCGAAATAGAAGGTCAAGAAATTCTCAACAAATTGGGTGGAGTAATTTTCCCCGACATATTTGTTTCTCATTCTGAATTAATTCTAGAAATTGCTGGAGAACTATTATGATTGAAAATGCCGAAGCAAATCAAATCAAGAATGATTATTTAGATACCCTTAAATCATTGATTGACCGGATTCAAATTAAAGCTAAAGACGAACATATTGAAGTTGACAACGGAATTTCTATCTATATTGGCACGTCGAAAGTTTATGAAGGAGTGAAAGGTGAAAAGCCAACAAAAAATTCCTTGACACCAGAAGTTGTCGAAAATATCCAAAAAGCTATTGCTGATCCTCAGAATACTAAAAGTTCTATCACTATTAAGATAGGTAAACAAGAAGTATTCAAAGTGCGAAATGGTAAATTAATCAATGACAAGCTAAAACTGAGTAGTGCGCCTGTTCAAAAAGCTGCGCCAAAAGAGCGTACTTATAGCATAGGCGAATTGCAAAAACAAGTTGAGGTGTTAAAAAATAAAATTAACGAACAAGAGAAGACAATTGCTCAATTAAGTGAGCAACCTCAAACAAAAGAGACACTTGAAAAGCTCACAAAAGAAGTAGAGCAAATGGCTGAGTCGTTAGCCAAACAACAAAAACTGATTGAAGCTACTCAAAAGTCTCTTAGTGAAATTTCGCCAATCAAAACCCAAAACAGCAAGCTGCAAAACTGGGTTGGTTCTGTAGAAAATAAGGTGAAACAAATAAGTAATTCAATACTAGAAGCCGCTCAAAATAAACTGACAGAAGTCCGCACACAAATAGATGATTCCGTCCGCCAAATAAAAGGCAAGATGATTGAATCAGCCGTCAAAGTACTATTAGATAAACTTGGTGAACGCAACCCTGATGGTTCTTTATCTTTCAGGAGTAATAATTTCGATTTTAAACAAGATGGTGATAACGTCACTGTCAAAGCGAAAGATGGTACTAATGTATTAAAAAATGGTGTAGTAGCTAAAGAACTTCCAGTCGCAGTAGAACAGGAAATTAAAGTGCTTCCTGAAAAGGTTTTTGAATTTATCGATCAGCTTGATCAACAAGAGAATCTAGTTGAAAAACAGCCTTCTTTGTCTCGTTAATAAATTATACTCTTGGGCAGGGGTGTGAGAAATTCAAAAATATGAATACAAATTTTGTATTAATTTATCGAACAGAATATATGCGCTACTTCGTCAGAATAAAGTCATGAATTCTATACGAGTGGCAGATGAATAAATGGTGCAACACTCGCGCGTAATCGCAGATTTAGTGGTGCTTCTAGGTGGTGGATCAGAATCTTCCACGAAGAGTGATTCTGAATTCTAAATTCTGTATTCTTCTTCAATCTGTTTTATTTACCTGTTCTAAGAACTACTAATAATAATCGCATTTAACAGGATGTTTATTAAATGAATCCCATTGAGTTTAAGAATAAATGGAATTTAACGTATGTAGAGTTGGCAGTAATTTTGGGTTACACAAGCGATCGCACTGTTCGCAGTTGGGAGTTAATAGGAAATCATCGATATCCTCAGCCTCCAGCTTGTGTTGCTTGCCACTTGTTAGATGAAAAATGGCTTCAACAAGGAAAAAATATCATCGTGGGATTAAGTTTAGCGCAACATCCTATTGAGTTTAAGAATAAATGGCAGTTATCTTACGTAGAACTGGCAATTGTTTTGGGTTACACGAGCGATCGCACTGTTCGCAGTTGGGGGGCTACAGGTCGATTTCGCAGAGATCCTCAAGCACCAGCTTGTGTTGCTGCTTACTTGTTAGATGAAAAATGGCTTCAACAAGGAAAAAATATTGTTCCCTATTTTTGGGTGAAGGAAATCGCTTAAAATGTCAATCAAAAGACCATTTATGTGTGAAAAAAGAGATGATAAATGAGCCTTTTTAACTGCTTAAAAAGCAGTTATTTTTATATCTATCAGCAGTTCCCAGAAGTTCTGGAAGTAAGGAGGTGCGATAGGTAGAAGAATTAACCAGAGGGCAAGTCGCCCAAATGATGATTCCGCCAGTGTCATCCAGGCAGTTGCAGGAGTACCTGAACATAGCGAGGAAATATATTCCTGGGTTTGAGAATTTTACTGATCCGAAAACTAATAGACTCAATGGATATGCCAAGTTAAACATCTCTCATGTACCAGCCCTGCAAGAGATTCGGTCATTAGCAAGAATTCAAACTTTATTAGATGTAGAAGTTCATTATCAACAAAAAGCACAAAAGCTGAATTCAAAATCAGTTTTACGGAGTTCGCAGCAATGAAGGTAAAAGGAGCAATTGTTTCTGTGTCACAAAATTACTCTTCACACCAACCTAAAACTCAAACGCAGATAGTGGCGAAAATTTTCGGCAGATGGGGGCGGAAATATCAACAACAGTTGTATGCAGTTGGCACAACTTTGATAGTTACAACTCAAGCAATGCCAGCACAAGCATTCGGGTTGTTCAACCCTACTCAAATAGCATTAACTTGTATGTTTAACAGTGCAGGGGCAACAGGAAATGCAATTGTGAATGCACTGCCGGGAGTGATAAATGCGGCAATCACAGTGCTTTTATTTATTTATTTTGTTTCTTCGGGTGTGAAGGTCGCTAATGCTATAGGCGATGGACAAGAAATTACTCAGGTCATCCAACAACCTGTAGGAATTTTTTTTGTAGTTTTAATCCTGTTTATCGTTCAAAGCGTACTTTTTGCTGGAGTGACAGAAGCTTGTTAACAAAATAGAATTTAGAACTCAAAAACCAGAATTCTCTAGTTGAATTGGAGTGCGAAGTTGCGGATGAATTGCCGGGGTCTGAATTCCCCACTTTCTTGCTCTGATTTTTAAATTCTGACTTGTGACTTCTTCAAAATTTCATCAATAAACGCAGATTTCACCCCACACAATTCCTCATGACATTTTAGGATTAACGTCCGTTAATCCTTTTTGTGCTATGAACAAAACAATTAAACCGATTAACCAATCATTAGGCAAGAGTGCCTCGATAGGAATATTCACCGGATTCCAATATGCAGTAGCACTGTTATCTTTTGGTACAGGTTTTTTTATCATCTATATATTTGGTGTTGGGTTAGTCTGGAGCATACTGGGCGGGGTTTGGCTGGCAGCAACAATTCTTGCTTTGTCGGGGAAGAAACCCTATCTATTTTGGTCAAGGATATTCCCCCGTGCGCCAATCTGGACAAGAGGATATGTGCGATATAGCACACCCATAGAGAAAAGAAGAATCGGAGCAAAAAAACTTGAAAAGCCGTGGTAAAAACTAAAACCAACTCTTCTAAAAAGTTAAACGCATTTGAAGATGCCCTAGATCTAACAACGATGGTAAAACTATCGAAAAAAGGCTATGTAGTTGGGGCATATTTATTGAGTAAAAAGCTGTTGGGTGATACAGATAACACAATACAACTTGTGTTTGGATATACTTGCTCTGGTATTCATCCAATGTTTAGTTCCGACGAGCAGATCGAAGCGATCTCGTCGTCATTTCTCAATGGTTGCAAAGAAATACCATCAAGGGAAAAGTTTACCTTTAGGTGGAGTTCGTTTTGTGATGATTCGGGTGTGATTGGTGAGTATGGACAGAGATTAAAAAATCCGATTAGTGATGAAAGTGAGTTTTTGGATTGGGCGCAAATAGCGCGAATCCAAGAATTGTCCAGTAACAAAAGTCGCAAAGTAATTCAACTGAATGTTTACAGTACTTTTACTATCAGACCTGGAGGCACAGAAGCTGGAGATGCGATAGACCGAGCAATAGTCAAGTTCTCAAACTTCTTGCAAAGGCGGTTTACACCCACTGGCGCAACTGAACTGACTCGGAACAATCTAACGGCGATTCTAGAAAAAGCAATGGATGTGTCATTGCGACACAAACAGATTTTAGAGGGCATGGGTTTACAGCCAATACCGAAAAACGAAGTACAATTGTGGGATGAACTTTGTAAACATATCGGAACAAAAAAAACTCCAGTGCCACATACCCTTGTTTGGGATGAGCATGGGCTAAGAGAGAAATTTTACGAGAATGACCCTCAAGATTCTACTCATATAGATCACCAACACATTACCTCTGTACTATTAAATAAAGGAATACCCCAAGCTCATCAGAAATGGGTATGTCTACCAACACATAAATATGTTGGGGTGATGGTATTAAACCAGAAACCAGAAGCTTTTGGATCTACAGAAGACCAAATTAGATTTTTGTGGAACATCCTTTCAAAAGATGTTGTACATAATATTGAAGTAATCACTGAAGTTACACCATCAGACCCAAAAGTAACGCGACTGGCCCAACAACTGATTACCAAGCGAGCGCATCATACAGCAAATGCCACCAAAGGTAAAACAGTTGATGTCGTAGCACAAATAAACATGGAATGGGCGATTAACGCCCAAAAACAGCTTTATACAGGCGATGTTCCCCAAAATACAGCCTTAATTCTTCTGGTTTACCGCGATTCACCAGAAGAAATTGATGATGCTTGTCGCTTGATTAGCGGATATGTGACCCAACCAGCAGAACTAGCCAGGGAAACACAATATAGCTGGCTCATCTGGCTGGAAACTCTAATGCTCAAACAACAACCAATGCTGTCAACTCCATTCAACCGTAGAACTACCTTCTTTGCGAGTGAACTAATCGGCTTTACTAGCGTCATTAAAACAGCTACTGGGGACAATCAAGGGTGCGAGTTGATTGCTGATGAAGGACACTCGCCCGTGCATATCGATTTATCAAAAACTGAAAACCTGATGGTGATTGGAACTACAGGTAGTGGAAAATCAGTTTTAATTTCACATATTATTGCTGAGTGTTTGGCAAAGGGAATGTCAGTTTTGATGATTGACTTGCCCAACGATGATGGTACGGGGACATTCGGAGATTTTACGCCTTACTTCAAAGGTTTTTACTTCGACATCTCCAAGCAATCGAACAATTTATTACAGACTTTGGATTTATCTCAAGTCCCGGATGACCAAAAACAAGAGCGTATTAAAGCACACCGCAACGATGTCAATCTCATAGTACTGCAACTTGTATTAGGCAATAATAAATTTGACGGATTCCTGGCTCAAACAATCGAGTCCCTGATTCCGCTTGGCACAAAAGCATTCTATGAAGACCCTGAGATGATTGAGCGGTTTGAAGCGGCGAAAGCCGGGGGCTTGGGTTCTATTGCTTGGGCGAATACACCAACTCTGGTTGATTTAGAAAAGTTTTTCGCCACTGAGTATGTTGATTTAGGTTACGATGATGAAAATGTAGACAAAGCCCTCAATTATATTCGTTTGCGCCTACAGTACTGGAGGGCAAGCTCCATCGGAGATGCCATCTGTAAACCTTCGACCTTTGAAACAGACTCGAAGTTGATCACATTTGCACTAACTAATTTACAGTCAGACAAAGAAGCAGAGGTGTTCGGGATGTCTGCGTATATCGCCGTAAGTAGACAATCCTTGTCGTCGCCCAATAGCGTTTTTTTTATGGATGAAGCCAGCGTACTGTTACGGTTTGGCGCATTATCGCGTTTAGTTGGACGAAAATGCGCTACGGCTCGTAAGTCTGGGTGTCGGATCATGCTGGCGGCACAGGATGTAATTTCGATCGCCAAATCAGAAGCAGGAGAGCAAATTTTACAAAATATGCCTCGCCGACTGATTGGAAGAATTGTGCCTGGGGCGGCCAAGAGTATTTCGGAACTTCTTGGTATCCCGAAGTCGTTAATAGAGAAAAACGAAAATTTTCTGCCCAACCGACAGCAACTCTATACATTATGGTTAATGGACTACTCTAAAAAATACATTCGCTGTCGTTATTATCCAAGTTACCCACTCTTAGCCTTGGTGGCTAACGGAAAGGATGAACAAGCTGCGCGTGACTATTATAAAAAGCTATATCCAGACAAGTTTGAATGGCTATCTCATTTCTCAAAATATTATGTTGAGTGTATCAGGCAGGGGAAACCTTTAGTTGATCCTGAAGTGCTAATGAAAAATACAGTTGTGAAAATACAAAAATCAGAACAAGAAAGTGATGATTCTGAATCTACTGTTCATGCAGAACTGATAATGAATTCTGCTTCCTGATTTATGAATTCTATTTAATAAAATTTTCTCGGAGTATTTTTATGAAAAACCACAAAAGCATTATACTAACAAGTTTGTTACTTGCAAATGTAGTATTGATTCCTCCAGTGTTATCTGCTACAGCACAAGAACCAAAAAAGCAAGAGAAATCATTTTTACTACAGTTTTTAGAGACTTATAATAGCTTGCAAAAATCAATTGATAAATATACTAAGGATTTCAGTTTCAGTTGGGAAAATGTTATTAAGGGTGTTGATACTTTAATTAAAGGCACAAATGGTGATTTAGGCACTCCCGATCCAGTAAGTGCTGGTGAACGCATCCGAAAAGCGATTGAGAAGAACAAAAAATCTGTTGCTTCTGGCGATTCTGCAACTGTTGTGCCGACTTTAGAAACTCCTGATGAATTAGACGGACAGAACGCTCAACGTGATTGGCATCAAAAATATACGAAAGCCCAATCACAAGCTACTTTGGGGGCTGATGGGCAAAGGATTCAAGCCCAAGAGGCAGAAATGTCTAATTATGCTGTGGCAAATTCATCAGAAAATGCCGAAGCTGCTCAACAAGATGTGATTACTCAAGATATCCTCAAAAAAATTGCTGTTCAAAATTTGCAAGGGACGATCATCAATAAATCTCTTCATTCCGAAGCCCAAAAACAAACTAGAGCATTGGCTGCCGCTAATATTAACTTGGCTGACATCTCTAGTCGCATGGACGAACAAGCTAAAGAACAAGAACGTCAAACACGAGCTACTGTCCGTAATGTCATTCAATCTAGTGCTGCTATTGATGTTTTTTGGGCTAATCAGTGATACTCTGCCCTGGGAGCAAGTAGTCACTTCAAATTGATTGTTTTACTGCTTGCTCCCTTTCTTTTTCACAACTTAAACTGTTGTTCTTTCTGTGTTTCAACCTTAGTTTGTTCAAGAACTTCAGCTTTCATTTGTCTTAAAATTTCCCGAACAATTAATAATCCATGGGTTTGTGGGTCATGTTCGGTTTCAGAATTCTCCTGAAAATATGATTTTACATACTTAACCAAATTAACAAAATCTTTATCACTTAATAGTTCAATTTGCTTTCTACATTTTTTCTCTAACGCCTTATTTGTAGTAGCGAATACAGTATTTTTAACTTCTAGTTTCCGTTCTTCAATTGGTTTTTGTATTGGTGGCACAAATAACTTCAATTGTTCTACAACTTTTTGAAGTGTTTGAACAACTATTGGCGCTTCAATTTCTTGCAATTCGACAAACTTTGCAATAGCGCCTAGTGCTTGGTGTTTAATAGGTTGTTCTATCAGTATTTGCTCTACATTTTGGTCTGTCTTTGTTCCACGCACCAGTTCCTGTTGATACAGAGATAGTGATTTTGTTACAGAAGATAATGCTTCCACCAGCGCGGATTCAACGGCTTCTTGCTCTACAAAATTTGCGATCGCTTCTAAAGTAACTTGCACCTGTTTTGAAGCAATTGCTGTCTGTGATTCAGTCATTACCTTCTGTAATTGTTTTAACTGTTCTACAACTTCTCGAATTGTTTGAGTAACTGTAGACGATTCAATTTCAGATAATTCAACATGTTCTGCAATTGTCACCATGACTTGATGATGACTGGTTTGTTTTTTGAGTGGTTGTTCTGTATGTTTAATTGCCTGGGTAACAGATGGCAATGCCTCAGCTAAAGTTAGTTCAACGGCTTGTTGTTCGCTAAAATTAGCGATTGCACCTAAAGTTTTTTGTACCTGCTCTGAAGCGGTAGTTCGTTGATGAGGTAGTAAATTATGAATTAGAGTTTGCAGTTGTTTAGTCTTAATACCTGATTCAATTACTTTTGTTTCTAAAAACTCGGAAATTATGTTGATGAGTTGTCCAGTGACGAGTTGTTCATTTCGGTTTGGCTCAGGACGGACATCACTTGCTGTGCTGTCAATATTTGCTGTATGGAGTGGGTGAGCGTCTGTTGCGAGTTGCGCTGTTCGTTGACCTCGAAACTCACCTGATGTAATGCTTCGGTTAAGTTCTCTAAGGTGTCCTTCAAGTTGCTTGATTTCTTCGAGTTCAATGTGTCGGCTAATTGCTGCAAAAACTCGGTGTGACTCGTTCTCAACTCGCTCAACTTCTCCGACTGTGCTTGTTCCAAGTGTTGAATTTTCTGGCTTAACTGCTGGTTGTGAGTTTGTAACTGTTCGATTTGGGCGCTCAGTCTTTCGTGGCTGCTCAACAGTTGATCTATCTTCTCGATTAATAATGTCATTTCGGATTGCGGCTGGCTGCTGGAGTTGTTGCTGGTTGATGTCATGGGTTTTCTCCTTTAGTGGATTTAGTGTAAGTTTACGTGGCGCTTCAACAGCATCTGCTTGCTGTTTCTTGCTCTGTTGCCAGTCTCGTAGTGAGACAGTTTCATAGCAAACTTTTTCATAGGCCAACGGCCCCTGTGCGACGATGAAATCATCGACTCCTTTATCTGGCCCTGGCAGTGTAATGACTTTGACTCTGGAACCCTGTTTCTGTAGCAACCACCCAGTTGTAGAAATATCCCGCTCGATGTTGAGCTTGGTTTTGGGTTTGGTTTCATAGTCAAAGCAAAACTTAAATTCCCGATTTGGCGTGGCAAATACAGCTAACTCTTGTGCCAGATAGGATTTACCAATTTTCTGACCGTACTCATCTTTGGGTGAACGGTATCCCGCAGAGATCCCTGGCAGTCCAATGGTGACATGACCTTGGCTCAACAGACTGGCCGCTTTTTTGGCTCCCTCAGTAATTGTGACAGGTAAGTTATACTTCCACACACAATACCAAAATCCTGAGTGGCGATCGCTCTGATTGGGGTTAATTCTGTGGAGAGCATAAATACGTTCTACAATCTCTTCTGGGACATCTAGCAAGAAAAGACTTAACTCAACCTTGGGGGGATGCTCATATTTGATGAATTTGTCAGGAATTACCTGCCCGTTCTCGTCTTTTTTGGGTCTGGGTTGATTGGGCTTGTAGCAGCCCCATTCTTTTGTTGTCGGTTTTGTTCCTGGGGTAAGTGAAGCAAAACAGCGTGGGTCAACTCCTGAATTACACCACCAACCACCAGCATCAACGTGAGAATACAGTTCTAAAAATCCCTTGGTTAACCCTCCGGTATTTGTGCGATTGAGCTTGTCACTAATCATCAGGCGATTCCACGCTTCATGTTCACCGCCGACATAGCCGAAGTGAAGACTCTCAAAATTTAAGGCAGCAATTTGTGGGTGAATTGCGCTTTTTTCTACCAATTCTTGCCAATGTTTTGAGTCTATATGGCTTGGGGATGGTGCATCATGAGTGGGAGTCCAAAATGCCTCTGTTGGAATGCGCTTTTTCAGTTTGGGTTTTTCTACCGTTGCTCCCTCTGGAGTTGCCTGTTGAGGAATTGGTTTTGATATTGCTACAGAGGAAGAAAGCGGTTGTTGTTGCTTAGGAGTTTCGGTAACTGCTGTAATGGTACTGACTGTTACTGGCTGTTCTACAACTTTTGATTTCAAAACAGGTGGTGCAACGGTACTGACTGCTACCGGTTCCTCTATAATTATTGAAATATCATTTTTAGAGGATACCATCTGCTGTTTTACTTGCTTTCTCAGCAGTTCTAACGCATTATCCTTCACTTTTGACTTTTGGGCTAACTCTAGTAAATACTGCTTGTCTTCAGTAAATAATTTGACACTATCTTTAGCGCGGCTGACTGCAACATAAAAACTTTCTTGACCAATGGTGTAATCTGCTGAGATTAACGCTCTTTCGGCTGTCTTGCCTTGGCTAGAGTAGGTCGTTGTTACCAGTGCATAGTCTAAATTTTGTGCTTGTTTGAGGTCTATTGTCTCACTGCGTTCGCTATCTTTATACTGTATTTGGGCTGTCTGTGTCTCCTCATCTACTGCTGTAACGACAAACTCCTGACCATTGCGCCTTTGCAGTTGGAGATCGTTTTTCTTCCATTGCAAGCGTTCTCCCACAGCAATCTCAATTTCATTGCACTGGTAAACTGCACCTTCAAAACCAGTGTTTACTTTTAAGGTTGTACCGTCTGAGGCTTCGACTGTCAGTTGGTCAGTGCCTTTGTCAATTACTTTATACAGTTTTCCTTTCTCTAAGCCCCGGCGTTTGTAGTTACGCGTCGGCATCACTACATCACCCAGTTCGTAATTATGGGTGTATTGCATCTGTACTTTACTCAGGTTTTTAGCTTGCAACTGCGTAATACTTGCGGACTTTCCTAAACTACCCTCAACTTTTAGTTTGTCTCGAATTACCTGCGTCAGCGCCAGCTTTTCTGCATTTGTGCCAGCTAATACTAGTGTTCGTTCTCTTTGAGATGGGGTCAGCGCTATATATTCACTGGCTATGATTTCCAACTTGCTCTCTGGCGAGACTTCCGCAATGCTACCAATTGAGTCTAACTGCTGGAAACCTGCTTCTGTTCTGCCTTCAGCAATTAAATCGACAGCAATCTTTAAATCAGGGTTTCGTTGTCTGTTTGATTGGGTGAGGTGTGCTGTCTGAATTCCGGCTTGCTGCAATGATTTGAATGGATTACCTGCTTCTACAGCTGATAATTGTTTAGTATCCCCTACCAGCAATAGTCTTGCACCTTGGGCTGTCGCTTTTTCTAAAAGTGTATAAGCATCTTTGGCTGACAGTAACCCGGCTTCGTCTACAATCCAGATTTGATTTGGTTCTGGCTCTTGTGGTGGTTCGGACACCAACAATCTGGCCACTGTCTCACCTTGAATATCCAACTCCTCACTTAAAACCTTAGCTGCCATTGATGACGGTGCAAATGCCTTAATTGTGTACTCTGCATCCTCCGCGATCGCTTTCAATTCTTTCAGGGCGAAAGTCTTGCCAGCCCCGGCTACACCCTGCCATGCCACAAATTGATCAGTAGTCGTCAACGCCATCTCTACCGCTTGCCGTTGACCTTGATTTAACAGGGTTTTTTCTAATTGGCTTTCAATCATCTCTGGGTGAGAAATGGGATTAACTTTCTGTTTACCCTGCTCCATCAACTCAATTGTCGCTATTTCTCGCTCCACGGCTTTTAGAGTTGTGTACTGCTCTAACCCTTCAAGGGCGATGATTTGCGGATGCTGTTTCAGTAGTGGCTCTATCTGAGTAACATCTGTCGCCAGCCTTTCGTTGAGGATGAATTTGGCTACATCTTCAAACTTAAACGCTACATTTCGTTCACTACAATGTGCTACAGCGTCTTCTAAAACTTGCTTTAAGTTGTTCTGGGCGTTTTCTATTACTACTTCAGTCTTTGGCTCAGAGGGTTTGACAAAGCTAATCCCCAGATTTTGGGCTTCTTCGTGCCAAAGTGCTTGCAGTTCATCAGGAGATACGAGGTGCTTACGTTGTCTTGTTTTATCCCAAACCTTCTCCCGTTCTGCCCAAGAAGAAGAAGCTCCACATTTAGCTATTATCTGCTGCCGTCGCTTGGAAAATGCCTCTAAATCCTGTTCTTTAAAGCCTTTAATCTCAAACTGCCCATGTAACTTTGGCTCAATCTCATACCCCAGTTTCATCACTTCATTTGCCAGATAGCTTTGGTACGCTATCCCTAAAAACTTCTTGTTGGCATAGATTTCACCGTTTACCAAAGAGTACCATTTACCATCTGGTGTCTGCGTGGTGTTCATCACCAAACAATGAGTGTGCAGATGTGGGTCTAAATCCCGGCTCTCAATGTGGTCAAACTGTGCAACTAACAGATTATTTGTGCTGATTCGGTGGCGTGTGTCTCCTTCCATCACTCTTGTTGTCGCATAACGCTCCTCCATCAGTTGAATCACCTTTTGTAATGCCTGATGATGTGCGTCTATCAATCTAGTGTCCCCGCCCACCAATGCCATCAAACTTACACTCTTGGGTGCTGAAAATGTACAGTCTAATGCGGCTCTGCGCTCTTTCTGGTTTAATACCCTGGCATTTAACTTCTCACTACCATCAGGTGATCGCCCTTCAATCACATTCTTGAACGCCTGTTCGTCTTCTATCTCCCCTGATAACCCTAATTTTTCAGATGCTTTGCCACTCCACCGAGACTTCCGCTGATGATAGTAATTCTTGATGAAGTAGTTCACCGCCATAGAAGACGAGACGTTTGCAGATGTCAGCATCGCGCACCTCTCCAAAAAACTTTACATAACTTTATAGCCCTTGGTTTAAGCGATCGCTGCTCACCTTTGAAGTCAAAGTTTATCCTCGACATCAAATACTCGTAACTTTGATGTCGAGTTAAAAAAAAATCCTGAGACGTTGACTTCAAAATTTTTTTCTCCACAGTTTTATTTGCTATTTAATATAGCAAAATAAGCGAAAAAACTTTCGCAAAAATTTGGCGTACTGTGCGTCACCCCGTAAAAATAGAGTGACATAAAGTTGCCGTAGAGTTTCCACAACAGAGCCTTAAAAAATCCATTAATTGAACATAACAATGGCATAAATAGCTGTTTTAGGAAGTTCCTGGAACTGCCAAGAACTGACATAAAAATAACTAAGAAAATCATATATTTTCTTACTTTAGGATTATTTTGACGTACAATTAGCAGAGAAATAACACATGAGAAAAAGCCTGTACTGATGTATTTTATTACTAGAGAGTTGGAATACTGAAGTTAAAGAGAGAGGAGTTTTCGGATGAGTTTGCTGAGGTTAGCAGTAGATCCAGGTGGTTCATTGCTGAAGGGATTTTATACGTTAGATCCATTCAAGCCGGAATTGATATTGATGGAGCCGGATGTAACAACAGTGCCTTTAGAAAGTTTAGAGAACTATGAGCAGACGAAGATGGGAGAGTCAAACCCTGAGAATAGTGCTTGGATTGAATATCAAGATAAATGTCAGGCGGTAGGGTTCTTAGCCAGGAAGCGATTTAATGCTGATTTACAATTGCAGAAGCGGAAGTTTGAGTTAGCGTTACCAAAAGTGTTGGCGATGGTGGGAGCGATCTCTTCCAAACACAAATTAGAGAATGGAACAGCAATTCATTTAGGGATTTTGCTGCCTTGGGGAGAATATCAAGACCGAGTATTATTCCAGGAGTTGGTAACAACGGCGCTGACTAGATACAAATTCAAAGGACGTGAAAAATCATTTTCATTGGAATTATTTTTGTGCCTTCCTGAAGGAGGAGGAATATTTTCAAGGGGGCTGCCTCCGGGTTCTAACTTGAAAGAAAAGACTTTTGGGGTGGTGATGTTGGGATATAGAGATACAAGCATTCTGCTGATTGATCGTGGAGAGATGAGCAAAGGTAAGACAGACCCTTTGGGTTTCTCCAAAATGGTTGAATCTGTGAAGAACCAAACATCAGGGTTGAACTTAGAGGAATTGACATCGGCAATTTGTAAGCCAGGGAAAAACTCGTCTTATAAAGCGTTGGGCGAATTAGCTTTAAATGTAGATCCAGTGTATAGAGAGTATGAAACTTCCAGAATTCGCAATGCTGTTGCCACCAGTAAGCAGGAATATTGGATGATGCTGTCTAACTGGCTAAAGTTGCAAGTGCCTCGGACTGTGGATGAAGTGATTATTAGTGGAGGAACGGCCTATTACTTCCAATCTCAACTAAACAACTTGTTTTCGTTCTCTAATGTCAATTGGGTTGAAATATTAGAGACACAACTGATGAATAATTTCCCCCAAGCTGCGTCTAAATCTCTTAATCACCGCTTGACAGATGTGTATGGATTGTTTTTCTTTTTATGTGCTAAAGGTATAAGACAAAACAAAGATGTTGTAGGTGTGACAAATGGTTGAAAAAAAAGAAAGAATAGATTACAGATGTCGAATTTCGATGAACAAAGAGCCGTCCAGCGTTGCTCTGATCAAATACATTAAACAGAGTCACGACATTAGTGAGAGAGAAAAGGTATTGTCTGCTTTGTCTGGATACTGGTTGCCCTTTGCTGTAAAAGCTGAGGGGAATTATTCTAAAGACGAAGTAAAGCAGTCTGCCAGAAATGCTATTTACAAGCTGAGGTTGCACATTGCATTTTTAACAGAAGTGTTTTTTCCAGAAAACACCTGTGTAAACTATTCCCAAAAGATTCCTGTTCAGTCAATGGTGCAGCAGGTGGTGTCCAATGAGTCTGTACCTAACACGGCTTTCAGTTCCAGTGAAAACTTCAGTGAACCAGAAGAACCCAAGCCAGTTGTAGATTTTTTGCCTTATCAATTTGATGGCATGGTTGAAGAAATGTTTTGAAACCCATTCAAGTTTATTTATTCACTCTACTTTTCGAGAACGGCTTCGCTGAACGGGTGACACTCCTGTGCTGAAGGGCGTTGCGCTAACACCAGTCGCTCATGAGGAGCCACTGCGTTGCTACCGAGAAGTCGTAAGTGGTTTGGAAACCCCCAAGACCGCGCTAGTTCACTACTTACACATAATTCATAAGGAGATAAATTATGCCCTATACCAAAGAAGTTTTACAGAATATGTATTCTTTGTCACCAGAGGATGTTTTAGCAACATTAACAGCTTGTGGACTGCCCCATGACGCATCAGAATATGCTGATGCAGATATTGAGAATCGCTTTGATATTGTCAGACAGTTACTTAAAGATGAGCAAGCCTCCAATTATGAGGAGGCTACAAGACTTCTACAACAAAGATTAGAAAGTAATTCTTTACCTGATACTGCTACTACTAACACTGAAGTAAAAAATAAAATACGACCGACTAAATCATTGAATATAGCTAAATTACTCAGCTTCGCTAGTAAACAGGGCTTTAAACTGAAGTTGAGTGAAGCTTTAAAAATTCTTGAATCCTGTGGACTAAAAGAACAAGATGAATATACGCCCCAAGAAGTTGAGCGATTCATTGAGGCTTGTCAGTCCATTGGACAGCAAACATCAACATCTAATGTCTACGTAGACATTGAAGATATCACTATAGAAACTGAGTCAGACTTAACAGGCATGGTCGATAAAGTTACAGATAGGTTTGTTGAAAAAATTCCTCGTGGACTTGTGCGGCAAGTTTACACCAAAAAAGCGATTGCTCGATTAGCTGAACTACCAGAAGAGGGCGAAGATTTCTTAAAAGAAATGGAGAAACAGATTCTGGCAAGGATTGAGGGAAAGCCATCACCGATGCAACTTTTATTGCAGAAACATCAGCTCAAATTCTTGCCCCATACTCCTACGAACTCAATGCAATTGCCGAGCGCATCCGAGAACGATTCGACTACCAGCTAAAACAAGAAATTGAGAAGCGAGAATGCACTATTGATATTCAAATAGACAAAGCCTCTGATATCAAAGCTAATCGATTAGCTGCTCGAAAACTAGAGAAGTTGCAAGCCTGGATTGAAGCCCAACAAGAACGTTCTCAAATTAATAAAGAACGCTTTGAAAAATTTAAATCAAACTTATTTTGGTTTGGACGTTGGTTTAGTTGTGGGCGTTCTAGCATTTTCTTTTATATTGTTGGTATGAGCATTTTTGCGATGCTGGGTTTTCTTGGAGGTATTAATACACCGAGTTCTATTGCTTGTAAAAAAGTTAAATCCGCTTGCCATTTTATGCGCCTAGATAAAACTCAAGTTGTTCTACCTCATCAAGCTAAACAACTTATTGAGGAGTACGAAAAATCTAAATTCAAGCCTCGTCGTTATCGCCGAAAGTGATGTAAAAAGCGGGTTAAATATGAAAAGTTAATCCACTTTTTACGATTTTATTTATTAATAAAAGCTGCATTAATAAAAGTCATGAACGAAATACAGTCATTGGAAACATGGAACGACTGGGACGAAATTAATTTATCTACTGCCGAATTACGTCAGCAACGTTTAGAGATTTTATTGTGTCAGAAACTAAAAAATGGTGAGGATGTGACACAGTGTTTGCAAGTTTTAGAGTATTTGAAAAATAGTACGACTGAACAAAAATTAACAGATATTTTTTTTCAAAGAGTTCGCAACAGATTACGATTAGAATTTCTTCAAAAAGCTAGTTTTATTGGCATGGCTGTTATAGTTGCGATGACCTGCTTTATCACCGCTTCTCGACTAGCTAACTTTTCAACTCCTAACAACTCTTTACCTACGCTGTCGAGTAAAAAGCATCAGTCAGTTAAGCCTTTACACAAGCCTGTTAAACATGAAAGCAATCGCTGATTCACAGCCAGCATGGAAATTATTGTAGTAGCTTGGCTTGCTTGCGTTATTTTTGTAGCATTATTTTTCAAGTACTTTAACAGCCGTTCAGAGCAACACAAAAAATCTCGTCCACAGACACGCAAGCAAGCTTTATTACATTCAAAATCGTCACAAGAAAATGATTCGCCCACACCAAGTCCGTTAGCTGAAGAAAGATTACATCACAATTATCAACATCAAAAAAATGGTTACTTTTTGAATGTTGACAACGATGAATTATTTTTTTAGAAGTAAGGTGTATCTTTGTCAAACGGTAGTATCGGTTGGTTCACAGTTCCGCAAGTCCACTTCCATCTGTTTGCGGCGTTCTAAATAAGTGCGGCTGGAAGCAAGTAATCTATTCATCTCTTGCTGACCAAAGTTAATCCCTTGTTCAGCGTATCTGGCAGATACTTTATTATAATTATCGACTTCCAATTTCTTCCGCCTCTCCATTTCTTCTAGCCATCCCTCGCTGATGCCATTACGGAGTGCTGATTCTACATATTCAGGTCGTAAAGAACCATCTGGACTAAACTGTTGTTTTTCTTCATTGGTGAAGAAGTCATAAGCAGTATATATAGGCCAGGGTTCGGGATCAGCTTCATCCAAATGTTTTATTTTTTCATAATCTTGCTTAAATTTCAGAGCATATTCAGCGATATAATCTTCATCAAAACCATCAGAGCGTAATTCTTGAATATACTCCTCTTTAAAATCACCGTTCTGGTTTATTTTCTTTTTGTACATATTCAACCAACGCTTTAATCTTGGCATATTTAACTCCTAAAAAGTTTTAAATTTAAAACAAGTGTATAATTTATGACTTTAGAGTTTAAACATTTTGATACTCGGTTAAATCAATGGGTTTATACCGATATTGAACAGAAAAAGACTCAATCAATTTTAACCGAGAACTTGAATAATACTCTACTAGAATTCTACTTCCCAGGCAAAGAATTTTCTTTTGGTCATATTGATGAATACAGTAAACCAGAAGATTTACAGAATCATCCAAATGGACATATTCTGTTACTATCCTCGAAAACAAGACTACTTTACGGTTCTCCAGAATGCTTACCAGAAATTGAGAAGCTTTGTCCAGATAGGAAAGACCGAGGCGCTTACGGTTCCATCTTTCTAAGTGCTTGTAAAAATGCAGTTTATGAAAATTTGAATATATTAATTGTAGATGATAGCACAGGAGAAAATGGAGGATTTATCAAAAATAAAGATGCTTTTAAATTAGTAGGAGACTGTTATGGACAGGTTGCAACTGATGTTTATGATAAGTTAACTAAACGAGATGAGCAGAAAGATAAAAGTTATCGAGTAATTCAGCATCGTTTCGGCTGGAAAGAAGGAGATGGAGAAGATAAGCAGTATCGATTTGGAAAAGGAACTTTGCGCCCTCATGATTTGGAAAAATTATCTTGGAGTAAAGGTACACCCAAAATTGACCTAATTCTCCCCCTCTCCAGTTTCAAAGGCACAGACAAGGATCGCCCTGATGGAGCCAGTAAGCCACAGATTCAGCCAGGACTTTACAGGCAGAAAATTTGGCTAGGCGAAAAATCACAGTCAGAACGTGGGAAAACAGCTATATCACAACTACTGGCATCATTCGGGATTAAAGACTTCGCTGAGGAATTAGAAGCCCAAGCCCAAAACCTAGCCGAATCCCAAAGTGATCCCAGGAAAGTAGCTCAACTTTATTGTGAGAAATATGAGAAACGTAAGGCTTTCACAGAAGAACAAAAATCATCTTTAAAAACAGAAATTACCGAAGAAATTGCTGATGGCTCACTTATTAAACAGTTAAAACTTCTCACTTGGAACGAAACTGAAGAACAATTTAATATAAGTGATGACTTGGATGATAAATTAGAAAAAGATGATTTATTAATGTACAAGCTCATCAAAGCTGATTTGGTGAGTGGGCATAAGCAAATTTTAGAAACAGAGAAGGTTAGGAAAGAACTTAGCAAATTTGTTCAAGGCGAATGGAGAGATATCGCTCTGGGACGGACATTGACTTTTGACCGAGGAATGATTATTCCATCTAAGGAACTGAAGAATGGAGAAATCTGTATTCCTTGGTTAGATGAAGGAGAAAAAGTTCTTAACTTTCGCTCACCTTTTCTCAACTCTAACGGTTTGTGTGTCTCAATTAATAAGCTTGTTGATGACCGTTTAGGGCCAGACGGTAAGCCATTAGAAGGAATTCTCGTAGTCAACGATGAAGATTTAGAACGCATCAAAGCGAGACTTGAAACCAACGAAGTAGCACCCCTCGAAACCGAATCTCAACGTCAAGGACGAGACTTTGACGGTGACTGTATTGGGGTAGCACTTGCGAGTTTATACCCCAATTTTACAGCAGAAGCCGAGTACAAAAACCAAGCCCAAAACGCTTATGCTCCTACTGTCAAAGAGAAAAAACAATCATTTTATATTAATGGAGAACAACCACTCTTTGAGCAAATCGCCATACACATGAGCGATAGTATCAGTGTGGGGATAATTAATAACCAAGTGACTGCGCTTGAAGCACTTGAAAGCGAAATTGAAATTCTCAAAACCTACGGAACTCCAGAGCAGAAATCAGAATATTTAGACCGAGTATTAGGACATTATGAAAAATTATTAGAAGCAGAGAATACCGAACAACCAAAGCCAATTAGGGAAGAATATAAGCCCTACATACAAAAGTTTGTAGCACTTGCTCAAAACCCTAACAGAACTCCTGAAATCATAGAGCAAGCGATGAACACTAATCGCTTCTTTTATCGAAGAATGATTGAGGAGGCGTGTTACTACAACCAAATTGCGGTTGATTTATTTAAAAGTTCCAGAAAGCCAGAAATGAGCTTAATTAAAGAAAATAATCGTTATTTATATCGTCAAGTTGATTATATTAAAGATAAGAAATCCCCAAGTGCTTATTTAAATTCTGGGATAAAAACAGATGGTTATTCGCCAGTAGAATTATTAATTAATCAAACTAACAACTATTTTAATCAATCCCAACTCGAATCACGCCCCATAGTCCAGTTTGGCGACTTATTCAAGGGAGTCGAATTCACCCCGCAACAGAGATTTAGCGCGATCGCCGCCAAGTACGAATTCGACAAGTTGTACAACGCCGCAGTAGCGATGGAGCGACGACGGGAGAGTGAGCGAGGCCCCAGTGCTATCATCCAAACGCAGCAAGGAACTAAACTGGAAATCACAAACCTTCTTCGCTACAAGCATCCGGGCATTTGGAAAGCACAGTCCATCAACCTCAAGCTAGAAACAGACAAGCGCTCCTCAAAATTAATTGCGATCGCCCAAATCGACAACGAACTGGACGATAACGGACAGCCCAAATTCCGTAGACTCGGTACAGTTAGCCCCCAGTCTGTTGAGGAAAACAACCTCAAGCCAGGGATGACAACCAGCAACGCTAAGTTGGTTGAGTTTAAGCCAGAACTAACCAAAGGGCAAACCAGATTGATGTTCCAGCAAGCGTACCAGTTTGCAGAAGAATTTCGGCAGAGTATACCAGAAAAAGAGCGATTGTCGGCGGCAGGGGCGGCGTGGAGTGTGGGGGCGGCTCGGCAGGATGAACTGGAGAAGAAAAAAAAGTTGCCGCAGCAAGAACAGCAAGATAAGGAAGTCCAGAAGAAGACTCCCAACTTTGTGTTCGCGGCGTTCAGTGAAGAGATTATTTCGCGGTTAGATCAGCTGCAATTCACTGATCTGCGAGTGGGGACACTGAGCAGTGAGGCGAATCAGTTTAAGGGGAAAGAGTGGAACCCAGACGAGAAGTACTCTGTGGAGATTCGAGCATCCCAGCACCCACCGGGGCATGACCGTCATGGCTCAAGACTGGTGTTTGTTGCCGATAGTGATGGTGTGTACAAGGAGTTTGCGGCGCTGGAGCCGAGAACAGCACATTTACCCATTGGCACGAAAGCTATTGCTAATATTCTGCCTGGGGAAACATCTACAGCTGATGCCACGATTGAAGTGCCAGGGCGAGAACCAATTACATTCAATATTAGAGAGATTAAGAAGTTTTCTCATGCAGACAAGACATTTCATGGTGAATCCGTAACTCTGGAAATTGGTAAAGTACCAGTTCCCACTGGAGTAGTGAAAATAAAATTGGATGGTAAAACTCTAGGCGAATTAGATACTGATTCCGTCAAACAACTTCAGGCAGTAAATTACATTAAGGATGGCAATCCACTAAACCTGAAGCTGACTACCATATCAGAAAAACATAATGCCTTTGCGATCGCCGAATCTCCTAACGGGAATTACCTAAAAATTGATAAAACTAATTCTTACGATTTTAAAGGCGAGAAATTTGCTCCTAAAGAATATAGAAGACTTACTCTAGAAGTACCGCAGTCACAAGTTAGAGATGCAGTTTTCTTGAACGGGCAACCGCTGGGAGTATTATTTCTAAACAAGGATAAAGAAGCCCTCCGGGAAATAGGAGTGCTTAATTATGGTAAATTAACACCAGTTAATGTGACGCTTCAGAGCAATTTCAACACCACAATGGTCGTAAAAGTTGACCCTACCACCGTTGAGTATCCCGAAGCTTGGACGAAAGACACTCAGGCATTTGGTCAGCAGACAGTCAATGAAGAACAACACAAGGCAATCGAAAAAACTGCGGCGATTCTCCACAAAATTAAAGAACGCCCCACCATGTTGTTCGCTACACCAGAAGATAAAATGTTGGGACTAACTCAACTGGTGGTAGATAATCATAAAGTTGAGACTGTGACCAAGTGGCTCACTAACAAGAATGTTGCGATCGCCCAAGTGTCACCAGAAGATGTACCACTGGAAACCAAGAAGGGACTAGCCGTGTTTAATTTGGCTAACTCGTCCATCTCTGAACCAGTATTTGGTTTGATGACTAAGAAGTTTGGGGAAGTGATTGAGTCCTCGGAACAGTACCAGCAAAAAGTGCGATCGCTGCCAGATAGACCAAAGCATCTGAAACCACCACAGCCAATCGTTAGTACAGCAAAGGTTCAGACAGTACCCCAAACGCCACCGCCGCCGCCGCATACCAGTACAAACGAACCAGTGTTAATATCTGGTAAGCCGATTCCGATGAATTTTCCGTTAATGCTGCACGGCGAACAAAATTCTCTGCCAGTGGACACCTGTATTGATGCGATGCGCTTGTATGGCAGAGTTCACACCACAAGAGCGTATGAACCGTACAAGCAATATGGTTTCAAGGAGGGTGACATTGCTCTAGCCTCTGGCGGCGGCAAGCAAGTCGCTTTTCGAGTGGGCAAACAGTATCGCATTACACAACAAATGATTGCTGACCCACAGTATCAGCAGCAGTGGGCGAATATGGAAAAGCATTCAGCTAAAACTCTGAGTGAACTGTTCACTGGCAAGCAAGAGGTGTGGGGATTACATATCGAACCGTTGGGGGATTTTGTTGATGGTAAGATAGTGCCGTTTGGGCAGGTGCAACAAAACCCCCTAGCCCAACTCAAACCCCTCAATGATGCAGTAGCTCAACACATGAAAAAAGATGTGGCGATGGCAGACGTGGCTACTCAATTCATTGGTAAATCGTCCGCACCAGCTAATACGCCATCCAGCACACGCAATTACGAGCAAGCTTGGGGCGATCGCGCCAACACTGGCAATTATTCTAAATCTGACGTAATCATGGTTTCTGGCTCTGGCCCCTGGCGAGGTGTCACCAACGAGCAAATTCAACAGACCTTTAACTCTCACTACGTTCCCTTGTTAGATCAGGCGATCGCCACTGGTAGTTCTTTTGTGGTTGGTAATGCGGCGGGGACTGATCAGCTAGTACAAAAATACTTGCGGGAACGTGGCTACAAGCTTGAGAATACGCCGCAGGGTTTCACACGCGCTTCAGCACCAGCGATAACCATCGACCACCTGCGTTCATGGTACACCACTGCTGATAACCTGGGGAAACCTGACGAGTACAAACAACGCATTGTCGAAATTGCCAACGAGTTCAAGGCTACGGGACAGCTATCACCCAAAGCCCTGGCTGCAATGGAACAAGATACACTCGGCCGAGTTGCTCAGATTTCTCATAAAATCGTGTCAGCTTTAGGTCAAACAGGGGATAATGGTACTACCCGTGTCCAAGGTAAAGTTTACGATTTGGTGTTGAACTCCCAGTACAAAGACTTGGCGATCGCTCACAAAAATGGCGATGTGATTTTGAGAGTACAATCAGGGAAGATTGAGACTAATAAATTGACATCTGAAATTTTGCAAGATTTCGAGAATGCTAATAGCAAGCTTGAGCAGGTCATTGAGAATAAGAAGCAAGGAACAGGAATACAGAGATAATTTTCCGATAAAATCGCTACTATTAAGAAGAAATCAGCTACTTTAAAAGTAGCTTAGAACAATCAGAATAAACTTTCGGTATACTCAATAGCAGCCTCTAGTCGGTTGATGGCTAAATCGTACTCTTGTAAAGAGTAGTTACGGAGAATCAACTCGACAATTAATTCGGAAAGCTTACTCTTATCCAACTCAGAGAAATTAATCAAGAAATTAAAGTACTTGAGTATGTCTACAATATAATAGTAAGGCAAATCAGATAACAAAATGTTAACTTTGATTTGCATTTGGATTTGCAGTTCAAGTTCAGACATACAAAAATCTCCAAAAAACTTTATCAATCGTTGGCGAAGCATTAGTAGGTTGGAGAAAATTTAAAAGCATTAGCTGGTTAACAAAGTTTCGGCAGCATGAAAGAGTCCATTTCGTAAATCTTCAAAAGACAAATCTTTAGCCTCTGAAACTAAAATTGATACTGGAGCCACCGGAAAAAATATAGGTGCAGGATAGTGTACAAGGTAAACTCTCAAAGTTGACAACTTACTACTGAATTGCTGTTTAAGTTCTTGGTAAAATGATCCAATAATATCAAGGTCTTCTAATCTATTGGTATCTTTGGGGGTTGCCTGATACACTGACCATAAAGACTCAAGCTGTTCTTTTACTTGTTGTTCCCCTGGATAAATCATTGCTGGGAGAGCATCTTTTGATGATGAGCCAATACTCTTGAGAGCTTGTTGATATTGTTCTTCTTGCCAATGTAAATATTGATTTAATTGTGGAGCCTGAGAGTCAAATATTCTACTGGGGTCTGAGATTTCATTGTTTTGAACTAGATGTGACCAGTATTGCTGCATTAATTGTTTGGTTCTTTCTGTTTGCCTGGAAACTTCTGCTTCTATATCGGGAATATGCCAGTTTAATCGACCATCTTGTGTAGCTACAACCAACAAAAGCCAAGTATACCAAGAAGCTGCATCTAAAGATAAAGATAGCAGTGATTGATGAACAGAATTATGGTGCTTAAACGGAGGTATTTGTACTCCACAATTCAGCAAAACCCAAACACAAAAATCTATGCGAGAGTTAAAAGAAATATTTAATGCCCAAGGTTGTTGGGACGAAATTTTTGAGATATCAAACATAATAAATAAAAGAAACAAAAAATAATAAGGACATTTATGCGTTAATAAATGTCCTTATTATATTATAGATATTAGAAATTGTTGTCACATACTGTATCCAAAGCAGGAATGGTATATTTAAGTGGTTTTCCATTGCCGTCGAACCCGTAGGCTTCCCCTACAATTGTGACTCGACTAGCTAATCCTTGAGCATCTCGAAAACCTGTGATACTCTTTCTCAGTTGAGTGGGAGTATTGACTTTTATATTTTCCCCATTGTTAAATTTTAAATCGAAGTCAAGAAGCCCAATAATTCCAATAGATGAAATTAATTGAAATTGAGCTTCTGATCTGCCGCTATTGTTGTTGCAAGTTATAATTACTGTTCCGCTATCTAAAGTTCTCCGACTTGAACCAGCCAGAACGATAGAATTAACAGACGAAACTGTTAAGATAGAAGTAATGATTGCAATTAAAGAAGCTTTCATTATTTTACTCCTGAGTCTGTTGTAACTTACTGTTTTCGCCTTTAATTAGCGAAGCTGCTCAAGACTAGTAAGGCAGTAAAACTATTAAAGCCAGGTTTGCATTCTAAGTCATAATATATAATTGTCGAATGAGGGGATTATTTTCTATAATAAAAAATCTAAAGTTGTATAAGTAATTAAATGCAGTTGCAGCCGCCTCCAGAAAAATTTCTTTCGACACTATTAGAAATAAGAAAGTATTACGCTCCACTGGTAGAAGAGTATGGAAAATTGTATAGAGAAGCTTTAGAGAATCTAAATCACGTAGAAGCGTTATTATCTAACTGGCCTGTGACAGTAGTAGAAGAAATATTTACCGTATCCACTCAAGAAAGCAGCAATGGTAATAGCGTTGATGTATTTAAAACGGCAGCAGAATTATCAGAAACTCAGGATAATGAATTATCACCAGTAGACAACATAAAAGCAGAGGCATTTCCTACTGAGAATCAAGAAGATATCAACTGGAAATTGGAAGAAACTCAGCCAATAGTTTCTGCTGAAGAAAATATATTCTCAGAGGATAGCTTTGATGGTTCTCAAGCTGAAACGCAAACTGATGAATCTACTAATACTGAAGAACCAACCGCTACAACAGAAGAAGATAATGCTGCTCAAGAAAGCGACACCGAAGACAATACTGATAGCACTCCAGAAGTAGCAAGTGAATTAACCCAACCCAGCATTACTGAGCCATCCCCTCAAGCATCTGAACTTCCAGTCGCTGAGTCTACCAAGCAAGAAGAAACCACCACTACGCCAGATAAATCCTTATATGGGCAAGAAATTCCGATGCTTGATGAATATCGCTCTCTAAGACGTATAGAAGCGGTAGAAAAACTGTTACAGCAGCATAAAGGTAGTGTATGTCATATAGATTTTGTAGTGCGATCGCTGTATGGGGATTTAGAACCAGATGCTTGGAAAGTAGTCAAAGATAGAGTTCAATCAACATTAACTCATGGAAAACAAAGTGGTAAATGGTCATTAGTTCCTGGCAAACCTGGTTACTACACAATAGATTTGAAACTGCTCAATTCTCGTCGCAAAGAAAGTTCTTCCCAGCCTAGCCAAACGAAAAGTAAACAACCACAGCCGCAGGTCAAAGAAGATACTAGCCCTGATGTTGCTTCCCAACCTAGCCAAACTAAACTTCAAAAACCTGACCCTCATGCGAAAGCGAATCTCATACCCATGAAAGGAGAGTTTAAAGGGAAATTTGTAATTGATGCGATTAGTTTATTGTTAGAACAAAATCCCAGAAAAGTTTTTGATGTGGCCGAAGTTGTCAACCAACTATACGGAGAACTCCCGCAATCCCAATTGCCAAAAGTTAGACCAAGTGTATTGAATGAATTATCACGGGGTTATCGCTCAGGCAGATTCTCTAGAGTGCCTCAAGAAAAAGGACTGTACATTTGGGATTCTAAGTTGTTACCAGATGAATTTTAAAGTTAAACTGCTAAGAAAATCGATGAATCAATTGTTAAAAATAAAATCAGGGTTAGCACTTGTTATTCTGACCACAGAAATAGGAGTTTATTCTCCTGTCGGGCAAATACCAATCAGAAAATCCCTCAAAATCAACAGTACATAGAGCAGCAAAGAAAGCCATCAGCTTCTCAAGAATTATGGGAGAGATTTAGACAACAACAAGATAAACTCAGATTAGATCAACGACATAGAATCGAACAATATCAGATAGAAAATAGGCTAAGACAACAGCCATTTAGAGAATTAAAAATAGACCAACTAAGGCTGCAACAAAGACGAGAAACCCATATATTGAGATTACAGCAAAAACTTAGAAATCGATAAATACTCGATAGCATATATTATTTCCTTCCTTCTTTTATATTAAGAACTATGAAATTTGCAGAACATTCATAATTCTTGACTCTAATTGTTTTTGATTAACTGGAACATTTAGCACACCTACAATACAGAATATAGGTTCAACAAATATTTCTACTTCGTCAGGATAATCAACCAAATAAATCTCTCGGTAATTTTTAATCGGAGGATTTAATTCTATTTCCCACAATCTAGGAGTCTGTAAAATATCATTAATAAATTGATTTGAATACTTTAACGGTTGATACTCATCCCATAACTCAGTTAGCATTTCTTGAACCACCTCGTCTCCTACCCAGCACACCAGCAGCGCGTAGGTGTAGCCTGTCGCAGACATCGCCCCTAGGCACAAAGACTCGCTTGTGCTAGTTGATGATCTCGATGAAACATTCAACAGCCACTAGTCTCACTGTAAGTGAGAGGAAAGAGTAGATAGAGCGAGCGCAAAAAAGATAAGCTAGAACAGTAAAGAACTATCACGGGTTAGTTGTGCATGCCTCGGAAACAAGAGTTTGAAGGTAAAACTTTAATTGATGCGATTAGTTCACTACTGCAACAAAATCCGAGAAAAGTATTTGATATAGGTGAAATTATTGACAAGCTATATGGGGAGATAGAACCGGAACAAACAAAACAAGTTAAACCCAAGGTATTAAAAGACTTGTCGCGTGGTTATCGCACAGGGCGATTCTCCAAAGTACTGGACGAAAAAGGACTTTATCTTTGGGATTCTAGGTTATTACCAGAGGAATTTCGGGATTGATATAAGAAGGCTATTCTGGCAGATGAATAGCTGAAATCACTAACTATGAACTTTGAATAAATTAATTATAATTATTATTCAATAATAAATAATAAAATACGTAGGCTAGAATCAAACTATTATTAAGTGATTGCGTCAACTTTTGTGAACAATCTGGATTTTGACAGATGTGTTCTAAATTATTACTAAAAATTAATTTATGAGTATTTGAGATAATCTACAAAAAACTCATTTTTACTGTTAGATAAATTGGCATTACTTAAAATTTTTATTCCTTCTGACTCTAATTTATGTAACTGGTTGTCAACATACTTTATTAAATAGCCTTTAGAGTCTAAAATGCGGTGAATTGGATAATCATCGGCAGATGTCTTTTTAAGATAAATAGGAATAGCTCTAAGGTAGCTGTTATCTACTCCAATAGCTTGAATTATTTGTTGATAAGTGACTACTTTACCTGCTGGTACTCTGATGATAAAGTCGAGAAATCGCTCATAAGGATTTTCAGATAATGCTGGGAATTTATCAGTTTCAATGTGAACATTATTTCCAACATTAATTGTACCTGAATTGATAACTACGCCTAAAATGCCTCTTTTAGCCTGAAGAATTTTTAAAGAATCAACTAAATGGGCTATTCGTTTGCATGGCTCACAATGAAAAGTTAAACGAATAGCAGCCCCACTATCAAAGCTTATGAGAGAACCAGGAGCAAAGCTTTCCGGTTGTATCCCGGCTACCACAATATTCTCTCGTAGTTCTCCAGGTGGAATTCCCAATTCGGAAATATCTTCATATCTAATAACTAATACTTGCCTGGGACTGATTGGGTTAGCATTAATGTCCCCTTCAATACCATGACCTTTTTTTAAACTAAATTCTTCAACTTCTTTCATGATTGACTTACGTTCTGGTTTAATAAAAAGATGTAAAATATAACCTTCTTTACTCAGCATATACTATTAAAAGCAAAGTAATTAATTTTCTGTTTATGATACACCAGGACGAAATACTCGACATCGTAAATGAAGATGATCAGGTTATTGGGCAAAAGAAACGCTCGGAAATATATAGTCAAGGATTATGTTGTTTTAGAGTGGTTAATGCTTTTGTGATTAATTCACTAAGTCAACTATGGATACCTCGTCGTTCACCTAAAAAAATAATTTTTCCTCTTTGTCTTGATGTTAGTATGGGAGGTCATGTTGAAAGCGGAGAAAGTTATGAAGATGCTCTGCAACGTGAATTTAAAGAAGAATTGAATTTAGAGCTAAACAATGTTGACTTTAGATTATTAGGATATTTAAGACCACATCAGCATCAAGTATCTGCTTTTATGAAAGTTTATGAAATTAAATTAGATGATAATCCTAATTACAATAAAAATGATTTTGTTGAGAGTTTTTGGTTATATCCTAATGATTTGATAACTTGGTTAAATAATGGTGAACCTGCAAAAAGTGACTTGATTAAACTTGTACAGATTTTTTATTAATGATAAATATAAGGGAATAGTTCTGGTTTGGTTGGATGTTCATTTAAGGAATACATATTACTGTAAAACTTATATATCATTGAAGCTAAACACTTTTATAACTTGCTTTATATAACTGTGCAATCCATTGACTAATTTGGTAACGTTTATCGTCGGATATCCGGTCAATGGCTGCTTGAATAACTGGTTTTTTATAGATTTGGTATAAAGAAGAAATCATCTCAATGTCTTGGCAGGCTGATAAATACTCTGCCACTAATACTAAGTTTTCTTCTGTCAACCATTCCTGAATTTCATTCATTTCCTTTTCATAGTTGACTTTCATTGTTTTAAATCTGTCTTTCTCCTCATTAGATAATCTACTCCAAATAACTTTTTTTACATGAGCGGGACGACTAGACATGATTTTGGCTACATCTGTCCATTCTTGAGCATTACGAATTTTGTAAACTAAAGATTCTCTGCTCGATTCAAATGTTTGTGGTGGGCAATCAAGCAATTCAATAGCATAGATTAGCTCGGTTAAATTGATTTCTTGACAATTTAAAAACCAGTTTCTAATTGTGGCACTATAAAAAATTAGTTTTCTTTCTTGATTTCTAAACTTACGCTTTTTAGCTTCAATAACTGGGGTTAATAAAGATGGGCGCACTTCGGGTGGAACTTCTTTAAACTCAATATCAGCGTCAGGAACAATTACCATTTCGCCATCATTTCCTGTAGCCGAAGATTCTTCTAAGACCCATTTAAAAGATTTACCGCAATTGGGGCAATCTGCTTCATACTGGATGACAAACTCGGCTTTTTGACAATTAAAATATTCCTTTGTACGAATTAGGGCAGGCATTGGTTTGAAGACATGATGGCAGTCAGGGCAACATCTCGCGCCTTGGGTATCAGGGTCACAGGATACTGGCTCAAGACTCCATTTTCGGTTGTCACATGGACGACCTAGCCGATACCAGTTATCAGTCATGTCTAAGATAGTGGCATATTCTTTTCTGGGTGCAGGACGTAATACTCTACCAATCATCTGCAACCACAAGGTAACACTGCTAGTCGGTCGAGCAATGACGGCGGCACTGGAATCAGGACAATTAAATCCCTCAGTTAAAATTGCACAATTGCTGATTACCTGTGTTTGTCCAGTCCGAAATCTATCTAAAATAGCTTGACGCTCATGATGGGGCGTTTCGCCATCAAGATGCTCACAAGTGATTCCATTGGCACAGAAAGCTTGTGTAATATCTTGAGAGTGCTTGACGTTAACTGCAAAGATAACTGTTTTGTTACCAGCACAAAAATTCTGCCACTGTTTTAATACTTCAGATGGTTTGTAGTCGGAAGCAACTTCTTCTAATTCTTTTCTAGTAAAGTCGCGTTTTTGAGGAACTTTGTGTCGAGAATATTTAAAACCTGCAATCAATTTGTAATCTGTCAAATACCCCAAGGCAATTAATTCCTTCGTGGAAATTGAGCAAATCAAATGGTCGAAAATATCTCGCAATCCATACCCATCTTCTCTTCTTGTTGTGACTGTCAGCCCTAAAACTAGGGCATCCGGGTAAGCGTCTAGTAATTTACGGTAACTATGAGCCGAAGAATGATTGTTCTTAATCGGGGGCGGCTAACTACAATCAATGGGTCAAACACCTGCATTTGATTTTACGTCATTTTAACCATTACCCAGAGTGCTAGTCACTTGTGAGAGTGAACAGGAAATTCTTGACCAATTTCCCCCTTGAAATTCTGAAAAAACTATTATAGTTATACAGAGTTTTGTTATTATTAACTCATTTTTCAGAAGCTAAGAGACAGAAAAGTAAGCATTTTTTAGGACTTATGAATTATAAAAATCCATAGTTTGTAATTCATCCAAAGTAGGCAATCCCTCCATCACTTTTTGAGCTAAACTTTTTAAATACAAAATCTTGGGACGCGAAATACCAGCACCTCGCAAAACCTCATCTGGTGTATTAAAGATGTCCCATGCTGTTGGATAACTATGAGGGTAAAGCTGTAAAAATCTGTTGTAGATGGTAGCAGCAGCCTTTCCAGATATTTGCTGGTAAAGAATAGACCGCGAAAGATAAAACAGTAAGTCTCCATTTGATTGCGCTTCATGGAGTTTGCAATCTCCTACTATTTCTATCACATTTGCTAATATTGGATCTGAATGCTTGAGTGTTTGAATTGCAATTGAATAATCCATTCTGCAAAACAATGATTCTGAAAAGAGTTTAAATTCTTATTATTATCTTATTTATTTGAATATATTCTGACTCGCTCTTTGAAGACAGTCAAAAATCTGTTGCAGTCGTTGGGAAAATTGACTAGACCCTACCTGACAGCTGTAGAAGAAAAGCTCTTGAGTGTTCTGGAGTCAGAATATGGGGTAAAGAAACGGAAGTATTGAGTATTGAGTTAGGGAATCATGTCAGGCGTTGAGTGAAATAAAACTGCTATATGTATGAAGCTCACATAGAGATATTAGTGTATCATGAGCCGATATCTGGTGTAATGGTTCCCATATATACAGCTCATTATCAACAGCTAATTCATCTTTTTGCGCCAATATGTAATTTTTTTGAGTTAAGCTGCTGGCGAGAAGAAGTGGAAGTATTACAGGATGCTGAACAAAAAATATCTTCAAAGGGAATATTGCAGAAAATAATAGACGTTCATCCTCTTACTCCTGTTCGCTTAGTCAGTGAACTTTCACTAACGATAGTTGACGAGTTATTAATTAAGCCTTTTGACGAGTATGGACGAGTAAAGTGGTTTGGTTTATCTCTGGGAAAAGCTTTTGACTTGACTTTCCAAGAAAACACTGAAAAGTCAATCATTCTTGAGTTATCACATTGGGGTAGAGAGATTCATATATACAAAATGAATGACGAAGAGTTAAAAGATGTGCAATCTATTTTTTCATATTTACATGAGGAAAATATAAGTTTACATATCAGCAAGTTACCTGATTTTTAGGCGGTGCTTGTGAGAGCGCTGTGCTTATACTGTGCTGGAATCTCTGGGACGGCAGACTTACTTGACCGCAGTTGAGGACGGTTTGTTGCAATGGCTAGAAAAGCATTATGGAGTTGATAGCACACAAGATTAAGGATCAGCAGTTATTCCAATGGTCGTTGCGCTCGCTCACACAACTACTTAGAATAATTACACAGAAAGAGCTTGCAGCAGGACAGACCCACAAGCTTTACTCAAGAGCCATCAACGGCGCGACGAATGCCCACACTGGGCTGCTTTCTTGTTTTAATGACATTCGTATTGGATGGTGAACAATTATGAGTTCAAATCAGCAGTTTCTGCAAAATTTATACGAAGCCTTCAACAAAGGCGAGATGGAAACAATCATCTCGGTGATGCACCCGGACGTGAAATGGGCGAACGGGGTGGAAGGCGGTTTCGTTTATGGACGTGACGCGGTGCGCGAATACTGGACTAATCAATATAAGGTGATTCAAGTGCAGCTTGAAACCTTAAAATTTGAGACGGATGAAAACAATCGAAATGTCGTTACCGTTCATCAAATCGTCAGAGATTTGCAAGGCAATTTGCTCGCGGATGCAACAATTCAGCAAATCTTTACTATTGAGAATAGTTTGATTAGTCTTTATGAAATTGGCGAAACCGAAACAATCCAACAGATGATTCAAAAGAAGAGAACTCCCAATGAGTAATTGGGAAGGCAGTTACAATTCGAGCCGTTGCTTTTACCGCTCGCAATGAACAGGGGTACAGTATCTGAAGTCTTTTGAGTATCTGCCTTCTGAGTGTGAGCAGATGCAATTGTTGTGCGATCGCATCAATCGGGTGTATTCTACTGAACTGGAGGAGTCGGTGCAGAGGTTTTTGGAGTCGTTGGGGAAGCTGAGGCGGACTTATTTGACTCAGTTGGAAGAGAAGGTGTTGAGTGTGGTTGAGCAGGAATACGGCATCATAAATGAGATACTGCATAATTCTCAATCAACCAAGGACTAGGAGAAAACAGTAATGCAAAGTATAAAGCTATGTTCTCATATTGGGGCTGACGGCATTTTACACCTGAATATCCCCGTGGGGATAACAGACAAAGAAATAGAAGTAACAGTAATATATCAACAGCTAGAACCATCAGTACCTGCAAAAACACCTCAAGAATTAGGATGGCCACCTGGCTTTTTTGAGCAGACTTACGGCAGTTGTCAGGACGATCCCATTGTCATTGATTCTGAAGGTGATTTTGAGGTCAGGGAAGAAATACTGTGAGATATTTGTTAGATACTAATGTTTGCGCTCGTTATCTCAATGGTAGGTCAGTTGCGATTCAAGAACGCTTACAGTCAACAAATGTAAAAGATATAGCTGTGTGTTCGGTGGTCAAGGCAGAGTTGTTTTATGGCGCAATGAGAAGCAATAATCCCCAGAGAACATTAGCCAGACAGCAAGAGTTTCTTAACTTATTTGTTTCTCTACCATTTGATGATTCTACAGCACTTGTTTATGGAAGAATTCGTGCAGAATTATTAGCGAGTGGAACGCCAATTGGCCCTAATGATTTTCAAATAGCCGCAATTGCTTTGACACATAATTTAACATTAGTTACACCTAACTAATTTTGGCATCCAACATATTCTGGTGAAAGTCAGGTGTTGAGAATGAAGCGATTCAATGTTGCTTTTCCTACACAACAATTAATTTTGCATTATATAAATGATAAGAAAATATGAGATAGCTTTATAGCTATGACCCAAAAAATTTTACAGGTTTGCGAGAAACTGATGTAGAAGCTTACTCAATTGATTTAAATGCGTTAACCACAAATAATGCCCTGCCCCTTCGATTTGTTTGAAACAGGCACAAGGCATTAGATTTACCACCTGCTCAACAGGCCAGGTTGGACGAATATCCTTGTTACCGGATACTGCCAGCATCGGTACTGTGAGCATGGAAATCTGCTTCCACAAAGTAGGTTGTTTGATAAATTCTTTCCACGAACTGTTACCTACTGCGTTTGCTTCTAGGTTAAATGGATAAGCAAATTCCGGTATTTGTTCTTGTCCGGCATCACGTCCTTTACGGTAAGTTTCCTTCCAATCAATATCGTTTTGTAGTCCTCTACCAGACAAATAAATTACACCCAGAGTGACAGTAGGATATGTCAGAGCATAAGCTAATGCCACATCTGCCCCCCAAGAGTGTCCTAGTACGATCCACTGTTCAATATCTAGTAATGTGCGAAGTCTATCTAAATCTTTGATGACAGTCTGGAGGTCATAAGGTGGAGTTTGGGAAGAACGACCACACCCACGCGAGTCAAAGCGGATTGTATATGCAACATCTTCAATAACGGAAGCCACAGGTTCTAAATAATCACAGCAACCAGGCCCACCACTAATTAAAACTACAGGTAAGCCCCAGCCTTGTTCCGCTATCCATAAAGTAGCCCCGTTTATTTGAAGAAGCCGCGTTTTCACAGACTTTGCTTGAAATTACAGAATTTAGATTCAAAAAACAATACAATACTAACTAGAAACTGGTGCAGCTCATGATTTAACGCATCAAATTTCCAATCCTTACCGTGTGGGCGAATTCAGTTGTACCGTCAGAATGTGGAATGGTGAGTGTACTGTTGGGCTGAAACATCTGAAGTCCTACGAATACTTGCCCCAGAAGTGCGAACAGATGCAGATAATTTGTGATGCCTGACGGCAAGCCGCAGAGCATCTACGCATCTCACGGGTGTATTCGAGTGGGCTGGAAGAATCAGTGCAGAGGTTTTTGGAGTCGTTGGGGAAGCTGAAGCGGGCTTATTTGACAGCGTTGGAGGAGAAAGTGTTGAATTTACTGGAGTCGGAAACAATTGGTAATGCAACAATGCTTGAGATGGATTAATGTAGCATTTCAACACCTGAGACAATTATTGCCAGTCTTGTTTCCACCTCAAAGTACTAACAAAAATTGACAATTATTGTTAAGATGAGCAGTATATAGAGAAAACAGTGTCTCGCTTATTGCTTATGAACGTACATTTAGGAGAAACATTTGACAAGTTCGTTGCTGAACTCATCGGCAGTGGACTTTATCAATCGCAGAGTGAGGTGATCCGCGAAGGACTGCGGCTGCTCAAAGAGCGTGAAGACATACGCAAGCTGAGACTGGAAGAGTTACGTCATGAAGTTCAACTAGGAATAGATCAAATATCACGCGGAGAATTTACTACTTATACTTCAGCAAATGAACTAGCTGACGAAATTAAAGCAACTGGAAGGCGGCAGCAGAAAAAATCAGAACCAAGCACTAACAAATGAAGCAGCTACGAGTTACTGACGAAGCCAGAGCCGACCTGATTGATATTTGGTTATACATTTCTCAAAACAATGAAAGTGCAGCAGATGCGCTGATTGACAAAATAACAGGCAAATTTGATGAACTTCTGGCTAACCCTGGAATCGGCAGAGAACGCAGAGATATTGCACCACTTGTCCGCAGTTTCCCGGTGGGGAATTATCTAATTTTTTACCAACTTGTTGAAGAGGGAATTGAAATTATCAGGGTAATTCATGGAGCAAGAAACATCCCAAATCTCTTTGAGTAATTTCTCTGCCCATGAAATCCAATTCCCCACCCACGAACAGGAGAATTAAGTTTATGGGTAAATATATTATTTTCAAAGCAGAGTCAATGTCAGCAAAAGGATGGGAAGAAAGACGGTTAGCTCACACTGAAGCTTATACCAGCATACTTGCTGAACACTATGACTCTTCTAATTCTCCAATACCAGAACCAGGATACAGACTCAGGGAATATCATCAAGTATCGAAATTTGCAGATAAACAGTTTCCTGAAGCTAGTACCCACAGCAGAATTGGGGATTGGGAAGTAACCAGAGTTGAGGAGTATATAAGAGAAATTCCCCATCATGATTTTGAGGCTGTGGTTATTTGTTACTGCCAATACTCCCCTGTCACTACCCCACTAGAGCCAATGCCAGAAATTCAGGTTTCTCAAGAACTACAGGAAGTTTAGCGGAATTTGGGCAACAAGCGAACACTCATCAAAAATTTTGTAAGCATGACAAACCCACAAGTATTACAAACAGTCATCAACGGCGCAACTAACGCCCACACGGGACTGCACCAAGCCATCCACGAACTGCGGCACAGGAAAGATAAAAAATGTAATTAAGGTATCAAACTATCATAAGTCTTGTCCTTGCTGTACTTGGCATGTAAGCAAGAATTAAGATTTGTAAATAGTATTTTTTAACACTTGTTTTTATCTTGATAGATTAAGTAGTATTTTTACTCAAAATCAAAAGTAAATTTCATTGAAAGTTTTACTGAAGAAGGTATAAAAAGATGTTGCAATTCAAATACCTGTTCCAGCTATCGAGCGTAGCATTAACTGTAGGAATGTGCTTGAATGTAACTTCCGTCTATGCGGTGAGTATCACAATTGGAGGTATCGCTATTAATGATAATGGAATGCGTGACCTCAACCAAGCTGCTGATATCATTGCGTTTGACAGTACCAGTGCTGGGGCAGCAGGATTTGTAATTCCGGGTTTCACTACTTCTGGGATTGTTGATCTTGGAGCGGGAGGTGCAGTTGTCGGGGTAGGTCAAAGGTTTATAGTAAGACTCACTGACTTTGATCTAGTACGAACAGCTGCTGGTGCTGGGAATGTAAGAATCAGTTTTGATCATACTTTTGCAATGCCACCTGCTCCTGTAACGGCGGCTGATGGTATCCAAGGGTCATTTGGTAATGTACTTGTGGGGGGGGCTGCTGGTGCAGGTGGTAACTCTGTTAGTTGGCAAGGTTTTGTCAACAATGTAGCTATTACTCCACCAATGGGAGCTTTTATCTCGGCTCCTAATCCCCTAACTGGCAGATTTTCAGGCGGACACGGCCCCATGATGATTGGAGCGGGTGGCCCGCCTTGGACACTTAGAGGAGATTTAGAGGTGGCTTTGGGTCGCAGGGCAGGTAGTTTTTCTCTTCCTGATAGTGCTGAGGTCGGTATAAGCACTAGCTTAATTGAGCCGCCACCTACTGATCAAACTCCTGTGCCTGAACCCATTACCCTCTTTGGCACAGGTACAGCATTGTGTTTTGGCTTGTTTTTTAAACAAGAGTTATTTAAAAAACAGAAAAAACAAAAGGCAAATATTTAACACTATATCTGCTCTAAAAAGTTAGGGACTTCAAGCGAAGATTTCTGACTGACAAGAAAATCATTTGTGTGAAACGATGAGACGGCATAAATCTGATGTTTTTGTCCGTCTCTTACTTAATTTCTGCTGTGCTGCTTTAGGCTCTATGCTGTTATTGCTTGAATCTTCAATTGCTTCTAATTGCTGTTGAAATACCTGAATTGACCCAGCAGGAGAAAAGCGATCGCCTACACCTTGAACGCAAAGTTGAACGGGCATTTTTTGAGGCTGGCAAGGCATTGACAGAGTTACGCCATCGCAGACTGTATCGTTCCACCCACCGCACGTTTGAGGAGTATTGCAAAGACAGATTCGGTTACAATCGTTCTCGTTCTTACCAATTAATTGATGCTGCTATTGTTGTGGACAATCTGCATAAATGTCCACAAATTGTGGACATTTTACCGACAGCAGAGGGGCAGGTTCGACCATTGACAAAGCTAGAAACAGAACAACAGCAGGAGGTTTGGCAGGCTGCTGTGGAAAAAGCTGGTGGTAAAGTCCCAACTGGCAAAGTTGTTAAAGACGTTGTGCAACAAATTATGGTTCTTCAGGACTTATTATGCCAAATAATTAGTTATTCAAGGTAAAAGTCGTCAATAAATATATAAAATTATGACTTAAATTGTTGACATGGTTGACATTGAGACCATATTTATTATTAGC
>NZ_JAIVFW010000067.1 GCF_020829595.1 Nostoc sp. CHAB 5844
TTAAGTCAGGATGATGAAATCTTACCAGAAACTACAGCAACCTTTGTTTACATTGCTATGATTCGTCTGATGCTCAAACAACTTGCGTGATTAAAATCACTTATCAAAAACTTTTCCGACATCCTCTTAGAATGGGTGATTTATTTACGCCGAACTTTGCTAGTATTCTTGATTTGTTTTTGAGAAATTTATTTGTGTTTCTCTGCTATTTTTATCTGTTTGAGAAGCAATAAATTCTTCAATATTATTCTGAATAGTTTGGCAAATTTTATCTAGTGGTAAATCATTGTGATCGTAACCGAAGGGATTTTCGATTTCCACTCCAATTTCCTCAATTCCAAACAAAGCAAAACTGACAAGTGCAACAAATAGACCTGTCCACCAACCTAAATCTTCGACAAATTGAAAAGGCAGAATTAAACAGTAGATGAGTACCAATTGATTCAGATGAATGACGTAGGCTGGAGGAATTGGTGTTTTCAAAATGCGTTCGCAACCGCCGACATTATCCATCAAGTTATTCATCAGAGTGTGAATAGTAGCCAATTGATGATTAGTTAAAATCCCTCGCCTATATTCCTGCTGCAAGTAATCTCCTAAAAATCGAGAAATTTGTAAAGGCATATTTTGAATATTTTGCAAACTGCTATATTGAGAAGGTGAAACCCAAGGTTCTAACTCCTCATTTGCTGGTTCATAACGAAGGTATAGCTTTTTAGCGATCGCAAACGCTGGTAATAAATGTAATGCAGTAACTTTGCGTTCTCGGTCTTCAGGTTCAACTACGTCAACTGCAACCCAAATTTGCCAAGCTAAATTGCGGATAGTGTTAACTGTACTACCCCAAAGTTTTCTTCCTTCCCAAAATCGTTCATAAGCTGTATTAGTCCGAAAAACTAATAATAAAGCTAAAACAATACTGGGAATTACACTACCTAAAATGGGTTGAGAAACGGGAAATTGTTTCGAGTAAAGAAAAGAAATCAGAATGCCAAATGCACCACAGAAGAGAGAACGTTCTAAAACTCCAGGAATAACAGAACCGCGAAATCTAAATATGTCTCTCAGCCAGATTTTTTTTACAGATGTTTTCGATTTTTTGACCATAAACTCGCCTATGCTTAAATTAGTAGTTGCAGATAATTAATGCTGAAGCTTTTTGCTTGCATAAGAGATGATGCTTCGATAGGACTTACGCAGACTCTATAGTACAGCCATACCTGAATAAATACGATGGGTGTGCCATGATTGCACAAGGCACACCCATATTGAAAGAGATATCCAGAATTACTACCAATTCTCTAAAATCCGGCAACACGTTTAAACCATAAAAGCCAGACTATCTCTGAGTTTCTTAATTACGAATTGGTATAAGATTTTATCCAGGAAACTTCTTCAATAAATCATCACCAGGAATGACTGTTGTATAGAATACGTAGTCATTATTGGCTACATAGCGACGGTCTTGTTTAATGATTGACATAAATTCTCGGTGTCCTTGGCGCATCCGGCCGACAAGGCAACCAGCACTGGCATTTTTAATATCATTAGTAGGTGCATCATAGCCCCAGTGTTGATTTATGTAAAAAAGTCCTGTATCTGGTTTGTCACCAGTCCGTTGAAAATTTTTGTCAAAATCGCGGTAAACAGTGATGGGTAAAACTTGTACTAATGCTTCGTGGCGTTCTGCATTCCCATGTAAACCTACAGCCCAGGCTTTGTATTGTCCAAACTTAATTCTGGCTGCACCTCCGGGATTCATGGGGTTTAGAGTGTAATATCTACCTGGTTCGGTGGTAGCTTGCCAGTGATCGACAATTTTAGGAACACCATTAACTACTTCGATAACAATTCGGCGATCGTTAAATCCATTAGGCGCATCACTATTAAGACTCCAGTCCCCATCCATACCTTCAACATAAACAATGTTATATTCTTTGGGGCCAGTAAATACCTGATAATTTTGTGCCAGCATATACTTAACAATTCTGCTGGCAATGTCATTACCTAGTTTTAATGCAGGTTTGGGTAGTTCGTCGGCTTTGGTTTCAATTAATTCTTTGGCTGTAACTGCACCTATATAATCTGGCTCATTTATTTTCTTTAATTCTTGAAATTTTTTGATAGCAGCCGCAGTTACAGGGCCAAATTTAGCATCTGCGGGTGGTTCCAATAAACCTAAGCCAATTAATAATATCTGAATCTGGCGAGTCAATTCTTCATCTTTAGCGATCGCTTCAAATCCCCACTTTTCTTCTTTACCTAAGAAATCTTGTAATTTCATATCGCACCTATCTTCACTTAGTTCTAACTAGGTATAAACATCATTTCCATAATGGCGGATGATGTTTGAAACTATACTCTTGGCTAAAAATTTTAGCCGTGATTTTTAGTATTACTTTACGATTCAAGGCGATTTCAGTAGTTTACGCAAAAAGTATCCTGGATTTTATGAAAAATACAGAATTTAGTAGTTCGTAGGCTAGGCATTGTTTCTACAAAATCTGGCAATGAGGCTCAATCTCCTCACAAATCCGGTAATCGGCGCACGAAAGCAGTTTTATGCCAATTTTTCAGTTTAACACTGGAGCGATCGCTGCTTTTTTTGAGCATGGGAACTAATTCCACTCCAGGTTATTTTAACCACAAGAGATTACAGATATTTTCGCAACTTGTTTTGGGGCTTTTATTTCTGTGAATAACTGAATTGCTTGATGAAAATACATTTGACTTATATCAACCTTTGCCAGTTTTTGATAAGTCAAACCCAATTGAAAATAAGCTTCTGCCAAGTCACATTTAGCGCCTATTTTATCCAAAAGTTCGATTGCTTCTGTATGATGAGCCAGAGCTAATTGATAATCTGCTTGCTGGCGATAAATTTCTGCTAAACCATTTAGTGTTTTTGCTTTGACCTGCATATAATGACTTGCTTCGGCAAAATTTAATGCTTGATTAAATATTTGATTAGCCTTAGATAAATTACCTAAATTGATGTATGTTTGACCTAAAATTTGCATAAAATAAGCAAATCTTCCAGTCTGGATAAGTTTTTGATTTTTAAAATTTTGATATGCTATATTTGCTAACTCATGGGCAGGATCACAAAACCCTAAATATGAATTAACTAAAGCTAAACACACAGAAGCTTTTTCTGCCCAGCGATGATGCTCGGTATTTTGAGCAAGGTAAATTACTTGTTGAAATAACTTTACAGCGGCTTCTAGTTCCCACAAATCTATTTTGTAAAGACCGATGCTTAAAAGGGAATCTACTTCTAACATTCTCAGATAGTAAACTTTATATTTATTTTCTGACTGAGGTACAAGTGATTTAAGTGCTTGTGTTGCCAGAATAATCGTCTTTTCTTGACAAGCGATCGCCTGATTAATATTACCAGTTATCCAATATAAATCACCGAAAATATTGTATAATTCAATAATATTTTGTTCATGCTCAACATTATTGATTACTTGATTAATTGCTGTCAGGATGGGTTGAATTAATCCCATACGATATAGTGTACTACCAAGAGGTAAAAACTGCTGCCATTGATTGTTACGACTTTTGAGAATAACTTTACCTGCTAACTCAAATTCATGAATTTCTATGTAGTGATAATAAGATTCCAGAGCTTGCAAAGCATCTTTAAAAGTGGCAATCTCTGGAACACTAACTGTCCAAAATTCTGCGGCTTTATGGTTAGTAATTCTCCACTCATCGCTCATGCGTAACCGCGCGCTCGCCTCAGCTTGAATTACCGGATGCAGCCAGTATTCACCTTGATCACACTCCACTAAAGAGCGATTTTTTAGGGAAGCTATGATTTGACGATGTTCAGCCGCTGGAACATCCCATAGTAAACAAAACAGTCCTGGAGATGGAATAGTTGGTATATCTTGGTAACGATAACAACCCAAACGGCAAAGCAGACGATAGGCTTGGGGATCGAGAGCTTGCAAACGATTAATTTGACTAACGGCTAAATTTTTTAAATCTGTTGAGGCTAAAGGATCGCCATGATTTTCTTGCCAATAAAGTGCCATATCACCGCCAAAATCCTCTTGCATTGCACCGCAGAGAATGCCCATTGCTTTGGCATTACCACCGTAGGTACGATGTATCTGTTGCAAGGTAGGCAGATTAACCGTTAACTCACGGTTGCTAAAAAACTTTAGCCATGAACTTTGATCTAAGCCTGGAAGCCGATAATGAGCCACATTCACTCCAGGTTCGCACAGGCGATCGCGACTGGTAATCAGCGTTACAGATTGTACCCTGACATCAGCCAAAACTCGCAACAGTTCCAAATAGTTGCGGTGAGGAGGAATTAACTTTCCTTGTTGATCTAAAGCAGGTTCGAGATTGTCAATCAACACCCCAATCCGTCGATGATGAAGTTGGCGCTTGAGTCGTCCCAACGTCACCCCAAATTCCACCCCCGGTTCTTCGCCAAAGTCTTGTTTCAACCATTCCTCTACCACCCGTTCCGCTGAGGTAATGTTCTGGGTTTCTTTCGCCATCAACAGTTCTAAAACCAACTCAAAACCCTGATGTAGATATTGTTGCGCTAGAGTAGTTTTACCTAAACCTCCCTCACCTTGGATAACAATCACTTTTGAGCCTTGATTTACCAAAGCATTCAAGTGAGCGATCGCATCTTCTCTACCCAGAAAATTGCTATCCTCTGGTTTGAGGGTGAAAGGTTGGGGAGATTTTGAGTAATCAATCAAACTTGATATAATCGTAGTTTTTCTCAGAACCCGTTCTAAAGTAGCGCGACAATTATTTTTAGTAATCTTCTCTCGCAGTACCTGAGATAGTAATTTCCATAAATGTGAGCCTACATCCTTAACGTGACCTTCCGTACAACCGTAAACATGGGCAATATCCAAGTATTTTCTACCCAACCAAACTTGCTGAAGAATAACTTTTTGCAAATCGCTCAACCGTTCCCCAGTCTGAGCAGGAATTATGGTGTCTAACCATGCTAATACTGCTTCAGCGTTCATTTTGTTACAACAAGGTTAGTTAGTTTGTAGAACTATAGATTAATCTACAGTTCTCCTGCCCCAATTTTCGGACAAGATTCTATGAATCCGACTTTTTACCCGACTTTTATAATTTGTAAATTCTTCTTGTCTTATAAAATTAAAAATCATTAGGTCATCTCAACACCATCATTATCTATGGTGAAATTCGACCCTAGCCTTTCCTTACCTAGCAGTGCTGAACTTCCTTGTTCAGACGATACCCCTGTGGATAACGAAGACCAGAATTTTATTCCGAACTTGCTTCTATTTTTACTGGAATATATTTGGGCAAACCGCAACGACTGGTTTTTTGGCATTGATATGAGTGTTTATCATACTACAGGTGTCAGTCCACTTGTACCCGTTGTACCTGATGGATTTTTGAGCTTGGGTGTAGAACGACGCAAAGCCGGCAAATCCCGTACAAGCTATGTAGTTTGGGAAGAAAACAATATTGTACCTATTCTGGCGTTGGAAATTGTCTCTTCAACTCCTGGTGGAGAATATGACAAAAAATTAGACATTTATGCCAAGTTAGGGGTACTGTACTACATCATTTACAACCCAGAATATTGGCAACGCGATCGTCACCAACCTTTTGAAGTTTATCGTCTAGAAAATGGCAGCTATCAACTGCAAATTGGTGAACCTTTTTGGATGCCAGAAATTGATTTAGGGATTGGTAGGGGTCAGTATATTTCTGGAGATGTGCAACGTCAGGTTTTGTATTGGTATGACCAACAAGGAAAGAGATATCAGACTCTAGAAAAACAATTGGAATTAGCACAAAAACAACTAGAGCGTTATCGTCAACAATTTGGGGAATTGCCAGAAGGTTGATTGAAAATGCAGTACCTCGAAGAAATTTTTTGCTTGGGAAATAAAAAATATCGAATACAAATTGGCGAGAGTGGGATGAGGTACTAGGCAAGCCTAGCCTATGAACAAATAATCACAAGAAAAAAGAAAGGCAAACCCAGGCAGTTATTACAGTGGTCATTTATTGTAGAAATGAAGCAGGGTTCTGAGCTATTCGATACTCTTGTCCCAGATGGAGGTGCTTGGGTACTGTTGATAACCTATTTAAAAGAAATTGCTCAACAACATTCAAAAGGTAATTTTCCAAGTTAAAAACGATTAATTCATCAACTTGAATAAGATTGCTAAATTTTATTACTACTTTTTACCTGACTTTAGCAACTAGACAAAATAAAACTGCCGACTTCAGCCGACTGACAAAAGAAAGTGCGATCGCTTAGGCTATTGGGCAGAAAGTTAAAGTATAAAAATTATGCTTCATGCTACCAGCCCCCAGATCAAAGCATCGGCGGCACAAAGCTGTTCTAGTCTTAACTACTGGCAAATACAGCGTCGCATTCATTCTTTGATAGATAACTGTCTTGCAGCCGAAAAACTACATGAACGCTTGCAAGATTTACCAATGCAATTTACCAATCCCCAACCGCGTCCCTGGAAACTTATTGATTGGCAAGCCATTAATCGCAATCAAATTATTGGTATAGCACCAGAAGTATTTTTATCTATCTTGATAGGTGCAATGGACACAGAAGCCCCCATTCGGGGTTACACCCAAACCAGCCGCCAGTATTTAGAGAAATTACATCCGCAGATGGCGCGGTTTGTTGGTGGAACAGTCGATGAAGGCGGCGAACTCCAAGAAATTGGTCTGTGGGAAAAAGAAGAACGCCAGCACACACCTGCATTAATGAAGGTTTACACTCAATTAACGGGCGAAAAAATCACGCCCAAACACCGCACCGTCAGAGGCTACCTCCCCACAGATTATCCCCACGAAGATTTATATTGCCACGGCTTACACCGCGTAGCTACAGAATATGGTGCAACCTGCCTTTACCTATGGCTGATGGCGCACACAACCGACGCACTCCAAGATGTTCTAGAAGAACTTACCAAAGACGAAATCAACCACATGACTAAATTCTGGGGCTTTGGAGTTTGGGCTTTCCCTGATACTGGACTGATACGAGTCGGAAACACCCTGATCAAAACCCGCTCTCAAACCTATAAACGGAACAACCTCATCCGTACTCTACGCCGGATGATGGCTACACTCAACTGGAATGCTTGGACTTTCACCAACAAAGCCACCCTGCTATACACCTTCACTCATTCCATGCATCGCCTCTGGACATGGAACAACAGCCTCACGCCAAAGTATCTCAACAATCTAATAGAAGGCTAAGACCAATTCGTAATACTTCGACAAGCTCAGTACAAGTTCGTAATTAAGCAGCTTCAACTATAGTCATTCACTCATCAACGCTAATTAATCTCATGACTTCTTTACCCCCAGATTTAGATCCGCAAAAAATCCCTCAACACGTAGCCGTCATCATGGATGGTAACGGTAGATGGGCAACTAGCCGAGGGCTACCACGCATAGCCGGACATCGCCAAGGTGCAAGAACCCTCAAAGAACTGTTACGCTGCTGCAAAAATTGGGGAATCAAAGCTCTTACCGCCTACGCATTCTCCACTGAAAATTGGCAACGTCCCATTGAAGAGGTAGACTTTCTCATGCTCTTATTTGAGCGAATGCTACGCCGCGAGTTAGCCCAGATGCACCAAGAAGGAGTGAGAATTTCTTTGATCGGCGATTTGTCAGCTTTACCCTCATCTCTGCAAACGGAAATGGAACATTCAATGACAGAAACATTGAATAATCAGGCAATTCACTTTACTGTTGCTGTGAACTACGGTAGCCGCAAAGAAATTACAACAGCCTGTCGTCAAATAGCCCAACTGGTGCAACAAGGTAAACTCAGTCCAGAAGCAATCAATGAAAGCTTGGTAGAAAAACATCTTTACACAGCAGATACTCCAGCACCAGATTTAATGATTCGGACTAGCGCAGAGATGCGGTTGAGTAATTTTCTGTTGTGGCAAATGGCGTATACAGAGATGTACTTTACTGATATTCTCTGGCCTGACTTTGATGCAGATGCATTTCATCAGGCTTTGTTGAGTTATCAAAAACGCGATCGCCGCTTCGGTCAAGTAAAAACTTTTTTTTCTGCCTAACCCTCTTTAGTCACTCTCGCTAGATAAAAATCCCAAACCCTGATTTTTACCGACTTTCATAAATTTAGGCGTAGGTCGGGAAACCCGCCCACGCAAGTGGCTCCCCAACCTACATTTATTTTTCTCTCACCAGAGTCATGGAAAAGGGCTAACTAAGATTCAGGAATCCAAACTCGCAAGTCGCTATTATACAAACGAAAATAGGTGTCTCTCAGCAAAAATCCTAAGTAAATTCATAAGTTGCTGGCGATGTCTGACGACAAGCCGCTTCGCGTCTACGCATTGTGGGCATTGCCTTTGTCAGTTCATAGTGACAAAGGCAATGCCCACGCTAGTTTTACTTTCACCCTTTGGAGGGTAAGGTGGAAGTAGGGATAGGTATTGCTTGATAGGCGTTTTTGATTGCTACCCAGCTACTAGCAATGGGCATTCGCCAGCCTGTACCAAAGGCGCGGTCTGTGATTTTCAATCCGGGAGGTGCTTGTCGCCGCTTAAATTCCGCGCGGGCAACCATTTGAATTACTCGGTCTACAATCATGGGGTCGTGACCTGCCGCAACTATTTGGGCTGCTGATTCATACTCATGAATCAGGCGTTGCAAGATGTCGTCTAAAACTTCGTAGGGTGGGAGAGAATCTTGGTCAACTTGGCCGGGTTTGAGTTCGGCACTAGGTGCTTTCGTGAGTATATTTTGGGGAATCATTTCGCCATTGCGATTTAACCAGTGGCAAATTTTATAAACGCAGGTTTTCGGAACATCAGCAATTAGTGCTAAACCGCCGTTCATGTCGCCGTAAAGGGTACAGTAACCTACAGCCATTTCTGACTTGTTGCCAGTGGATAATAATAGATAGCCAAATTTGTTGGCGATCGCCATTAATAAGTTACCGCGAATCCGGGATTGAATATTTTCTTCGGCGATGCCAAATTCTGTTGCAGCAAACAAATCAGCTAGACTTTGATCAAAGCCTTGCATTAATTCCCCTATCGGTAAGATAGTCGTTTCAATTCCGAGATTTTTTCCTAATGCCAAAGCATCACTCACAGAGTGTTCGGAACTGTAAGGGGATGGCATGAGGACACCGAGGACATTTTCTTTACCGAGTGCAGCTGTGGCGATCGCTGCTACTAATGCTGAATCTACGCCACCACTTAAACCTAATACTACTTTAGAAAAGCGACATTTCAGTGCATAGTCTTTCACACCCAAAACTAAAGCTTGCCAGATTTCTTCTTCTTCTGATTCGCACTCAGGTATTAAAGAACTTAACTGTAAATCTCGTTCTTTGTCGTTAAATTCGACATTTACCAAGTCGGTGGCAAAACCACGGGCGCGACACATAATTTCACCTTGGCCATTCAAGGCAAAACTATAGCCATCAAATATCAAATCATCATTACTTCCTACTTGGTTAACATAAATCATCGCTTGTTGAAAACGCACCGCACTATGCTTGAGCATAGATTCTCGAAACTGCGGTTTGCCGACGCTATAGGGTGAAGCCGATAAATTAACAATTAAATCTACGCCTAAAATTGCTAAGTCTGCAATGGGATTAACAGCATAACTCCGTTTGCCCCAAAATTCTTCGTCATTCCACAAATCTTCACAAATAGTTACGCCAATCTGGATATCATCTAAGGTGAAATAATTAGCTTGTAACCCTGGTTCAAAATAGCGATGTTCATCAAATACATCATAAGTAGGCAACAGCCGCTTGTGAAAAACTTGCTTGATTTTGCCTTCTTCTAATAAAGCAATACTATTAAATAAACTTTTACCGCCAGTAAGATGAGCTTTAGTATTTGGTTCAACAGTTCCAATTAACACAGCTAATTTTGGCGGTAAATCTTGGGCTAATTGCTGCAATGTCATACCCATAGCAGAGACAAAACTAGGATTTAATAACAAATCCCGTGGTGGATAGCCACACAAAGAAAGTTCCGGGGTTAATAATAAACGTGCGCCTGCTTTTACAGCCTGTTGTGCTGCTTGGAGAATTTTTTGGGCGTTTCCTGGGATGTCACCAATTGTAGGATTGAGTTGAGCGATCGCAATTTTCATAAGTATGAAGTATGAATTATGAATTATGAAATATGAAGTATGAAGCAAGAAGTATGAAGTATGAAGTGTGAAAGATAAATTCATCTTTTAGTTTTTAAGCTTCAGCTTTCATCCTTCAAACTTTTTTCAGACTTCAGACTTCACACTTCATACTTTAAATAAACACCAAAGGTTTATCTTTAAATGGTGCAAAAGCCTCAGCGTTGAACTTATATAAACTCGCTGGACGGCCTGCACCGCGTGATACCTTTATTCCGGTATCGCACAAAAAGCCTAACTTGAGTAGACGCGCCCGAAAATTAGAATAATCGGAAAAGTTTTCACCTAAAACTGTTGTGTATAACTGATACAAATCATTTAAAGTAAACATTTCTGGTAGAACTTCAAACGCTACTGGGCTGTACTCTAATTTATTTCGCAGTCGTCTGTGACCATAGGCTAAAACTTCATTATGATCAAAGGCTAATTGTGGCACTTGCTTCACGGGATACCAAGCAATTCCAGATACTTTATCAGCGATTAATTCTGCTTCTTCAAATCTGACGAGGGCAAAATAACTCACTGATAAATAACGCACGCCATAACTATCAGTTGCTTCCCTCGGATCACGATTTGGCCCGCCAAAGGTATACAACTGTTCTAAATAAAGATTGTTGACTCTGATTTTCTCTGCCATGATGCGATAGGCAGCATCTTCTAAAGATTCGCCTTGACGCACTAACGTACCCGGAAGACTCCAAGAATTTAAAAATGGTTCTTGCTGTCGCATGACTAAGAGAACCAAAAGTCGATTTTGAGCCGTATCTACAGAAAAAATTACATTATCAACACCTACTTTAAAATCAGCCAAAGGTTGTTGATTTAGCGGAGTTGGAATCTTTTTGTGGTTGCGTCCTGGCATTTGTACAAATGCTGTTGATGAATGTAGGCAACAATCGGAGCTATGAGGGCTTCAGTATCTCCATGTTCACGATATGCTGTTGAGGATACGTCTAAACCTGTGAGGGTAGCGATCGCAATTTTTCCTCCCAGTTTTTCGATAGTCTCTAAGCTAGATTCTTCTATTGCATATCCTGGTCGTGGCACAATCAAGAGTTGCACTTGCTGTAATAAATCTTCAATTCTATACCAGCGTGGTAGTTGATTGATTAAATCTGAACCAATTACTAGAGTGTATTCAGCGTCTTCGCCCCAATTCTGCTTCGCTTTTTCTACTGTTTCCAGCGTTCGCCAGCTACTCAAATCCTGTGACAGTGCAACGTTATGCCGTGGCACATCCATATCCGCAATTAAAAGTCGCAACATCGCTGCCCGATGTTCTAGGGGCGTTTGATGAGACTTAAACGGATTATCCGCCGCCCAAACTGCCACCCAATCATAACGTTCAGACAACCACCTTAAAATCTCTTGATGCCCAGCCGTTGGCGGATCAGCACTCGTACCAAATAAAGCAATTCTCATCATCTTACCTCTGTGTCCTCTGCGCCTTGGCGGTTCGTTTTTCCAATCAACTCCTGCAACAGGGCAGAAATCTCCACCTGTAAACCCACAGGATTATTCAACCGTCTTGTCTCCTCTGGCAAACTTGCTACCGTTGCCGCAGTCCGCTGGCGAATTTCTGCTAAACTTTCTGGCAATTGCACTCGTTCACCTTCTTTCACTACCAATTGCAATAAAGGTGTTTCTGATTGCGGTGTTTCTGTAATTAACCCCAACCTATCAGCTTTTGCTTTGCCAGCAACAAATGACCGAAAAATCTGTTTACGCCCTGGATAAGTCACTTTACCACTGGACTGTTTCATCACTGGGATGCCATCAATTTCTACAAGCTTATAAACTCCATTGATAGGCGTACCTGTTACGAGTCGCGTTCCCAACCCATAACCATCAATTGTTGCCCCAGTCGCTTTGAGTCTGGCAATTTCCCATTCATCTAAGTCGCCACTAGCAACAATTGGCACATTTGGTAAAAGCGATCGCACTTGTTTTGACAAACTCACCAAATCCCCAGAGTCCAGTCTGACTCCCGATAATTCCATTTCTCCTGCATTAACTTTTGCCGCCAAATCCTTAGCAGCCACGATGGTGTCGTAGGTGTCAATTAACAATGGCGCACCGGGAAAATAGCGATGAAACGCTGTAAAAGCTTCGGCTTCACTGCCTTCCATCGCTGACAACGCCATAACCAAGGCGTGAGCCATCGTACCACTCGGTTGCTGACCTAGCTGTAGCGCCGCTAACACATTGGAGGTGGCATCTAATCCGCCTGCTAAGGCTGCCCGTGCGGCCCACAAAGCACCTTGGGGACTGAATGCCCGCCGTGTACCAAACTCTAGAAGTTTTGCTTTCCCAGCAACATCACGCAAACGTGCAGATCTGGTGGCAATCAAAGTTTGATAATTGAGTGTATTCAACAGGTAAGTTTCTACTAGTTGTGCTTGCCAAAGTGGTGCTTCGATTCGCAACAATGGCTCATTAGGAAATACTGCTGTGCCTTCGGGAACTGCCCAGACATCGCCAGTGAATTTACATTCAGCAAGTAAAGACCAAAAGCGATCGCCTGCTTGGGCAAAAATTCCTGTTGCCTGTAAAGCGGCAATTTGAGAATCACTAAAACTTAACTTTTCTAAATATGCTAGAGCTTGCTCTAGACCCATTGCAATTAGATAGCCAAAATTTTCTGGCGATCGCCTCACAAATAACTCAAAACTAGCCCGTTTTTGTTCTAATCCTTCACCTACATAACAAGCTGCCATTGTTAGTTGATAAAGGTCGGTAAGCAAGCTGTAATCAGCCGCAGAGATTGTCAAGTCTTGGTGCTGGTAGCTGTCCAAGTCTGGGATAGTTGCCATGTAAGAGCGTCCTTACAAGAATGCTGCTTTTTATTATGGTATTTTTTACCATAAATATTGTCAACTCTCAGACATATTAAGTTGGATACTTCACTAAAACAACATAAATACGGTCTATTTATTATAGTTTATGCAAATATTTAATCTTTTTTAATAGTTTTTTATTAATAACTGAATCCTAAAAAACACTCATATCTTTAAAATCAAAGGGTTTAATCAAGAGTTTTGCTATAATTAGAATTGAAGGAAAAAGTTAAGCTTTTTGAGCAACTTAAAGTATTGCAAAGCAATCTGAAAAAGTATTGCATAAGTTCTCAATATATTGAGAATTTGAGTGAACTTAGAATATCGAATTAAAGTAGAAAAATAACTATTAAACAGACTCAAAAATCAGGAGTCTAAGATTATGGCTATTTCCAATATCATTGCCAGAATAACCGAATATATCTCTGAAGCCGCAATGCGAATTTTTGGCCCGACTGACGATCAATATCCTAATATTGGGGTACAACCTTTTACAGGTGAACCTTATAAGAAAGGTACAGCTGATAGTTGGTAGATCATGGCAGATTTAGGTATGAGTAAAGAAAAGGCTTGAGCTAAAAGCTTAAGCCTTTTTGTTATGTGAAAATAGAATTCTATTCTTTGGAATCAATTACTAAAACAGCCGAACCATCAATTTGACCGCTGCGAAGAGCATTCAAAGCTTCATTGGCTTGGGTTAATGGAAAAGCATTCACCTCTGTACAGATAGGAACTTTCGGCGCTAAGGCGAGAAATTCTTCGCCATCTTTACGTGTTAAATTAGCTACAGACCGCAACATTCTTTCTTCCCAAAGAATTTCATAGGGAAAAGCTGGAATCTCACTCATGTGAATGCCTGCACAAACTACGACTCCGCCTTTGGCAACGGCACGTAAGGCGGCTGGGACTAACTTACCTATAGGTGCAAAAATTATCGCCGCGTCTAAAGGTTCTGGTGGTAATGTATCTGAGTCACCAGCCCAAGTTGCACCTAGTTGACGGGCGAATTTTTGTCCGGCAATATCACCGGAACGGGTAAAAGCAAAAACTTGACGACGTTGATAGCTGGCTAGTTGGATTAAGATATGGGCAGCTGAACCAAACCCGTAAAAACCGATTTTTTCTGCATCGCCTGTCATGCTGTAGGCGCGATAACCAATTAAACCACCACATAACAAAGGTGCAGCTTGTAAGTCAGGAAAACTGGAGTCTAGGGAAAAGCAAAAACGGTAATCGGCTACAGTATATTCTGCATAGCCGCCATCTAGGTTATAGCCAGTAAATTCAGCGAAATCGCACAGATTTTCACGTCCTGAGCGACAATAACGACAGCGATCGCAAGTATGACCTAACCAAGGTACTCCCACTCGTTGACCGACATGAAATTTATCAACATTTGCCCCCATCGCCTCAATAGTACCGACAATTTGATGCCCAGGTATTAAAGGTAATTTGGGATGAGTTAATTCTCCATCAACAATATGTAAATCTGTACGGCAAACAGCGCAAGCATGAACCCGAATTAGAACTTGCTCTGAATTGGGCTGAGGTATTGGTAACTCAGCTAAACGTAGAGGTTGATGTGGTGCATCTAAAAGCATTGCACGCATAAGTAGGAGAGTGGGGAGTAAGGATGAGTACTCACTATATAGCTTAGGACGAAAAATTTTCTTCTATCTCTGTCCGATTAAATTCCCACTCCTTGTTTCCTATTTCCGAAAAATTTCGGCAAAAAATTGCCGCATATCTTGCCAAGAACGTTGGTCAGCAATGGGATTATATAACACTCCTTTTAGCTCACCTTTGTACTCTGGGTTAGTAAAGGCGTGTACTGTCCGACCATAAGAAATTAATTGCCAGTCTACATTTGCTTGACGCATCTCGTTTTCAAATGCTTTGACTTGTTCCTCTGGTACAAATGAATCGTCAGCACCATGCAATACTAATACTTTGGCTTTGATATTTTTGGCATCATTGGGGTTTGGTGTATGTGTACCAGCCAACAACACAGCTACAGGTGTAATTAAAACAGAAACTAGTAATTTCATAGTTTTGTTAGTAATCAAATTCTCATTTGCGATAATTATCTCTGTAAAAGTGGCAATAACCATGCAATTTCTATTACAATCTTTGTCTTCTTTGCAAGAAAAGTTATTTTTTGTTTAACTTAAGTTTAAATATTAATTAATTTCAAAATCTGTCTATTAATCTCCTTCTTTAGGTGCAAGCTAATCAAATTTTAATCAAGGTAAATTCTTATTGACTATTGATTCAGGCAAATTAGTCTTGCTTTGAGCAGCAGAATTAATTCAAGTTTCATTTTTTTGAATAGAAGTATTTTTAACCTAAATCTCAAATATTTGAGATTTAGGCAAATTTTGAATGAAACACAATAGTTAGGAGAAGATTAGATGAAAAAAATACTCAAAACCAGAATGCTCAAATTTATTGTGATGATAAGTTTGGTTATAACTATTATTGTCACTCCTTCAGTAATAGGAAAAAATTTACATATTTGGCAGACAACATACTTGACGGTAGCGCAAGAAACACAGCAAACCAATAATAACGAAACTGAAAATAGTAGTACATCTCAAAGCGAAGAAAAGGATAAGAGCGGTGAAAGTCAAGGCAAAGACGAAAAATTAAATATTTTTAAAATCGTCACAGAAGCGCTGGCGGGGCTGGTGTTGTTTTTGTATGGAGTGACGCGAATGGCTGAAGGTCTGGAAGCGATCGCTGGCGATCGAGCAAAAGATTTGATTAGCAAGTTTACCACTAATCGTTATGCGGGAGTGGCAACTGGAACAGTTGCCACAACAATATTAGATTCATCAAGTGTGACAATTATTATTGTGATTGCAATGGTGAGTGCTGGATTACTATCATTTGTGCAATCTCTCGGTGTAGTTTTAGGTTCTAATATTGGTACAACTATTGGCGCTCAAATTGTTGCTTTTAAAATTAATGAGTATGCACCAATAGCAATGTTTGTTGGTTTCTTGTTAATTTTTATCGGCAAAACAAACCGTTGGAAGCAAATTGGTTTAGTTACTTTAGGGATAGGTTTACTCTTTTTTGGTCTGGATACAATTGAAGCGGCGATGGAACCATTTAAGGACTACCCGCCATTTATTAATTGGATGGAACGTTTAGGGGATAACACTCTTTTAGGTGCATTTGTTGGAGCGTTATTTACAATCTTAATTCAATCTTCCTCCGCCACCGTTGCCATAGTTGTGACTCTAGCAAGCCAAGGATTAATTTCATTACCGGCTGGTATTGCCTTAGTGCTGGGTGCTGAAGTTGGTACTTGTGCTGATACACTTGTAGCCACCATTGGGCGTGAACGTCCAGCAGTGCGGACAGGTGTGTTTCATTTGTTATTTAATGTTGTTTGTGCTGCTGTAGGAATTTTGTTTGCCAGTCAATTGGGAGCTTTAGCGCAGTGGATTTCTGGATTTATGGGAGCAGGTGACAATATTGCTCGCCAAATCGCTAACGCACAGTTGATATTTAACGTGCTGGGTGTAATATTAGTCATCGGATTTCTGCCTTGGATTGCTCAAGGCTTAGAAAAGCTCATTCCTGATGGCAAAAACTAAAATCAGTATAGTATAGCGGTAGCCAGATAGATTAGGACATCCGAAAACGCTAAAACCAATTCATGGCAAGCATTTCACTTTTGACTTTTGCTATAGCTCAAAACTATGCGTAATATGAGTGTAGGGGCGAACGGCCGTACCCTGCGGAAAGGCGTAGCCTACGCGCCTACAAGTTTTTGTATGTGTATCGAGATTTTGGTGAATTGGTATAACTACTTATAGGGGAGCCAGTACGCTGACTCCCCTACTTCATTACTAAGCTTTTGTGCTTACAAGTTGCACAATTGAAATTTTGGGGAAAAACTTCAAACCCTCTCCCTTGCTCACGCCAGTTGCTACAACGGAGGTTCCCTCCCTTCGGGTGACGCTCAAGAGCGTCGAAGATCGCTGCGCTAACACAGTTGCCTGATGCCACTTGCTCCACTTGGGGTCTCCCCAAGTGGAGCAAGTGGCTCCGGAGGGAAACCCTCCCGCCGCACTGATTCACCGCAACGCACTGGTTCCTCTGCTCAAGAGCCACGCCAGTCGCGCGGCTGTCGGGAAACCCGCCCAACGCGCTGGCTCCCCTTGCGGTCTCAACAAGCAAACTTTTGTGATTATGAGCTTAGGCTGCTGTGTTTAACAAAGCATTATGCCGTAGCAAAGAAACTGTACTGGGTTCTCGTCCTCGGAAGGCTTTGAATATTTCCATTGGGTGCTTACTACCACCAAGCGCCAGCACAGTATCTCGGTAGCGTCTACCTGTGGCTTGAACAGCTGCTTCATCTTCTAAACCAGCTTCTTCGAAGGCAGCGAAAGCATCAGCACTAAGTACCTCAGCCCATTTGTAGCTGTAATAACCTGCGGCATAACCACCTTCAAAGATATGGGCGAAAGCACACAAGAAAGAATCTTCGCTTAGGGGTGGTAAAACTGTGGTTGTCTTGGCGATGCGCTGGCGTAACTGTGCCGGAGTTTCATCACCACCAGGATGATAGCGATCGTGTAGTTCTATATCCACAGTGCTAAAGTGAATTTGCCGCAGTGTGGCACTACCACTCATGTAATTGCGAGCTGCTAAAAGTTTTTGGTAATAATGCTCTGGTAAGGGTTCGCCAGTTTCGTAATGCTTCGCCATCCCAAACAAAGTGGGGCGTTCATAGCACCAGTTTTCCATGAATTGGCTCGGCAATTCCACAGCATCCCACTCAACATTGTTAATCCCTGCGGCGCTGCTGTAATCAACTTTGGTGAGCATATGATGTAAGCCATGACCAAATTCGTGGAATAAGGTCTCTACTTCATAGAAAGTCATTAAGCTAGGCTTACCATCAACTGGTGGAGTTTGGTTACATACCAAATACGCTACAGGCAACCGGACAGATGTTGCACTGTTATCATTAATTTTGCTGCGGTTAATGCAGACATCCATCCAAGCACCACCACGCTTTTCAGCGAGGCGGCTGAAAGGATCGAGGTAAAAGTAGGCTATGGGTTTACCTGTTTCATCGGCAATTTGGAAATAGCGGACATCCTCATGCCAGACTGGGGCTTGCCCATCGGCAGGGGTGACGGTGACACCAAACAGCCGCTTGACTAGTCCAAATAAGCCGTCTAAAACTTGCGGTAAGGGGAAATAGGGACGTAATTCTTCGGTTGTAAAAGAGAATTTTTCTTCCCTTTGGCGTTCTGCCCAAAAGCTAATATCCCAGTGTTGTAAATCTTCAGCTTCTGGTGCGCCTTTAGCAGCAGCAAAAGCTTTCAGTTGGGCTAATTCTTTGACAGCAGCATCATAACTCGCACTCCGCAGTTCTTCTAAGAGCGCCTCGACTGCTGCTACATTCGGAGCCATTTTACTGGCAAGGCTCAACTGAGCAAAATTTTTGTAGCCTAACAAATTTGCCAGTTCTTGCCGTAATTCCAAAATTCGCGCAATTAAAGGATTATTATCTAACTCGCCAGAGGAAGCACGGGTGATATAAGCTTTATACAGCTTTTCGCGCAAATCTCTGCGGGTACTGTGCTGCATGAACGGGCCGTAGCTGGGAAAATCTAAGGTGATGCGCCAAGGGCCATTTTCTGGGGTGGCGTTTTCTGCACCAGCGGCACGGGCAGCTTGGGCTGCTAGGCTGAGTAAACTTTGGGGTAAGCCATCAACTTCTGCTTTGGTTGTTAGGGTTAAGCTAAAAGCTTTGGTGGCATCTAATACATGGTTAGAGAACTTGGTAGATAGTTCGGCTAACTCCATTTGAATGGTATTGTAGCGATCGCGTGCTTCTCCTGACAAACCAACGCCAGATAGTTCGGCATCACGGATAGCCGCATCGACAATGCGCTGCTGCGCTGGTTCTAAGGTTGACCAGGTATCATTAGCACGAAGTTCTTTAAAAGCGTTGTAGATAATTTGACTTTGACCAAGCCTGTTACTGAACTGTACTACCTGGGGTTGGACGGTTTCATAAGCTTCGCGCAACTGGGGACTATTCTTCACTCCCATTAAATGGCTGACTATGCCCCAACTCCAGTTCAGCCGTTCGGTCAGTTTTTCTAGAGGTTCGACTAAACTACTCCAAGTTGGCTGGACATTAGCCTCTAAGGTAGTCAGATGTTCATCCAGTTCTTTTAATAACTGATCAAAAGCTGGTATTACTTGTTCTGGTTGAATCTCGGTGAAGGGCGGTAAACCAGTACCTTGAAGTAAGGGATTTTGCGGAATAGTGGCTGCACTCATGAGGTTGTGTTGATTGCTGGTTATATATCTATATATATCTTCTAATGTAGCGATCGCTCTTGCTTTTAGCCTTGTCAGAATGCCGAAATAACCGAATGTAAAAACCCAAATCTTATTTATAGTAATCTCATCCGATTAAATTCCTGAATCACTCGTAGTGTTATGTCCCTTCAAGTTTACGGCATCCCCAACTGCGGCACTTGCAAAAAAGCTCTGGCATGGCTCCAAAGCCACTCAATTGACTATGAGTTCATCAATACCAAAGATACTCCGCCAACTCGTGAGCAGATCCAAAACTGGGTGAAGTCTTTGGGTTCTGCTCCTATGCGAAATACCTCTGGCCAATCCTACCGCGCTTTAGGAAAACAAAAGAAAACTTGGACTGACCAACAGTGGATTGACGCATTCGCTCTTGATACAATGCTGCTCAAGCGTCCGCTGTTCGTCCAAGATGGAACAGCCGTGCTGGTTGGCTTTAGAGATGAAGCCGTACTTCGAGAACGATTAGGGTTTTAATTCAGTGGTGAAATCTTGCCGAAATTAGTTCCATCATTCTCCCCTGGCAAATATCAACTAAAAATTCGCCATATAATCACAAATAATGCCAAAATAGCGCCAAAGTATGCTGCTGAACGGATACCCGTAATTCCAAAAATGTAGACAAGACTGTGCAGTATTCTTAGCACGGCGATCGCAATTGATGCAAAAGCGGTCACACTATCGTTCTGATTGGTTAGGTGTGCAATTAAAATTACTATTGCAATCATTGCTAAATTGTCATGATGATTTCGCTGCGCCCTGTCTGCTCGTCCCACCCAAGGGGGAACATCCGGCATTTTGTCTCGGTTTCCCATTCCCCATGTAATATCTGAATGGGCTACACGGGCGAGTGCAGGAATGTGATTCAAAGGAATTGACCACAACGCCAGAATTAACAAACAAATTAGGTCAAGTGTCATCAAGTTTGCCAAAAAATCTCAACCTGATTCTACGTGACTTGTGTTATTCAATACAAGTTTATGTGAAGTCTGAAGTCTGAAATGAAGAAACATATATAGTAATGTTTTCAGCAATTTAGAATGGGTGATGCGTTACACTGGCTGGCGCTAACGTATTCTAATGAACTGACTTTACTTGATAAATAACCTCTAAGAGATAATTTGACGATAGTTTGTAGTTAGAACCTAACCAAGAATGTCTAGACGAAATGATTTACATTTCTCCCTGCGTCGCTCTCTCGAAAAAGATGGCTGGACAATTACAGACGATCCCTTGATTTTGGTATTGGAGCAAACCCTGTTGAAAGCTGATTTAGGAGCCGAGAAATTTTTCTCAGCAGAAAAAGAGGAGCGTAAAATTGCCGTTGAAGTTAAAGATTTTGATGCTGTGTCCGTTATCAGTGAACTCGAAAAAACAATGGGACAACTTCAGCTTTATCAATGGGCGTTGGAAGAGCAAGAGCCAGACCGTCAGTTATACTTAGCACTGAGTCAAGAGATATACATTAAGCATTTTCAAAAACCAATTTTTCAGTTGGTTGTCCAGCGGAATAAAATTAACTTATTAGTTTATGAACTAAGCCAGGAGGTCATTCTTCAATGGATCAAACATTGAATTATGCAGACATTCTCAAGAAGACGGTGCAAGAAGCAACTATCAACCAACCCCGCTTACAGGCACTCAAACTTTATTCTGTTTGCGATACCGATTCAGGTCATTTTCTGGTTCTTGCTACGGGCTGGGATAAACAGCGTTGGATCGATAGCATTCTGTTTCATGCTCGTTTAGTAGAGCATCAAATTATCATTGAAGAAGATAACTTTGAAGAGAGCTTAACCCAGTCACTCATCGCTAGAGGTGTCAGAAAAGAGGATATTTTGATCCATTTGGAACCTGCAATCCTATCTTGACGTGAGTTCGACAGGTTGAAAAAAATGCAAAAAAAAAGCTGAGACTGGAATAAGAAGAAAAAATTTAAGCCTATTTTTCTCTCCTTTACAGAGGAACTTTTTTAACTGAACTGTATTGTACGCTCAGTCTAATAATCATATCATGTCCGGCAAAATAACCATAATTCTTGTTTTACCCCTCTCCAACCCTCCCCTTGGTAAGGCGAGGGTGCCGTTAGGCGGGTGAGGTAATTTTATTATGGGTAATTAAACGGACATGATATCAGTTGCTATTGTCCCTTTAGGCGTACTTTTTTAAAAGGATGACATGACAATTTTTGCTCTTGAATAGCAATCTCTGTATCATCTATCCAAGCTTGCTGTATGTCGAATCCATGTAAATGTAACTGTACATCTGTATAAGAGAAGGGGTAATCTCCTTCTTGTTCCCAATGCAGTTCTAAGTTGTTAGCATCTCGACTCATCCGGAATTTATCTAGGCGTGATGCTCCATATCCATCATTAGCATCAGAGTAAAGAATATACTCACTTGCCTGTACAGGTGGATAGATGTGAAGAATTAGCTGTTTGTTTTCTTCCATCGGCAGAATGCTTCCGGCTTTGACTAACAAGGGAATTCTCTCTAAGGGTGCGTCTAAAGTTACTTGTTGTTCACCTGCGATCGCACTATCATCCCAGAAATTGTACCAAGTTCCTGGCGGTAGGATGACTGAGCGCGATCGCCCCCCATCTTCGACTATTGGGCAAACAAGTAAGGCATCACCCAACAAGAAAGCATCTTCTACATCCCAGAGTGTGGAGTTGTCACTGTTAGACCAAAACAGCGGACGCACTGGAGGATAACCTTTTTGTGCAGTTTCCCATGACAAGGTATAAAAGTACGGCAACAATCGGTAGCGCAGTTGCAAGAATGAGCGAATAATACTCAAGTATGGTTCGCCATAAGTCCAGGGGCGGCGATGTTCTACGTTATTGGCTGCATGGGTGCGGTAAAAGGTAAGAAAGGTTGCCATTTGGAACCAACGTAGGTAAAGTTCGCCACCAGGATTCCCCTGGAAACCACCGATATCTGGGCCACTGTAGGGAATACCAGAAAGCCCTAAACCGACTACGGTAGCCACTGTCTGACGCAATGCACCCCAGCTACATTCAATATCACCCGTCCAAATCCAAGCATAACGCCCAAGTCCTGCCCAACCTGCACGGGAGACAATAAAGGGACGTTTCTCAGCACGATATTGACGCAAACTTTCGTAGGCGGCTTCTGCTTGTAGTAACCCGTAAACATTATGGGCTTCGCGGTGATCTCCACCTCTACCTTCCATGAAATGTTGAGTAACTTTCGGTAAAGAGCGATCGCCCCAGAGAATAAAAGCAGCAGGCTCGTTCATATCGTGCCAAAATCCTGCCACCCCGACATCTAGCAAGTAAGCATACTGCCGACTCCACCAACTTCGAACTTTCGGGTTAGTAAAATCTGGAAATACACACCAACCAGGCCAAACAGGTGCAACCACTAGACTCCCATCAGGAAGTTTGCAAAATCCGTCGAGAATCTGACCTTCTAAAAATAAGTTACTGTGGCGACTGTACTTGATCCCCGGATTGAGAATAGCGATAAATTGCACTCCGAGTTGTGCAAGTTCTTGAGTAAAACCTGCCAAGTTAGGAAAACGCTCAGGGTCAATGGTAAAAGCGCGATTGCCAACTTGACAGTCAATATCTAAATGAATGGCACTCAAAGGTAAATCATAAGCTTGAAAGGCTTGGGCTTCTTCTCTAATAGTTTGTTCTGTCCGATATCCCCATTTCGATTGGTGATAGCCTAACGCCCAACGCGGTGGTAAGGAAGCACGTCCGGTTAATTGAGTATAGCGCTCTAACAATTGCCCAGGTGAGCCGTAAGTGAAATAGTAACGTAGCCTTCCGCCTACAAAGTCAGCTGTGGCAGTTTCGTCAAAAGTAAAATTAGCATCAAAAGAATTTTCATAAAAAATTAGGTAACTCCCATCAGAGTGCATACCCACATACACCGGAATGCACAGATACATAGGGTCAGATCCGGGCGCATACATTCCAGCTGCGTCAAAGTTCCACATCCGATAGGTTTTACTTTGTTGCTGCTCATCTTTCGCAGCTCGTAAATTCAGAGAAGAAGCCCTTTCTCCTAGTCCGTAGATGCGTTCTTCTTTTCGTAGTTGTGCTTGATGAACCCAGCCCTCATTTTTGCGCTGTGGTGGTAGTTCTTCTCTGAGGATGTTGCCAGAGCGATCGCAGAATTTTAAACTACCATCAACTGCCACAATTATTTTTACTTGGCTACTAAAAATAACCCAGTCATTATCTGTTTGTTCTAAATTTATTTCTACATCCTGCCAATCATTTTTAGCAATGGCATAAGGAATTGGAGCTATTCCCAGTTTCCAATCAATTCTTACCAAATCCTCTGTTAAAAAGTAAATTTCTAACTCTGCAAGCTCAAAGTACAAAATAACACTGCTGCCTTTCTGCTCTGCACTAAGTATTTTACCTGGTTTAGCAAAACCTACTTCTGTTGATAGATGCGTAAACTGTCGTTCTAGCCCATCTCGTTGCAGAGAATAAATATATGCGTGGATAGCATATTTTAAATAAAAAAGAGAACCAACAAAGAACTTTAGTTTTAATTGAATTGACTTCAATACGCTCACTTACCATGTCTCCCTATATTTTAATGGTATTCACCACCCATTCCATTAATGAGCCAGGATAATTTGCTTACTTAATACCAATTTTAGATGAAGACGCATAGAAAGAACCCCACCGCCTGCGGCATCTCCCCGCAGGTTCGGGGAGGTTGGGAGGGGTAAAAATAATGTGCAGCTTCACAGAGAATTGGTATAATAACTAATTCAATACAAACTTAAGTAGCTGTTTTTCAAATCCTAACTTTAGCCAAGAATTTACTACCTTTTATATAAAAACCGCATTATTATTGTTGAAGTTACCGAATCTGATTTACACAAATACGGCTTTCCTTTATCAGATAAATTAATCAAAAAACTATTAGAAAAAATCAAAGCGCAACAACCACAAGCAATTGGACTTGATATTTATCGAGATTTACCTGTAGGTGAGGAAACTGAAAAATTAAATAAATTATACGAATCAATAACAAATTTAGTCGGCATTCAAAAAGTGGGTATTCCTAGTGTTGCACCTCCCCCAAAACTTAAACAACTAGGACAAGTTGCCGCCAATGACATTTTACTTGATGCCGATGGTAAACTACGGCGGGGATTACTATCTTTACCTGATAAATCGCCCTTCTTTACTTCCACAATATTAGACCTGAATCCTTACTTTTTCAGCATCAACTATCGTCTGTGAGGCGTTGCTGATTAATTTCGGGCGTAAGTTCTAGTAATCGTAAAACAATGACACTAAGCGACTTTCAAGCCTGTTCCTCCGCAGTCGCTCCACTTGGGTAGCCACTCTGTTGGGCGGCTTCGCCGACTTGAAAGAAGTGACGTGAGACCCCAAGACCGCGCTGCTCTCTGTTCCCTGCTATAGTTGTGATTTTTATCGGTTAATATGGCGATCGCATACTCAAGATTACCAAAATTACCTGATATTTTTAAGGTGTGAGTCTTAACTCTTAATTATGCTCAGTAGTGTTGACCGATTGTTATTTGTGCGACGAGTCCCGATTTTTAAGGAATTGCGGGATGATTTTATTGTGCGGCTGACTTCAGTGATGCACGAATTGTCATTTCCTGCTAATTACACAATTTTTAGGCAGGGTGAAGAAGGGCGATCGCTTTATATTGTGGTATCTGGTAGAGTTAAAGTCCACATTGGCAATAAATTTCTCGCAGAAGTAGAACAGGGAAAATACTTTGGTGAAATGGCAGTATTTGATACACAGCCTCGTTCTGCTACCGCCACCACCCTCGAACCTTGTGAATGTTTAGAACTCACACAAGAGCAACTTTATGACGCAATAGAAGAAACTCCAGAAATAGCTGTAAATATCATCCGTGAGTTATCACGGCTAATTCGCAGATTGAATGAAAGTATTGATGTGACTAATTCATAGTAGTGTCAAACTTTGCAGCCAAGCTTCATCTTCTATCAATAACTTAGGACTACAAGGCAAATTATAGTTAATCGCCAGTTCCAGCCTAGCACGGTCATAAACACAATGTAACAAAGGTTGCAATTCTAGTAATGGTTCTGCTTCTCCTTCACGCAGCGGAATCGGAAAGGCTGGGATTGGCTGTCTCAGATTAAAAGCATATAGTTGTGCCTTGGGACGTTGCGGACTGCGACTAATTAAAATGCGGTAATCTGATGCAACTTTGCCAATCATCGGTAGTGGTTCACCACCTCGCAACAAATCAATTTCAATTAAATGAGTAGCACTAGTGAGAATCTTTTGCCGTTTTTGCAGATAAGCAATACGTCCTTCACCAGAGCGTTTATTTTTGGCAGAAAGCAGTTCTATAGTAGTGATGACTCTTCCTGTAGTCACTTCCCGAATTTCCAAAAAGCGCTCTTGCACTTCTTGTGCAATGGGAATTTCAATATTAAGTGGTTGAACTACTGTAGCGAGGTTTGTATCTGGATTTGTTTTTGGTGTAGCAGCAGTCACAGATACGTCCGGGATACCAACTAATATACTTTCTCCAGCTTCACTCAGATATACGCGCTTTTCTACTGCTACGCGATAATCTCGACTCAGACAATCATCAAGCGCATCAGCAACTGCCACAATCATCCGGCTGTGAAACTCTGACCAAATTTCTGAGTTTTCCAAGTAAGGATTCATGCCAGGAAACGGAGAAGGCATGGTAAAAACTTCAGATACAAATACAGTTATTATAAACCAGCTTCATTCAGTGCCAGAGTAAAAGCATCAATTAAATTTAACTGTTCAGTAAATTGTTTGAGGCTACCCAAGACACCGTAACATTATTTTTGGGATTGACTATTTCTAGGTAAGTTGGAGTAATTTATACATTTTATTATTAATGCCGATGCTGTTCACTACTTGTTATCAGATATAACAATAGCATCGATATAAGAGGATGTTTTAAAAGTCATCGTGTCGGTAGCAAAAAGTTTTAGATCCCCCTAAATCCCCGCCAGTTGCTTCAAGTCGAGAAACCCGCCCAACGCACTGGCTCCCCTTAAAAAGGGGGACTTTGAATTGGATTCCCCCTTTTTAAGGGGGGCTAGGGGTATCAATGAGTGCTTAAAGACACAGATAAATACCAATATTGAATATTGAGTTACAGTCACATAACAACATCTGTTAATTGTTCACAATTAACTTTCTGACTCATCCAAAACCCACTCAAATCGATGCTTTAAATCATTGCAGTGGCTAGGCGGTAAAATTCCATCATGCTGAAGTCTGCCAACTACAATCCCTGGTGCAATGCCAATTTCAGCAGCAAACTGCTCAATACCCACTCTACTGTGTTGTTGACCTGATGCTAGAAATCGCTTCAATTCTATAGGGGGGATGAGTAGATCCGCAGCGAATTTATTTGCTTCTTCCTCTTTGGCTAAATCTTCAACAGCGGCAACACCTTTACCTTCAAGGAACACATCACGTTTACCATGCAGCAGAATATGACCAGATTCGTGGAAGAAAGCAAACCACAGATGGTCATCGGTTTTATGCCGTAGACTGAGTTGAATCAGTGCTTTATGAGGATTTAGCCAGCGTGTTGCTCCGCTGATTCTTGCTTTGGGAAGTTGAGGTATAAAAACTACAGCTACTCCTGTCTGGGCGCACAGTTGCACAACTTCTGGTTGAAAAACTTCTGGTGGTTGTCTTGTTAAAGCGCGAACTTGTACCAATACCTCCCTGAACTTATTTGCATCATAGGTAGCGCAAGGAATCTCAGATGCTTCAATTTCTCCTTGACGCAGCCAAGCAGCCATTGCACCAGGCTCACTTTGAAAAGCCTGCGATTTACGAAAATCTACATGAGTACTACACCATATTCCCTCCCATTGTTCAGGGGAGGCGACGGCGAAAAAATTTAGCACTTCCCGCAATTGTTCAACCTTGTTTTGACAGCACGGAATCCAACCAAAATCAATCATGGCTTTTACAGGAATTTGTTTCAGCCATGTGACTTGTTTTTGCAAGCGCTCTTGTTCTTCTTGTCGTGCTAAAGCTTCTCGGTATTGTCGTTCACGGTTGTTCCAAAAACTAGCTCTTATACCTAATACACGCTCTAGCTGTAATGCAGTTTCAGGAGTAATTGCTGCTTTCCCATTGATAATTTCGTTAATTGTTTTTTTAGGTCTTCCTGTACGTTCCGCTAGTTCTGCTTGAGACATACCCCGCTCTTCAAGGATTTCTTGAAGAGTTTCGCCAGGAGGAGAAACGTAATCTGGCGTGTATTGATTTTGGATTGTATTACTCATGAGTATCTTCCACGCCCAGTATTCTAACGGCAGTTACTTTACTCCAGTCGATGCCACCATCTGGCTTAGTAGGAATTGGTTCATCTGCTGGCTCAAATATTAGCCGATACGGATGATCTAAATCGAGCGATAACTGACCTGCTCGATCTTGAAGCAATTCGTGGCATCTTCCTGGAAGATTTCGCATATCTTCTAGTATGTTGGCAGCACGTAAATCATCTAGTCGTCTTCGGATGCGTTTTGCTCTATCTGCACCATGATTTTTCTGTAGAAGCCTGTGGTTATTGCACTCTTCTTCAAATTTACGATTACTAAACATAATATCCATTGTACCAAGCTTCTATCGATTTTGTTAACCCTTAAGGTTAATAGTATTTTAGGCAAAGCACTATAATTTGGTTGGTACAATTGTTCTGTAAATTCTGTAAAAATATCAAATTTGACTCTTCAGTTAGCACTCAGCACTTTTCCTCGACATTGTTGAATAAATCGCTGGGGAATTTCTACACTAGCTCCCCAATGTAAATGTACATAAGAAGCGTGAAGATTAATAGGTAAATTCCAGCCTTCAAACCCCATATTTTCATCACAATCGTAGCGGTAAGTTTCAAACAATGGTTGATGAGAATTTGACTTTAAACTTGAGCGGTGAAATTCATGTCCGTAAACAGTTGTATCTGCATCTACTAATAAACTATCTTGTAAAGCGATCGCCCGACGATAACCTAAAGTTAAACGTCCGCCCATGCAAGCAGATGTTGGGATTACTCCTACCATTGGGTAAGATTTACTCTCAAAATCGATGATTTCTTCACACAAATACATCAATCCGCCACACTCGGCAATTGTGGGCATTCCCTGTAAAATAGCTGTTTTTACGGCTTGGCGAACATTGGTATTTGCTGCTAATTGTTGAGCAAAAACTTCTGGGAAACCACCGCCAAAATACATTCCCTGTATATTTTGAGGTAATTCTGAGTCTGCTAAAGGACTCCAAAAGACTAACTCTGCACCTAATTGTTGTAGTAAATCGAGATTGTCTTGGTAATAAAAATTAAAAGCGCGATCGCGTGCAACGGCAATCCTCACTTGACTTAGTGCTGAGTGTTGAGTGTTGAGTGCTGAGTGTTGAGTGCTGAGTGCTGAGTGCTGAGTGTTGAGTGCTGAGCTTTGAGTGTTTAATAGAGGTAATAAATGTTGCCAATCGAAGCAAGTATCGCCTAAATCAGCCAGGCGTTCTATGACTGCATCCAGTTCGCTGAGTTCGGCTGTGGGGACTAAACCAAGATGGCGATCAGGAATTGTAATGTTATCTTGACGACGTAATACACCGAGAATGGGTAATTGTAGAGATTGTAGAGCATCTTTAAGTAGGGAGAGATGGCGATCGCTCCCCACACGATTTAGTACTAAACCAGCTATTTTAATTTTGGGATCAAAAGAACAATAACCGTAAGCGATCGCAGCCACCGAACCTGATAAACGACTGCAATCAATTACCAACACTACAGGTAAATCTAGTAACCGTGCAATATGAGCCGTACTAGCAAAATCTGTCCTTTGGCCTTTGTCCTTTACAAATGACGAAACACCATCGAATAAACCCATTACGCCTTCAACCAAACTATATTCACTCGCTTGGCTGTGATTAGCAAAACATTGCTGAACATAAGCTTCACAAGTCAGCACCGGATCTAAATTACGACAAGCAAGGCCAGTAACGTAGCTATGAAACATCGGGTCAATGTAGTCCGGCCCGACTTTGAAAGATTGTACCTGGCCACCGCGACGACATAAAGATGCTAAAAGGGTGAGTGTGACTGTTGTTTTACCCACCCCACTACGTTCTCCAGCAATTACTAAAGCCATGTAATTAACTAATGTGTACTATGCTGATACTCTGAGAGGTTGTTGAACTTGCGACGCACTGTTTCTACCAACATCATCTCAAAGCGTAGGTATCAGATTCAAGCAACTAAAAAGTTTAACTTGATGCTGAAGACTCTAACAGCCCAATGACTTGGCTGTTTTAATACCTAATAAATAATTTAATCTTCGGTTAGTATGTCAACTAGAATTTTGATTAATTCTATCAATTCTTCTGGAACTCGATACAATTTTAAGTCTTCAGTTATCAATTTTTCTTGACGTTTGTATGTAGCGAATCGCCAATCTTCACCAGTAGTTACAGCACCATAAAGAATAGGTGTATCAGAATTTATCCATTGATCAAGGGCAATTAACTCTACAGCTAATTGTGTAAAGCCTCTACTTAAATCTGCTTGTTTAGCTTCTATCACTAACAATCCCTTACCTTTATTAATGTAGTAATCTAAGCTACCTTTTAACTGCTCACTGACACTAATAGGATACTCAATATTCAATTGAGTTTGGGCGATTTCACAAACTTCTAGTAAGATAGGCGCAATAATAGCTTGCTTTCGTGCGTCTTCACTTAACAGTTTCACACGTCGAAGATTACGTTCAATTATTCGTTGTAATTCTTCAATATTATTGAATAGATATTCTGCTTTTTGTAATTGTAATCTTTCACGTTCATACGAACAGCCAAGTTCAGCAAGAATATCTTCTGGAGAAAATGGTAATTCAAAATATTTGCTGAATGTATAGCTTTGTCCAGGTTGAATTATCCGAGAACGATTCATAAAAATTCCAATTTTTTTGATTTCAATATGGTTTAATTTTTGTAGGCGATCGCTATATCAACAATACGATAATCGATAAGCTCTGGGAGTTTGCCCTGTCCATCTTTTGAAAGCACGGTGAAAAGCACTGGGTTCAGAAAAGCCTAACAAAAATGCGACATCGTGAATTGGAGTAGCTGGATTTTTTAAATGTCGCAAGGCTAACTCTTTGCGAGTATTATCCAAAAGTTCTTGATAAGATGTATCCTCAGCTTGTAGTTCTCGTTGTAACTGGCGCACACTGATTGCTAAACTACGGGCAACTGCTTCTATAGTTGGTAAATTGCCTTTCAATTGTTTGACAATCTCCTGCACAACTTTTCTAGTGTAATCATCTTCTCGATTCATCGCATCGAGCATTGTTTGTGCATGTTGTTCAAACATTGAAAGTAAGTTGGAATTAGCTGATAATACTGACCAATTCAAACAGTTAGCATCAAAGATAATACGATTCGTTGGCATTGAGAAGTGTAAGCCTGTTTGAAAAATGCGCTCATGTTCAGAGGTATCACCAGGACGGGGATATTGAAACCAGACTGCATGAGGATAAAGTGGTTTTCCTGTCAAGACTTTTGTTGCGATTAGTAATGATGCAAAGGTACTCTCAACCGCATACCGAGGTTGTTCTAACAGATAATTTTTTAAATCATCTATAATATCACAGTCGCACAGTACCAAACCATCAGCAACTGTAAAGTGAATGTATGCGCCTTGGCTGAATAGACGAGTGTAGCGAGAGAATTTTTCCAGAACTTCCGCAAATGTTTGACAGTTGACTAATACATAACCAACAATCCCGAACGTTGCTAAATGAAAAGCTTCTCCTAGATGTAAAGCAAAGTTCTCATCACCTGTACGCTTGATAACTTCTCGCCACACAGCACTATGCAGCGTTCCCGAAATTTGCTGATCGGGCATTTTGAGTAAAGTAGCATCAATTCCGACATCTGTACACAGACTATCTGCATCAACTCCATATCTCGCGGCGGCAAACTGCACAATACCTCGCGTGATGTAAACGGAAAATGTCGCTTCCTTCATAGGTGAATAGCAAGAACGGCGCGATTAGTCAACTTTTTGGCAGGACTTGTCAATTCAGAATTGAGTAGAAAATTTATTGTTTAAGTGTAGTCAAACAGCACTGCATCAAACAAGGAGTTTTTCAAATGAATTCATCAATTTTCACCACAAAAGCACAGCCAGAAGTAATTGTAAATCCTGTGACTGGCGATCGCATGACTATTTTAGAAAGCAGTGAAGCTTATGCCAAAATCCGCTTTGATTTAGCTCCCAAAGCTAAGGGTAGTCCCCTGCATTATCACACCCAAATGAGCGAAACTTTTACTGTCATAAACGGCTGTCTGAAAATGGAAGTTGGACAAAAGGGGAATTGGCGAACTTTGTATGCAGGTGAAAGTTTACACGTTCCCGCAGGTGTGCATCACAGTTTCCACAATCCGTCTGATGATTGGGTGGCGTATATAAGTGAAAACAGTCCTGCTGCTGGGTTTGAGCAGTTTATCAGAGCGATGTTTGGTTTAGCAATTGATGGTAAGGTGAACCACGAAGGAATGCCAACCAATTTACTGCAATTTGCTTTATTACTGAAGAAAGCAGACATTGTTTTAGTTGAGATGCCGCGATTGTTGCAAACGGTGTTAGTTGGTACACTGGTGCGGATAGCTGATTTGACGAAGGTGGAGCGATCGCTGGTTAAATATTGGCATAGAGGTGCAAAATGACGCGATCGCATCTAGTCAAAATCACGGGGATTTTATTCATTGCGCTAGTCGTGCTGCTGAACATCCCCTATATGCTACTAATTCAAAACTTTGAGTACGACGATATCCTTAGAGAACCTGTTGATTATGTTTTGCAACGGTTTCAGGCTGGTGGCGCAGGATTGATTGCTACTTGGTTTACCTTTGGATTTGCTGCCTTGTTGTTTATTCCTGCAAGTACGCTCCTACATAAGATTATTGCACAGGATGATATGCCTTACTTGGCAACGGCTACGTTGATAGGCGCACTTTCAGGAATCCTTCAGTCTGTTGGATTAATGCGGTGGGTATTTGTTGTCCCTGTGCTGGCGAATTTATACACCAGTTCAACAGCTACCACCGCAACACGCGAAGCTGTCAGCGTTGTTTATCAAGCAGTTCATCAATACGGTGGTGTTGTGATTGGCGAATATCTCGGTCAAACGTTGCTTGTTTTCTGGACAATGGGCGTAGGAATAGCAATGCTGCACTCACCTTTATTCAAATCCTGGGTTGCTTACTTTGGATTAATGACAGTACCTTTGTTGCTCTTAGGGCAAAGTGAGTTATTTGCAACCGTAATACCTGGATTTCCTGTGTTGCAAGCTACACCTATAGGATTTGTTCTGTGGGAAGTCTGGTTATTGATTGTCGGAATATCTCTGTTACGAGTGCCTCAGCACCGAGTTGTGTAATAATTGCGATCGCTCATTTGCTGGCATAGCTGGTTGATAATTGGGCGATCGCTCTATAATTTAAATTCATGTTTTGCATTAACTTACTAGCATCAATATTCTGGATTTTCAAATATTAATTTGAGATTTCGTCTACCACTAACAACTCTAACAATTTCAATATTATCATTCATAATTTTTCATTTCTATGACTCTTTAATCTCTTGTAAATCTGTTAACAATTGATTAACAAAAGTATCACCGTCAATTCCTTCACTATGCTCTAATGATGCTATACCTTCATCCACAAGTATGCGGATTTCGTCAACCCATGCTTGATATGAAAGAGTCTCTTGTACAAAACGATTTGGTTTTGCTTTCTGGGCATCGAATTTATACTCAGCTAAAAGCTCGTCATCAGAATTTTGTGACTTTTCAAAAGGTGTTTTGCTCATAATCTGTTATTTGGTTTATACTGATACTGAAGCCATTTCAGGAATTTATTAGTGTACTACTAAATAGTAACTTCAACTACCAAACGGATTTTGTCTCGCCCACTTCATCACAGCTTTTTCTAGAGGATCAAGTCGCGGCTCAACAGAACGATACCAATGTTTTCGAGCATCGGGAGACATACAACTAGCTCCTGCAAGCAAGGCTCTACGCGGCCAATGAGATTCGTTAAAAAGACTTCGCCATTGCGATTGAAACCAATGACGCTCTGAAGCTCGACCCATTGCAAGGATCAACTGTCGTCTGCTTAACATATCTCTAGCCGAAATGAGTAACCTATAAAATTGACTTTTGTTACCCCATTCTGTCGAGCGAGTGAATAGATCAAGCGCCCACATTCTATGGTAATCAAGTTCACTGATTATCGAATCTTCAAGTAAGTTAATTAGCTTTGTACCTATATCTTGACGCTGTTCATTAGATAGATTACGCAGGTTGTTGAGGTACTGAATAATATCAGGGAATACTGGGTGAAGAACATCTAACTTATTTAATACATCGTTTAATAAGGCTGAATCACCAAGTTGTCCCATTCGCCGTAGGATAAAACGAAGAATTCCTAAGTCTGGCTCGCCGTCCGTATAAATTTCTTTACGGAAAAGCACAACAAGGTTTAATGAATCGACAAGTTTTTTTTGTTCTGGCTTCAAATCTTTATAATCAATGCGCTCATAACGGCTTCCAAGCCCCAAAGCTGAAACGAGCCGATCAAATAGAGCTTCTAGTGAATGAATTTCACGATCTTCAGGTGAAGCTAAATAGCGTTTTTTAAATGTTTCCTTACTTAATATGTTAGTCTTTTGTGGTTGCAGTGTAAGTCCATGATTACGAAACAAAACATCAGCTAAAAATGCTAGGTGTCGATAAGCTTCTGCATAATCTTTTGCGAAAATACGGTAATCATCATTGAACCGAATGAAGCGGACACTATTTGCTAACAAAGCTTCATCCACGTCTGCGAGAGTAATCTCAGCCAGTAAACGTGAGGGAGCATTGCCAACTGGAATCCCGAAAGTTTCAGTTCCATTCCAACCCGCTAAAAGTTGCATGATTGCTTTTACGTGAGACTGATTTTTAGTAGAACTTTGTAAAGCATTTTCTAGCCTATGATGATAAATACGTGAGTAAAAATCAGCAATATCAGTTACAACAATGAACTCTACTTGTTCATCTTGTAGCAATAGTTGAGTTTGATTTTGAAAATTGCTATAACCCAAACTTGGATCAAAAATTTGTCCATCTGATGTAGCTTTAAAACGATATGAAAACACTAAATTATGATTTGCAGGGATTCGACTATTTTCAATATCAGGAGCAATTTCTTTAACAGTAGCAGCGAATACGAGAAAATCAAGTGGATCAAGTTGTGTTATTACTCTAAAACCATACTTAGCTTTTGGTGAAAGTAAAGTACGATGAGGACGTACTTGCCAATCCAGAATATTTTGTGACTCAAGCCAAGAGCGTAAATTTTGCCAATCATGTTGAATAGCTTTATACTCAAAAGGAAGTGGAAATACATCCGTATCTCTATACTTTAGAGCGTGTGTTAAAGACCAATTGAGACTATTTTGTTTAAGAGTCAACATACCTGTTAAATGTCAGAGTTGATAAATATTTACTTAATCTAAGCATTAAACAGGTAAAGCTTGGCGCACTTCTATTGGTTCGCCAGTCAAGCTAAAAGCACGAACTTCGGTGATTTTTACCTTCATCAATTGCCCTTTTAACTCGTTAATATCACCAGTAAAAAATGTCAGACGATTTCCTCGTGTGCGTCCCATGACTTGGGTTTTATCTTTGGGATTTTGGTCTTCTACTAATACTTCTTCAATGCGACCAAAATAACGCTGTGATCGCTCGGCTGCTTTAATCGCCACTAAATGATTTAATCTTTGTAGGCGATCGCTTTTTACTTCTTCACTCAGTTGATTTGTCCACAATGCAGCGGGTGTTCCTGGACGCGGAGAATAAGCCGCTGTATTCAATTGGTCAAAACCAATATCATCAACCAGTTTCAAGGTATTCTCAAACTGTGCTTCTGTCTCGCCAGGGAAGCCGACAATGGCATCAGCACTGATTGACGCATCCGGCATATACTTGCGAATCGTATCAATAATCCGGCGGTATTTTTCGTGAGTGTAACCCCGTGACATCGCTTTTAATACAGCGTTATCTCCAGATTGAAAAGGAATGTGGAAGTGTTCGCACACCTTGGGCAATTCTGCACAAGCTTTAATTAATCTTTCCGTGAAATAACGGGGGTGGCTAGTAGCAAATCTTAACCTCTCCACTCCTGGTACATCATGCACGTAATAGAGCAAATCTGTGAAGGTGTGCAGATGTCGTCCTTCTGGTGTCACGCCAGGTAAATCTCTACCGTAAGCGTCAATATTTTGACCAAGTAAAGTTACTTCCTTGTAACCTTGTCGTCCGAGTTCTGCCATTTCCGCGCGAATGGCTTCTCGTGTGCGGGATTGTTCTACACCACGCACATTAGGAACTACGCAGTAAGTACAGCGTTCATTACAGCCATAAATTACATTCACCCAAGCAGTAACTTTACTATCCCGTCGCGGTTGGGTGATGTCTTCCATAATGTGGACTGGTTCGGTGGCGACAACTTGGTTGCCTTCAAACACTGATTCCAGCAAATCTTTGAGACGGTTAGCGTGTTGTGGCCCCATGACCAAATCTAATTCTGGGACTCGTCGCAGTAGTGCTTCGCCTTCTTGTTGAGCGACACAACCAGCCACCACCAAAGTTAAATCTGGCTGTTCGTGTTTGCGCTTGGCTTGTCTGCCAAGGTAAGAGTATACCTTCTGCTCGGCATTGTCCCGAATTGTGCAGGTATTGTAGAGAATTACATCTGCATTATTTGGATCTTCGGAAAACTCAAAGCCCATGTCTTCTAAAATGCCAGCCATGCGCTCTGAGTCGGCTTTATTCATTTGGCAACCGAAGGTAGTAATGTGATAGCGGCGTTTAGAAGTGGTCATGGGGAATTATGCTTAATCAGCGTGATATGAAATATGCTTTGTTTCTATTCACTCTAATAAGTGTAGCGAAAATTTAAAAGCCCCCAAGCTGTTAAATTGCTTAGGGGTAAATTTTAATTAAAACATCACTAGTTAGATTTTTTTGCGATCGCGTCAACAAGCCCCTTGAAAAGTAGATTAGCTACCTTAGCCATTAACTTACCTTGCAGGTGTTTGCCATTGAGTAATTGCCGTCCAGACTCATCAGTAAAGTCTTTGAGTTTGCTGCGGTACTCAAGCATGATAGAGGCAATGTGACTGTCTGGTAATCGTTCTGTCTCAATTTGGCACAGAACATATTGCCAAAACGACATTCTGCACAGTGCCGAACCACTTGTCACTTCAATCAACTCATCACCTGACTGCTCAAGTGTAGTTCCCATACCAAGGCGCATTTTGAACGTGTCGCGTGAGCGATTACGTTTAACTCGCTTCACATCTCCTGGCAGTCGCTTCACGACAGTTTGACCATCCCGCCGCTGTTTTTCTACCCGTTTGACTTCTCTAACTTCATACTCAATCAGCGGTTTACCATTGCTCAAGAATGCTTCAAACGGGTAAATCCTACTTAGCAACCGGGCGCGAACTCGTAAACCAAACCCAAACTGATCAAAGATTTGGTTATAAACATTGAAACACTCATCAGCTAGTAGCTGTTTAATAGCAGTTTCAATACGCTGTTCAGTCAACTCAATATCACACAGCCAATCGGCGTGTTCTCTTAAAATTGGGTCAATGGTAATACCGTAATGGTTGGCAGCCGAGGCTTGATATTTTGCTGTTAGTGCCTTCCATGCTTGTGGCGATACTTCCAGTTGTCTTTGGGCAAGCCAGCCCCAAAGAGGCGGGACATTTCCCAATTTGGTGCTTTTAGATTTAACATGAGCAACTTCTGGAAACTGCCAAGCCAACAATTGACGGGCATAATTAACAATTGGTGACTGAACGCGGTTGAGGTGTTCTAACTGCTGACACAGTTCCCTTAACTGGTTAATTGGTTCCGGGCGATGTAGGAGAAAATATCTAAGATTTAATTCTCCATCTTCTGTGTGATGTTCTACGTCGAGCGGGTAAGCGGCCATAGCGAGTGCATCAGCAGCATCAGATTTGTTTGGTAAATTCTTCCCCCCACGATATCGGCGTAGTTCTATGTGACCAACCCACAAAATTTTGATACTTAAACTTTCAATTATTCTCGCCCAAAGACGTGAATAATGATTACCTGTAGGTTCCAAGATTACCAAATCAGGTTTACATTCTTGAAGAAAATTAGCAAAATCAAAAGCTGATTTTTGCTTCTTTTTAACATCAGGATTACTGTAAAAAACTGGATATAAACTTGATGATTTATTTCTAGTTTTTTCCCAGTATGCCTTTAGTCCGCCTTTAGGGTATGATGATAAAACATGAACTGTGACCGATGCTTTAGAAACATCAATACCCAAAGTTTTTAATTCAATTGTCATGGTTCTGTAAGCCAATAAGGTTTAGTTAGTTGTTAAACGAAAACCCAGTACAAAAGCGCACGAATCACCCTAACGCCCCACATCCAAGGCATTGGCAGGGGCGCGATTCACTCCTAAACGAACTGGGAACCTATTACAACGCTTGAATAGAAAAACGCCTCACTATTAGGAGCGCAATTCTATTACAACGCCGCACTCCCGTTGTGTAATGGTGCGAATTGATGTGGACTCAACCCGCGACGCTGGCAGTAGTGCCAGCGTTTCGGCTACTGAGTCAAGGTAGCCATCATCAGGCGGTTTCTTCGTCCTCGTTCACATCTAGAAAATTC
>NZ_JAIVFW010000068.1 GCF_020829595.1 Nostoc sp. CHAB 5844
AATAACAAACTCAAACTAATTAAGCGCTCGGCTTATGGGTTTAGAAATTTTGAAAACTTCCGAATAAGATGCTTATTAAGCTGGCATTTTAATTGTTAGTTTAGCATAATAAGTACTAAAGAACCATATTTTTTTAATTTAAGACAATTTTATTTAGTTTGTGAAATTAAGATTAAATAATAACATTCTTCTGATTTTGACTTGCCTAGACTGTTTTATTAATTTGCAGAAATTTTATTTGATTTTGTTCAAAATACTACATTAAAATACTGAAATGAACAAGATGAGTTTTCGTAATATTTTTTGATATATCTCAATAGTTAAAAAATCAACAATCGTGTTTTGATTCTCTGTAATATCCAATTACATGAGTGATTTTACAGCTAAGTAGTAGCGATCGCCGCCTTAATTGTAAAAAATTGGGTATTATTGCCACACATATAGTACAATTACTGACCGCTGATTTTAATAAATTCAAAGGTATGACATTGTTTCCCTTGTCTGTGCGAAGGTGGGGTCGGATTACACAATTCCTCTGTCTTTTCTGTCTGTGTTTATTTTTAGTTATCAGTTGTGGTACTCGACAAACAAATACCACACCGTCGGGTGGTGTAAATACTCCGGCCGGGGATGGTCGCATTACTATTGGTACAACGGCAAAGCCGAGAACTCTAGATCCAGCGGATGCTTATGAGTTGGCATCCTTGGGTTTAGTGTTTAATATGAGCGATCGCCTTTATACTTACGAACCAGGTAATACAGAAATTAAACCGCAATTGGCGACAAGTTTACCAAAAGTCAGTCAAGACGGTTTAACTTACACCATACCCCTGCGCCAAGGAGTAGTGTTCCACGATGGCACACCCTTCAACGCCAAAGCAATGGAGTTTAGTATTAAGCGATTTATTGAGAATAAAGGTAAACCTTCTTTTTTATTAGCTGATACAGTAGACTCAGTCACCGCCACAAGTGAAAATGAACTAACAATCAAACTCAAAAAACCCTTTGCGGCATTTCCTTCTCTACTAGCATTTTCTGGAGTTTGTGCAGTTTCACCCAAAGCGTATGAACTTGGTGCTGGTAAATTTAAACCAAACATATTTGTTGGTACTGGCCCTTACAAATTAGCGCAGTATGGCACAGATTCACTACGGATGGATGTGTTTGATCAATATTGGGGAGAAAAACCAGCAAATAAGGGAATTAACGTTCAAATTCAAACTAGTCCAGTTAACTTATTTAATGCCTTTCGTACAGGTGCAGTAGATGTAGCTTATTTATCATTACAACCTGATCAAATTCGCAGCTTAGAAGAAGGCGGTAAAAAAGGAAATTGGCAAGCGATTACATCTCAAGGTAGTGTTGTAAGTTATCTGGTATTAAATCGCAATCAAAAACCTTTAGATAAAACAGAAATTAGACAAGCGATCGCAGCAATTCTTGACCGTCCACTATTAAATGAGCGAGTTTTATACGGTCAAGCTGATCCGCTTTATAGTATGATTCCTACTACATTCAACGTTTCCCAGCCATTATTTAAAGACAAATATGGTGATGGTAAATTTGATCAAGCTAAGGAATTATTAACCAAAGCAGGTTTCTCTAAAGAAAATCCCGTAAAAATTCCAGTTTGGTATCCTTCAAGTTCACCGACTCGGAGTTTAGCAGCACAGACACTCAAATCAATTGCCGATACTAAAATGGACGGCATCATACAATTAGAAGTCAACACAGTAGAAGGCGCGACCTTCTTTAAAGACATTTCTAGAGGTTTATATCCAGCAGCTTTACTTGATTGGTATCCAGACTTTTTAGATCCAGATAATTATGTGCAACCTTTTTTGGCTTGTCAAAAAGGTTCCGATGCCAAAGGTTGCGAAGATGGTGGTAGTCAAACTCAAGGTTCGTTTTACTATAGCGAAACCATGAATAAACTCATCGACCAACAACGCAAAGAACAAAATCCCGCAGCAAGGGAGAAAATTTTTGCCCAAATTCAAACGCAAGTAGCTAATGATGTACCTTATGTTCCTCTTTGGCAAAACAAAGACTACGTATTTGCCCAAAAAGGTGTAAGTAACGTCCAACTTGATCCTACCCAGAATTTGATTTATAAAACAATCAAAAAGTAGGGAAGTAAAGTATGAAGTATGAAGTGTGAAGTATGAAATATAAATTTCATTTTTCCTCTTCAAACTTCTGTCTTCAGCCTTTACCTTTCAGACTTCAGACTTCATAATTCATACTTCATAAAATGTCTCGCTCAAAAGCCCTACAGTATTACATTGTCTCGCGGTTGCTCCTAGCGCCGCTTCAGCTGTTAACTATCATTACCATCGTATTTTTATTATTGCGAGCTACACCAGGAGATCCCGCTGATGCGATTCTAGGTGGACGTGCGCCAGAAGCAGCAAAAGAAGAATTGCGAAAGCAATTAGGATTAAACCTACCTTTGTGGCTACAGTATTTAAATTATTTGGGAAACTTACTGCGCTTTGATTTGGGAATTTCTTTGACAAGTCGCGGAGACAATGTTTGGGACATCATCGGACAGTATTTCCCCGCAACAGTGGAGTTAGCAGTATTTAGTATGGCAGTTGCGCTCATTGTCGGCATTTTAGTAGGCACACTTTCCGCTTCTCGCCCTGGAACATATTTTGATGTGGGAGGGCGGTTATTCGGGATTATTACTTACGCGTTGCCGATGTTTTGGGCGGGAATGCTGTTACAGTTAATCTTCTCGGTACAACTGGGGTGGTTTCCTAACTCTAACCGTTTTCCGCCGACGTTGCCGCCACCATCAAAAATTACAGGGTTGTATACTTTTGATAGTTTACTTAGTGGTAACTTGACTCAGTTTTTTGCTTCTTTGTACCATCTTGCACTTCCTAGCCTTACCTTGGGAATTTTGCTCAGTGGGATTTTTGAGAGAATTGTGCGCGTTAACTTAAAGCAAACTCTCCGTGCTGATTATGTAGAAGCAGCTAGAGCTAGAGGTATTCCAGAAAGGAAAATTTTAGTAGCTCATGCTTTAAAAAATGCTTTGATTCCAGTCATTACGGTTTTGGGGTTAACTTTTGCTTCTTTGTTGGGTGGAGCGATTTTAACTGAGGTGACATTTTCTTGGCCTGGTTTAGCCAATCGTTTGTATCAAGCAATCAGCGATCGCGATTATCCCACAGTCCAAGGTGTATTGGTATTCTTTGGGGCGATCGTTGTTGGGGCAAGTATTTTAATTGACATTATTAATGCTTATGTTGACCCCCGAATCAGGTATTAGTTCAAAAAAGTAAAAGTAAAAAGACTTAAATTTTAGGCTTTCTCAGTGTTAGAAAACCCCTAATTTGGCTATTTACAAGCAACTTCTCGAACAATATTGCGAAAAAAGTCTAAAGCAGTACTGATAATTTCTGGATGCCAAGCGACTGCTAATTCTAATTCAGGTGTGGGTTCGACTAAGTGCTTAATTACGACACCTGGATACATTGCTTCTTGGGCTGACGCATGAAGCAAAGAAACACCAATGCCCGCTGAAACTAAACCGACAATTATTTGCTGTGGTATCACCTCTTGCACAACATTAGGGCTGAAGCCTGCTTGCTGACATAGTTGAATAATCTGGTCATACAGCACTGAACCAACTCGACGGGGAAACAGAATGAAAGACTCACTGGCTAAAGCTTGAATTGATATGGTATCCGTTGGCACGTTAGCCAAGGGATGATAGTCAGGTAAAAAAACTACTAACGGTTCACGGTGAACTGTTTCCAGCCTCAGCGTGTCATTTTGAATGGGCGGATGTAATAAGCCGACTTGCAGTTGACCTGAAATTAGTGCTGCGACTTGTTCGTTAGTTTGCATTCGTTCTAGAGATAGTTCAATCTGGGGATGTTTAGCTTTGAACAAGCGCACAATTCTTGGTAGTGTCCGATTTAAGGCAGGGCCTGTGAAACCAATCGCCAGTCTTCCAGCTTTTCCTTGACTAGTGCGTTGAGCCAGCATAACTGCTTGTTCAGTTTGCTCCAGAATTTTGCTTGCTTCCTTCAAAAAAACTTGTCCTGCTTCCGTCAGGCGCACAGTCCGTTTCGTGCGATAGAACAACTGCACTCCCATCTCAGCCTCCAGATCCCGAATCTGGCGACTTAGCGGTTGTTGTGCCATATTCAATCGTTGAGCAGCTCGTCCGAAATGCAATTCTTCGGCAACCATGATGAAGTAGCGCAGATGCCGTAGTTCCATTTGAACCTTTTAGGTGTCAGTACTGAACAAAACTGGTGTTGGACATTTATAATCTCGCTTTTTAGTATCAAAGTAAAGCGTAAATTTCATGAATTGCTGGAGGTTGTGATGAAAATCCATCTGTTGAGCAAACAACGCTTTATTTATTCAACTGCCTTACTTTCCCTAACTTTTGGGATTTCCTGCGGTCAAATACAAACACCAATTCCAAAACCGATGCCGTCAACCCAAACGCAATCATCTCTACAATCTTCGATTCAACGCCAAGATACTTTTGTCACCAGCGAACCCAGTATTCAAATTTTTGTACGAGAAGTAAAAACACTAAACACCACACGCCGTCCTGTACTACTGTTGCATGGTGGCGGTGGCGGTGGTGTGGCATCGTTTGATATTGATGTTCCTGGCTATTCGGTAGCCGCAGATTTAGCTCAGGCGGGTCATCCGGTATATGTGATGAATGTACGTGGGTGGGAACAATCAACTCGTCCGGATAAATTGAGTCAACCTAGCAATGTCAATCCACCGCTTGTCACTTCTCGTGAAGCTCTACGCGACATTGATGCTGTGATTGATCATATTCGCGATCGCAATGCCAATCAGCCTGTAGCCTTAATTGGATGGGCAACGGGCGGACATTGGGCAGGGATGTACACCAGTCGTCATAACGACAAGGTAAGTCATTTGGTGATGCTCAACAGTTTGTACGGAGTGAACGCACCGTGGGAATATCGTTCCACACTTGAGAATCCACAGCGACTGGGTGAGTTTGATCGGAGCAATGCCGCTTATCGAGAAGTGACGGCGGAGGGTTTGATTGCCAATTGGACGCGTGCAATTCCACTTCCAGACAAAACTCAATGGCGCGATCCGGCAGTGGTACAGGCATATCAACGCATGACATTAGAGAGTGACCCGACTAGCAGCACCCGTCAACCGTCGAGTGTGCGGTTGCCTGGAGCCTTTCGGTTAGAAGCTTATAATTTGTCAAAGGGTCAGCAGTATTGGGATGGTGCAGATATTCGCGTGCCGACACTATACATCCGAGGCGATCGCGATCATTGGTCGCGTCCTCAAGATTTAACTGCACTCAAAAGTGATTTGGTGAATGCGCCACGAGTGGAAACTGTTACTATTGCCAATGCCACACATTTTCTATTTCTTGATCGTCCCGAACGCGGACGTAGGCAATTTCTTCAAGCTGTCACTGCGTTTTTGCAGTAGATTTTCAATAGCCTTGAGTGCAGTTCAATTTTAAAATTTCCTATCTTTGGTCATGCCAAAATTTGAGGAGCAATTAACATCTATTTATGCCAGTGATCGCCAAGCATGGCGGGAGTGGCTGGCAAAAAATCATCTTATTTCTCCTGGTGTCTGGTTGATTTACTACAAAGTCAAAAGTGGTCAACCAAGCGTTAGGTACAGCGAAGCAGTCAAAGAAGCTTTATGTTTTGGTTGGATTGATAGTAAAGTTAAATCGTTGGATGCAAACCGTTATCAGCAAATTTTTACACCGCGAAAACCGAAAAGTGTCTGGTCAAAGTTAAATAAGCAATATATTGAGGAGCTAATTGCCCAAGCTTTGATGAGTGAAGTTGGTCTTACCAAAATTGCCGATGCAAAACAAGATGGCTCATGGAATTCTTTAGATGCGATCGAAGCATTAACTATTCCAATAGATTTGCAGCAAGCTTTAGAAACCAACTCTTCAGCTAAACTGAATTTTGCAGCGTTTAGTAATTCCGTGAAGAAAAACATTCTCTTTTGGATTGAAAGTGCAAAACGCTCAGAGACTAGGTTAAAAAGAATTGAGCAAACCGTAACTTCGGTAGCACAAAATAAAAATCCATTGAGCAGATAAGGGACTTCCAAATAAAAAAGCATCCAAATTCTCTTGTAGGATGGAGAGAATTTGCGTGCGGTGAACCACTTGAGGTGGACGGGTTTCTCGGCTTGAAGCAAGTGGCGTGCAACTGTCGTCAACTGCCGTTCAGAATTGGGAATAAGAACAGGCTCTACACTTAGCTTTGAGGCTTAAATAGAACAGTGTGGAAAAACCAAACTATGTTAACTCAGATCTTGCACCAGACGACTGAAGTCGCGGCTACACGCGCATGAACATTCAGATCCCCGACTTCTTAAAGAAGTCGGGGATCTGAAGCCCACTAATTTTCACAAATCACATCGGATTGCTGTAGCTAACTATAAAATGTGAGTTTGTTGACAACTCATTCAGAATATATAGGCGATTTCATGTTAATTCTTACAAACATAACCTTGCTTTTATCCGCAGAACACAAAGACGGATAAGACAGTTAACACACTAATTAAAAAAATAGCAGACAGTTAAGACAGTTAAGATAGTTAAGAAAATTTAAGCTCATTTAAAACACATAAATAGCTAAATATTAAACAAGAAAAATGCAAAATTCTAATGATATACTTTTAGGAAACTAATGTTTTTCAAGGTATTAAGTAATTATAGAATTAAATTTATGTCTTCTTTGGAATATGCTTAAAGTACTATGAAATATCAGGTTGGTGGCAGTCTCCCTAGTGATGATCCGAGCTATGTTATTCGTAAAGCAGACGAACAACTCTACACCAGTTTAAAAGCTGGTGATTTTTGTTACGTCTTAAATTCCCGTCAAATGGGAAAATCATCTTTATTACATCGCACAAGTCATCATCTGACACAAGAAGGTCATAGCTGTATTTATTTAGATGTAACTCGTTTGGGTAGTGAAGATACAACAGCTGAACAATGGTATAAAGGCATTATTTTGAGTCTTTTTTATAATTTAAATATAGCTGAAAAAGTCAATTTTAAAAGTTGGTGGGAAATGCAAGCAGGTCTTTCCCCCGTGAAAAAGCTACATCAGTTTGTAGAAGAAGTGTTACTGTCTTCAGAACAAAATCAATATATCTTTATTTTTATTGATGAAATTGATAGTTTGTTAAGTTTAAGTTTTTCAGTCAATGACTTTTTTGCCTGGATTCGTCATTGTTATAATCAACGAGCGCACGATTCAAAATATCAACGCTTGGGATTTGCATTATTTGGGGTAGCTAGTCCCTCTGATCTGATTACCGACAAGCGCCGTACACCTTTTAACATTGGTACAGCAATTGAACTAGACGGTTTTAAACTAGATGAAGCGACACCATTACTCAAAGGACTAGAAAGTGTAGTCAGTCAACCGCAAGTAGTCTTACAAAAGATTATTGAATGGACAAGTGGACAACCTTTTCTGACACAAAAACTTTGTCAATTAGTTGTGCAAATTGCTTGGGGAACAACCAACGGCAGAATTGATTTACCTTCCGCCACAGAAGGGTATTGGGTAGAACAACTAGTTCAAAAGCATATTATTCAAAACTGGGAATCGAAAGACGAACCTGAACACCTCCGGACAATTCGCGATCGCCTTTTGTTTGACGAACAAAAAGCAGCACGCTTGTTAGGACTTTATCAGCAAGTGTTGCAAACAGAAACAGCAGACGAAGACGCACAAACTAACGCTCCTGTAGATCTCAATGATAATCAAGAACAAACAGAACTGTTGTTATCTGGTTTAGTCGAAAGACACAACGGCTATCTCAAAATTAAAAATCTCATTTATCGCCATGTTTTCAATCACCAATGGGTGATTAGACAGTTAGACAATCTGCGTCCTTACTCACAAATATTTAATGCTTGGGTATTATCAGGCTATCAAGATGAGTCACGCTTATTGCGAGGACAAGCTCTCAAAGATGCTCAAAATTGGTCGCAAGGCAAAAGTTTGAGCGATTTGGATTATCGATATTTCGTCGCTAGTCAAGAAAGAGAACAGCGCGAAGTGCAAATGGCCTTAGAAGCAGCCAGAGTCCAAGAAGTCGAAGCACGACTAGCACAAGAGAAAAAAACGGCTTTATTGCAGAGATATCTGCTAGTAGCAGTGAGTATTGGCTTATTTGTCTCCAGTGGTTTAGGTGTCGGAACGTTCATTTTGTACCGCCAAGCCAAAAAAAGCGGAACTCAAGCCAAAAACAGTGAAATTCGGGCGCTGATTTCATCTTCCGAAGGATTATTTGCCTCAAATCGCCGATTCGATGCACTGATAGAAGCAATCAAAGCCAAACAAAAACTCCGCAAGTTAGGTACAGCAAACACAAAAATTGAACAACAGGTAGATGCTGTATTACGGCAAGCAGTTTACAGTAGCGACGAATACAATCGTTGTTGGGGTCACACAGCAGCTGTTTTAGCAGTAGATATCAGTCCCGACAGTTCTCTGATTGCTTCCGCCAGTGTAGATAAAACAATCAAACTTTGGCGACGTGATGGTACAGAAGTAGCAACTCTCAAAGGTCATACAGCAACAGTCAGAGCAGTCGATTTTAGCTTTGATGGTCAAATGCTGGCCTCGGCAAGTGAAGATGGCACTGTCAAACTGTGGACAAAAGCAGGCACTTTGTTAAAGACTTTCAAAGGTCACACTGCTTCAGTCTGGGGAGTTGCCTTTAGTCCTGATGGTCAAACTATTGCTTCTGCCAGTTTTGACAGAACAGTAAAACTCTGGAAGCGAGACGGTACTTTGCTCAAAACTTTGTCAGGTGAAAGAGTGGGATTTTGGGGAGTTGCTTTTAGTCCTGATGGTCAGACTGTGGCGGCTACAAGTATAGATGGAATAGTCAAACTCTGGAAAAGAGAAGGTGCAGATTGGCAAAATCCCAAGCTTAGACAAACTCTCCAAGGCCACACCGCTTGGGTTATCGCAGTAGCTTTTAGTCCTGACGGTCAGATTCTGGCTTCAGCTAGTGAAGATAAAACTGTCAAACTTTGGCGACGAGACCGTAAAGATGGCAGCTATCGCCTTGATAAAACGCTTCAAGGTCATAATGCTGGGATTTGGGGAATTGCCTTTAGTCCCGACGGACAGACTATTGCTTCTGCCAGTCTCGACAAAACGATTAAACTTTGGAACATTGATGGTACAGAATTAAGAACGCTGAAAGGACACACAGCCTCAGTTTGGGGAGTGAGTTTTAGCCCTGATGGCAGCTTTATTGCTTCGGCGGGTGCAGAAAACGTTGTCAGACTCTGGCAAAGTGAAAATTTATTTCAAAAGTCAATCATTGGCCAGAAAGCTGGAATTTGGTCATTAGATATTAGCTCTGACAGTTCCACTATCGCTACAGCTGGCCACGAAAATACTGCTAAACTTTGGAGTCGCCAAGGTAAACTGCTAAAAACTTTTATGGAATCTGGAGGCGCAATTTTCGAGGTTTCATTCAGTGGTGATGGTAAGTTAATTGCCCTTCGTACTTATGCAGATACAGTCAAACTCCAGCACCGAGATGGGACTTTAGTTACTAGTTACAAAGATCCGCTGGGTAAACTTTTAGCAGCCGTATTGAGTCCCGATGGTCAAGCGATCGCGATCGCAAATGTTGACAAAGTTGCCCAAATATGGAAACGCAATCAGCCTGCATCGCAAATTCTTAGAGGACATCAAGCCGAAGTTTGGCAAGTTGCTTTTAGTCCAGACAGTAAAATGCTTGCATCTGTTAGTGGCGATGGTACAGCTAAACTGTGGACACTTGATGGTAAATTACTCTCAACCCTGGTAGGACACACAGCTTCAGTATGGATAGCCGCCTTTAGTCCTGACGGTAAACTAGTGGCGACGGGAAGTGGGGACAATACAGTTAAATTGTGGACAATTGACGGCAAGTTACTGCAAACATTCAAAGGTCACACCGCTGCCATTTGGGGAGTTGCATTTAGCCCTGATGGCAAAATACTGGCTTCAGGAAGTGTAGATTCTACCATCAAACTTTGGAAACTAGATGGTACAGAAATCACGACTCTCAAAGGACATAGCGCAGCAATTCGGAAAATTGCCATCAGCCGTGATGGGACTTTTCTGGCTTCTGGAGGTGATGACAATAAACTAATTCTGTGGAATTTGCCGCGCATTCTTAATCTAGATGCGCTGAAGTATGGTTGCTTTCTGGTGCAGGATTATTTGAGAAATAACACAACATTGGAGGATGGCGATCGCTCTTTGTGTCAATAACAGAAGTCAGAATTCAGCATAAAAATAAGCAAAAATAACTCCTTCAACAAAGTGAATCAAGGAGTTATTGTAAGTTTTTACTAACAGTTTTAGAAAACTTTTTTGAGCTTTTTAGCAGTAACTTTGGATGAGTGCTTACGTTTGAGTGCTGAAGTTGCGCCGACACTGCCGAGAGCAAGTAAGCCAAGGATAGAGGTGGGTTCAGGGACGCTAACTATAGTGGCAGAAAAATTAATGAGTAATTCACTATCTTCCGGGCCAAAATTTTCAAACCCTGGTGTTAATGGTGGCGCAGAAAAAACCTCTAAATAACCCGGTGTTGGCAAGAAATTAGCGAAAAATGGACTCGAATAATTTCCCGCAGATGTGGAATAACCAAAACCGTCACCTGTTAACTGCTGAATATTAAGACTAATTAAATTATCAACATTAAAAGGTTCGTTTCCTGGTATGGGAGTCCCTGCGGGTTGCAAACCAGTAATTGTTTCACCGTTGCGTGTACCACTAACGTTCAAAATCTGGTAAAAACCCAATTCATCAGGAGTTTCATTAGTAGTAAAAGTACCAATCGCCTCTATACCAGTACCAGAATAGTTCCACCTCCAAGTTAAAGCAGAGGCGGCTTGCATTGTCCCAAAAATCAACCCAGATGTGGCGGTGAGAGCTGTAGCAGATAGTAAAGCTAGATATTTCATGAAGTTGTTAGTACAATCGCAAATCTTTTAGAGAAATGTGAGACAAATTGAAAACTTGGAGGGTATAGTTTTATGCTCATTTCACCAGTGTGCTATCTTTTAATGGATAAGCTAACACTGGTGCATTGCCAACTCGCATCAACACTCAACTGTTTTCAGCATGAAGAGCGTTTAAGGCGATTTCTGCTGGATGAACCACTCCATTACCTACTTTGGCTTTCTCCAACCTACGCAGCACAATCATGCCACGAGAACGATTAGATGAGGAATCTTTATCCACGCAAGCAGCATATAAACGCTGAATTGGGCATTTCCAAAATCGGGTATAGCGCTTGGGATTTGTATCTGCAATGGTGACTTCTTGAGTTGTCGGGTCATAGTCTGCCAACAAGGAGAAGTGACCACCTTCTAAACTGGGATTTTCATGAGCAATTCGGGTATTGAAGTTGAGAATGTGGACATCATTTTCATCACAAACAGCAGTTTCAACTTCGCGGATGAATGATTCGAGCGTTACACTCGGCTTATCAAAATGATCCATCCGAATAGACAGCGGTAGTCCTTTTCTTTCGATGTAAAGTTTACAGGTGTCGTAGGTTTCTGCTAACGTCATACCATCATCTAAAACCGATGCGATCGGCAGTTGGGTGAGATAAAAAATCTCATCAACAGTTGACAGAAAACCTAATGCAGTAAAAGCATAGGCGATCGCAGTCACGTTACAACAGTAGATAGGTTGTTGAAACTGGTGCAGTTGAATGATTTCCAAATCTCGTTTGGAAATTTGACCTATGTTATCAATATCCATTTATTTTTACTTTATAGATAATCCCTGACTTTTGCAGGGTTTTTGACCCTGGTAAATTTTCTTAGAATTTTACCAAACAGACAAGGACAGATAAGACAGTTAAGCAAATAAATTAAGATAGTTAAGATAGTTAAGCAAAATCAAGTAGCATTTTTGTATAATTAAATACGTTTTTATCGGAAAATTTTCTCTGTGGTGACAAGCTACAGTTTACACACAAGTTCTTTACATCGGCAATGTTAATGCATCGCCTCACATTGTTAATGCATCGCCTCGCAATGTTAATGCATCGCCTCGCAATGTTAATGCATCGCCTCGCATTGTTAATGCATAGCTTCGCAATGTTAATGCATCGCCTCGCAATGTTAATGCATCGCCTCACATTGTTAATGCATCGACTAAAACAAGGAAACAGCAAAAGACAGGCTGATCTCAACTGTATTGCTGTTGGGACTTACGCACAAACCTATCGTCAGAGAGAAGTTAGGATTCTCTAGGAATGATAGGAATAGTCTGGTATCTTAGCGATCGCTGCTTAATGTTTTACCTTTATGAATCGTTCCGCCTGCTTAATCTTTAATCCAGTTGCGGGTCAAGGCAACCCAGAGCAAGAACTGATAGAGATTCGAGCATTATTAGAACCAACTATTGACCTAGATATTCATTTCACAACAGAAGAAGTCGGTGCTGATCAACTGGCGTGTGCCGCAGTTGAGCGAGGAGTTGATGAAATTATTGCTTCTGGGGGTGATGGAACACTTTCAGCGGCGGCCACAGCTGTGATTAATACTAATATTCCCTTCGGCATCATTTCGCGGGGAACAGCCAATGCTTTTGCTAATGCCTTGGGAATTCCTGACACAATTGAGGCCGCCTGCCAAACAATTTTACAAGGCGCAACTCGCAATATAGATGTAGCATATTGCAACGATCGCCCGTTGATATTACTAGCAGGCGTGGGTTTTGAAGCAGAAACTGTAGAAAAAGCTAATCGAGAAGCTAAAAATCGCTTTGGGATTATAGCTTACATCTTAGCGGGACTCCAGCAGCTAAGAGAATTGCAGAGTTTTGATGTCGAAATTGAGACAGACGAAAAAATTGTTAAAACCACAGCCGCAGCCGTCACAGTAGCAAACGCGGCACCGCCAACATCAGTTTTAGCCCAAGGGCCAGGGGGAATTATTTATGATGATGGATTACTCGACATCACAATCGTAGCTCCCATCAACAAAGCTGGAGCGATCGCCGCGACATATCATCTATTTCAAAGCGCTTCTTCTGGTAATGCAGCCGAACGGGATGATATTGGTTATCTTCGCGCCAAACATTTTAAAATCACCACTGACCCAGTACAAAAAGTTGTTTTGGATGGCGAGATAGTTGGCACAACACCAATAGAAGTGAAATGTGTCCCAGCAGGTTTGCGGGTGTTTGTCCCAACGGCAGAAGAAGTTGAACCTGCGGAAAAACTGGAGGGACTGCCTAATTTAGTAATTGAGTGGAAGCATCCAAGAGAGGATGAGGAGGACACAGGAGAGTTAAAGGAGTAAACTGTTTTGAAGCTTGTTTCTGATCCGGCGATCGCGAAAAAAATTCAGAAGATGAATCAGCGAGTCCGCTGGCAAGATCCGTTAATCAAAAAGCGCGGCATTGACCAAACTAGCCTATTGCTAGAAGATGGTCAAGCTGATAATCCTGAATTTTCATTTTTGGTAGTAGGAGATAGCGGTTCAGGTAGACATGGCGGACAGAATCCGCAAAGGCGGGTAGCTGAACTGACATTACCGCATATGAATGACTGTCGGTTTATGCTGCATACAGGCGATGTCATTTATTTAGTTGGGTCGAGTGAGTATTATCAACAAAACTTTATTCAACCTTACAAAGAATATCTTGTAGGTGGTGAGCATCCCAAAAAGATTGCTTACAACAATATGACTTTTCGTGTGCCGATTTTGCCTGTACCAGGAAATCACGATTATTATGATTTGCCGATTGTCTTGAACTTGCTATCGATTACAACATTACCAATTCGTCAGTTATTGCGATCGCGCCTCGATATGGATGTTGGTATACATGGATCAGGAACAGGCGATGCTTATGCCAAAGCATTTCTCGATTATCTCTGTGCATTTAAGTTTCCTGGAGATTTAAATCGGCATTTAGACACATACTACACAGCCAAAACAGACACAGGTCGTTGTTTGTCTTATCAGCCGGGACAGTTTACGCGCTTGCCCAATCGCTATTACACTTTTCGTTATGGTGGTATTGACTTCTTTGCTTTAGATTCCAATACATTTAACGACCCGCCACCAATCCCTGAAACCGCAGAAGGCGACGCAGAACGGAGAATTTTAGAACAACGCCGTCAAGAATTTGAGCAGCAAAAACAGCAAATCCTCGAAAAATCCACCAAACTAAATCCCAATGACCCCAGCGAAGCCGAAGATTTAGATGACTTATACGTGAAGTTATCGCAAATTGAAGAACTAGTGGTTGATATTGACAAACAATTGGCACCACAACAAGCCACCCACACTGATGTCGAACAGTTGAAATGGCTAAAACAGAGATTAATTGAATCTTGGCATAACTCCCAAGTGCGTGGACGCGTGGTTTATTTCCATCATCCTCCCTACGTCACCGAAGCAACCAAATGGCAACAAGCACAAACACTAGCAATTCGCAGTCGCTTGCGTGAAGTATTCAATGCAGTAGCGGCAACCGTTGGTGATTTAACTCAAGGTCGTGCTGTCGTAGATTTGGTATTAAACGGTCATGCTCATTGCTTAGAATATCTGCAAACCTATGACACCGGATACGCAGATTCTTTGATTAACTGGATTGTATGTGGCGGAAGTGGGTTTAGTTTGCGCCGACAGCGAACTGAAGGTGCTGATTTAGTCGATGAAGATAAATTAATTGCGCGATCGCATCTGTATGTTGGTCGAAATGGTCACGGTTCTCAAAAACGCCGTCCTTACTCATGCCTACGAATTGATGTCACAGGTGAACATCAGCCTAAATTTATTGTCCAGCCTCTAGTTGCAGAATGGTATCAGAGGCAGTGGCATAATCACCAACTAGAACCATTGATTATTTAATAATAATTAACCACCATCAAAGCCGATCAAAACTCTCATTTCTTCCTTGGCGCACATGGCGTACTTGGCAGTTCGTTTAAAAATTTTCCCTAATCTCACGATGGAACAGGAGTAACTTTTCTTAATATAAAACTACCACTTTTGGAAACATACTTTACACCTTAAGAAAGTGTTAGATAAAGAATTTGCTTTTTAGCGTAGAAAGTAACCCAATTGCTTTAAAAGTAACTGGAATTTATTGAGCATGAGTGAGAAAATACTATGCTTCAAATTGTAGAAAATTCTTTAGATTGGCATTGGCTGAGTGGTGGATTAGCAGCCATAGCCCAGGTACAGGAAGGCTTAACTCCCGAAGAAGTATCAGTTGTCTTTTCTGGGCCTAAATTTTTAGTTTCATTGTTGGCAGGTGTCTTCATGGCATTTGCCTTTCAACTGTTACTAACCAACTTTTCAGTTGCTGCTGGAATTTCATATCTAGGAAGTGATTCATCTTCTAGTGATGAATCAGAAACTTTTGGTGAAAGTATTCGCAAAGTAGAAAATCAAGTTGGAATTTGGGCGCTAATAACTTCTACTATTGCACTATTTATTGCTTGTTTTTTAGCAGTAAAACTCAGCTTAATTGAAAGTGCATTTCTAGGAGCAATTATTGGCGTAGTCATCTGGTCTGCTTACTTTTCACTGATAGTATGGCTAGGTTCATCAACAGTAGGTTCCTTAATAGGTTCTGTTGCCAGTACAGCTAATTCTGGCTTTAAAGCGCTGATGGGAACAGCAACTAGTGCTGTTGGTGCAAATATCGCAAAAAAACAGATGGTTTCTACTGTGGAAGATATTACAGCCGCAGTCCGCAGAGAATTAACTTCTGGTTTTGATGTTGACAGTGTTAAAAATACACTACAAAGTTCTTTGAATAATCTGCAAAGACCACAACTAGATTTCCAAGATATTCGCCAGCAATTTGACAAAATTTTCAGTGATATAGATTGGCAATCTATCCCTGATAATAATTTGGCGCAAAATTTTAATCGGCAAACCTTTGTCGATTTAATTAGCGATCGCACTAATTTCTCTAAAGCTGATGTCAATAAAATTGCTGACCAATTAGAAGCTGCTTGGCACCAAACTTTAGCGCGAAGCAATCCAGCACAGCAAGTAATAAACTTGATTACATCTGCGACTCCAGAAGAATTGCAATCAGATGCATTAGGCGATCGCTTGCAAGAATTAGTGACTGTGGGGGGTAACGGTAACGGCAGTAATAGTGGCATGAAACAAGCCATTCAAACTGGTTTAAGTGCCGCTTTACCAGTAGTTTTAGAAAGAGTCAATGTCTCGGATATAGATGTGAACAAAATTACCAATCAGCTACAAAAGCTGAAAGATAAAGTTCAAGATCTAGATATTGAAAATCTTACTCACCAAATCCAAGAGACTATCGAAAAAACTACTCAAGCAAAGGGTGGTTCATTAAATTCTCATTACCGTCAAGATGTAGAAGCTTACATTCAAAATTCATTACCTTGGCACTTTAACCGCATCACCATTAAAGATGAATTCCGCGATGTCATCTATGACCCGCAAGCCGATGCGGCAACCATGTGCCGAGAATTAGAAGGCTTCAACCAAGACGAGTTTGCTAATTTGCTCATCCGCCGGAGTGATATTAGCGAAGCCAGAGTGAAAGAAATTGCTCAACAGATGGAAGAAATTCGCCAAGAAGTTTTAGAAACTTTGCAACAAGCGGAAGTCAAAGATCAGAGTCAAGATTTGCGGCAACGTATTGAAAATTATCTGCGTTCAACTGATAAAAAAGAATTGAATTCCGAAGCTGTTGAGCAAGATTTTTCTAAATTACTCACAGAATTAAAAGCTGATTTTGAAGATTTCAACGGACGCTTACAGGGATTTGACCGCGATGTTTTTCTGCAAGTGTTGCAGCAACGTCAAGACTTCAGCGAAGAAGAAGCTAATAATCTGCTGAATCAGCTAGAAAGTGTACGTGATTCTGTCTTAGGTCAATTAGGAGAACAAGCAAGAACACAAACAGAAGATTTGCGGCAAAGAGTCGAAGATTATCTGCGGAATACTAATAAGGAAGAATTAAATCCTGAAGGTATTCGCCGTGATTTCAGCACTTTACTCCAAGACCCCCAAGCTGGATTTAATTTATTGCGTCAGCGCCTATCTCAGTTTGATCGTAATACTTTAGTCAGTCTGCTGAGTCAGCGTCAAGATTTGAATGCGGATGAAGTTAATCAAATTCTCGATCAGCTAGAAGCAGTTAGAGATAACATCTTGCAAACGCCGCAAGCAATAGCCGATAAAGCCAAAGAACAGTACGAACAAACCACAACTAAAATTGCTGAATATTTCCGCAACACCAACTTGGAAGAACTCAACCCAGAAGGTATCCGCCAAGATTTAGAAAAATTGCTGGTTGATCCAAAAGAAGGAATTTCTGCAATTCGCCATCGCTTGTCTCACATTGACCGCGAAACTTTAGTCAAACTCGTTACTCAACGCGGCGACTTAAGCGAAGAACAAGTTCAACGGCTAATTGACCAAGTGCAAGAGGCGATTACTAACATTATTAAAGCGCCGCGTCGCTTGGCAAACCGTACCATTCAGCGAGTTGTCGATTTTGAAAGAAATCTCGAAGATTACCTGCGTCACACCAATAAAGAAGAACTCAACCCAGACAGTATCAAGCGCGATTTACAACTGCTGGTGCGAGATCCCCGCGCTGGAATTGGGAACTTGAGCGATCGCTTTTCTCACGTTGACCGTTCCACAATTGTGGCGTTATTATCCCAACGTGAGGATATTTCTGAAGAAGAAGTTAACCGTATTGCCGATCAGATAGTATCGGCGCGTGATGCAATTGTGAAACAATATCGGCAGATTCAACAAGGAGTGAAATCAGCGACTGAGCAAGTTACAGGCAGAATTCGCAATTACCTCAACTCCCTGAATCGTTCTGAACTAAATTATGACGACATCAGACATGATTTTGCGAAATTGTTTGATGACCCGCAAGCCGGATTTGAAGCATTGCGCGATCGCCTGAGTCAATTTGATCGTGATACCTTAGTTGCAATTCTCAGTTCTCGTCAAGATATTTCTGAGGAAGACGCTAACCGAATTATCAACCAAATTGAAGCCGCACGCGATAGCGTCCTGCAACGTGCCGAACGCATTCAGCAAATCACCAAAGAACGTTTGCACAGCATTCAACACCAAGCGAAAAAACAAGCCGAGGAAACTAAGAAAACCGTTGCTAACGCCGCTTGGTGGTTATTTGGTACAGCACTCACCTCACTTGTAGCAAGTGCGATCGCTGGTGCTATAGCAGTAACAGGTGTAACTATCTCTACCATTGGCTAGTTTCAAATTAATTGCTTGTGACTACAAGCTTCAAGCCATCACCAAACGTGTCTGGGTGATGGCTTCTTCAATTGCCGCTATTTAGGCTTATAAAGTGGAAACTGATACTATAGCGGTTCTCACTGAGAGTGCAATACAGTCGTCACCTCACCCCGTATTTGCTAACGCAAACACTCCGCTCTCCTTGGTAAGGGTGAGGTGAAAAAATCTATTTCATGCAAACGAGAACTGCTATAAAACCGTTTTGCGATCGCTCCTACCTATATACTCTGTATAGTTACCTATAAGACTCTTATTTGATTTTTGAAATATACGTAGCAAAAAAATGTAGGTTGGGTTGACGTAAGTCAACCCAACCTACGGCTAATGCACAACTTTAGCCTTGCCACGCCAGTAGTGGACTGTTTCAGCTAAAACAGTCCACTACAGATACTTAGATTTTTTCAGAAATCAAATCGGACTCCTATAGTTATTAAAAATTTAGTTTAATCTTGAGGAATTTAAAAATGTCTGCCGAAACTGGTATAGTCACTGAAATTCAAGAAAATGAATTTAATAATCTTTTAACTCAAGAGAAAATTCTAGTTGTTGACTTTACTGCCACTTGGTGTGGCCCATGTCGCCTAGTCAGTCCGTTAATGGAACAACTTGCAGAAGAATACAAAGGACGCGCCAAGGTCGTTAAAGTAGACGTAGACAACAACAAACCACTATTCAAACAATTTGGTCTTCGCAGCATTCCCGCCGTTTTAATCTTCAAAGATGGTGAGTTAGCAGAAAAAATCGTCGGACTTTCACCTTACGAACAGTTCAGCGGTGCTGTTGACAAGCTTATTTAACTAAATTTCTCCTTTTGACTTGTTCATTACCTCTGCGCTTGCTGAACCGAACTCACCAACTCTGTAGCGATATTTCCCAGAATAGTGTAACAGGATGGGGAGTGGGGAATGGTGTAGTTGAAGTCATTTAGAATCTCGATGAGTATTAAAGACTTGCTCACCGACTTCAAAGACTTATTAATGAGAATAAAAGACTCGTCGACGAGTATCAAAGACTCGTCCGCGAATATTAAACACTCGCTCACGAGTATCAAACATTCTCGCGCGAATATCAAACACTCGCTCACGAGTATCAAACACTCGTCCGCGAATATCAAACACTCTCGCGCGAATATCAAACACTCTCGCGCGAGTATTAAACACTCTCTTGCGAGTATTCAAGACTCATTCATTAATAGATAAACATCTCCGACAAAAAAGTAGAGACGTAGCAATGTTACGTCTCTACAATGCTGCATCTCTACTTTCAAGTAGATGAACTCTCATCCTCATCTAGTGCTTTTTGTATTGCTTTTCTACAAAATTCTGGAGGATCGTTTTTGGCTTTAACGGCTTCCTTCATCTCCTTGGTGACACGAAAATTTAGTTGTTCGGTTAAGTCTCTACTCTCTGGATTACCGAAATTTTCTGGCTTACCTTTTGACTTGGACATTTATGTAGAAATATAAATAAAGCTTGAAGTCGATGTTATCGTCGGCTTAAGATTTTTAATCGGTAGTGTTACCAAGCTGGAAACTAGTTCACTACCGAACCACTTTTGTAAATGGCAATTTCTATTTTATGTTTACGCGAACAGAATTAGAACTGTTGACGCTTGCTCAACTGAAAATTTTGTGCAACCGATACGGGTTACGTCCAACTGGTAGCGGCGCTTACAAAGTAGGTTGGGAAGCCACCGCTCCTAACCTAGGATACATATTAAAAACAAATTAACAACGCCCAGATACTAACTCATTAAGCTGCATTTCACTTGTTTTAAAAACATAGTTAACAGCAGCAAATAGTTGGTCTAAATTCTGAATAAAATAACGAGTTTTATTTTGTGTAAATAAATTTTCTTCTAACTTACCAAATTCCCAATCCTTCCCATTAGAAACAATTCCAAAAATAGTAACTTTCACTTCATTATTCAATTTCTGAGCGGCAACCATTTCAGCGAGGCATTGCGCCCAACCTTCTGCAAAATTATCTTGCTTGGCTTCAACTAACACAAAATAAGGCTTATCAAACACAACTTTTCCTAACGGAGAGCGTTTAGCTAAAATATACTCAGGAAAGCCTGAAAGATTTTCATCGTAGATAAGTGACTTATGACCCCACAAAACAAATTTACTACGATAATATTTCCAAACTTCTTTCAGAACTGGATAAATTAGATTCTCACAAATAGAAAACTCTGAAGCACTAGGTACTCCATCCTGCATCACAGTTTGTAAGTCTTCACGGAAGTAGTCAGAAATACTAAACTCAATTTCTTCTATAAAATTGGCTTCAGTGTAGGTAATCTGAAATTCTTTCAGAACTGCTCCGATATCTTTATAACTACTAAAAGCCATGTATTTCACCAAATAAATTTGACAAGCTAAAAGGCTTATTCACAAGTATCAAATACTCCCCCGTGAGTATCAAAGGTTCGTCTGCGAATGTTAAACAATCGCTCATGAGTATTAAACATTCTTCCGCATTTGCTGATTCTGCTTGTGAAAAAACCATGCTGCTGACTCACTTAAACGTATGGGAATTAAAATGTTGGCGGCACTTAGTAAAGACATCACAGTTTCTTGACCACCGTAGATATTTCGCAACAAAAACAAGTCTCGACAATTACAGCTTCACAAGTAAGTAATGGTTGCTCAATTGTCGCTAAGGTATTGATTAACCAGTCATGAAGATGCTCTCTGCGATTAATAAAAGCTACTAATGCACAACTGGCTGTAAAAAAGTTAATCCTCAGACTCAATTAACCTAAAACCCCAAGGTCTTAAAGCTGCGATCGCAATTTCTCTATCTATACCTTCATAAGCTTCCCATTCATAGGGGTGTTCTTTTGGGTGTCCATCACCAACGTTACCGGCAACCTTGATTACCGGAAAATTCGCCACACGATCGCGTTCTAACCGTTTCGGCACTACCAGCCGAATTTTATGGCCGATAAACTTGGTTGTACTTTCATTTGCTACAGATTCGCGGATTAAACAGATATCACCAACAGTTCCCCAAGTAGTTTCGTAGATATAAAGAAAGGATATATAAGTTGCTGGTTTGATGGCTCTTTTTATAACTTGCATTATCTGTAATCCTTACAAAAGGCGGGAAAAATCATACAACTGTTGCCTATCACTAGCTACAGCCATTTTAATTTTAAAACCCTAATTAAAATAACGTTTTTGGCGTTTTGCTAACAACCGTGCAAAATATTCAGACTTACACAAAAACTCTCTAAAAATCTCTAATTCCTCCGCGTCGCGCCAGTTGCTACAAGTCGGCGGCACTTCCTTCAAGTCGGCAAAGCCGCCCAACGCACTGGCTTCTCTGCGCCCACCGTTCGCGCAGCGTCTCCGATAGGAGAAGTTTGCAAGCGCGGGGGGAACCCCCCTCCGGGTTCACCAATGCAGCTTATGCCGGGAAACCCATCCACCGCAAGTGGTTCACCGCACGCAACTGCTCTCGGCGGTTCGTCTTTCTTTGCTCCGTGGAAATCGAGATTATCAGTGATCGCCCATTCTCCCCCACAATTATGGAAAATAATAGATTAAGTTGAGTATCACAATACTCACTTACTTTCCTCATTTCTTCTAGGAAAATATGACTCATCCTTTCCTTGAACGCTTGCGTAGTCCAGATAGCCCGGTTATTGTCTTCGACGGGGCGATGGGTACTAACTTGCAAACTCAAAACCTCACTGCTGAAGACTTCGGCGGCGCACAATACGAAGGTTGTAACGAATACTTAGTTCACACAAAACCCGAAGCTGTCGCCAAAGTTCATCGTGACTTCCTTGCCGCTGGTGCTGATGTGATTGAAACCGATACTTTTGGTAGTACCTCAATTGTACTAGCAGAATATGACTTAGCAGATCAAGCCTACTACCTCAGCAAAACAGCCGCAGAACTAGCCAAGCGTGTCGCCACCGAATTCTCGACAGCCGAAAAACCCCGGTTTGTTGCAGGTTCCATCGGCCCAACAACCAAACTCCCCACCTTGGGACACATTGACTTTGACACCATGAAAGCGGCTTTTGCTGAACAAGCCCAAGCCTTAATTGATGGTGGCGTGGATTTATTACTTGTCGAAACTTGCCAAGATGTGCTGCAAATCAAAGCCGCACTCAATGGCATTGAAGAAGTCTTTGCCAAGAAAGGCGATCGCATCCCGTTGATGGTGTCGGTGACAATGGAAAGCATGGGGACAATGCTGGTAGGCACAGAAATCAGCGCTGTCCTGACAATTTTGGCACCTTATCAAATAGATATTCTCGGTTTGAACTGTGCCACAGGGCCAGACTTGATGAAACCACACATTAAGTATTTGGCAGAACATTCACCATTTGTGGTTTCTTGTATTCCTAACGCGGGTTTGCCGGAGAACGTTGGTGGTCAAGCACACTACCGTTTGACACCGACAGAATTACGGATGGCGTTGATGCACTTTGTTGAAGATTTAGGTGTCCAAGTGATTGGGGGTTGCTGTGGGACACGTCCAGAACACATTCAACAATTGGCAGAAATTGCCAAAGATTTAAAGCCAAAACTCAGACAGGCAAGCTTAGAACCTGCGGCTGCATCAATATATACGACTCAGCCTTACACTCAAGACAATTCGTTCTTAATTGTCGGTGAACGTCTCAACGCCAGTGGTTCTAAAAAGTGCCGCGATTTACTCAACGCTGAAGACTGGGACGGACTAGTGTCAATGGCGAGGGCGCAAGTTAAAGAAGGCGCACACGTTTTAGATGTTAACGTCGATTATGTGGGACGTGACGGTGTACGGGATATGCACGAATTAGTTTCGCGCATCGTGAATAATGTCACTCTACCTTTGATGCTCGACTCCACTGAATGGGAAAAAATGGAGGCAGGGTTAAAAGTTGCTGGTGGTAAATGTTTGCTAAACTCCACCAACTACGAAGACGGCGAACCACGCTTTTTGAAAGTGCTGGAGTTGGCGAAAAAGTACGGTGCAGGTGTAGTCATTGGTACTATCGATGAAGATGGTATGGCGCGGACAGCCGAAAAAAAATTTGCGATCGCCCAGCGTGCCTACCGTCAAGCTGTAGAATATGGCATCCCACCCACAGAAATATTCTTTGATACCTTAGCCCTACCAATTTCTACTGGGATTGAAGAAGACCGAGAAAACGGCAAAGCCACCATAGAAGCCATTCGCCGCATTCGCCAAGAATTGCCCGGATGTCATGTAATTTTGGGGGTTTCTAATATTTCCTTTGGACTTTCCCCCGCAGCGCGTATCGTCCTCAACTCAACATTTTTACATGAAGCAATGGCGGCGGGAATGGATGCGGCAATTGTCAGTGCCAGCAAAATTTTACCGCTATCTAAGATTGAACCTCAGCATCAAGAAGTTTGTCGCCAGTTAATTTATGATGAGCGGAAATTTGAAGGCGATGTCTGCGTTTACGACCCCTTAGCAGAACTTACCACAGTCTTTGCCGGAGTCAGCGCCAAACGCGACAAAGGCGTTGACGAAAATCTCCCCATTGAGGAAATTCTCAAACGCCACATCATCGACGGCGAACGCATCGGTTTAGAAAAACACCTGACAAAAGCCTTAGAAACCTACAAACCACTGGATATTATCAACACTTTCCTGCTAGATGGCATGAAAGTAGTGGGTGAATTGTTCGGTTCAGGGCAAATGCAGCTACCCTTTGTATTGCAGTCTGCGGAAACCATGAAAGCAGCGGTAGCTTACTTAGAACCGTTCATGGAAAAATCCGAGGCGGGTAATAATGCCAAAGGAACGTTAATTATTGCCACAGTCAAGGGTGATGTCCACGACATTGGTAAAAACTTAGTGGATATCATCTTGTCGAACAACGGCTACAGGGTAATTAACCTAGGAATTAAGCAGCCAGTGGAAAACATCATTGAGTCTTACAATCAACACAAAGCTGATTGTATTGCCATGAGTGGTTTACTGGTGAAATCCACCGCCTTCATGAAAGAAAACTTGGAGGTATTCAACGAAAAAGGAATTACTGTCCCGGTAATTTTAGGCGGTGCAGCGTTAACTCCCAAGTTTGTCCATGATGATTGCCAAAATACTTACAAAGGTAAAGTGATTTATGGCAAAGATGCCTTCTCTGACTTGCATTTTATGGATAAATTAATGCCAGCCAAAGCTGCAAATAATTGGGATGACTTGCAAGGATTTTTGGATGAAGTCGAGACAAATGGACATCAACCTCTTGTGGTGCAGGTATCCCACCTGCCAGAGAAAAAAGATGCCCACCCCATAAATGAGGTAGACACAAGACCTTCCGAAGCCATAGCAGTAGACATTGAACGTCCCACGCCACCATTCTGGGGAACCAAATTATTACAGCCTGCTGATATTCCTCTTGAAGAACTATTCTGGTATTTAGATTTGCAAGCGTTGATTGCTGGACAATGGCAATTTCGTAAACCAAAAGAACAATCAAAAGAAGAATATCAAACTTTCTTAACTGCGAAAGTGTACCCAATTTTAGAGAATTGGAAGCAGCGAATTATTGAGGAGAATTTATTACATCCTCAAGTAATTTACGGTTATTTCCCTTGTCAGGCTGAGGGGAATACACTGTATGTTTACGAAACGAACAACGCCGATGCACAGGTAAAAACGAGTTTTGAGTTTCCGAGACAGAAGTCTTTGCGGCGGTTGTGCATTGCAGATTTCTTTGCACCGAAAGAGTCGGGAATAATGGATGTCTTCCCGATGCAAGCGGTGACTGTCGGGGAAATTGCCACGGAATTTGCTCAAAAGCTGTTTGCAGATAATCAATACACAGATTATCTCTACTTCCACGGTTTGGCAGTACAAATAGCGGAGGCTTTAGCTGAGTGGACACACGCCAGAATTCGCCACGAGTTAGGTTTTGCTGCCGAAGAACCTGATAATATTCGGGATGTTTTAGCTCAACGCTATCGTGGCTCACGCTATAGTTTTGGTTATCCAGCTTGTCCTAATATTCAAGATCAGTACAAGCAATTAGACTTGTTGGAGACTGGCAGAATTAATCTGTATATGGATGAAAGTGAACAGCTTTATCCAGAACAGTCGACAACAGCGATTATTACTTACCATCCAGTAGCTAAGTACTTCAGCGCATAGCTTAACAAAGGGTGTAGGGGGAAGAAAATATTCTTTTTCCCCTACACCCTCACATCCTTACACCCTTCTTCTGATGGGTAGAACCTGGGGTTGTAGTATTTAGTGTGGCGTGCTAAAAGTGTGTACAAGTTGCATTCTGAATCAGAAGCCACAGCAGTGTTGCTTAAATTTTAATGCTGTGCCGACAGTACCTCAAAATTCAACTGAATGCTCTGTAAGGAATCATGGTCAAAGCAATGTCTGAAAAGTTTGAAGAAAGATCACAGCCGGAAGAACCAGAAAAATTTTATCCTACGCAACACTTAAAAGTCTATCAAACGAGTGATGCGGGACAGCTATTAATTTGTGAATGTCGTCACTGCTTGACTCCATTATCTATTGATGTGATTTTTCTAACACCACAAAATTCTAAGCCTCGACCAAAAAATAAACCTGACACTCAACAAGATGATGTCATGAAATGTCCTAGTTGTGGACGAGTTCCTATATTTTTGGAGGGCTGTTCTGTACAATCAATCGCCCAATTACCTTCTTCACCGTGGAAATAGTTTTTCTACTCAAAACTTGAAGTTTGTTGGGTAGATGATGAAACTAGAATAGGTATTCCTGTCAATTTGACAGGCAATACAACAACCACACTGGGATTACTTAAAGTCTCAGTTTTTGTTATGCAGAAAATTACAAATATACTTGATAACGTAATATTAATATTATTATTTACAGGACTTACGCAACTGGCACATCTATACTTCTGGTATAAGAGTCAAGAGGAGCCAGTGCGTTGGGCGGCTCTGCCGACTTGAAGCAACTGGCGTTCAATAGTCAAGGGGAGCCAGCGCTGTGGGCGGGTTTCCCGACTTGAGGCGACTGGCGTTCAAAAATCAGGATTTTTTGGACTCTTGACTCTTGACTTTTGACAACCCAAATGAAAAAAATATGACACTTGCGTAAGTCCTAATTTATATGGGTTGTAGCAAAACCCAGATTGTTTGTAAGCATACCTTGAATATCACAATAATCAAGGTAGTTATCCCACTTTATTGTACTGGCTAAAAACTTATATGATTCCTCAGGAAACTAATGCAAAAGAAGCTACTGCGTCATCAAAAACATGGCGTAGTTGGCGAGAAAATTTAACTTTAGTAGCGATCGCTTTATTATTGGCAGTGTTAATCAGAACTTTTGTGGCCGAACCTCGCTACATACCTTCTGATTCAATGGTGCCGACTTTATATGAAGGCGATCGCTTGGTGGTGGAAAAAATTTCTTACCATTTCCAACCTCCCGGAACTAGAGATATTATAGTTTTTCAAGCCCCCGCAGAATTACAACGACGCGGCTATCCCAAAGATCAAGCGTTTATTAAACGGGTAATTGGGACACCTGAAGAAATAGTTAAAGTTGCTAATGGCAAAGTTTATCTCAACGGTCAACCTTTGCAAGAAGACTACATTGCGGAACCACCAAATCAGCCATTCCCACCAGTGCAAGTTCCAGCAGATGAGTTTTTTGTCATGGGAGACAACCGTAACGATAGTAATGACTCTCGTTATTGGGGATTTCTACCTAGACAAAATATCATCGGTCGGGCAGTGTTTCGCTTTTGGCCACTCAACCGCATTGGATTTATTTAATCACAAAGAATTCAGAACTCAGGAGGAGGCAGTGCGGTGGACGGGTTCCCCGGCATAAAGGAGACAGTGCCGTGGTGAGGCAGTGCGGTGGGCGGCTTTGCCGACAGTCACGCAACTGCCGAAAGGGTTTCCCGACAGTCGCGCAACTGTCGTCAACTGCCGTTCAGAATTCAGAATGTTCTATGGAAAACTTTCCTCCACTCATTGATTCTGAATTCATCTTCCAATTAAGGAAATTTCCTCTCCCGCACCTCTACAGCATAATCCTGTACAGCTTGAGTAATTGTCTGCCGCAGGTTGGTGTAAGTTTTGGCAAATGGTGGTTGCTTGGCTGAAAGACCGAGAACATCAGAAGTAACTAACACTTGGCCATCGCAGTACAACCCAGCACCAATACCAATTGTGGGAATGCTGAGTTTTTCGGTAATCTGCTTTGCCAAATCTGCGGGGATATGCTCTAACACAATAGAAAATACACCCGCTTGTTCTAAGGCGATCGCTTCATTTAAAATTCTCTCTGCCTGTGCTTCGGTTTTGCCTTGTTGGCGTAAACCCAATTGATGAACTGATTGCGGTGTCAAACCCACATGACCCATCACCGGAATTCCCGCTTGGACTAAACGTGCGATCGTCTCTATCATCGCTGGGTAGCCACCTTCTAACTTAACAGCTTGCGCCCCAGTTTCCTTCAATATTCTGCCGGCTGAGTGCATTGCTTGGGCGATACTTTCTTGATAAGTCAAGAATGGCAAATCAACAACAACTAAAGCACGTTGCACACCACGACGCACAGCTTTGGCATGATAAAGCATCTCATCTAAGGTGATAGGGAGTGTATTTTCATAGCCTAAAACCACTGCCATCGAGTCCCCTACCAGGATTAAGTCTACACCAGCCGCGTCGATGAGTTGGGCGATCGCAAAATCCCAGGCAGTTAACGCCGCGATCGCACGTTTTTGTTGTTTCCATTGAATTAATTGCTGGGTAGTAACTGCCATGCCAATTTTAGATTTTAGAATTTAGATTTTAGATCTATGTCATTAATCATTAGTCATTTGCTAAGGACAAAGGACTAATGACCAATGACTAATCACTTAACTGCGCGACTGAAAGCAAGATGAGGCTTTGCACCGTTCATTTTGGGCATTAACCAAGCTAAACCTTCACTAGTGCCGATCCATAATTTATTACCGATATCGGGTACAAGGGCAAGAACTCGACTAGAAGGAAGTCCCGCAACTTGATCTAAAAGAGCGCCTGTATTTGGATTTAATCGTAACAAACCATTGCTCGTCCCTACCCAAACACTACCATCTTGGGCAAAACGCACGGCTGTTACATTCCGTCCTCGTAACGGGGTTACAGACCGCAATACTTTGTCTGTTTTTGGGTCAATCACTAATAAATTATTCGCCATTCCTGCCCAAATTAACCCTTGTGGACTAATAGCTAAAGTTTGCACGGTCGTACCAGGTAAACCGTCAATCCGCTTCATAATATAAGCATTGGTAGTATTTACCCGGACTAATCCATCTAGAGTTCCCACCCAAAGTTGACCTTCCGCATCTAAAGTCAAAGTATTAGCACTGACCCCAGGCAAATTTTTCACTGTTGTCATAATCAAGCCTTGATCGGGACTAATTAAGGCTAATCCGCTATCTGTTCCCACCCACAAGTAACCCCGCTTGTCAACTAACATTGACAAAACCCGTTTAGAAGGCAAAAACAAGTTTTGTGCTGTAATCTCATTAGTCCGGGGGTCAACTCGCATCAGTCCTTCGTAAGTTCCCACCCACAAACGCCCTACTTTATCTTGTGCTAAAGCACCAATAGCAACATTTGGTAAATTTACCCGCGCCAATATCTTACCTGTCTTGGGATCAATCCGCGATAACCCCCGCCAAGAACCCACCCACAGATTGCCTTTGAAATCTTTTAGTAAGTTACTCACACGGTAATCTGTTTCTATTGACCTTTCTTCTACAGTCCGCTGGTTGGGTAAAGGGTCTACTTGTGGCGGTGGTGCAGAAGCTGGATAGGCAGGCTTGACCTCCGATGGTTCAACTTTGAGAAGTTGTTTTCGCAAAACATCACCATCTTTTATTTGGGTAGTTGGGGGAATAGCGATCGCAACATCTACTCTATTTGACCAAGCTACCCATCCCAGCAATAAAGCACTAACTAATAAACTACTACACCTACGTAAAAATACCACGGTCTGATTTCCTCTAGAAACACGTTCCTTGTGGGATTTAAAGTTGTAGAGTTTCAAAGAATTTCCTTTATCCACTACATACTTATTTACCCCTCTGTGAATAGCCAGTCCCTCAATAGGCTTTGACTTAGTTTCAGTATTCCCCAATTTCAGTAGTTCTTGTCATCTACTAATTTTTTGCTACTTGCAAACTTAAAACACTTATTTGACAAGGCTTAACAGACTCTTAATGAACTTTTTAAGTACACTTAGTAATTTTTGATAAAGATTACCGATAGTTTCTACTTGTTGCAACTTAAACTATCTATCTTTGTTTATTTCATAGGCTTTGCACAACACACTTTCTTAACCTCAGCCAAAACTTGCTCACAAAACTCAATTGTCTTTTCCTTGTTTAAAATTCGTCCAATCCCCTGTAATTCATCTTCAAAAATATGTCTATCCTGAACCGTACAACTTTAGCGGCTACCTGTTTTTCCTTGAGCATGACTCTCCTGACTAGTCAAATAGCTAATGCACAGACGCGAGACTTAGTTATAGAAGATGAGTTTGACGCAGCTTTACTGATTCTCTCACCGGACGGTACGGTAGCTAGTCACCAAGCTTCAAACTTAGTCTTTGGTGAAACAGCTACTTTGAATTCCAATTTTTCTTTTTTTTCCAACCTAACGTTAACTACAAATCTTCAGCCAGCCGCCTCGAATAACTATGACCTAAATTTTTTGCTAACTACAGGGTCTAATTCTGGATTCATTCCTCCGGGAACTACCCTAGGAACACAAGCGGTTAATGAATGGAGATTCGATCTTAGTAATTTTTTTGGTGGTAGCAATAATGGAATCGATTTTCTCACTCCTGTTACTTATAACTCAGCACAAGGAAGCTGGTTTGATGATGGTACTTTAGTGTTTCAAACCAGTTATCTCCCCCAATTAAATGATGCTAGTACCCCAACTCAGCTTGTCGGACAATTTGAAATAGCACGCAGAAGCGGTGACTTAGGAGCTATCGGCAATGGTATTGACACTTTTGCCTTAAAAATCAACGTCACCCCAACTCCAGCAGTTCCCGAACCTTCAACCACTAGTACATTGTTGATGTCTGCAATCTTCGGAACAATATTAGCTCGAAAACAAAAAAGAAAGAAAAGTTTGTTTAAGCACAATTAAAAGATAAAAGCGCTTCTTTCTAAGCATAAAAATAAGTTTTATAGTCTTACTCTTCCAGGTAAGCTATAAAACTTATCCAAAAATTTACAAAATTTTAACTATAGTTTTTATTAGTGATTTTTTAATAAAAATTTTTGCTAATAAATCATATATAACTTTATAAGTATCATTATTTAATTTAATCAATTAAATTTTATTTAAGGAAGAAAATCAAACCTTAACCATAAATTCTTTAAACCTTAAAAAGCAGAAAAGCTGTTCTTAATAAGAGTTAAATAAATTACTTTTAGTCTGATAAAAAGGAGCAAAATCCTCTAGAGTTTGCCTTTATAAAGATGAATTACAGGGGATTGATATTACCTACCTTGTCTATCAATGTGAAATTATTTGAGCGTATTTAGTATTTAAAAATACGCTTAAAAGTGAATTTCACAAATCAGACTATTGCATCAACAACTTTTTTGATTTTAGAAAAATTGACTAGACTCCAAAACGTTGTTGATCAATTAGTGACTACATCGGACGTTTGATAGCATTCCAGATTTGGCAAAAATAACTAGCGAACATATTTGCTTTGCTGATAATGCAGCAAAGTTTAACTGTGCGAGGTAGTTTGAAATTTTAGCCTGTTAAAGCAAGTTTTATTTGTGTAGCCTCAAACCTACTGTTAAAAGGCAACTTGCACATTTGGAGTATTCCCGAAAGTTTACAAGTACAAATAAGGAGAGAATTCTCATGGCTCTTTACGGCTATACAATCGGAGATGTTGATGTTAATCCCAACCTCGCTGGAGAACAATTCGAGGTTTACCGCTTTCTTATCCCTGTACCTCCTGTAGCCCCAGCAATCATTTCTTCTCAGCTAGTAGGAACAGTTACTGTTTCTGCTGCTCTTGCTAGTAACCCAGACCTAGAAGGTTTAGGAACTAGCTACACAAGTGGAAGAGTAAGTGCTGTTAACGAACCAGGTACTAACCCAACAACTATTCGGGTTGGCCCTGTTGATGCACCTTTTGGTACACCAATTACAGTAACACCAACTCGTACAAGTAATGTGGATCGATATGGTGATGAAACTGGTGCTGATTTTGGACGTGACTTCTCAATAACTACCAGCAACACACAAGCTCTGTACGCCCTGGGAGCAGATTCTACCCCCGGAGCAGTAGGAACCTCTGTTTACAGAATTAGTATAGCTACCCCTGGAACTATCAGGCTCTTAGATACCGCCACACCTACTGCTGCTGAATTAGCAGGAACTACACCCACTAATCCTGGAAGATATGCCGATGGATTAGCCATTGATAACTTAACTCAAGGTCGTTACCGCGCTTTGGCCAGCGATTTCACCACCGTAGATGGAGATTTAGCGCAGCTTCACAAAGTCGATTTGTTGACTGGTCAGTTATCTGCGCCAATTCAGTTGATAGATTCAAATACAAACTTACCTCTTTCTGTCAACTACGATTCTGGTTTGGCATTTACTCGCGTTCCTTTCCCTGGTAACACAGATACTAGCGCTCAAAGGCTGATAGCTCTACTAGAGAACGGATTCCTCTATGAAATCACAGGCTACCAAGATGAACTCAGTGCATCAGGTCTCAGCTTAGGCTCTGCTACAGGAACCAATGGTGCTGGTTCCGCAACTGCCACCTTAATTGGTGTAGTTAATTTACCAAATGCTCTAAGCGGAGTCGCTGATTACGAAGGCTTTGCGATTACTAACGAAACTGTAAACGGCTAATTTCTTTGAGATAATTTCAACTAAAAATACTTCCTACATCGCTCTTCTCTCACCTTTTTAATTAAGGAAGATAAGGTAAGCCAGAGGATTGATGTAAGCTTCGGAAGCAACTGCAAAGTACTTGTGCAAATTGAATTTCACATCACAAGCTAGTTTAACTTTTGTTAAGTAAGAGTGACTGTGGAATTAAGTTTGTTCAAGTACTTATTTCTTTATCTAGATTGCTATGTATATTTTTTAACTTTATTTTGCTATATTTTTCTTCCTTACTGACTCTACTTACAGTTAAAGCTGACTTTTGTAAATAAGTATTAACAAAAAGTTAAAAACTTTATGTAATAACAAATTTAAATATATAAGTTAAAAACTTTCAAAGAATAACTTATGCAGTTTATTGATATATTGTGAGACAAGTTACAAATTACGTTGTGTGCAATTTTGTCTTTCGCTCACTACTCTACTAAATCAGCATCCAGCAAATTCTCTCCTCGTCTGTTTTCTACAAACTGGAAACACGGCAAGAGTGCGGATGCGGAAATGTAAGCTAGAAAGCTCATTTCCTGAAATAACCAGATGTAAAAGAGAATAATCTCATGTTTTCTGCAAAGTGGAGAGTTTTTAGTGAGGCTGAGAAGGTTTAGCGAGTCATGAGGAACAGATAAAAGAAATTTTTTCATCAAACGAGGGCGCAAGCGCTAGGATCTGCACTCCTGGGCGTGAATGACACTGGGAAAAAGGCTTACGGCTGAACCAAGTGTTAATTAAAGAAAAACTGCTACCCTTTGGCGAAGACGACCTCTAACAAAAAATTGTGCCTAATCTTCTCCTCGGCTGATGAGGGTAAGAGGAACGGTGAGAGGAAGTTGCACAAAACATGATTTGATAAGTAAAAAGAGTGACATCTTGGAAGGATAGATATGTCTTACGCTCAAACGAAGACTCAGTCAAAGGCTGGGTATCAAGCCGGGGTTAAAGATTACAGACTTACTTATTACACACCCGATTACACACCTAAAGATACAGATATTCTGGCGGCTTTCCGTGTTACACCTCAGCCCGGAGTTCCTTTTGAGGAAGCTGGTGCGGCTGTGGCGGCTGAGTCTTCCACTGGTACTTGGACGACTGTATGGACAGACTTGTTGACCGATCTAGATCGTTACAAGGGTCGTTGTTACGATATCGAACCAGTTCCTGGCGAAGACAACCAATTCATTGCCTACATTGCCTATCCTCTGGATCTGTTTGAAGAAGGTTCTGTTACCAATATGTTTACATCCATTGTAGGTAACGTATTTGGTTTCAAAGCTTTGAAAGCTCTGCGTCTAGAAGACTTGCGGATTCCTGTAGCTTACCTTAAGACCTTCCAAGGCCCTCCCCACGGCATTCAAGTTGAGCGTGACAAATTAAACAAATACGGTCGTCCTTTGTTGGGTTGTACCATCAAACCTAAATTGGGTCTGTCTGCTAAAAACTACGGTCGTGCAGTATATGAGTGCTTGCGCGGTGGTTTGGACTTCACCAAAGATGACGAAAACATTAACTCTGCACCATTCCAAAGATGGCGCGATCGCTTCTTGTTCGTAGCTGATGCGATCCACAAGTCTCAAGCAGAAACCGGCGAAATCAAAGGTCACTACCTGAACGTAACCGCACCTACCTGCGAAGAAATGCTGAAGCGGGCTGAGTACGCTAAAGAACTCAAGCAGCCCATCATCATGCACGACTACCTGACAGCAGGTTTCACCGCTAACACCACCTTGGCTCGTTGGTGTCGTGACAACGGTTTGTTGCTGCACATCCACCGCGCGATGCACGCTGTAATCGACCGTCAAAAGAACCACGGTATCCACTTCCGTGTATTAGCTAAAGCACTACGGATGTCTGGTGGCGACCACATCCACACTGGTACAGTTGTAGGTAAACTAGAAGGCGATCGCGGTATCACAATGGGCTTCGTAGACTTGTTGCGTGAGAACTACGTTGAGCAAGACAGATCTCGCGGTATCTACTTCACCCAAGATTGGGCTTCTATGCCTGGTGTAATGGCAGTTGCTTCTGGTGGTATCCACATTTGGCATATGCCTGCACTAGTTGAAATCTTTGGTGATGACTCCGTACTACAATTCGGTGGTGGTACACTAGGCCACCCCTGGGGTAACGCTCCTGGTGCAACCGCTAACCGTGTTGCATTGGAAGCTTGTATCCAAGCTCGTAACGAAGGTCGCAACCTGGCTCGTGAAGGTAACGATATTATCCGCGAAGCTGCTAAGTGGTCTCCTGAATTGGCTGCTGCTTGCGAACTGTGGAAAGAAATTAAGTTCGAGTTTGAGACTGTTGATACCGTCTGATGATCAAGTAAAAGGTAAAAAGTTAAAAGGTAAAAGAAATCTTTTTACCCCTTCGGGGTTCGCCACTTGCTTCAAGCCGGGAAACCCGTCCAACGCAGTGGCTCACTTTTTACTTTTAACTTAAATTTGGGCTGGGTCAAGCATGAATCTCAAGCAAATTGCGAAAGATACAGCCAAAACTCTCCAAAGCTACCTAACTTATCAGGCGCTAAGGACGGTACTGGCACAGCTAGGCGAAACGAATCCACCGTTGGCTATTTGGCTGCATAACTTTTCTGCTGGAAAAGTCCAGGATGGAGAAGCTTATATTGAAGAACTTTTCCAACAAAAACCAGACTTGGCGCAGCGGATTATGACAGTCAGAGAACACATTGCTGAAGAAGTGGCTGAGTTCTTGCCAGAAATGGTTCGCACAGGTATTCAGCAAGCCAATATGGAACAACGTCGCCAGCATTTAGAACGCATCACGCAGCTGAGTTTATCCCACCCCAGTCCTGAATCAGAACAACAGAGTTTTTCCGATCCTGACTGGGATAACTTAGCCAGTTAGGACAGGCATATCAGCCTAAATCCAAATCGTCACCAAATAGCAAACCGTTATTATTAGCTATGCAAACCCTACCAAAAGAGCGCCGCTACGAAACCCTTTCTTATCTTCCTCCTCTGAACGACGCTCAAATTGAAAAGCAAATTCAGTACATTCTCAATCAAGGTTACATTCCAGCAATCGAGTTCAACGAAACTTCTGAACCTACCGAATTCTACTGGACACTGTGGAAGTTGCCTTTATTCGGCGCTAAATCTACCCGTGAAGTATTGAGCGAAGTTCAATCCTGCCGTTCTCAATATCCTACTAACTACATTCGTGTTGTAGGTTTTGATAACATCAAGCAGTGCCAAATTCTCAGCTTCATCGTTCACAAACCCAACAGATACTAAAAAAGGCAAAAGGTAAAAGCTAAAAGTAAAAAGATTTACTTTGCTGAATATCTTTGTGGATAAATAAAAAAGGGAGGTAAATAGTTTTACCTCTCTTTTTTTCTGGGCTAATATACCACATTCAACTATGCTGTTTGTTGTTTACAATTTCTATAAAAACCAACATTCATGATTTACTGATTTTTTGTTTGTTGTTGTTGACTTAACCAAACTTCTAAATCTGCCACAGTAGTAAAATCTAACAATGCGTCCCCTAGAGCTTCTAATTGTTCAATACCATCACTGACTCGTAGTCCGGCAGTGAAGTATGCACCGATATCGTTACCATCGCCGCCATATATAATGTCATTGCCATTATCGCCATACAGCCGATCTCGTCCGGCTCTACCGTCAAGAGTGTCATTGCCATCGCCGCCGTAGATGAGGTCATTGCCGAATGGCACTAAGAAAAGCGGTAAGGGATACAGGATAAAGATTACAGCTTTTAAAGCTAGAGAGAGGAGTCATGGAATAGATGGTTGCGCTCGCCGAAGGAGAGATGATGTATGGTTGCCCAAAAATTTTGTCGG
>NZ_JAIVFW010000069.1 GCF_020829595.1 Nostoc sp. CHAB 5844
CTCCAACTACAACCGAAATGGTTGATACAGTTATCTCTGTTGCTCTCGACTTAATGAATCCTCAACATTTAAAAAATTGGTTCACTAATTGCTGTTATTGTCCCTCATAACATCGGGAAGTGCTGTAATTTAGCAGAACTATATCGCGTACAAGGAAAATATCAACAGGCAGAACCATTCTATGTCCGTTCTCTGGCTATCTTAGAGATGGTATTGGGTAAAGAACATCCCGATATTGCTACTAGCTTAAATAATTTGGCTCTACTGTATCACTTACAAGGGAAATATCAACAAGCGGAACCATTGTATATCCGCTCTCTGGTGATTACAGAGAAAGCTTTAGGTAAAAAACATCCCGATGTTGCTCGAAATTTAATTAATTTGACAGCATTGTATCAAGCACAAGGTGATATTACTCGTGCTACTGATTTCTTCCACCGTGGGCTAGAAGTTGAACAACAAAATCTCAACCTAATTTTTACTGTCGGCTCAGAACAACGAAAACAGAAATACGTAAGAATTTTTTCAGTGACAACTGAACGCACCATTTCTCTATCTCTCAAAGAAGCACGCAATCAAAAAACAGCCGCATCGTTAGCCCTAACTACTGTACTGCGCCGCAAAGGACTGGTATTAGATGCCGTAGCTGACAGTATCCAAATACTACGCGCTCAACTGGAGAAAAACCCCGAAACGCAAAAATTATTCACTCAATGGCTGCAAATACAACAGCAACTCTCAGCCTTAGTATTCTCTGATTCAGAAAAACAAATAGCTAACCTGAAAACTCAACTTGAGCAACTCGAAGCAGAGAGAGAAAAAATAGAAGCAGCAATTAGTACTAAAAGTGCTGAATTCCGTCAGCAAACTCAACCAATAAAATTAACATCTGTTCAAGCCAAAATACCACAAGACGCAGCTTTGATAGAAATTGTCCAGTATCAACCATTCAACGCCAAAGCTAAAATAGAAACCCAATATTGGGGTAAACCGCGTTATGCGGCGGCGGTGTTACGTTCCTCTGGTGAACCGAAGTGGCTTGATTTAGGCGAAGCCGCAGAAATTGATAAGTTAGCCATTGATTTTCGTGCAGCATTAGCCACAGGAAAACCATTCAACAAGCTCGCCCGCACTTTGGATGAGAAATTAATCGCACCCATCCGTCCTTTATTGAGTGATGCGCGTCATATTTTAATCTCACCTGATGGGCAATTAACATTAATTCCTTTTGAAGCTCTCAAAGATGAGCAAGATAAATTTTTGATTGAGCGTTACGCTTTTTCTTACCTCACCAGTGGACGAGATTTATTGCGTTTAAAATCAAATGTTAATAACTCTTCTGCGCCTGTGGTGCTAGCAGATATTGATTACAATAACCAAACACAAACTGTAGCTTCTGCTAAAACAACTGGTGTACGCGGTTCCCAAAATCGTCGCTCTGGTGATTTGGCAAACCTTGAATTTGATGCTTTAGCTGCTACTAAAGATGAAGCTGTTGCTATTAAAAAGGTTTTACCCAATGCCAAAGTACTGTTAGGTAAAGATGCCACAGAAACCGCAGTCAAACAATTACAAAGTCCTAGTATTTTACATTTAGCTACTCACGGTTTTTTCATCGCTGATGTTGAGCAAAATCTCAACGCATCACCAGATTTAGAATTAACATCACGCCCACCTAAGATTTTACAAGTGGAAAATCCCTTGTTACGTTTTATGTCAAAAAAATTACATCATTTAAGGTTTCATATTCCCGCATTGTCTCATAGACTAAGGGCAGCAACCTTATTCAAAACTGGCTGAGGAACGTGGAAATTGACTGAGACGAACAACTTAAACTCTTCCTTCTCAGATGTGTCTCGTAGAGAATTGCGAGATTTGGTGAGGACTCAACTGCAAATGCTGCTAGAAGCAGCAGACTTACAAGCCGCAAAATCGATTCTTGTACCTGTACAGCCTGCGGACATTGCCGAAGCTATTGAAGGTTTGCCAGAAGCGATGCACGCTTTGGCTTTTCGCTTACTTTCTAAAGATGAGGCGATAGAGGTTTATGAATATCTCGACTATAGTGTGCAAGAACGGCTGATTGAGGAATTAAGAAGTCAGGAAGTCCGTGATATTGTCGATCAAATGTCCTCAGATGACAGGGCTAGGTTATTTGATGAGTTACCGGCAAAAGTTGTCAACCGCCTACTAGAACAATTAAGTCCTACAGAACGCCAAGCTACGGCTTTGCTGTTGGGTTATGAACCTAACACAGCAGGGCGAATTATGACACTAGAGTTTATTTCACTGAAAGAAAATATTACAGTTACTCAGGCTCTAGAGCGAATTCGGCGCTTGGCTAGTGCTAGTGAGATTATTTACTACCTCTACGTCACTGATGCTGAAAGGCGGTTGACAGGAATTGTATCTTTGCGAGATTTGGTGACATCTCAGCCTGAACAAATCATTGGCGAAATTATGACTCGTGATGTTGTGTTTGTTCGCACAGATACAGACCAAGAAGAAGTAGCTAGGGTAATTCAAAGATACGACTTTTTAGCTGTGCCTGTAGTAGATAAGCAACAGCTTTTAGTGGGTATTGTGACGGTTGATGATGTAATTGATATTTTGGAAGAAGAAACCACCAAGGATATTTACGCATTAGGTGGTGGTGTGCAATCGAGTGGCGACAATTATTTCCAGATGAATTTAATGGAGGTAGCCCGCAAACGAGTGCTGTGGTTGTTTGTTTTATTAATAACTAATACTGTTACAGGCACAATTATTAAATCGCAAGAAGATATTTTAACAAAAGTGGTGACGCTGACGGCGTTTATTCCATTATTGACAGGTACTGGTGGTAATGTCGGCGCTCAATCTTCTACAGTTGTGATTCGCGGGATGAATACTGACGAAATTCGTTCGCTCGGCCCGTTGCAAGTAATTGGCCGAGAGGCGATCGCTGGTTTATTGTTAGGTGGTATGCTAGGTATTATTGCTACTGTCTGGGCTTACTTTTTGCAAGGACGAATCGAAGTTGCGATCGCTGTTGGTAGTAGTTTAATTGCTATTTCACTTCTAGCCTCAGTTTCTGGTTCATCATTGCCGTTTTTATTTCGTCTGTTGCGCTTAGATCCAGCTTTGATGTCAGCACCATTTATTACTACAGCCGTCGATGTGCTTGGCGTTTTAATTTATTTCAATTTGGCCCGATTTATTTTAAAACTATAAGTCAATAGTCGGTTGACTATTGACTATTTAAAATGATAGAAATTTTTTACAATTCTGAAGCTGTCTCTGGAGCCACAATTTCCCCAGTACCTATTTCTAAGATCATGTCTTGATCAGTAATTAATTCACTTAGTTCCTTCACTTGTAAATTCATTTTTTCACAAGCTTGTCGGAGTTGTTGTGCAAAAGTGTTGAGATCATCACCATAGCCACATTGATAAGCAGCAGTTTCAATTCCTTGCTTGGCATTTGCTCTGGCACAATCTACTAATTCTGTGCCATACAATGGTTTTGGAGATGGCATAATTCTAATGTTTATCGATTAAATGTTAATTTTAGATTAGCCATAAATAACTATTAAAACATCTGTCCGATGGAAGAATCATCGGAATTCTTAATTCAGGAAGTTTTACATTCTCAGGGTTTGTAAGTCTGCATCTATTGCTTAATTTTAAAGAATTGAGTTCATGTTTCACATTTTGCTAAGCTTTTCGTCTAGAAATACATCTCTTGGCTGATAGCTAAAGTTAGATAAAAAGGTATTAATCATTCCAGCGATCTATGATGTGTATCATCTTCTTTTCGGATATTAATCTTACTGATCTAGTTTTTTGTTGTTCTTTCAATATCTCCAAAATTTCAGAAAAACTTTGGAAGGGTTGATGATTCTTTCTTTTACTAACTTCCTGTAACTGTGCTACAACTTTCTTTGCACTGTTAGTATTCAGCAATAATTCCAGTTTGCGTTGTACCTTATAAGCAATTTCTGGTTCCAATATACGGTTAAACGCATCCATAGGAGAGATGGGCTGGGGCAATTTTGCTTCAATAGCTTCTAGTAATTCAGCTTTCTGTTTTTCAAGCGCAGTAAAATATTGTTTATTAATATTTTTAATGAAAGACTCTAAATTTTTAATTTGTAACTCAATTTCAGATTGTTTTGGAATTGTGAGAGGAGAAACATTTTGCTTAGTATCTTCAATTGTCCCTAAAATCTCTAATTGCTGGTTAATTGCTGCTTGATTTTTTGTATTAGACACAAAGACTGTTATACGATCAGGCAAACGAGAATTAATTTGACGTGCCTTGATAAAAGCATAATATTCTAGATATCCTGAAATTAGTTCATAATCATCTACACTGATCTGTTGAACTACGGGAATATTTACTAAACCACCTACTTCGATAATTGTATTTGCCAAAGCTTCAATTTGGGTAGCTTTTTGTGCAATATCAAATGGTGTTTTTTTTACTTGAATACTATCAATATCAATGATTGAGGTTAACAATTCCATTAGTATTACCTTGAATTAACTAAATATGTGCAAGCTGCATTACTTCTTGGGCTAATTTTTCAAATTCCTCTGCGGCTTGAGATTTAGGATCATCATCCAAGATAGAAATAGGGTCAGGAATAAGCAGATCTCCAACTTCTCTTAATCTTTCAATCGCTTTAGAAGTTTCACGACGCTCAAAAATTTTTGAATTTAGTACTGGAAAACCATAATGCTGCTCAACAATTTCTATCATTCGAGGTAGTGTATGTTCTCTAAACTTTGGCGCAGTTCCTAATTTAGAAGCCACCACACCAAGAATTTCAATAGGCTCTTTCCCCATCGTCTCACGAATTTCATTCACGTCATTTACAAAACGACGAACATTACGTAATCCTTCATTAGCGAAAGGACGTAAATCTGAAGGGATTAATAAATAGTCTGCTGTAATCAATGCAATTTTTGCATAAAGATTGAGTGAAGGTGGCGTATCAATTATAACGACATCATATTGAAGGCGAACAGCATCCAGCTTTTTTAAAAGTCTATTTAGAGCTTGTGGCTGCTGAATCAATTCTTGCTCATGTTCCATCAAATCAATATGACTAGGAATTACATCAAATGGTGGTTCTGTAAAGTCTTTTGATTTTCGAGCAACTTCTGAAATTGAATATTCGTTTCTGAATGCGATAACTTGGTAGATATAATTATCCTTCAAATTATCATGTAGTTCATCTTGAAATTTAACTAAACCTGTTGCAAAAGTTGTATTGGCTTGGCTATCCAAATCAATTACTAAAACTCTCTTATTTTTCTTACTTAGTGCCGCAGCAAGATTAATGACTGTTGTTGTTTTTCCAACACCACCTTTATTGTGGTAGACCGCAAGCACTTTCATTAAATAACTCCATGAAAATATATATTTTGTTACGACCTAGGTTTTGAGAGCTTAAATCTGCTCATCTATAGTTCCTAGAATGCCTTGCTTTAATAATGCTATAGCAATTCCCAAGCACATGAAATACACCCCACCCGCGCTGTCGCGCACCCTCACGCCACTTGCTACAAGTCGGGGAACCGCAAGGGCGCAGTGGCTCCCCTTGTCAAGGGGAGGGTTGGGGAGGGGTTCTTTTGTACTTCACTGGAGTTAGAAATGCCATATGTCATTTTACACGGGTTTTTTGCCAATCTTCGAGCGCACTGATCACAAAGCTAGCAGTAGGATGATTCAGGAACTGTTCAAGTGCTGAAGTACTTCCAGCACTAATTGCGCTCAAGATGCGTTGAGTAAAAGAAGGATCATTGTCAATACAATGAATTACCTTATTCGCAAAAGCGCGTTTAGCTCCGTCAGTATCAGTGGGATAGGTTTGGGAAAGATGGTCAAGAAGTGCTTGGATTTCTTTTGCAGCATCAGCAAGGCTTTTAGATGATGGACTGTAGTTATATTGATTAGCCTGTTGACGAGCATGATCACGCACCTGATTAGAAAAATTGGCGATATTTGCTCCCTGTAAGTTATTATTGAATCCCTCAGATTTAGACATAGCATTTGCCTCCAGATTAAAGTTGCTAATATGTGATTTTCTAATAGCAAGTTTCGCTAACTCCATAATGTCAGCATTATGTTGTTTATAAACCTCAATTAATTGATTATTCATCTGGAGCGCATAATTTGCTTTAAAAAGTTGTATCTGTTCTTCATAGAAACTTTCAGGATCTTCTTGATTACTTTCAGGCAAGACTTCTAAACGAGCTACGAATTTACTTTCACTTTTTGCTTCAATCGTTTGAATAGCAAGCACTTCGTTAGGATGGTTCTGTTGTAGTGCTTCAAAAAACTCTAAAAATTCTGTAATTCCATTGGCAACGATATCTGTAGTTTCAGATGCTGGCTGAAATTTTTGAGTAAATTCCCCAGATTGAAACGTTCTATGTATAGGATAAATCCTAGTAAAATCTTCATTGTAGACCTTTTTTAGGTAAACATAATCACATTTAACATAATTCAGGTTGGTCTTGCTGTTGAGATTCCAGTCTTGTATGCAAACTCCTGTGAGATCCGCTTCTTTGAAATTGGTTCCTAATGCTTGAACAAAACTTAGATCCGCATTTTGAAGATTAGCTCCTTCCATAACAGCTAAGTTAAGATCAGCCTGACTCAGATTGGCTCTACTAAGATCAGTAAAACTGAGATTAGCTGCCTTAAGTATTGCTTTGCTAAGGTTAGCTTCATTTAGAAAGGCTTTTCTAAGATAAGCTTCGCCTAGATTAGCTCCATTGAGATTACTTTGGCTGAGATTGGAACTGTTGAAGTTGGCGAACCTTAAATCAGTCTTGCTGAGGTTAGCTTGGCTGAGATTGGAACTGCTGAAGTTGGTGAACCTCAAATCAGTTTTGCTGAGGTTTGTACTGCTCAGATCAGCCTTGCTGAGATTAACTGCGACGAGGCGAGTACCGCTAAATTTTGCTTCGCTGAGCTTGGTATCTCTAAGGTCAGCAAAACTCAAGTCAGCTAGGCTGAGATCAGCTTTTCTCAGATCAGCGTGGCTGAGATTAGCTTTTTTGAGGTCGGGAACGACACTAGGATTTTTTTTTCTCCATTGGTTCCAGCTATTAACTCCTTTGTTTAGCTCAGCAAGATGCTCTGGATTAGCCACTTTAGCATTTCCTGGTGTGAAATATTTGCAAGGGTATATTTGGTATATATTGGCATTACATCTTAACTAGAGTCTAGAGCTTTGTTATTAAAATGGTGTATGCAATCACACTACTAAGTTCGAGATATATTACTTAGTAATTTACCAAACGCGTAGCTTGAACACGAGTTATACAAAAAACTCCATACTCGTAAGTAGCTGATTTGAATAATATCAATGAAACAAAACGGCTCTTTACACAATCGCAGCGTTATCTAGGTAGTAGTTACTTCGTGCTGAGGATTAATTTTAGGATTTCGACTCCCAGTAGATGGTTGAGCAGAATACTTTGGGAAGAAGTGCATCTTGGCCATAAAATTCTACACGGGGAACTAAACAGAGTGCATCCCCAATTCACCGTTAGCCGAGGAGTTTTGTTGTGGACTTATCCCGTATTCCTGCTCAACCAAAACCGGGTATTATTAACGTTCTGATTGAAATCCCAGGCGGAAGCAAGAATAAATATGAGTATGACAAAGAACTGCAAGCTTTTGCCCTAGACCGAGTGCTTTATTCTTCGGTAAGATATCCATACGACTACGGCTTTGTGCCGAATACTTTGGCTGATGATGGCGACCCACTCGATGGTATTGTTATTATCGATGAGCCAACTTTTCCAGGTTGTATCATTGCAGCGCGACCAATAGGTATGTTAGAGATGATCGATGGTGGCGATCGCGATGAAAAAATTCTTTGTGTACCAGACAAAGACCCACGCTATACCCACGTCAAATCCCTCAATGACGTAGCGCCACACCGCTTAGATGAAATTGCTGAATTTTTCCGCACTTACAAAAACTTGGAAAAGAAAGTAACAGAAATTCTCGGTTGGCAAGATGTCGGTACAGTCTCAGCCTTGGTAGAGAAGTGCATCAAAGCTGCTAAATAACTTAGTGCTGAGTGCTAAGTAAAGGGCAAAATACTCAGCACTCAGCACTCTTAACATTTGAGCTAAAATCATTCTTGTCTGCGAATCAAAGCACAAACTGCCATGAGCGACAGAGAAACAGTTCTTGAACTTGTAAAAAGACTGCCTCCTAACGTATCTTTCCGTGATATTGTCCGGGAAATTGAGTTTATCGCCGCCGTCAGAGAGGGTTTAGAAGAGATTGACCAGGGACAAGGAGTGTTAATTGAAGCTGTTGAGCAAATGATTGAGTCAAGGACTACCAAGTAGTTCTTTCTCCAAAAGCTGTAGGAGATTTAGAAGCCATTGTTAGGTACATTGCCTTAAGTAATCCTGAAACTGCGAGGAAGCTAGGTCAGGAACTCCTTGAAAAGGCCAAGGAGTTGAGCCAGTGCGTTGGACGGGTTTCCCGGCTTAAAGCAACTGGCGTTGAGCCAATTTCCCTACCGAGGTCAACAAGTACCTGAATTTAATGATTCAAATATCCGTCAACTTATTCTTAAGCCTTACCGAATTATTTATCGTGTAGAGGAAGAGCAAAAACGAATCAGTGTTGCTAGGTTTTGGCATTCGGCACAAGAGAGCTTAGAGTTTTAAATTCGGATAATTTATTATTTACTTAGCCAATTTTATCTAATTTTTATTACAAACTAAGTGCTAAGTGAAATAAGTTATTGTGCATAAATTCTAGATATGAATGTTTCAATACGTAATATACGCAAGATGAATTGTCAGCACTTCTAAACCTATATAAACATCTGAACCCAACAGATGCTCCTTTACCTGACGAATTAAAACTTCAGGAAATATGGCACGAAATATTGAGCGATCGCAAAATTAGTTGCTTTGTAGCTGACATGCATGGAAACTTAATAGCGTCCTGTATTTTAGTGGTTGTCCCTAATCTGACGCGAGGCGCTCGTCCCTATGGACTGATTGAAAATGTGATTACTCATGCTGAGTATCGTCGCCAAGGTGTAGGGACACGCTTGATAAATCATGCTCTGCAATTTGCATGGGATCAAAATTGTTACAAAGTTATGCTTCTAAGTAGCAATCAACGGCAGGAAGTACACCAGTTCTACGAAAAAAGCGGATTTAAGAAAGATATTAAAACTGGTTTTGTTGCTACTAGACCACTATCTAGCTTTTGATCAAACAAAAGTTAAAAACTCTACTGACAAATCCAAATTCTTTCCTTACACGTCACCTCTTTAAACCCACTCACCCAACCCTGCCAAGGGTTTTGTCTTTTCTTTGTAGATTCATCTCAGTTTCTAGTAACTTTATTCATGCTTTGCGGTGTAGCAAGTTCATAAAGACTGCCTCCTGCCTTCTTATACTAGAGTCAGGCAATCACAAAAATAAAAAGCTTGATATTTGCAGATTGCACACCTAGCCACAAAAACATCAAAACGAAATGCAGCGTACAGTCCTTTTGGCAAAAATTCACAACTGCACCCTCACCGGAGCGAATATTAATTACGTAGGAAGTATCAGCATCGATGAAATGTTGTTAGAAAAAGCTGGCATTTTCCCCTACGAGCAAGTGCAAGTAGTAAACGTTGCCAATGGTGAGCGCTTCATTACTTATGCCATCACGGCTCCAGCCAATTCGGGAATAATTGAATTAAATGGAGCGGCGGCACGTCTAGGCATTGTGGGCGATCGCTTGATTATAATGGCTTACGGGCAGTTCTCTATGGAAGAGTTAAAATATTACTCTCCTACGGTAGTCATTGTGGATGAAAAAAACCGACTATTAGAAGTGCGGCACTACGATGACCTGCTCAGTAAGGTCTAATTTTCAGAAAAATGTCAAATTTTGCGCCGTCGGATTCCCAAAGCTCCGTAACTGAAACCGCAGCTACGTCCCCTAGTAGTTCAGCGGGTGAATTTTTTGTGCAATTCTGGGGCGTTAGGGGTTTAATTGCTACCCCAGCTAGTAATGCCAATCGCTATGGCGGTAACACTGCTTGTGTAGAAATACAAGTAGCAGGTAAACGCTTGATTTTTGATGGCGGAACTGGCTTACGCACACTCGGTAAATCTTTGCGACAACTGCAACAGCCGATAGAAGCGTATTTATTTTTTACCAACTCTCAATCCAATCGCATTCAAGGGTTTCCTTTTTTTGCACCAGCATTTGTTCCAGAAAACCGCTTTCATATTTACGGTTCGGCTGCTTCTAATAGTGCCTCTATTAAACAATGCCTCTGCGATCAAATGCTACAGCCGCACTTCCCCTATCCGCTCCAAGTGATGCAGTCAGAATTGCAGTTCTATAATTTAATCCCAGGTAGCGAAGTGCAGCTAGATGATGTCACTGTCACCACAGCATTGATTAATCAAACTCAGCGTTCTGTTGGCTATAGAGTTTCCTGGCAAAACCAAAGTGTTGCCTATGTGACTGATTTAAATAAAAGTACTGATCCTGTTGATCAAGAGCAGATTTTACAGCTAGTCAAAGGTGTTGATTTGCTAATTGCCAATGCTACTTACATTCCGCCGACAGCCAATAGTCACGAATCGTCTGATTTACACTGGCAAGCGGCTGTAGAACTCGCCCAAAGTGCAGCAGTGCAGAAGTTAGTCATTTCCCATCATCATCCAGACGATGACGATGATTTTCTCGACCAAGTGCAAACTGATGTGCAATCGGTCTTTCCCCAAGCTGTACTAGCCTGTGAAGGTCTAGGTCTAGTGTTATCCGTTGGGAATTGATTTACTTAACACAACGGATAATTGCATATACTCCGTGAGTTTCTACCTGTACAGAGTCTGGCTGAAAACCTGCGGCGATCGCAATCTGCTGCAACTCATCTAGAGTAAAGAAGCGAAAGACTATACTGGGTAATGGTTGGAGAAATGTCGTTGCAAACAACTTACCACCACTACGCAATGCTTGATAAATATTGCGAATTCCTTGTTCAGCATCAGGCCAGCAGTGCATAGCAGCGCCACTATAGACCGCATCTAGAGCATTTGCTGCGAAGGGTAAGGCGGCGATATCGCCACGGATGATGGTTATTTGGGAGAGTAATATCCCATCTAATTGCATTTGCTGTTGTAATTGTCCCAGCATTGCCTCAGAGTAATCGAGTGCGAGAATTTGCTCACACTGGCGCAATAATGCCAAGCGTCGAGCCATAATGCCTGTACCGCAACTGATATCTGCTACAATTCCTAAATTTTCACCGAAAAATTCCACACACTGCTGAAATTCAATCTCAATACCACCCAAATTACGTAACCCCATTGCCCAAATTGGCGGTAGAATACGCTCGTATAAAAAGGAAATTATTGGTAAACGAAATAGCTCTGTGCGTAGAGGTTTTGCATCGGCAGCATCTTCAATCTCACCCTTGACTCTTGCAGGGGTTAAATCTAGTGAAGAAGAGGGCATTTTTGCTACTTCATTACGAAAGTAACTGTGGCACTGATTACAGTCCTGGGGTGCGTTAATGAGAGTTTTATGACAAACAGGGCAAGCGATCGCTTCCTCTAAACTAGACATAGCTTTTTTATTTTTATCCAAACTAATCACTTCTAACTGAGAATATTTTTTCTGTTTTAATTGCTACATTGCATAAATGATAAAATTTGATGAATTACTGACTAGATAATAACTAGCACTTGCATTGATTAAGGGAAAACACTGCTGAAAAGTGTAAGATTTTTATAAATTTTTCGCAAAAAATCCGTAAATATTGTAATTTAGATATCATTACATTGTAGTATTCTTGCCAGAGAACATTGCTACTGTCCATATACAGTGAAATTTTCTCAAAAAAAAGTAGTAAACAAATTTATTTGGGTGTATCACGCTTCGACAAATTACCTCAGCATAGAATTCCAAGCTATGTAAACAAAATCTACATCGTTAGCAGACTTATATGTAGTTAGCTTTCGGCAAATTGTTGTCGAAGGACAGATTCATTTTGTCTACATAGTCGGGAATTTAACTGTGGCGACTATTCTTGTTCACTCATTTTTCAAGGTACAGGTAGGTAAATTAAACATGACAATAATCAAGTTAATGTTTGCTATTAGCTTGACAGTAGTTCCCGTAATTCTAAGTTTTGTAGAACCAGCCGCAGCACAAAGAAGACTTAGAGCTAATACATACTCTCAAACAGGAGAAAACGAGCAAGGTGTGGATGCTCAATTCAATTTAGTTGATACGGCTAGGGATGGTAGTGAAATAACTGATAGTGCCAGTAGCTTAAGATTAGGTCTATTTCAAGGAGCCATACAAGACTATGTAGAAGGGGTGGGAGAAGTTTGTCTTAACCCTGATCGTGAAGCTAACCAGCCTAATTGCCCTTCTGATTATAGCGGTACAGGTCGTTATGTTTTAGATGCTTCTGGGTTCCCGATTTTAAATCCAGATTACCCTTTCATTCCTTATGCTGGATTTATTTCATTCGATGCAGATTTACGGGCAGAATTTATTGAACAAGATCAACTGTTTGAATCTGAACTTGGAGGTATTCGAGACAGTATCGCATATAGTATTATCCGCCCCGGACAAACTGAACCATTGTACAGTTATCGCCTAGACTTTGCCCGCTTTGGATTTGATCAAAATCAAGCTATCAACAATTTGTCTTATATTCTGGAACAAAATGTCTTAGGCAGAGCGCGTCCCGTAATAGTTTTTGATGATTTCACCGATTTAGGAATAGGCGACGCTCTCATCCAAAATCGTTTTGAGCGAGACATACCAAATGCTGTCCCTGAGCCTAGTGCCACTCTTGGGGCTTTAGCTGCTGTGAGTATAGGGGTGCTATTCAAGCGGAAAACAAAATAGGTTTGAACTATTTCAATACACAAAAAATCAACATCACGATTTTCCAATTTTGGCAGCAATCTAGCTTTTCTCTTTCGCATTCAAGACAGTTTTTATAGCTCTGGTGAAAATGTCAATAATCAAATTAGCGTTTGCTATTACCTTGTCAGTAGTTCCCGTAATTCTAAGTTTTGTAGAACCAGCCGCAGCACAAAGAAGACTTAGAACTAACACATACTCTCAAACAGGCTCAGACCAACAAAATGCGCTTGCTCAATTTAATTTAGCTAATACGGACAGAGATGGTAGTGAAATCACAGATAGTGCCAGTGATTTAAGAATAGGTCTTTTTCAAGGAGCCATACAAGACTATATATCAGGAAATGGAGAAGTTTGTATTAACGGTGGTAATCTTGATTTTCAACCCAATTGTCCTGCAAGTTCCAATAACATAGGTCGTTATGTATTAGATGCTTCTGGCTTCGTCATTTTTAATCCAGATCGACCTTTTGTTCCTAATACTGGAATAATTTTTGATGCAGATTTACGGGCAGAATTTATTGAAAACGATCCAGCGTTTGAATTTTTTGGTGGTATTCGGAATTCAATCGCATATAGTATCGTTCGTCCAGGACAAATTGAATCAATATTGAATTATCGCCTAGACTTTGCCCGATTTGGAATTGACCCTAATCAAGCTGTCAACAATTTGTCTTATATTCTGGAACAAAATGTCTTAGGCAAAGCCAGTAGTGCCGTAACTTTTACTGATGGTTCTATCCAATTAGTAGGTGGCGACGTTCTCATCCAAAATCGTTTTGAGCGAGACATACCAAATGCTGTCCCTGAGCCTAGTACCGCTCTTGGGGCTTTAGCTGCTGTGAGTATAGGGGTGCTATTCAAGCGGAAAAATAAACAAGTTTAAACCGTAGTCGAGCAACGCCACCTGTCTAGGTTGTTGTATTAACAGCACAACTCACAATTCATTTCTATAAAGCTAAAGCTGCTCAAAGTCATGCAAATATCTTCATTCAGAGTCTGGGCTTTTACCGGAGGTTTTTTGTTATGTCTGTTAACTATTCAACCAACTACAGCACAGATTATTCCAGATACCTCCTTACCTCAAAACTCTATTGTTCCGCCTAATTGTATCGACTGTGAAATTACAGGTGGCACTAGAGTAGGTAACAATCTTTTTCACAGTTTTGAGCAGTTTTCTATACCTACAGGTGGCGTTGCTTATTTCAATAACGCTGTGACTGTCGAGAACATCATCAGCCGTGTCACAGGTAACTCTATTTCTAACATTGATGGGTTAATTCGCACTAATCCAGCAGCTAACTTGTTTTTGCTTAATCCTTATGGAATTATTTTTGGCCCCAACGCTTCACTTGATGTTGGTAGCTCTTTTATTGCAACTACTGCTAGTAAATTGGCCTTTGCTGATGGCACTGTATTTAACACCACAACAAACGGAACTACACCTCTGCTAACTATTAGCCGACCGATAGGTCTAATATTTAATCAAACGCCCGGTAGAATTGTCAATCAAGCAGCTTCATTAGATTTAAATGACAACCCGATTGGACTTCAGATCCCCGCAGGAAGGACTTTAGCACTCGTGGGTGGTGAGGTAGCCCTAGAAGGAGGCTTTTTAACCACACCTGGAGGAAGAATTGAGTTAGGTAGTGTTTCTGGTAATAGTGTAGTTAGTCTGACACCTATAGACAAAGGCTGGATGTTGGGTTACGCAGGTGTGCAAAACTTTCAAGACATTACTTTAAATCAAGCAGCTTTTATTGGTTCCAGTGATTTAATGGGTGCTGACATCAAAATTCAAGGCAGGCTAGTTTCCCTGACTGAAGGTAGTCAAATTAGCTCCTTAGCTGGAACTGGTGGTCAAGCAGGGAATTTACAAATAAATGCTTCGGAGCAATTAGAACTAGTGGCTACTCCAGCAGACTTTTTTATCACTAGTCTAGCTAATGAAGTTGAGGGTGAAGCTACAGGTGAAGGTCGAATTTTAGGAATTACTACTAAACGCTTGATTATTCAAAATGGAGCGCAAGTATCAACTTCAACTTTTGGTGCAGGTCGAGGAATAGATTTAAATGTGACAGCCTCGGAATTAGTCGAATTGTCAGGCAATGCGTCAGCTTTTAACTTGTCTAGTGGTGTTTTTGCTGGATCTGATGTAGGTTCTACAGGCAAAGGGGGAACTCTCACAATTGAAACTGGACGTTTGATTCTTAGAGATGGAGCGCAAGTATCAACTTCAACTTTTGGTGCAGGTGATGCAGGAGATTTAAGAGTAATAGCATCTGATTTGGTGACAGTTGAAGGTAGGACTCCAGATAATGTGCAAGCTAGTGGTTTATTTGCTCAAGTTGAAGACGGCTCTGGTGATGGTGGAAATTTGATAATTGAGACTCAAAGGTTGAATGTTTTAAGAGGAGCGCAGATATCCACTTCGGCTCGCAGTGGTGGTAGCGGCGGAAATTTAACTATTGATGCTGGCGATTTCGTCCTTTTGAGTGGATTTGCATCGACAGCAGACGATTTGAGCAGAAGCAACATTCTGGTTTCCGCAGAGCGGGGAGCTACTAAGAATGGCGGTAGTTTAAACATTACTACTGGGTTGCTCACTGTCGAGAAGGGAGCGAGAATTTCAGCAGATAACTTTGGTAGTGGTCAAGGGGGAACTGCCACTTTAAATGTTAGACAGTTAGTAGTTCAAGATGGCGGCGCAATTAGAGCGGGTTCTTTTGGTGAAGGCCCTGGCGGAACTTTAACTGTATATGCTGACGATTTTGTTCAGGTTATTGGTACAGGAATGATCGGTTCTACTCTTGTACCTAGTACCTTGTTTACTCAAGCTGAAGCATCAGGAAGGGCAGGTAACTTAAACATTACAACCCCTAGACTCAATGTTGGAGATGGAGGACGCGTGACAGTTAATGGTGTAGGTTCTGGTGCTGCTGGTAACTTAACCATTACAACTAATGAACTGCGCCTTAATAGAGGTAATTTAACTGCTGAAACCAACGCCAAAGAGGGGGCTAATATCTCTTTACAAGGCTTAAAACTTTTGTTTTTACAAAATCAAAGCCTGATTTCTGCTCAAGCTTTCAACAATGCCAACGGTGGAAATATCAATATTGATGCCTCTAATGGTTTTGTAATTGCAGTTCCCAAACAAAATAATGACATTATTGCTACTGCCTTTATAGGTCGAGGTGGCAATATTAACATTACAGCCAATAATATATTCGGGTTTGAAGTAGGTAGAGCCAGACCAGGCGACACAGCAAATAATATTGATGCTAGTTCTGAGTTTGGTTTTGCTGGAAATGTAACTATTAATACACCAGATATAGACCCCAGCCGTGGTTTAGTTAATTTACCTACAAGTTTGGTAGATGCTTCACAGGCGATCGCATCTGGCTGTTCTGCTAATGCTAAGGAGGGTGGCGACTTTATCGTTACAGGACGTGGCGGTTTGCCCCTTAGCCCTCATGAAACTCTCAGTAGCGATATAGTATGGTCAGATACTCGGCTAACTAGAATTGCCAGCCAGACCAATCAAAGAGTAGCGCTCTCTACCCCCAAGGTTCAGCTCCACACTAGCGATGTATTAGCCAATGTCCCTGCTAATGATTGGGTGTTTAACAACAAAGGTGAAGTAACTCTGTTGGCAAATGCTTCTCGTGATACACCCCATCATATAGGATTGATTTCTACTAGCTGTTCAAGATACTGATTGCCAAAGCATCCAGCGGTTTTGAAAGTCCGAAAGTCGTTGGAGCTAATGCCAATTACTACAAACGTGCCTTATGGCAGATTACAACAATATAGTGATAGTGTAAAATCAAACCTTTTTCTTCCAGTAGGTTGGGTTGAAACAACGAAACCTAGCACAAAAACTGACTTTGGCTAGGTTTCATTGATACTAATTGCAGTCCAAAGCAGAACATAGGTTTTTGTGTATCTGGGCTAGGTTGTTATTGTACGGTGGAAATAGCCTGATACCATTTCACTTGAAAATTGATACATTTAGGCAGGCAGAGGAGCAGGGGAGCAGAGGGGCAGAGGAGAAATTATCTGTATCATTTATTTGGTGAAATGGTATGACCCATACGCTTGAGAATTTGCAAAATTTCAGACGTTTCTTTTTTTGATGTTAACAAAGCAAAAACTCGTGATATGTCATATTGAGGTGTGCCTGTTTGCGTCATTTTTTGTTTCACGCAAAGATGCAAAGAAGGGTATGATATCTGGTGATCGCATCTAAATTAAATATGCTGAAAGGTATTCTTGGCGGCTGAATTGACTATTTGACTTAGTTCTTGAAGTTTGGCAGCGACTGCATCATTAGTTAATAGTTCTTCTGTCTTGGCTATACCCGATCGCATATCTGAACAAATACCACTACGCCAAAGATAAAATCCACCATTCCATAAGGCTGTTTGCATTAGTTCGCCTGGTTTTCCTGCTAGAACATCTTGAATTTGGGCAATTAGTTCTTCAGTAGTTCCTAAAGGTACATTTTTGGTAGTGAAACCGTAATCATGAGGGGAGAGAAGTAACCTTTCTAAATCTGGGGATGCTGATAAAGCGATAATGGCGGTGCGATCGCGTGGTAAATCACCACTACCTTCTAATCCTTTAATAAAGGTATAATTTTTTTCTCCTCTTAGCGCCAATGCAGATTGAAACATCGCTTCTGTGGGTGGGTGGACAAACCCGGCAATCAAATGGGCATCACCAGCATAAGGACACCAAATTAATTCCATTGTGGCAAAGGGTGGACGCTTACCGAGTTGGTCACGGTATTCCCAAAGACTTTGAGTTAAAGGAAAATGATTGGCTGTATAAATAAAACCAATTTTTGTTTGTTCAAATACTTGCTGAGTTTTAGGCAACGGTAAAGCAGTCCAATCTACACCTAAACCTTGCCAAATTTCTATTAAAGGTAAACCATATTTTGTTGGCAAGCGATCGCCGCCGTGCATCACCACTGGTTGTCCAGCAGCAGCGAGGAGTAAAGCCGTAACAGGGCTAATGGGAGCAGTGCGCGTTCTGCCATCATAAGGGATGCCCAATACCATCACAGGACGTGCAGCAGCAAGCGGTTGAAGTTTTGGCCCTAGTTCATCATAGGTATCTAACATCCCTGCCAACTCTTCACCCGTTGGACGTTTGATGCGGTGGGCAATTAAAAATGCGCCAATTTGGGCTGGTGTTGCTTCTCCCAGCAGCATCATTTTAGTAGCGATCGCAGCCTCAGCACGAGTTAAATTTTCTCCTGTGTGATTGCCACTGCCTACCTTTTTTAGTAGTTCCCTGAATAGATTGCTCATAGTTAGTCAAGGGTCAATAGTCAATAGGAAGTTAAAAGATGAAATTTCAGACTTTATACTTCAGACTTCATACTTCAGTTGACTAATCATACTTTAGGAAGCCGATCGCTGCTCTTCAAATTGCAAGGGAATATTTTCTAATACTAATTCCCAAAAGTGTTTAATCGGGGGAATTTGCAGGCGGTCTTGAGTTGTTACCATCACCACACGACGAGTTAACCCAGAATTATCTAAAGGATTATTTGCTAAAGGGCGAACTGCTAAGGTTGGGTCGTGACGCGCTTCTACTAATGCAGAAGTAGGCAGTAAGGCAATTAATTCGCCTTGACGTACCACTCCACGGAACGCATCTAGGGTATTAACTTCTAAAGCAGCATGAAGTGTAGCTTCTAAGCGCTCAAATTTATCTTGTACTAACCGCTGCATTCCATAACCATCTTTAAACACCACTTGGGGATGATGCACCAATTCTGACCAAGGAATGCGGTCATATTGACATAGAGGGTGATTAGCTGCGGTGAGGACTTCGATTGGTTCATCATATAAAACTTCCACCACCATTTCTCTGCCGGTAGTTAAAAAGCGATTATTCATCACGATCGCTAAATCTACTAAACCATCTTTGAGAACTTTTAAGGCGCGATCGCTGCCCAAGGATGTTACCCGCAATTGCACATCGGGATAATCTCGACAGAACTTTTGTAATACTGGTGGCAAGTAAGAAGCACAGAGTGAGTGAATTGCGGCAATGCACAGTTCTGGCTGCTTGCCTGCCATTAAATCTGCTAATTCTTGTGTGGCAACTTGCCACTCTTGGCAAATCTTGCGGACACGCGGTAGTAAACGTTCACCGCCCAAGGTTAATTTAGCATGAGTGTTTCTGTGAAACAGTTCGATACCTAAATCTGCTTCTAAAGCTTGAATCTGGCGACTGATAGTTGATTGGGTGACACCACATTGTCGGGCTGCTTGTTGGAAGCTGCCACTATCCGCGATCGCCAAAAAAGCTTGCAACTGCTCTAGTCGCATGTTAATGTAGCCTGAATTACATTTATGGCTCTCATTAAGTTAACGGTTTTTCCTCCAAAATTTAGTAGAGTTTGTTACAATAACGCAATAATTTGTTTCTCATCAAGAAAATTGCCAGATTGTTCGCTTAACAACTCTTGAAGACCGCGTTCTACTATCTCTTGTAAGCGGTCTTGGAACTGCTGTAATTGCTGTCCTAGTTCCTCAGATACCTCAACAGTAATTTGCATCGTTTAGCCGTGTTGTTTTTCTACATTCATCTATATAGTTTAAATATAGCTACAGATTTAGCTTCTTAATATTTGCTTAATCAGAGTGTGGTAAAAGTAAACAGAATTGGTGTTTATGTGTAATGGCGATCGCAGCAAAGGCAAAAATTAAACTGCTAACGCCTGTACTTCTGTTTGTTCTATGCTTTACCTTGGTCAGCATCCATTCATTTGGGCAAACCATGATCACTGTAGCCCCTCAACTGTTGACAGATCCCTTTTTGCAACTGCCAACTGCAACCTCAGTCAGAGTAGTTTGGTTTACTGAGTTTGTGGGTACTAAACATACAGTTGCCTACGGTGCAGATTTGCAGCAAACTGCTAAAGCGACTACTACTAAACTTAGCCGTACGCGAGAAGACCAGAAATCTAGAGTTGGGAAGCAAACTCAAGATGGACAAGTATATCAACAACCGACAATACGTAATATCTGGCGACACGAAGCTGAAGTGACTGGGTTAACGCCAGGAGTGCGGGTTAATTATCGAGTTAGCAGTAACAGAGAAGACGGCGCAATTGTTAGCAGTGAGATATTTACACTTGCAGCCAAACCAAAACCTGGTACATCGCTAAAAATTCTTTTAACTTCCGACCATCAACTCAAGCCAATGACCGCAGCAAATCTGCAAAAGGTAGTGGAGACAGTAGGACGAGTAGATGCAGTGTGGTTTGCTGGTGATTTGATTAATGTGAGCGATCGCGCCTCAGAATGGTTTGATGATAATCGCGGGAATGCTTTATTTCCGGGTTTGCAAGGTCATGCTAAATACGAAATGCAGCATGACGGCGTTAAATTTACCTATACTGGCGGGCAAATTATTCAACACGCACCCATGTATAGTTGCATTGGCAACCATGAAGTCATGGGACGCTTTGCCAGAAAGAACAGTTTAAACGATGAATTTGATGATACATTTCCCCGTGCTGTTGCTCAAAAACTGTATAGCGGCAAATCTCTAATCGATAATTCTTTTAATACGATTACCTACGAAGAAATTTTGACCTTACCTCAAACTAAAGAAGGCGGAAAAAGGTATTATGCAGTCAGTTTTGGTGATGTGCGTTTGGTAGTTTTGTACATCACAAATATGTGGCGAACTCCCAAATTAGACGAAAAATATACAGGTAGATATCGGGAAGCAGAAAAAGATTTAAATAATCCTGAAAATTGGGGTTATGGGCAAATAATTTATGAGCCAATTACCAAAGGTAGTACACAGTACAATTGGTTAGCAACAGAACTCAACAGCCCCGAATTTCAACAAGCCAAATATAAAGTGGTGATGTTTCATCATCCGCCCCATACATTGGGTGATAATATTGTCCCCGCCTACACCAACCCAGTGCAAATCATCGAACGTAACCAGCAGGACAAAATTACATCTGTGCGTTACGAATATCCTAAAAATTCCGACTATATTATTCGTGATGTTGTCCCATTACTAGAAGCGGCTAATGTGCAATTAGTATTTTACGGACACTCCCATTTATGGAATCGCTTTGTGAGTTCTAGAGGAATGCACTTTTTAGAAACTTCAAATGTTGGTAATACTTATGGTGCAGCTTGGGGTGAAAGAAAGCGAGAAATTCCCACTGGTTATCAAGAAAAGTATATTGCCCTTGGCGACCCCAATGATTTAGAACCAGTAGTGCCTACCATTGCGCCTATATTGGGTGAAGATGGTAAACCGATGCCTTATATAGCTAATAATAACATCACTGTTTTTAGTATCTTCGACACAGGCACAGGTACGATCAGCAGCTACCGTTTTGATACGCGCAAACCTGATGCAGAAGTTATTAAATTTGATGAATTTCAATTGAAATAAATATCTATAGCAGAAGGCAGAAGGCAGGAGGCAGGAGGTGAAAGTATTATTCTTCTTGGCATTGACGTTTTTAAAATCTCCTCACTTATACTTCGACTGCTATATCTTATTAAATAGAATTGTCGCACAACGCACCACAATCCTATTTATTCTAATAACCAACCAAACACACATCCCAGGCTCAAATTTAGCTCATTAGCAAAAGACGGAACAGGAAGTTTTTGCTCTGCCTGATCAAAAACCTCTGGTTGCTGCTTTGGCAAATAAACAAAGACAGTTTGCTCATCTGGGTCAATTAACCAACCCATTTGAGTGCCAAAATTGAGGCAATGCAAAATGTTTTTGGTGACTTTTGTTTGGTTTTGATCAGGTGAGAGAATCTCAATTGTCCAGTCAGGAACTATTAAAAAGGTATTAGCAACCTCGCCTTTTTCGTCGCGGGGAATTCTCTTCCAAGTAAAAACAGATACATCTGGAATTATGGAGCGCTCACCAAACGTGCAACGTAACTCTGAAAATGCTCGTGCAATTTGTTGAGGTTTCAGAATAACATTGACGGTAGTAGAAAACTCGGTCTGAATTGTACTGTGCTTACCTTGTGGCATTGGCTTTTGGATGATTTGCCCATCAATATATTCACTAGCAGGTTCAGTTTCTGGTAGCTTCAGAAACTCCTTCAAAGTTATGGGTTTAGATGGGGTCTGTACCATTGGGACTTCTTGGCAGAAGAAAGTTTAATTTGCTTTATGTCAATCTTAAAAGATAGGTAGATAGGTGAGCAAGCATTGCCCACCCTACGGCTAATATTTTTCAGGCGGCAAATCTACGCTGTAAACAATTTCTCCGGCTAAGTTACGCAGTGATACTGTCATCACTTTGGTATAAGCATTAATTTTGACTGCACCAAAGAATTGTAAACCTTCACTGGGGGGTCGATTTGCTCTCGTACCAGGAGGAAGGCTTTGAAAGACCAACTGCGGGCCAAAGGTATTTTCTAATTGATTTGGGCCAAATGTGCCAGCGTTGAGTGGCCCAGCAACGAATTCCCAGAAAGGTTTAAAGTCTTGAAACTGCGCTTTGTTAGGGTCGTAGTAGTGGGCGGCGGCGTAATGTACATCCGCCGTTAGCCACACCACATTTTTGATGTTCTTGTTTTTGATAAACCGCAGTAAGTCTGCTAGTTCTAATTCCCTTCCTAAAGCAGGGCCATCACCATTTGCCCAAGCTTCAAAATCAGTCGCACCATCTCGAATTATCAGACCTAGAGGCATATCACTGGCAATAACTTTCCAAGTTGCTTTGGATGTGAGTAATTGTCGTTTTAGCCATTGCACTTGTCTTCTACTCAAGAATTCTGTTTCTGGACTAGGTACTGGCTGACGATTTGGCGAGTTTGGGCCGCGATAGGTGCGCTCATCCAGCATAAAAATGTCTAGTAATGAGCCATACTCAAAAGAACGATAAATTCTGGTTCTCTCTGGGTCATTTGCATACTGAATGGGCATATATTCTAAGAATGCTTGTCTTGCCCTGGTGGCTAACAAGTTAACATCCTTGACTGTGTAGCGGTCATCGTTGAGTATTTCACCGGGATACCAGTTATTCGTCACTTCGTGGTCGTCCCACTGCGATAATATGGGAACTTCGGCATTGAAGCGCTTGATGTTTTCATCTATCAAGTTGTATTTATAGTTACCACGAAACTCTGCTAAGGTTTCTGCAACTTTAGATTTTTCTGGTGTGGTAAGGTTGCGCCAAGTTGTGCCATCATCAAGCGTTACTTGTGATTGAATCGGGCCATCAGCATAGATGTTATCGCCAGAATGGATGAAAAAGTCAGGTTGGAGTTTCCGCATTGTTTCATAAATTCTCATCCCACCAAAATCAGGATTTATACCCCATCCTTGACCGGCGGTGTCGCCACCCCAAACAAAGCAGATATCTCTGCCAAATTTAGGAGGTGTACGGAAAGTGCCTGTAACAGGGGCGCTGTAAATGTTGCGATAGTTTAAATCTTGAAAAATTACCCTGTAGCATATTTGTTGATTTGGGGGTAAGTTTCTGAGATTTATTCTAGCTGTGAAGTCGCTATTTTCTAAAGCAACAGGGCCAGGGATACGCCGCACATTGCGAAATGATTCACTGGTGGAATATTCTACGATCATTCTGGCGGGGCGATCGCTACGACTCCAAATCACCACGTTATTTTCACTAATGTCGCCACTAGCTACACCATAAGGTATGCCAGGACGCATTCTTTCGGAGGTAATAATCGCAGGTGCTTGAGCAAAAACTCGTGATTTAGTTACAAGATTAGTAGAAATAATTCCACCTGCTGTCACCGCTGAACGTAGTAAAAACTGGCGACGATTTATCTTTAATGGCTGATTAGATTCCATATAATTAAGTTGTTCTCAAAAGGTCTGGAGAAAAATAAATTAAACTAGCTATGAATAAACCAAAATAGGTATTTAGCATATTTTCTCTAACCCACAAGTAAATATTAGGTTATCCAAAAGTTAAAATACTGTTATCCAATGCCAGATCCCCGACTTCTTCAAGAAGTCGGGGATCTAAAATATCTTGGATGTTGCTAATTAGCTTTTGCTGACGTAATTTTCTTGATTCACTTCAATTGGTGAAACTTTTATACTATCCTCACTAGTGACAATCTTTTGACTAAGTTCTCCAGTTCGCCAACTATCTGCAATATCCTTAATAAAACTGGCAATAGGAATAGCAATTAACAAACCTAAAACACCGCCTAATTTTGCACCTACAAGTAAGGAAATCACAACCCACACAGGATTTAACCCAGTTAAATTTCCTAAAATTCTTGGTGCAACAATATTAGAGTTGATTTGGTCTAGCGCTACTGTTACACCTAAAACTTCCACACCTAACCAAAAGTTTTCTAGAGCGACTAATAAACTAACTATGGCAATTCCTATCCCTGTACCAAAGGGAAACAATGAAAAAAAGCCAATAGCAATCCCAAACAACAAAGCTAGGGGAATTTGTAGGACTACAAATGCTAATGTCACCAACACAGCTAAAATAGAACCTAATGTTGCCTGACCAATAAAATAATTTTGAAAGTCTTCTCGGAGTAATTGTCTAACTTTCGTTCCTATGTGGGAGGGAAACCACTGATAAATTCCATTCCATAAGTTTTCGCCATTTAAGATTAAGTAAATAGTCAGAACTGCTGCAATTAAGATATTAACTACAACACCGATAGTGTCAAAAGCAAAACTGAGAATTTTGCCTGTGAAAGATTGAAACTGGTTTGATAGCCTTTCTAACAGTTGGAGAGCTAAACCTCTTAAATTTATCGGAATTTGTTGCGTAGCTGCCCAATTTTGAAAAGCATCTAATTGTTGTAAGCCAGAATCTATCCAAGAAGGGAGAATATTAGCTAGTTCGTTCAGCTGTTGCAAGATAATTGGCACTAAGGTGACACCAACACCCGCTAAAACCACCACAGCTAACAGCAAGACTCCAATAATAGCCAAGTTCCGGGGTACACCGCGTCTGTGAAAGAACTGGATGGGGTAGTTTAAGACAAAAGCTAGTAGGATAGCGATCGCAACTACACTAACCAAGGGTTGAAAATACTTGACAACCTGGATTAATAACCAACCGTTGAGAATGACTAGCGGAAAAGCCAAGCCATAACTTAACCATCGTGGTAGTTTGTTTGCTGATTGCATAAGAGTAACTCCACCACAATTCTTTAGTTTATTGTGGCATAGGGGCTAGAGGCTAAGGGTGTAAAGGTGTAAGGGTGTAAGGGGAAAGAGTATTTTCCTCACTCGCCACTCCCTTGTACAGACGCGATTAATCGCGTCTGTACTCAGCACTTTGCTTGTTGATAAAATCCAGCATAATTTTTTGATGCATAGAACCCAAAGGTCGGACTTCGCCAGCTATTGCTGAGTAACAACCTCCACTGCGAATATCTTTTGCTGTCAAAAGTCCTATGTCCCAGCCTTCATTTAGCACCAGTTGATTTAAATCTACCAACAAGGGAGCCTGAAAAACATGGCGGATGACTTTTTCATCGGGATAATAGCCAAATTCTGTAAAAGTTGGCAAATTATAACCAATTTCTTCCTTAACTTCGCGTTTAACTGCTACCTCTGGCGTTTCACCAAGTTCAATATGTCCGCCAAATAAACCCCAGCAACCAGCCGCCGCAATCGTGGGGATATTGTCGCGCAGTTGCATGAGATACTTGTTGTCTTGGTAAAGAATCGCGATCGCTACTTCTGGTAATTGGTTAGTCATAAAATTTATACTTAAAAATTACTCTTCTGTTATATATACTTCACCAAAGTCTTGTCCGGCGATCGGAATACTTTGGTAGCGAACTTTACCCCTTAATACTACTTGAGTTCCCTTTTGTAGATTGCTTTGATTGGTAATTACCCAGATTTTGCCAGTGGAGTCGCTAATTTGGTAAGCCCACTGCTTCATCAGAGGTACTTGCTTTTCTACCTTACCTTGGATATAAACGGTAGCCTGCTTACCGCGTTTGGCTTGAATTTGTTCAATTGGAGTCACATTGCTGCCAAAAATGAAATTGCTGCCTTTGATTTCAGGAAGTCGCCAAGAAGCACAACTACAAAGTCCTGCCATTAGGAAGAAATTGCCAAGTATGCGGTAATTTGGCGATTTGTGCATTAGTTTCATAGAAAATGGAGAGTTGGGAATGGGGAGTAGAAAAGTTTTCTACTGTTCTACTATTACCTGTTGTCTTTTGCCTGTTACTGTTCCCTATTCCCTTCTCTAAGATTTCATGGTTTTATCCGTAAGATTAGACAAGGGATCTGAGAAGATAAACAAGTATGGTCTTGTGATAGGAGAGACGCAACAGCAATCAACAGTCATCGCTACAGACAACTGAACTTTTGGACTAAAGGCGAATCTTCTGAGAACTCTCATGAAAACAACAACTGCCAAACTCCTTGATGGTAAAGCGTTAGCAGCAAAAATTCACCAACAGCTACAAACACGAATTCAGGAATTACAAGCCAAAGTTGGCCGTCCTCCCGGTTTAGCAGTGTTAATGGTCGGCGATAACCCTGCATCTGCTACTTATGTCCGCAATAAAGAAAAAGCCTGCGTTAAGGTGGGTATTGCCTCTTTTGGTAAGTATTTTCCCAAAGAAACTAGGCAAAAAGAACTAGAAGCTGTAATTGCCGAACTCAACGAAGATAAACAAGTTGATGGTATTCTGGTGCAGCTACCCTTACCTGACCACTTGGATGCTGTGAGTTTGTTACATCAAATACATCCAGACAAAGATGTTGATGGACTGCACCCAGTCAATTTAGGGCGACTTGTACGCGGGGAAAGTGGGTTACGCAGTTGTACGCCTGCGGGTGTGATGCATCTGCTGGCAGAATATAACATTCCTTTGCGAGGGAAAAATGCGGTAGTTGTAGGGCGGAGTATTTTAGTAGGGAAACCAATGGCCTTGATGCTACTAGAAGCTGATGCTACTGTCACTATTGCCCACTCGCGATCGCAAAATCTAGCTAACATCACCAAGAATGCCGATATTCTCATCGCCGCTGTAGGTCGTCCAGGACTCATTACCGCTGACATGGTAAAACAGGGTGCGATCGTGGTAGATGTGGGGATGAACCGCGTCACAGATGCCAATGGCAATAGTCGCTTAGTCGGCGATGTCGATTTGGCATCAATTGCTGGTGTGGCAGAATATTTCACCCCAGTTCCTGGTGGTGTCGGCCCGATGACCGTTGCCATATTGTTGCAAAACACCTTTACCAGCTATTTGCGCTCTACAAACTAGTCAGAAGTTATGAGTTATGAATTTTTTACTCCTGATTCATCCCGCATAACTTTTCAGCGCCAAAGCCCCGTAAAATTGTGACGTATACGACAAACAGCCAAAAGCCAAAAATTGAAGGAATTATTAAGAATGGTAGCAGCTGATAACCTTCAGAAGATGCCAGAAACAGCAACCTTTAACCTGGCAGCTTATCTTAAAGAACGCCAAAAACTTTGTGATACTGCTCTGGATAAATCTATGCCTGTTATTTATCCAGAAAAAATTTACGAATCAATGCGCTACTCGCTACTAGCTGGAGGTAAGCGAGTACGTCCCATTCTCTGCCTTGCTACCTGTGAAATGATGGGCGGCACTATCGAAATAGCCATGCCTACAGCTTGTGCCGTAGAAATGATTCACACAATGTCATTAATTCATGATGACTTGCCAGCTATGGACAATGACGATTATCGTCGTGGTAGATTGACGAATCACAAAGTCTATGGCGACGATATTGCCATTTTGGCTGGAGATGGTTTATTAGCCTTCGCATTTGAATTCGTTGCCACTCAAACACCTGAGAGCGTTCCTAGAGACAAAGTTTTGCAGGTAGTTGCTCGCTTAGGCAGAGCGCTGGGAGCAGCGGGTTTAGTAGGTGGTCAAGTAGTAGATTTGGAATCAGAAGGTAAGTCTGATATTTCTCTCGAAACCCTGAATTTTATTCATAACCATAAAACAGCCGCCCTGCTGGAAGCTTGTGTCGTTTGTGGCGGTATTTTGGCAGGAGCATCAGCAGAAGATGTACAAAGACTGACTCGCTACTCACAAAACATTGGTCTAGCATTCCAAATTATTGATGATATTTTGGATGTGACTGCGACTCAAGAACAATTAGGCAAAACTGCTGGTAAAGACCTCTTAGCTAAGAAAGTTACCTATCCTAGCCTGTGGGGAATTGAGGAATCACGCGCTAAAGCTCAACAGCTAGTAGAGTCAGCCTGTGCAGAGTTAGAACCTTATGGCAACCTTGCACAACCACTCCAAGCAATAGCGTACTTTATCGTGAATCGCAATAACTAGGACACACCAATTTGGATTTTAAATTTTGGAGCCACTGCCTTGTGGTGAATCAGCGTTACAAGAAGGTGAGTCACTCCTGGGTGGCTATTATGCAAAAGTTAGATTCATAGTCTTTACTAACAGGCTACTCCAAAAACCTCAAACAATATTGAGTGTAACAATTTGGTATCAGTTCCCTTTGAGATTGAGAATTTTAGGTTGCATCGAATTTTTACTGACAAAATAATTAATACTAATCTTAACTAACTGAACCAAAACACCATGCAGGACATAGCCGATATTTTAGACAACCGGGTGCTGCTGGTAGCGCTGGTAGCTTGTTTCATTGCTCAAGCATTGAAACTCATTATCGAGATAGTCAAAAATCAAAAACTGAATGTGCGTGTTTTAGTGACGACTGGAGGTATGCCCAGCGCTCATTCGGCTCTAGTGACAGCACTAGCAGCTGGTATAGGGCAAACTGTTGGTTGGGCATCGCCTGAGTTCGCCTTAGCTACAGTGTTTGCTATTATCGTGATGTACGATGCAGCCGGAGTTCGTCAAGCTGCGGGTAAGCAAGCTCGAATACTCAATCAAATGATTGCTGAATTATTTGATGAAAAGCACGAGTTTAGCCAAGACCGCCTCAAGGAATTACTGGGACACACCCCAGTACAAGTAATAGCTGGGTCAGCTTTGGGGATCACTATTTACTGGTTAGCAAGGGCGGCTTATTAGTCAAGTGAAGTATGAAGTATGAAGTGTGAAGTATGAAATATCAGATTTTATCCTTGAGCCTTTACACTTCAGACTTGTTGAACTAGCTACTGGACTTTTACAGCTGAACGCAGTAACACTACTTTGCGACTATCGACGAGGATGGCGAAGAAACCGCGCTCGTTGAGTTTCTGTAGTGTGTTATATGCCTGTTGTTGGTTGGTAGTATGAGTTGCCAACAAGTAGGGGCGCTGTCCATAAGAGGCAAAACCTACGTTACCTCCCACAACTTGTTGCACGCTATTTGCTAGTTCTGGACGGTTAAAATAATCTACGAGTACGGCGTAACCCTGTCCTAATGGTTGGGGATTATAGCTAACTGTTGGTACTGTTGCTGCTTGTTGAGTAACTTCGGCAGGCCGTGTAGTGATGATGGCAGACAACCCAACAATATTGTTAATATACCTTGCCCAACGATTAGCATCTTCTATTTTATTAAAACCACCTATCCGCGTTACTCTATCGGTGAGATATTGGCAGGTAGTAGTAGAAATCTCATTTGGCAAAGCATTGCGTAATTGCCTTTGATATTCTGCTGTGGGGCTAATTACTAGTAACAAATACTCCCCAGGATTTGGCGGTTGGCAGACAGGAATTTTTTGTTGAGCGTTGACAGAAATTGTAGTATTGATTAAACCTGCGATCGCTATTACCAATGCACTGGATACAGTCTCAAACCTCTGCACAAAATTGGGATGCATAAGCTAGATTTTTTTTTAAATTTAATTTTATTATTTGTCAATAAAAAGTCTGAAGTCTAAAGGATGAAGGCTGAAAAAATCTTTACATACCAAGTTCTTGTGGTCAAGGTAATTTTATTTCATACTTCATACTTCATACTTCATACTTTAGTTGACTAGGAAACACTAGCAAGAGATGCTAAAGGATCAGGAATTGTTACAGAAGGCGCATGAAATTCTCCTGTAATTACGTATTCCAATCGCAGTTTCAGCCAAGTAATAAATTGAGGATTTGTAGAAATAATTGCAGCTGCGGGTTTCGGACACTTAGCTTGAACTTCTGCCATTTCCGGCGCTTCTAAAAAGGCTGGTTGTTGAACTAACCAAAAATCAATTTGTTTTTCATTTTCATGATAATGACGAGTGCGTTCTTTCAGCACTTCCTCTAGAGGTTCTTCTTGTACTAGAAAGCGTTGGCTGGCTAAAACGTAATAATATGTTTGCATTTTCATCCTTGGGTTACTAATGGGTTAAATAAGGTACAGAATTAAAACTGTACCCTATTTAACTAACTCTTACGGAATTTTTGGAACCAAGAACTGAAGGGACAACTACTTCCTTTAGTTTCACTATTTGTCTGTTTGCCACCAGCTGTAAGTTTCTCTAAAAACAGGGTGTTGTCAAAATAGTGTTCTACGGAAATAATCTTTAAATCATCGGTGACACGAGCAATGCTCATACCGACAATTTCAACTGTCTCTCCAGTTGGTGCATAGCCTTTATATGCACCTTTAAAATGTCCCCAGTGTCGCCACTTGAATGCTACGTTTGGTGGACTTGAGAACACTTCCAGCACTTCCCAAGGAAAGCCTTGGGGAAATGTTGTATGGAAGATTTTGGCTGATGATTCAAAGCTTTCTTCGGAGGCTTTGTAATGTGCAGAATCAGCCATAAATAAATTGTAAGTACCTTGGTTGCCTAACTCTGCTGCTGTGTACTCAGTCCCACCATTGGTACTAACACGAAACTTGTCATTGACAATCGATAACCACTGCTGTGGGTTAGATTTGAATGATACCTCCATCTCGAAGGTTCTTACCAAGTTTTGAACGATCGCTTCTAATGATCCTTCCATGTGATTACATAAACTCTCTTTGGCAAGATTTTCTTTAGAGCGAGAATAATCAGGAGGTGTTTGATAGCGCCACTCAACATTAGTGCTGGCGGCGATAACTTGATCCCTATCTTGTACCCAAGGCGGCAGGTTTTGAGATTGTGTTGAGGTCATAAAAGTCTTAGTTGAAAATTTACCCAACAAAGGCTGAAGGTTGAAGATTCAAGGCTGAAAACACTAATTTCATACTTCAGACTAGCCTGCGGCAAGCCGCTTTGCGTCTACACACTTCATACTTTTTTCTGGATTTCGCAGTTACAACCCCACTGTTGTTGAAGTTTAAAGCTGAAACATTCATTTCATACTTCAGACTTCACACTTCATACTTTTGTATGGCTTGTTTCATCTCCCGGACTGCTCTTTCTATCCCGACTAAAGCTGCCCGACTGATGATAGTATGACCGATGTTGAGTTCTTCCATTCCTGGAAGCGCGGCAACAGGGTGAACATTCCAGTAGGTAAGTCCATGACCAGCATTCACCCGCAGTCCAGCTTTAATTGCTTGTTCGCACCCTGTAGCCAACACAGCTAATTCTTTTTGGCGACTGGTTTCATCGTGAGCTTCAGCATACTGGCCAGTATGCAATTCAATAAACTTTGCACGTACCTTGACAGATGCTTCAATTTGTGCTGGTACGGCATCGATAAACAAACTAACAGGAATGCCAGCGCTTTGCAATTTATCGACAATTTCTCCTATTCTAGCAATTTGCCCAACGATATCGAGTCCGCCTTCTGTGGTGACTTCTTCGCGTTTTTCTGGGACTAAAGTCACATAATCTGGTTTAATGTCAAGTGCGATCGCCAGCATTTCATCTGTAGCGGCCATTTCTAAATTAAGATGCGTTCTCACTGTTTGCCGCAATAACCGCACATCTCGGTCTTGAATATGCCGTCTGTCTTCCCGTAAATGTACAGTAATACCATCTGCACCCCCTAATTCTGCCAGCACAGCTGCCGCCACGGGGTCTGGTTCCACCGCCCGCCGCGCTTGTCGGATGGTGGCGATATGGTCAATGTTAACTCCGAGTGTAGGCAACCCTAGTCTCCCAATTCACAGTCCTCCGAACTTGATTTTACCGGAAATTATGTGAGTCTTTCGATGGCACAAGCAAGACAATGCCGATATTGTATATCAAACTACTTTCCATTCCCTAATGCCCTTGGTTTAGAAAGGCTGCTGCACTAGCCTCTAGCCTCTAGTCCCTAGTCTGTTAAGTGCAATCTTATTTAAATAAGGTATGAGTGCAGAACCAATACATTCTGCTAAACGTGGTGGTACAGCATTACCTATTTGCCACATAGCTTTTTTCATAGTGCCTGCAAAAATAAATGAATCAGGAAATGTTTGTAATCTTGCCATTTCGCGGGCTGAAATTACCCGATTTAAATAAGGGTGAATATGAGTACCACCATGATTTTCTTTAACAGTCATACTTGGCTTACCAGGATATTGTCGCTTGAAAGCATCGACATATTTCTCATATAAAGAACCACCAGGAGGTACTTGAGCAATACGCTGCATATACTCTGCTGAGTGCCTAGTCCATTGATGATTAATTTCTGGGATTGGAGTATATTCTGGTAAGTCAGAAATAGCTGATTCAATAGGTTTATATTCTTCTGGTAATAACTGAGCTTTAGGATAGGGATTTGGCATTCCGAATCTGTTAGCAATAAAGATTGCTCTTGGTCTAATTTGTGGCACTCCATAATCAGCAGATTCTAGAATTGTTACAGAAACATTAGCATAACCAATAGAATTAAAAGCTTCAATAATTGCTTGCTTAACCTTCCCATTTTGAATAGTCAGAATTCCTGGTACATTTTCCATGACTACATACCACGGACGTATTTCTGATACTACTCGCACAAATTCATAAAATAAACGATTTCGTGGGTCTTTGGGGTCACGTTTACCTGCAACGGAAAACCCTTGGCAAGGAGGCCCACCAACAACAATATTTACTTCAGCAAAGCCGATTTCTTGCAACCAACTTTTTGGCTCAAAATCTTCAATACCTCCGCAAAAATGATGACACTGAGGAAAATTTTTTTGATGTGTAGCCGAAGCAATTGGATTAATTTCTACACTAGCTAAAGCTTGGAATCCAGACTGTACTAATCCTTGTGTAATTCCTCCCGCACCACAGAACAAATCTACAAAATTATATTGAGATGCTGGTATTAGTGGATTATCGACATCAATAAATGTTTTATAGGGATCATTGTCATTTTTCTCTAGTTCACGTTTAATACGTTCATATCGTCCTAACTTTGGAGTTTTTGGTTTTTTGTGAGGATTAAGGCTTTCATCGTTTGAAAAAAAAGAAAGTTGTGTGCCTTGCATTTGATGCTTGATTATTAACAATTGTGTCAGTAAAAAATATCGTCTACAATATATCAAATTTTATCCAGTCACTCAATCAAAGCACTAACTTTATATAAAATCATTAACAATAAATTTCTATAAATTAACTTAAAATGCTTGAAAAAACATAAAACCTAATCTAGGAGTACTAGACATTAGTGAAGCACACACTTTAGATTGGCAATATAGGAATGCGATCGCCTTTAATGATGATGTAGTTTAAGAGCGATCGCACTCTCATGCTTTACAATAATATTTATACCGATTGTCAGAGGCGATATGCTTTTAAAACTGCAACAGATTATCGTCAAACCAGGACAACAAATGTTGCTCCAAGATATTAGTTGGCAGCAGTTAGAAAATATTTTAGAAGAAATGGGAGATAAACGTGCTGCACGTATTTCTTATAGCGATGGTTGGTTAGAAATTATGGTTCCTCTACCTGAACATGAAAAAGATAAAGAAATTTTTGGAGAGTTAGTGAGAATTATATTAGACAAACTCCAAATTGATTTTGAACCTTTTGGTTCTACAACACTTAAAAATGAGCGAATGCGGCAAGCTGTAGAACCAGATACCTCTTTTTACATTCAAAACCAAGCTGCTGTGATTGGCAAAAATCGGATTGATTTAAATGTAGACCCACCACCAGATTTAGCCATCGAAGTTGATATTACTTCCCGGACACGATTTAATAACTATGAAATTTTAGGAGTTCCTGAACTTTGGCGATATACTAAACAAGGTTTAGAAATTTTCTTGCTCCAGGATGGAAAATATATCAAATCTCAATCTAGTCCTAATTTTCCTAATATACCGATTATTGAATTAGTTAATGAGTATGTTCAGCAGTGTTTAACTATTGGTAGAAGTCAGGCTATGCGTAATTTTAGAAGTTGGATTGAGAATAATTTATAATATATTTATAACAAAACTTGTTTTCCATAAATTTACTGAAAATTTTGGCAATAACGTCAAACATAGCTTAGAAGTGCAGTGAAAATTGGGGAATGCGATCGCACTGAAACCACATCATAAAAGCGATCGCATTCCTACTCTTAGTAGTAAAGTTTGAAGTAATAGTAAAAGGGATAGATGACATTCGCTTGTTGCGACGCACCCATCCCTGGATAGCTGCCCAGATGACTAACCTGGAACCCTATAATTTGGTATCTTATTAACCAAGTATCAGCCGAGATATGTTGATTGTCATTGGGATAGATACGGATATCGTAGATATTTGTAAAAACATTGTAAAGATATTGAGTAATGAGGCTAAATTATGCTGTTAAGGAAAATTTCTCAGTGATACCCCTGGTTACGTACCTCATGAACAAGTAATTAAACATCTAAGTATTAATAACTCTTTTGCAGCTATTGATCGCAGCCTCCTATAAACCAGAAAAAACTAGGTCTTGCTTGTTGAGGTTGTCTTATGATAACTTTTTTCTAAGCTAAATACGGTAAATCGATAGATTTATAGTATTTTATAATCGGAGATTCAAGCCACATTGAAAATCGACAATATCAGCGCTCAATTAGCCAGATTTTTAGTTCGCTCTTATGAGTTGTTGTAGATGGCGGTTCTACCTCTGGCGTTTAGAACTAAGTCACAAGCAGATTCCGCCAACGCTGGAATTACCAGACTGATGTCTGAGAAAAAGTTTTAACTTACGCATTTGTTTGGAGTATAGAAACACATGAGTTCTCAATACTTTGATATCAAACCAGTTGCTGGACGCATCGGTGCAGAAATCCTCGGTGTTGACTTGAGTGCAAACCTCAACGACGAGTTAATCAGTGATATTCGCCAAACCCTCGTCCAACACAAAGTGATTTTCTTTCGTGGTCAACAACTTGATGCTAACGAACAGGTAGGTTTCGCTCGGCGGTTCGGTGAAATTACCACAGCTCATCCCACCGTACCATCTCTAGAAGGACACCCAGAAGTTCTTGACCTCAATTACAGTCGTACTTCCAGCCGTGCTAATAACTGGCATACTGATGTTACATTCGTAGACCGTCCACCACTCGGTTCTATCCTGCGGGCGCTGGTTATTCCTCCGACTGGTGGCGATACGATTTGGGCAAACTCTGTGACTGCATACCAAGACTTACCAACTCCACTGCGTGACCTCGCAGATCAACTTTGGGCTGTACATAGCAACGCCTATGACTATGCAGCTGCTGTAATTGACCTACCAGAAGATGTCCTGGCTCATCGGGCTGTCTTCACTTCAACCGTATACGAAACCCTGCACCCAGTTGTACGTATCCATCCAGAATCTGGGGAACGTGGATTATTTATCGGTGGTTTTGTGCGCCGCCTCCGTGGTTTATCACAGAATGAATCTGACGAAATTATCAAATTATTGCAAGCATATATAACTCGTCCTGAAAATACAGTGCGTTGGCGTTGGCAAGTTGGTGATGTTGCTTTCTGGGACAACCGTGCTACACAACATTATGCAGTTGCTGACTACGGCAACCAACCCCGTCACGTTCAGCGAGTCACCATTGTCGGTGATATCCCAGTTGGTATTGACGGTCAGCAAAGTGAAGCCATCAAGGGAGATGCTTCTGTGTACAACCGACGCGAACCTGCTCTAGCTTAACTAGGCATTTTAGTGAGCAGAAGCAAATTTTTACACTTCTCATCTTTGTGTTTAAAAAGTAGTCAGTCTCGTAGTGGACTGTTTCAGCTAAAACGGTGCATTAGATTCAAGCCGTAGGTTGGGTTGAGCATCAGCGAAACCCAACACCAAGATTAATGTTGGGTTTCCTTACGTCAAACGCCACTCGCGTGACTGCCACCGAAACCATGCGCGGCAGTTGCGTGACTGTCGGCAAA
>NZ_JAIVFW010000006.1 GCF_020829595.1 Nostoc sp. CHAB 5844
CAGCTCAAGACTAATCGTCTAGGATTTACGGGAGAATGGGTTGAGCCAAAATTATTAACTATTTATACAGTGGATGAGCATGGTAAAAAAATTAGAACATCAACTCTACCTATTACCAATGATGGGACATATTTAGGTGATGGAGAGTTTCTCAAAATTCAAGAGATGTATCTAGTTAATTTAGGGATAAGCCAAGCTAAACAGGTTTTGTTAGTTGCTGATGGTGCTGAGTGGATTTGGAAACATATTCCGCCTCTATTAGAGAAAATAAAATGCCCCCCTGCCACTTATAAGCTATTAGACTTTTATCACGCTGCTTCTCATTTACAAGACTTTGCAGATGCGGCTTTTACTACAGATGATCAGCGTCAATCTTGGTTGAAAAAAGCTCGAAAAACTTTAAACAAAGGTCAAATGACTCACTAGATTGGCTGTTTCCGCTTGGTGACCTGAATGACTCCAGCTATTCAGAGTTCATTTCAGATGTGGGTGCGTTGGCAATGGGATCGGCAACTTACGAGTGGATGGTACGCAACGCCCAAAAGGTTGCCACTGAGACTGACTTTGCGTGGCCAAAGGAGGGTAACTGATGAGTTCATTTGTGCTTTGTTTTCAAGATATTGATAAAACAAAAATCACGGTTGTTGGGGGTAAAGGCGCAAACCTGGGGGAACTTTCCAAGATTGAAGGAATCCGCGTACCGGATGGCTTTTGTATTTCTACTGAAGCTTTTAAAAGAATCATTGGGGAAACGTCGTCGATTAACGAATTACTCGATCGCTTATCGCATCTATTAATGGAAGACCGGGATAAAATCGGTGAACTTAGTGGTGAGATTCGCTCTTTCATCGAAGGGATAGCCATCCCTGAAGACATGAATGAAGAGATCGCCCGCCATCTCTCCAGGCTTGGAGAAAAAAATGCCTATGCAGTCCGATCCAGCGCAACTGCGGAGGATTTACCGACGGCCTCCTTTGCAGGCCAGCAGGATACGTATTTGAACATTATCGTAAAGGAGGCAATCTATCATCATATCAGCAAGTGCTGGGCATCGCTATTTACCGAAAGGGCAGTAATTTACCGCCTGCAAAACGGCTTCGATCACCGTAAAGTCCACCTGTCTGTGGTTGTTCAGAAGATGGTCTTTCCGCAGGTGGCAGGAATTTTGTTTACTGCCGATCCCGTCACTTCTAATAGGAAGGTGTTATCCATTGATGCCAGCTTCGGACTTGGTGAGGCAATAGTCTCCGGCCTTGTGAATGCTGATATATATAAAGTGTCTAACGGCAAGGTGATCGATAAGAAGATATCCACCAAAAAACTGGCTATTTACGCCTTAAAAGATGGCGGGACGAAATCACAGGAGATTGAGCAACACAGACAGAACAGGCAAGCACTGACGGATGAGCAGATTGTACAGCTTGAGCGCATAGGCAGAAAGATCGAAGAACATTTTGGCTGCCCTCAAGACATCGAATGGTGTTTGGTTAACGATACATTTTATATTGTCCAGAGCCGGCCAATCACTGCTTTATATCCCATCCCGGAAGCGAATGATCAGCAAAATCACGTCTATGTATCTGTTGGTCATCAACAAATGATGACCGACCCCATGAAACCATTGGGATTGTCTTTATGGCAGTTAACCGCTGCTCGTCCCATGTATGAAGCGGGTGGCAGGTTGTTTGTTGATGTCACGCATGAACTGGCTTCACCTGCAAGAAGAGGAATAATAGTAGATGTCTTGGGAAAATCCGACCCGCTCATCAAAGACGCATTGATGACCATCCTGGAGCGGGGAGATTTTATCAAGTCGTTACCAGCTGATCAGCAAGAACAGAGTTCCGGTAAAAGCAATAAAGGTCTGTCACCTGCGGATTTTCAAACACTAAACGAGTACGAACCGGCGATCGTTGGTGATTTGATCAAGCGTAGTGAAACATCGGTACAGGAATTAAAACATAACATCCAAACGAAATCAGGATCGGAGTTGTTTGATTTTATCCTGGAAGACAAACAGCAATTAAGGAAGAGTTTAGCTGATCCACAAAGTTTTGGTGTGATTATGACTGCGATGAATGCTTCATCCTGGATCAATGAAAAAATGAAAGAGTGGTTAGGCGAAAAAAACGTAGCAGACACGCTTTCTCAATCTGCACCCAACAATATTACTTCGTTCATGGGTCTTTTGCTATTGGATGTCGCGGATGTGATTCGTCCTTACCCGGATGTAATTGAGTATTTACAACAGGTAAAAGATGACAACTTTCTGGATGAACTGATTAAGTTTGATGGCGGACAGGAAGCTAGGGACGCTATCTATGCTTATCTAAATAAATACGGAATGCGATGTGCCGGGGAAATCGATATTACAAGACCTCGCTGGAGCGAAAAACCAACTACACTTGTCCCCATAATTCTCAGTAATATCAAAAACTTTGAGCCTGGTGCTGGCGATCGGAAATTTGAGCAAGGACGACAGTCAGCTTTGAAAAAAGAACAAGAGTTATTAGATCGATTGCAGCAATTACCAGATGGTGAACAAAAAGCCAAAGAAACAAAACGAATGATCGGCCTCATCCGAAATCTCATTGGTTATCGTGAATATCCAAAATACGGCATAGTTAGTCGCTACTTCATCTATAAGCAGGCTTTACTAAAAGAAGCCGAACAACTCGTACAAGCCAACGTTATTCATGAAAAAGAAGATATATACTATCTCACTTTTCAAGAACTTCGCGAAGTCGTACTCACAGATAAACTGGATTACCAGCTCATCAGCAAACGAAAAGACGAGTACAAATTATATGAAAAACTAACTCCCCCACGAGTGATCACGTCTGATGGTGAAATCATTGCAGGTCGGTACAAACGAGAAAATCTCCCAGCCGAAACTATTGTAGGTCTACCTGTTTCTTCTGGAGTTATAGAGGGACGAGCACGTGTCATCCTAAACATGGAAGATGCTGATCTAGAAAATGGAGATATATTAGTCACCTCCTTTACTGACCCTAGCTGGACACCATTATTTGTATCCATAAAAGGTCTAGTCACCGAAGTTGGTGGACTGATGACTCATGGAGCAGTTATCGCACGTGAATATGGCATAAGCGCAGTTGTTGGAGTAGAAAATGCTACCAAACTGATAAAAGATGGGCAACGAATTCGCGTACATGGAACAGAAGGGTATGTAGAAATCCTATAATCGGGAAGATGTTGTCTTCCTCCTGGAGATTTAAATAAAAGATGAAAGCTAGGAAGGCGGCCCAATCAGGGCATTTGTGAGAGGTTAAGATAATTGCACTAATATCTGCGAGGGTGCAGGAAAAGGAGACAAATCCAGCGATTGAGACTGGCTTTCGTATGGATTTGACTACTCCTAAGTCTTGATTTTCTTTGGCATCGAAATACTGAACAGGGTCAAGAGCTATTGGTTGCGATCGCTGTCTTAGCTGATACAGGAACTTCCCTATTGGTGACTGCAAATGGAATGCGGCTGTTTAAAACCAAAACTTTTAAAAATTAAACAAGCATTTTTTAGATGTCACCTGAACTGACTGAAATTATCAAGTCGAGCTAAGAAGCATCCTCCTTTTTTTCTTCTAAAAGTGCTTCAATTTGGTCAAAAAGACGATTAACTTTTTTTACTTTTTTCTCGTCATCCCAGATTTTGCTCTTAAGCAGTGATTTGTATATTTTGCTTGCTCTTTCTTTATTTTGTTGCTGGGGAGACTGCGGCTTGTTTTCTGATTGAATTTGGAGAATATCCCCCACTAGCTCTTTGATTGCAGATAATGACAGATTTTCTTCAATAGCTTTTTTTAAAATATTTTGCCGCTTTTCATTATCCTTGACACGTGCAATCACTTGTGCTTTTGTGTACTCGATTTGACCCTTTTCAAGGGTGATTTGGATATCTTGAGGAAGTTTGAGTAGAGGAAGGCGGTTGGATACAAACGATTCCCAAGATATCTTGCCTATCTGGAGGAATATTGTTTGTATAACAAGTGCTTCTTCACTAACCATAACGTTATGGTTAGAATTTCCTTTTGTCTCATTATTCATCTGATATAAAAGAGAGACTACCGCTTCTTGGTCAATATCGAGTTCTTCGGCAAGTAGTTCGAGAATTCCGATAGTTTCCTCATAAGCGTTGAGGTCTTCCCTTTGGAGATTTTCAACTAAGCGGAGTTTGCGAGCTTTTTTTTCGTTACACTCAATGATGGTTACAGAAATTTCTTCAACTCCTGCAATTTCACAGGCTTTGAGACGGCGTTCACCAGCGATAAGTTCGTACTTGTCTTCCTCATTCTTTCTGACGACTATAGGTTCTAGTAACCCCACTTCCTTAATACTGTCGGCGAGCGATTTGAGTTTTACAGGATCAAAATAGCGACGGGGCTGACTCGGCGGAAGGATGATTTGGGATAAAGGTAAAGTGGAATCGGATAAGGATTGTTCTTCTTCGTCTCCAAATAAATTATCGAGTCCGGTGAGTTTTTCTAGTTCGCGTTTTTGGCTCATAGTTGAGTGATGTATTGTGTAATTTCTTCGAGTGTGCTAACTGCGGGGTGGTTTTTCTTATGGAGTGCAAGTGGTAGATGTGCCTGGGTTGCGTCAGGAAAAGCTGTTGATTTAGGAATTGGAGCAGTAACGTGTATGCGTCCTTCAACCTGTTGTTTAATTTCTTCTAGTATTCCTGTATCTTGAAGATTACGATTATCGTATTTGGTTGGAATTATACAGGCAATTTGTAGTTTCTGGTGTCCTCCTTTTTTGAGCCGGGCGATTGTTTCTAGTAGTTGGTTGGTGCCAAGATAGCACTTATACTGTGTTTCAACAGGAATAATAACGTGTGAAGCAGCTACTAAGCTCATAATGCTTAGTATTCCTAGAGAAGGCGGACAATCAATCAAAATATAGTCATACTGGTCAAGTACATTTGAGAGTGCAAACTTGAGCCGTTGACGGTTATCGATGGTCAGGTCATGGAAAATCTTTTGCTCTGTACCTGCTAATTGGATATTTGTTGGTACAAGGTGCATTCCGTGAATCGGTTTTTCCCAAATATACAGCGGAGTTTCTTCAGCGATCGCACTATAAATAGTTTGCTCAGTTTTAAGCTTAATTTCGCCTAATCCCATAAAGGCTGTTAGCGATGCCTGTGGGTCCATATCTATAAGCAGTACACAGTGTTTTTGGGCTAGGTGGTATCCAAGATTGTGTGTAATTGTCGTTTTAGCAGCACCACCTGACTGATTAAAAGTTGCGATTATTTTGGTTGATGACATGTACATAGGTAATAAGGTTCTTAAGTAGGTAATAAGGTTCTTAAGTAGAGAATGCGATTCTTTACTGACTGTCACACGTCCCTGGAACCCTTACCAGATTGAAAGTATTATATTCCCGAGGTGTTACGGGATTACGAACAAAGAACAAGCCAAGCTCAGGTCAACATACTCAAAGTAGAGTTACGCTCGAATTTATCACAAACCCGCCAAAAATATCAAAAATGCAGACTATTTGCCACACAATAGTTGCATTACACTGTGGTTTAGAAACGAGAGAGTTTTAGAAATTGGGAAAAGTATAGCTAGACAAAGCTTTAGGTTTTCGATTAAGAAGAAAATGTTTAAACCTGCACCACCCGTGACATATTAAGAAAAAGTGCATTTTGTCAATCAGCTAAAATACTCAAAAAGCTGTTAATAAAAATGATAATCGTAGCAGGGGGGGTGGGGTTAGCAAAGGGTAGCTCATTCAGCACTTGCAAGAACTTTAGCGATGAAGGCACTTGCCGTTCAAACCGCCACAAATGGCGGCGCTCAACACAGCTTGACTAACATAAACTGTTAGAGAGAGAAGAAGGATTGAACTGAATGAATAACAGCCCCATGAACAACAACCCTGCCACCCCTGCTGCACAATGTCCCTTCCGGGGAACCCGCATTGGCGGCGCGCTCGGCTCCAAGCCGCAAGTCGATGATTGGTGGCCGAACCGACTTCAGGTCGAACTGCTTCACCAAAATTTGCCCCAAGCTAACCCACTGCGAGATTTCGATTACAAAGGAGCCTTCGCGAAGCTTGACTTTGAACAGTTGAAGAGCGATATCAAAGCGCTGCTGACCGATTCCAAGGACTGGTGGCCCGCCGACTATGGGAATTATGGACCTCAAATGATTCGCATGGCGTGGCACTCAGCAGGCACCTACCGGATCGCGGACGGTCGGGGTGGAGCGAGTCAGGGCATGCAACGCTTCGCACCCATCAATTCGTGGTGGGATAATGGAAACACAGATAAATCACGACGGCTGCTCTGGCCCATCAAGCAGAAATATGGTGCGGCACTAAGCTGGGCTGATCTGATGGTTCTGGCGGGCAACTGCGCGCTTGAAATCATGGGCTTTAAGACCTTCGGTTTTGGTGGCGGTCGCATGGATGCCTGGGAGGCGGATCGCGCGACATACTGGGGACCCGAATTCTGGAACGGCGATTCGGTTGACGATGTTAAGGAACACCCTGGTCATCCTGATGAGATGGTCACTCGCACGATTCGGTGGGTTGGGAAACCGAACGAGCAATACTACGACCTTGAGAACCCGCTAGCGGCTTCGCACCAAGCGCTAATTTACGTCAATCCAGAGGGTCCAAACGCTGAGGGCGACCCCTATGGCTCGGCGCGAGACATTCGCGAGACGTTTGCGCGGATGGGCATGAATGACGAAGAGACTGTCGCGCTGATTGCAGGCGGTCATGCCTTTGGCAAAAGTCATGGCATGGTTTCGCCGGACAAGATCGGTCCAGCGCCGGAAGCTGCGCCGATTCAAGCGATGGGCTTGGGGTGGCAGAACCCTGAAGGCACTGGGTTTGCCGAATATACGATGACGAACGGGATTGAAGGATCGTGGACTCCAAACCCAACCCAGTGGGACAACAGTTACCTCACCAATCTTTTTAAGTACGACTGGGAACAAACAAAGAGTCCAGTAGGTGCGATTCAGTGGAAGCCAAGCAATCCTGATGCGCCGAAGACACCGGATGCTCATCTGCTGGGTGTTGATCACCCGTTAATGATGATGACTTCGGACATTGCGTTGAAGGTCGATTCGACCTATCACGAGATCTGTCAGCGCTTCTTGGGTGACTTCGATTACTTCAGCGATGCGTTCGCGCGCGCCTGGTATAAGCTGATCCATCGAGACATGGGTCCGAAAACGCGCTATCTTGGACCGGAAATCCCAGAGGAAGATCTGATCTGGCAAGATCCAATTCCGGCACTGGATCATGATGTCGTTGATGCCGCCGATATCAATTCGCTTAAGGATCAGATTTTAGCGAGTGGACTCTCTGTTTCGGCGCTCGTGTCAGCCGCTTGGGCAGCGGCATCGAGTCACCGCCATTCCGACAAGCGCGGCGGCGCAAATGGGGCGCGCGTTCGCCTCAATCCCCAGAAAGACTGGGAAATGAACCGCCCGCAAGAACTCGGCGAGGTGCTATCGACTCTTGGGCGAATTCAGGCGGAGTTTGACGGCGCTCAGTCGGGCAACAAAAAAATCTCGATCGCAGACCTGATCGTCCTCGGTGGTTGTGCTGCGGTCGAGAAGGCTGCACAAGAGGCTGGGCTTGCTGTTGCCGTCCCGTTTACTCCGGGGCGGATGGATACGACTCAGGAGCTGACAGATGTTGAAAGCTTTGAGTTTCTGAAGCCAGTTTCGGACGGTTTCAGAAATTATCACAATGAGGCGGTTGGCTATAAGGTGAAGCCGGAGCGGATCTTCCTCGATCGGGCGCAGCTCCTCACGCTGACCGCGCCCGAATGGACGGTTCTGGTCGGCGGACTTCGCGCGCTCGATCAGAATTGGGACTATTCAAAGCACGGTAGCTTCACTGACCGACCGGGTGTCTTGACCAATGACTTTTTCCGTGTCCTGACAAGTATGGACTACGAGTGGAAGCCTGCTGACCATCGCGAGATGTTTTTTGATATCTGCGATCGCGAAACCGGTGCAGCGAAGTTCACCGCAACCCGCTGCGATCTCATCTTCGGCTCGAACGCCCAACTGCGTCAGATTGCTGAAGTCTATGGCGCTGATGACGGTCACGAGCGGATGGTCAAAGACTTCGTCGCAGCCTGGAACAAGGTGATGATGCTCGATCGCTTCGACGTTCCCGCTGAACAGACCCGCTAAAGTCTTGAGCGCTCAACACGCCCGAACTCCACGGGTGTATCGCTGCGCTTTGAAGAACTCACCGTGGATAAGAACGCTGCTTATCCACGGCAAGAGGAACCTTGCGCTTTGGATTAAAGCAATACGAACGAGATTATCTCGTTTGTCACTTAAAAGTTTTTGCGACCTAACGCCGTTGGACTGAAGCACTGCGATCGCACTTAGATTCAATTCTAAAAAGGTAGTTGAAATGAAAATTGGATTTATTGGTTTAGGCAATATGCTTAACGGGTGACAACAGGGCTACACAGATTGTTTCATAAGGGATAGAGCCTGAAAACCACGTTGAAAAAAGAGGCGTTTGTGAGGCTTGAGAGCCATTAACAAGAAAGCTAAATCAGCCCATAATTCCATAGCATAGATCCTTGGACATACCTGGCTTAAATCCTTGGTCTTTGAGTACTTGATATTCTTGTCCTGGGGTTTCCTGGAAGTGAAGGTCTTTTTTCTGACGTAAAGCAAAGTATACTCCTTGCTCATCAAGCCATTTAGCCAGTTTTGGACTATGAAATTCTCTGTCTGCTAACACCACAATCCGACATTTTTTCAACAACCTTACTGCCGTATTGATCAATCTCTTTTGCGTTTGTAAATTACTGTTTCCCACCTGATTTAATGTTTCCCAATACAGTGGTAAGGCGTGGGTTCCCCAGACCAATGTCACCATAAATATATTCCGTCCCTTCCATTGAGTGCGGTCGAGTGCAATCATCCAATAACCAAACTTTTGATGTTTTTGTTTCTGTAAATACCTTCTTTGTTCTCGATTTAGTCTGCGTCCTGTTCTCTGTTGTCTAATCCAATATTTGATGAGTGGAAACCACAATAATTTGACGCATAGATTACCGATGATTAAAAATCTTTGTAGGTGGCGTTTACGACTTTCATATGTAATTGCTGGCGGAAATAAACTGGCTAATGTTGATAGTTTAACTTGTCGATGCGCTTGTATTAATAGTAACAATATCTCTAGCGTCAGATACTGTTGTTCTGTCAAATGCTTACGTTCGATTGTTTGATATGATGATGGCAACATTTATTTTTTTTGTTGGGGGTAGTTTCCCCCTATTTTTTTCCCACTTTATTTTCTCAAACTATTGTCACATCATATCTTCAGCTACCTTGTCACCCGTTAAGAATTTTCATAGATAATGAGAAATGAGCATTACTTGAGCATCTACACTGAGTATAAATTAATGCTCAAAATTAAGCTCTAAATGCTGAAATCTTGGCTTTTGAGCATTAACTGAGCATTTTTGAAAGATAATAAGCCAAAAGCATTGTTTTTATGTTAATTTGAATACTCGATTCGGCGCGTTTACCGTTCGGGAGTGCAAAATGTCAAAACAGCGTGGTCAAAAAATCGCACCTACACCTATACCATCTAACATTGGGTTAGTGGATTTAATCAATAATTACTTCACAGCTTACAACTCAGCACGTTTGCGGGAAGTCTGCCAACTGCTGAGTCAAGATGTATTTCAAGATGGTGTCACAGTGGGAGTTAGCCTTTCTGGTGCGATGACACCAGCGGGATTTGGGGTTTCTGCACTAGCACCTTTAATTCGCAACGGTTTTATTGACTGGATGATTAGCACTGGGGCAAATCTTTACCATGATATGCATTATGGGTTGGGCTTTGAACTATTCGCAGGGAATCCGTTTTTAGATGATGTCAAACTGCGAGAGGAAGGCACTATCCGAATTTATGACATTATCTTTGGCTATGATGTGTTGTTGGAAACTGATGCTTTCATCCGCAAGATTTTGCAAGCAGAACCTTTTCAAAAGCGGATGGGAACAGCGGAATTTCACTATCTTTTAGGTAAGTATGTCCGGGAAGTAGAAAAGCAGTTGGGAGTACAGCATTCTTGCTTGCTGGCGACAGCTTATGAATGTGGCGTACCGATTTACACGTCCTCACCTGGGGATAGTTCGATTGGGATGAACGTTGCTGCTTTAGCTTTAGAAGGTTCGCAATTAATCTTAGATCCGGCAATTGATGTGAACGAGACAGCTGCGATCGCCTACAATGCAAGAGTTGGTGATGGTAAAAGTGCAGCAGTAATTCTTGGTGGTGGTAGTCCCAAAAATTTCTTACTCCAAACTCAACCGCAAATTCATGAGGTACTAGGCTTAGAAGAACGCGGACATGATTTCTTTGTCCAGTTTACTGATGCACGTCCTGATACTGGCGGTTTGTCTGGGGCAACTCCATCAGAAGCGGTAAGCTGGGGTAAAATTGACCCAGACGAGTTACCCAGCACAATTGTTTGTTACACCGATAGTACGATCGCTTTACCGTTAGTCACAGCCTATGTAATGAATCAATGTTCGCCTCGTCCATTAAAGCGGTTGTACGACAAAAGAGAAGCAATGTTAGCAACATTACAAAAAGATTATCTCGCAGCTAAAACGCAACCATCTGAGAAAGTACCCGCCGCTATGGTTGAAGATGCAGCCCTAGGTGTCGCAACTTATCCCTGTGGTAGATTGATTCCGAATACTCCGTAAGTAGTAAGTCATATCGTGTCCGGTGAAAGACTGATCATTAAGGCAGCTTCAGGTGCAGAGGGGCAGGGGAGCCAGTGCGTTGCGGTGAGCAGTCCGTTGGGGAGACATTGCGTTGCGCGGGTTAAGAGCGTTGAAGCAAGTGTCGTCGGCTTTGCCGACAGTCACGGAACTGCGTTAGCGCAGCGATCTTCGACGCTCTTGAGCGTCACCCGAAGGGAGGGAACCTCCGTTGTAGCAACTGGCGTGAGCAGAGGGGAGGGGTTTTTGGGTTCTCTGCATAGATTCGGGAATTATAACTAATTACCCGGACATGATATCAAAAGGTAAAAGGCAAAAAATTATCTTCTTTTTACTTTTGCCTTTTTACTTTTTACTTTTTCCTTAGCAATAGATAAGTTGTCATTTTCTGTTGATTGGAAATTTCTATTTCACCCTGTGGTTCCAGCAAAAATTTATCACGTATTTGTTCGTAAGCGGTTGCGGTGATTTGGATAGTGTCAGCTAAACTTTGGGCTTCGATGCATCTAGCAATATTGATTGTATCTGTTAAACCGATTGCAGAGACTGTGACTGAGCCAGTGTGAATGCCAATACAAATTTTGAGGTTTTGCTGATTTTCGGTATTAAATGTTGCGATCGCTGTTTGCATCTCTAGTGCCATTTGCGCTATAGATTGGGCATGATCTTGGCGTGTTGTACGTAATCCACCAATCACTACATAGGCTTCATTGATGGTTTTGATTTTTTCTAAACCGTAGCGAGTGCAGAGGCGATCAAAAGTTGCAAAAATGGGACTGAGTAAATTCACTAATTGCATCGCACTTCCCAAAGCCGCAATTTCGTTTAAACCGACAATATCTGCACATAAAACAGTTACATAAATGACATCTGTGCCTGCTATTTGTGGTTCTAAAGTGTGAGATGTCAGTGCTGGGATTCTGCCCTGCCAGAATTGTACTGTTTGTTCTTGCTGTTGCTGTAATGCTGTTTCCAGTGCTACTCGTTGAGTAATGTTGCGAAAGATACCGCGAGTCGCCACTGGCCTACCATTAGCAAATTTACAGTTGATATTGCCTTCCAAAAAAACTGTTTCACCATTTTTGGCAATGAAAGCCGCCTTAACTTGTTCTAACTTTTCTCCTGACATTAAACGGTAAAACATTTGCCGACAATGTTCTTGAAAATCAGGATGGATAATGTCAAAAACATTCATTTGCTCAACTTCTGCGGCACTGTATCCTAATGTTTTGTACCATGTTCGATTAACATATAAAAACCGACCATAAGGATTAACAGACTGAATTAAGTCATTAGCATTTTCACAAATATCTCGATATCGTGATTCACTTTCCAATAACTCATCTTCTGCTTGTTTGCGTTTCATAAATTGAGCGATTTGACTGCCGACGGAAACCATCATTTGCAATAAATCTGCATCTTTTTGTTGCACATCGCGGCTAAAAAAAAGTCATCACTCCTAAAATTTTATTGTCGTCTAGGATAGGAAAACCAAATGCTGAACGCAGTCCGGCGGCTACAGCGGTTGGAGATCGCTGTAAATCTCCATAGTCTAAAATATTTTTAATCCATAAAGGAGAACGTCTAGCCCAAATTTGACCAGGTAATCCCACGCTAGGAAGATATGTAGTCTGCCAAGTAATTGCTTTAAATTCACGCACAGATACAACTCGGCTTGTCCAAATTTCCACACATCTTAATACCGCATTTTCACTTTCTTCTGACACATTAGTACTAATATATTCACTTGTTGTCCATAATTCCCCTACATCCCAATCTAAGCTTTGACAAATTGCTTGTAAAATTTCTGGCATTGCTTGTTTGATGCTTTGTGACTCTGAGAGAATCCGCGTAATAGCATATTGAGCATTATTACGCTGTTCTCGACGCTGACGACTCGTAATATCCCGACCAATGTAAATAATATCTTCTAAAACTTCATTTTTTTTCTGCATGACTGCACAAGAAAAAGCTACTAGCACTTTTTCTCGTGTTTTTTTGCGACAAACTACTTCAAAATGCTGTAAATCTCGATTAATTTTACTGTAGTGATTAATAATTCTGAGTAATAAAAAATTATCATCAAATATCAAAGACATTGGTTGATTAATTAACTCTTCTTCTGAGAAATCAAACAACTTTTGCGCTGCCAGATTAACTTTCTTTATTTTTCCTGTATTCGTAGTTACTAATAAAGCATCAGCCATTGAACTGATAACTGTATCCATATAATTTTTATATGCCACCAGTGTCATTGATAGCAGATTAGCAGCATTGTTGATTTTTAATAAATCTTGTTTTATTTTTATTTTTTCTGTAACATCTTCAATTAAAATCATCAATTTTCCGTCCGATGATTTTTCCCTTGGTTCTCTAATAATATATATATTTATATAGATATCTGGTTGATGCTCAAAAGTTCGTTTAACTGCTATTAATTCAAATATTTCTTGTTGACCTTGAATGATAGATTGTAAGATATCTTCTTTGCCAATAAATTCGGGAAAACCAATGCGAATATCTTTACCTAGCATTACCGCTTGTGGTTGAGATGCAAAGCGCTGTACTTGCTCAGATTTATCCAAAATACAGAAATGAACGTCTAGTTCTAAATATTCAAATTTGCGTAAAGTCGAATATTTATTAAAAATCTGCTCTACTACCTCGTATTTCATTATATTCTTGAGTGAGTAATGCAATTATTTTGACAATGACTTTCAAGCGCCAGCAGAGATGCCAGTAAAAACTCAAAAAATAGCAAATTTTGCTAGATATAGCCGTAGCCAGATAGGTTAGGACATTCTAAAACGCTAAAACCAATTGACTGCAAGCCTTTCACTTTTGAACGCCAGTTGCTTCAAGTCGGGGAACCCGCCCAACGCACTGGCTCCTTTTGACTTTTGCTATAAATATATTTTTCGATATAAAACTAAATAAAACTAAAGACTTTAGTCTGTAGTCTCAGAATTCACATTTCAGCACTGATTATAATTCTATAGGTTATTGATTCAAAAATTCACTCAAGCTTCAAAGTAATTAAAATTCAGTGTCAACATTGAAGTATTGAAACAAACAAATCTTGCTTTGAACAACATCTTAAAAGCGACCATTCCCTTGAATAATATGCTTGACTGTCGTTAAAGTCTCCAAGCTAATAAATCCGCGACGATGGCCTTTTTGATTAGACATACCGAGAAATACTGAGTCTCCGCGTGAAGGGTTGCGAGAGAAACGCGGGGAAGTGTTGATGTAAGTAGAAGCGCTATTCACTCCTAAAGCAAATTGCCGACTTTCTTGATATGATTCAGTCACGATACAGTCAGCATGACCACTACTGTGTTGATTAATCCAAGCGATCGCACCTTCTAAGCTATCTACTAGTTTAAAGGCAACAGTCTTGGTTAAGTAGGGACTGCCCCATTCGCTTTCTTTGGCTAGTTGCAACTGGGGAAAAGCTTCGACTAACTCTGCATCACCTTTGATTTCAAAGCCTTTCTCCTTCAAACTATTCCACAGCACTGACAAAGATGATGGCATGGCTTGGCGGTGAATTAATACCTTTTCGATGGCATTAACGGGGTCTGGTTCGCTTTGATGGCTATCGAAAATCATCCAGCGTACCATCTCTAAGCTGCCATTTAGCGACCAATAAAGATAACAGTTGCCCATTGCGGACTTTAACACTGGGCAAGTTGCTTGGCGCATTACTTGTTGCACCAAGCTGGAACGTCCGTAGGGAATGACCAAATTTATGTACTGATCTTGGGTAACTAAATCGCGCACAGAAGCACCATGTTCGGCTGTTACCAGTTCTACACAACCTGGTGTTAGTCCGACTTCTGCAACAGCATTTTGCAGTACCTCTGCGATTACTGTATTAGAATGACTGGCTTCTGTACTACCTTTGAGGATGATACTATTACCAGTTTTAATACACAAACCTGCGGCGATCGCGCCTAAATCGGGAAACGCCTCATAAATAAAAGCAATCACTCCCAAAGCCATTAGTTGGGAGTAACTTTGAGAATCTTCTGGTTGATAGTCAGCATTCCTCACTCGCCGCAGGGGATCTGACAGTTCACCCAAGCGTCGTAGTATTTCTACTGTGGTCTCTAGTCGTTTCGGGGTGAGTTTCAACCAGTCTAATATTAACTCTGGCACTGCCATTTCTTTACTGGCTTCTAAATCCAGAGTATTAGCTTCTAAAATATCATCAAAAGACTGTTCTAGAGCCTGTGCCATCGCCAACACAGCACGGCTGCGGTCTATCCCCTTGGTCAACCCCAACTTCAGGGAAGCCTGATAAGCGCGTTTAGCGCTGTTCATCGGTTCGGGGTAATCATGCAAAACTTCAACGGTCATTGGGTTAACGTCGGTAAGTAAGCCAGACCATGAGTGCTGGCAGGATAGCTAATACCACTGCCACCATTGCCCAAGCAATAATGCTGGAACCCTTGGCTAATTTCAATGCTAATGGCAACCAAATAATCACTAACACAAAAATAATGCCCAAAGCAATTGGCAGATAGCTTTCTCCCAAGCGTGGATGGACAACATGCCAACCGTTTCCCGTCCAGCGCCAAGCCCGCTTGTAGGGATAGGTGGTTGAAAGTTGTTCTAGGACATGCCCATTATCTTGTACAACAAAGATTTGCTGACAGCGATCGCAGCCAAATGCTTCTGTAAGGGTAATCGGAACTAACCGTCCCCGACGACGACAGGGACAGGGATATTCCTGGTTAAAATCAATTTTTTCAGGTTTTTGAGGATGCACAAGCGTTCTACTAACTTGAGCGTGTTTTTCATAACTTGGAGATTTCCCTTCCCTGCTGAATGCGTTGGGAATGGGGTTATCTCGCCATCAACTGTTTCTATAAATAGCGAAGTCAGGCAAATACTGCCATGCTTGACAACAGCATCAATCGCCAATTTTCCGAAAATGGGTATGTTGGTCTGTTGTCTTGTGCTGTAGCTGGCAATCTTGTTTAAGGATTTCTAGCTTTTCATCGGTGGTTTTCCAAGTGATGTAGTCCAGTTTTTTAGTCATTTATTGTGCTTACATATCTAATACAATTCTAAGCTTACGCCGCAACTACTCCGAAAACAAACAGTTTGGAAGGGCTGCGTTTACAAGCCAGGAATTTATTAGGAACACTTACTAAATTCTACCTACCAAGCATGAGACAGAAAGCAGGAGAGTTTTTCGCCTCACGCTCTGTTTTTTTGATTGAATATTCCTTTTACTTTTCAAAAGCGGGTAACGCGATTCGAACGCGCGACATCAACCTTGGCAAGGTTGCGCTCTACCACTGAGCTATACCCGCAAACTTCACATTATTCATATTCTCAAATATATTTTGATTTGTCAACCCCTAAATTTTAGTCAATAGTCAATAGTCATTTGTCCTTTGTCATTAAGCCATTGACTATTGACCCTTCGGGTTCGCCAGTTGCGCGGCTGTCGGGAAACCCGACGACAGTCGCTTCAAGTCGAGCCACTGCGAACCCGAAGGGGGGTTCCCCCCGTTGTAGCAAGTGGCGTGGCAAAGCCGCCCACAGCGCTGTCTCCCCAACGCACTGGCTCACCATTGACTCTTGACTACTGACCGTTGACTATTGCATCTTGATCGTGAGCAGCTGGTAACGATTGGGGATTTAAAGTGTACGACTCTGTGAGATTAGAGCGTAATTTCCGCATGAGACTCGCCATTTCTAAGGCGTTCATAGCATAGTCCCAGCCATGATTAGCTTTAATACCTGCCCGTTCTAGGGCTTGTTGCATTGTGTCTACTGTCAAAATGCCAAAAATCACCGGGACTCCTGTTTGAAAGCTGGCTGCGGCAATACCTTTAGCTACTTCCGAAGATACGTAATCAAAATGGGGCGTTTGTCCTCGGATAACTGCGCCTAAACAAATGATCGCATCATAACGCTGGGAAAGTGCTAGTTGACGTGCAACAATTGGCACTTCAAAACTTCCTGGAACCCAAACATAATCCACTTGATTACCGTGCGGGTTGGGGTCTACACCATGACGTTTTAAGCAATCTTGACATCCTTCCAGCAGCTTTGCAGTAACAAGGTCATTAAATCGACCAATAACCAGTGCGAAACGCAAGGGTTCAGTTTGAGTAAAAGTTCCCTCAAAAACTGCCATGACTGCCTCTTAATCAACTATACTCTTGCCAATATACATTCCTTCTTTGCCGATGGCTGAGATGAAGCGCACAATATAAAGCACAATTCAGGAGTCAGAATTCAGAATTCAAAATAAGAATCTTCTCTATGCGTGGGTTTGAGACTTAAATCGTACTTCACGCTTCTTGAAATCTGCTGTATCTACCAAAAATAAGGAAAAAGGTAAATAAAGCAATTTACCTTTTTCTTTTGCTATCAGCTTTATGCTATTTTCTTAGACTATTGTCAAGCGATCGCCTAGACTACAAAAAAGTTTAATATACCAACCAACAGTACTAAGGCAATCCAGACTCCAGAACCCAGCCATAATAATCTTTTCGATTCTACCCAGTTTTGGGGAGTGGCATAGGCAACAGGAACGCCAACAACCAAGACAAAAGACATCAAAACGAGAGCTATTAAAGCGAACTGGAATATAATGAACATTTTTACTTCTCCCAAGACAGCGTAATACTAAAGATAGAATATCCTAAAGGGCGACACTGACAGTTTTTCCTTATTTGTTAACCTATCAGAAATTGCTACACTTTGGTCATTTGTCCTTTGTTTCAGCACGAATGACTAATGACCAATGACTCTTGACTATGGACTTAATTCTTTGCCACACAACAGCTGATTTTGATGCCCTGGGGGCAGCGGTAGGTCTGACGTGCTTGCTACCAGGAAGTAAGATAGTGTTAACAGGTGGCGCACATCCACCTGTAAGAGATTTTTTGGCGTTACATCGGGATGAGTATCCACTAATTGAACGACGTTCAGTGAATCCGCAAACAATTCGTTCGATTACTGTAGTGGATGCACAACACCGCGATCGCTTGGGTAAAGCTGCTGAATGGTTAGACTTATCCAGTGTGAAAGAAATTGTAGTTTATGACCATCACTTAGGGCAAGAGAGCGATATTCCAGCGACGCAGTTTCATATTGCACCCGTAGGAGCCACCACAACCTTAATGGTGGAACAGTTACAACAACAGCAAATTACCCTCACACCAGCTCAAGCGACAGTCATGGCTTTGGGTATCCATGTTGACACAGGTTCATTAACTTATGAACAAGCCACAGCACAGGATGCTTTAGCTTTGGCTTGGTTAATGCAGCAAGGAGCCAGTTTAACAGTAATTTCTACTTACCGTGACCCTGGTTTATCGCCGCAATTGCAACAGCTATTAACGACAGCCCTGCAAGAGTTGGAATATCTTTGCTTACGCGGTTATACAATTGCTTGGGTAACTTTAAAAACTGGTGAATTTGTCCCAGGGTTATCGAGTTTAGCGTCACAACTGGTAGAGTTAAGCGAAATTGATGCTTTACTGTTAGCTAATGAATATCCATTAGGGGAAGATGATTCACGATTAACTGTAATTGGGCGATCGCAAATTCCTGGTGTCAATCTTAACTTATTATTCCAACCCTACGGCGGTGGTGGACATTCCCAAGCCGCATCACTCAACCTGCGCGGAGTTGATGCACAAGCAACCTTAGAACAACTTTTAGATGGCGTAAAAGCCTCCATTCCTCATCCCCTCACCGCCAGAGATTTAATGTCCTCCCCAGTCCGCACCATTCGCCCCGACACCACCATTGAAGAAGCACAGCGGATTTTATTACGTTACGGACATTCTGGTTTATCTGTAGTTGATACTCAAGGACAGTTGGTAGGCATTATTTCCCGACGAGATTTGGATATCGCCTTCCACCACGGCTTTAGTCATGCCCCAGTCAAAGGCTACATGACTACCAATCTCAAAACCATCACCCCAGATACTACCCTGCCACAAATCGAGTCACTCATGGTGACATACGATATTGGACGTTTGCCAGTATTGGAAGACGGGCAATTAGTTGGTATCGTCACTCGTACCGATGTCCTGCGGGAACTACATCAAAACAGTGACGAGTTTAAAGGTGCAAATCCTCAACACTCAAAATTCAGCACTCAGCACTCAACACTCACCACTAACTTACAATCACGCCTTGCACCTCAACTGTGGCAATTACTCACCATAGCATCCCAAGAAGCAGAAAAACGCGGTTGGCATCTTTATCTCGTCGGTGGTGCTGTACGGGACTTGCTGTTAGTCCAAACCGCCGACAAATTAATGATTAAAGATATTGATTTAGTCGTAGATGGTTTTCACAAATCAGCAGATGTTGGTGCTGGGGTAGAACTAGCAAAAGCCTTGCAAGCAATTTACCCAGCCGCACGTTTAGAAATTCATGGCGCTTTTCAAACAGCGGCTTTATTATGGCACAAAGATCCAGAGTTAGATTCATTGTGGGTAGATATTGCTACTGCTAGAACAGAATTTTATCCTTACCCAGCAGCTAACCCAGAAGTTGAGGCGAGTTCTATTCGCCAAGACTTGTATCGCCGAGATTTTACTATCAACGCAATGGCGCTGCGGCTAACTTCCCCCCGCGCCGGAGAATTACTCGATTTCTTTGGCGGGTTAGTTGATTTACAAGCAAAGCAAATTCGGGTTTTACACGCCAACAGTTTTATTGAAGATCCTACTCGGATTTATCGCGGTGTGCGCTTTGCCGTCCGCTTCGGATTTCAATTTGAACCACAGACAGAACAGTATATCCGCTATGCAATTAATAGTGGTGTTTACGATCGCACTGCTCAAAATAATAGCAGAACCCCAGCCCTGCAAACGCGGCTAAAAACCGAATTAAAACATATCTTAGAAGCCTCTTACTGGAAATCAGCTTTGCAATTACTCGATAACTTGCAGGCTTTGCAGTGCATTCATCCTACTCTCACCTTAGATGCAGAACTGTTACGCCAACTGCGGTTGTTAGAACGCTGTCTGCAAAAATTTGATTCCCAACCAACGCTTATTCACTGGCAAATGCGCTTAGAAGCTTTAATTGCCCAGCTAGCACCAATATATAGGGCAAAAGTAGCACAAAATCTGCAATTACAAGAAGATAGCATTCAACGGTTGCAAAACCTAGCCCCAGCCCAAGCAGAAGTAACAGAATCTTTGCCGCAGTCTCAACGTTCCAGTCAAGTAGTGCAGTTGCTGAAAAAGTATGACTTGCCAACGCTAATTTTAATCGCCTTGCAAAGTGAGCGATCGCTCAGAAGACAAATCTGGCATTACTTAACAGTATTGGCTCACATCCAACCAATTTTAAACGGTAATGACCTGAAGAAATTAGGCTACAAACCAGGCCCCCAATATCGTCAAATCCTTGATGATATTCTTGCCGCCACCTTAGATGAAGTAATTAAAAATAGGACAGAAGCAGAACAATTTTTAAGTACAAATTATTCCAAATAACTAGTTATTTCCTATTTTTCAATTTTATCCTCCCCTCTGAGTAACTTGCCTAACTGCCATTGCCATTGATAAGCTAAATCATCGGCTGAACGAATTTGTATAGTGGCTTGTAACGCTTGCTGAGTATAGATTTTAGCTTTATCTTCTTGGTTGATTTTTCCATATAATTTCCCCAGACTACCAAGAGCAGAAGAAAGCGATCGCCAATCTTCAACAGAGGTTGCTTCTTGAATCGCACTTTTCAACAACGAAATAGCTTCAGAGCGATTGTCTAGCTTTATGATCTAAACTTTGATTTTGGCATAGAGAGCCGCCGGACTGGGGGATAATTGAGCCAGAAATTTCAGAGATTCCCGAATCGGAGATAATAACTGCTCGGCTGCTTCCCATTGTTGCTGATCGATGAGTAAATTCCGTTGATTGAGTAGAGCTTGAATTTTGACTAGAGGTGAAGTAGCGATCGCGGCTTGTTGATAAGCTACTAAAGCTTCTTGTGTGTAAATATTTGCCTTGTTAGTATCTTTAAAAGTTTCTTCTCTTTTCGCCAAGGCGCGGTTTGTGTTACCCAAATTCAGCCAGACTTTACTGATATCTTGGGGTGACTTCCACCGTTGAGCAATTTCTAAACTGGCTTGATTGAGGTAATTTTTTTGAGATGCAAAAGCGATCGCCGCCTGTCGCCAAACCTGAACTGCTTCGGTAAACTTTCCTGATTGATAAAGTTGATTAGCTTGCTGAACTAGGAATGAAGTATCTTGGGGAGATTGAGCAAGGGCTTTTGTTAAGGAAATTTGAGCAACAATAGACGGCAATCCTATTGAAAGGATACAGACGCAAACAGCTAAAATTAACAGAAGCATCAAGATAGCACCTCCAAATCGATCACTCTGATCAGCCAATTTTCATAGCGATCGCCTCAATTACCACTTTATCGCGGTTGACAAGCAGTTAAATTCGTTTTTTGACGCTGAATGTTTGCATTACTAGGATCGTAGCCAACTAGAAACCCACAGGATAAATCGTACAACTTTTTTATCTGTTATACGACTTTTTTATTGTTGTACTACACAATTACTTCAATCTCTGTATTTATTCCACAGTCACCGATTTTGCTAGGTTACGAGGCTGGTCGACATCCAAACCGCGACGGGCGGCGATGTGATAAGCCAATAGTTGCAAAGGTACTACTGTGAGGATGGGCGATAGTAATTCATCTACTGATGAGACAGGGAGCAAGTCGTTAAAGATTTCTGCCGCTTCGCCGTCTTTCACAGGAGTAACACCAATTAAGCGAGAATCTCTGGCTTTGGCTTCTTGGGCGTTAGAAATTACTTTTTCATACACACTACCAGGAATAGCGATCGCCACAACCGGAACTTTCGCATCTAACAGTGCAATGGGGCCGTGTTTCATTTCTCCAGCCGGATAACCTTCGGCGTGAATATAGCTGATTTCTTTTAGTTTTAAAGCCCCTTCTAAGGCGATGGGGAAGTTAATTCCTCTACCTAAAAAGATGAAATCTTGGGTATCAGCAAATTCGTGGGCTAGGTGTTCGGTTAAACGTTCCTGACTTGCTAAAGTTTCTTCAATTTCTTGAGGAATTCGTCGCAATCCGTTAATAATCTTGTCTATAGTTTCTTTTGAAACTGTTTGACGACGAGCAGCTAAATCCAATGCTAAAGCATAAAACGCCATCAATTGAGCAATAAATGTCTTCGTCGCAGCAACTCCAATTTCAATTCCGGCTAAGGTACTGATAATATGTGGCACCATATGGCCTAGGTTGCTTTCTGGGCGATTAGTAATGCCCAGTAGTCGTGCTTGATATTTGGGTTCTTTTCCTTGGCGGCGTTCTTTTTCCATTGCCAAAGCTGCTAGGGTATCAGCAGTTTCGCCTGATTGCGTCACACCAATAATCAAAGTGTTGGGCGTGATGGGTGATGGTGCATAACGATACTCAGAAGCATAGTGTACCTGAGTAGAAATTCCGGCTAGTTGTTCGATTAAATATTTTCCTATTAATGCTGCGTGCCAACTAGTACCACAAGCAAGGATATGAATTTGTTCTAAATCGGTGTAAAGTTCTGTAGGTAAGCCCAGATTAATTGGCGACTGCCCAGATTCTCCTACATTAGGAAAGTAAGCTTCTAAATTAGCTCTCACTACTCCTGGTTGCTCGTGAATTTCTTTGAGCATGAAATGCTTAAATCCCTGTTTTTCTACCATCGTGGGATTTAAAGTGAGCATTCGGGGTTGTTTTTTCAACCTGTCGCCAGCAAAATTGTAAATCTCCACGCCTAAAGGTGTAAGACGGGCAATTTCACCATTTTCCAGAGGTAGCACTGCACGGGTGTAGGAAACAATCGCTGGCGTATCAGAAGCACAGAAAAATTCCCCTTGGCCAAATCCAATCACTAACGGTGCTTGTTGACGCACAGCAATTAGTTCATCTGGGTAGTCAGCCGAAATAATTGCCAGTGCAAATGCGCCGTTGAGGTGGTTCACAGCTTGGCGAACTGCTTCTAAAAAAGGAGAAGGGGAGAAGGGCAGAGGCGGAGAAGGCGGATTCTTGAAAAATTCTGCTATTAAATGCGGTATTACTTCAGTATCAGTTTCCGAACGAAACTCATGTCCTTTTTGTTTTAATTCTTCTCGTAATTCGCGGTAATTTTCCACAATGCCATTTTGGATAACCGCTATTCGTCCCGCTGTATCTAAATGTGGATGGGCGTTGTGTTCTTCTGGTTTACCATGAGTCGCCCAGCGAGTATGACCAATTCCTATTGATGCAGGTGATTCTATTTGTTCCAGCTTAGAACGCAGGTTGTGCAGTTTTCCTTTCGCTCTGACACAATTAACTTCACCTTCCCAAATTGTGGCGATTCCTGCGGAATCGTAGCCTCTATACTCTAGTTTTTCCAGACCAGACAGTAAAATTTCTGTTGCTGCTTGAGTGCCTATATACCCAACGATTCCACACATTGCTCACACCATTCTGGTTTTAGGATTATTAAATCCAGTATAGATGCTGTCAAAAAGGGGTGTATGGGTACAGGGGTATAAGGGTGTAGGGCAGTAGCTTCAAGGTTAGGTTGAAGAACAAAACCTAAAATCTGCAAAACTTACAAATGACCAAGGACAATGACAAATGACAATAAGTTCTCAAAAAAAAGGAGCAAGTTGCTCCCTCTGCCACTAAGGTATTTTTATGGTTTTTTACCCTAGTAAGGTGGGCAGTACCCACCCTACGATGCTAAAAAAGCTTGCTATGGAGACAGTTAATTGTGAGTCTAATAAGCTAGACCCATGCTGCGAGTTGTTTCAGCGCCCAGGTAAACCCGGATGCTCAAAAAGTCGGTGGGGCAGGCAGTTTCACAACGCTTGCAGCCAACGCAGTCTTCTGTGCGGGGTGAGGAGGCAATTTGAGCAGCTTTACAGCCGTCCCAGGGTACCATCTCTAGCACATCAGTGGGGCAAGCGCGAACGCACTGGGTGCAGCCAATACAGGTATCGTAGATTTTTACGGTATGAGACATTGAAAAAAGGCTCCTTTCGAGTTCTCTTCTCTGCGAAAGAATCATAATCAAGGCATAGTTTACCGCAGTGGCTTATCCACAGTAAGTAAAAGGCTACATAACTTTAAACAATGTAATAGGCACTTTTTAAAGTTAAAATATGCGAAATTTCTCTGTTTCCTTATAAATCAGCTACATCACAGCAGCGTGTTTATCTCATTTGTTCACTACGCTCAATGCTGAATGTAAAGATATATGAAGCAGAAGTTGCAATAACAAAGAGTAATTTGAGTGATCAACGATAGAGGCTAGAGAAAAAGTTTTTCAGCTCTTAGTTGTAAGATTTTTTCATGAATAGCTGCCTTGAAAGTGCTGCATGAAAAATACTCATCTCTAGTCTCTAGTCCCTAGCCTCTTTCTCATGCCATTTGAAAATTAGTGGCTTCTTCGACAAGTTCATAACCAGATGCTAACTTTTCAATTGCTCGGTCAATTAAATCTAAACCTTGCTGGACTGTTTCAATTACACTTAACTGTCCGCGCAATTCGGCTGCACCGACAAATCCTTTAGCGTACCAAGTCATGTGTTTGCGGGCTTGACGGACACCGCGATCGCCTTTATATTTCCATAAAGCTTGTAAATGATCTCTGGCGCATTCTAAGCGCTGAATTGGCGTTGGCGGCTGTAAAAGTTCCCCTGTTTTCAAGAAGTGGTCAACTTCTCCTACCAAAAAGGGATAACCCAAAGTTCCACGAGAACACATTACACCATCAGCGCCAGTTTGCTCTAAGCATTTCACCGCTGCTTCGACTGAAAATATATCACCATTGCCAATCACTGGTATCGAAAGCACTTCTTTAACACGAGCTATCCATTCCCAACGGGCGTTACCGTTGTAACCTTGGGCGCGAGTGCGTCCATGCACAGTAATCATTTTTGCGCCGGCATCTTCCATGCGTTTGGCAAAGTCGAGAATGGTAATTTCTTTATCATTCCAACCAATACGGGTTTTGACTGTGACTGGTATATCCACAGCTTTGACAACTTCCCGCACAATTGCTTCGGCGACTTCCGGTTGACGCAACAGTGAAGAACCGCCACCATTTTTAGTAATTTTATTTACCGGACATCCCATATTAATATCAACAGTATCAGCGCCTTCGGCAACTGCTTTTACAGCCGCTTCTGCTAAGAAATCTGGGCGACAGTCAAATAACTGAATACTAATTGGGCGTTCATTCGGGTCTACTTCCATAATTTTGGGTAACTGCTTGACATAGTGCAGCCCCGTGGCGTTGACCATTTCTGTGTACATCATCGAATCTGGTGCATAGCGACGTACTAGACGGCGAAACACCAAATCTGTCACCCCAGATAAAGGCGATTGCAGAACTCGGCTGTTGACTTCAAAAGAGCCGATTTTTAAAGGTTGGGAGAGTCTAACTTGCAGACTGGGAGACAGAGTAACCATATCAACAATTTACAATGCACACTTAATGATATCTTTTTATCTAGGGCGCTTATTGATCATGGTAGCGATCGCCAAATACAATTTTTTGACTATTAAGCCTACACTTGGGAGAGAAATTATGCCCACCTGCTGCATCAAACCTAGCAAGTCAGTTTGACCCCAGTGTTCTACGAGTTGATCATCCACAATGCGATCAATATGAAAGAAAGGGATGATAACTTGTTTACCTGTGGGAGGAATGCCTTGTAATTCGCCGCGATGAGTACCAATAAAAGTGCCACGTGTGACTACCTTATCGCCTTCAGCAATGACATCTTCAAACTGATGAACTCCATCAGGAAAAGCCGAACGAAAAACTCCTAGTATAGACTGCATAAATGCTTCACGATTTAGTGGTTCGTTAACACCTGGCATATGAGCCACAAAATTGGGTGCAAGCAACTCCTGTAGTGCTGCTAAATCACCTTGGTCGAAGGACTTGTACATTTGCAGCACAATAGACTTGTTTTGTTCAGATGGCATGGCCTTTTGTTTGGTTGAACTACTCAACAAAAAATAACTGGATGCTACATAGCGGTCTTATTTGACCTAGGTTGGGACGGTCTACTACTTCTCTTAAGACAAGGTTGGGCAGCCACCGCTGTGGACGGGTTCCCTGGCAGTCACGCGAGTGGCGTTTGAGGCACGAAACCCAACACCTCAAAGGCTTGTAAATGTAGGGGTTCACTGCGTTCAACCCCTACTACGCATTTGTTTCATTTTTTTATGGAATTGGTATAACCTATCTGGCTACGGCTATATCAAGATTTTGGTGAATTGGTATAAGTCCTGATTAAATTGAAATATGACTTGCTTCAACGGAGGTTAACTCCCTTCGGGTTCGCCAGTTGCCTACGGAGGGAAACCCTCCTTCAGCACTGGTCTCACCGTAACGCAATGGCTCAACTTTTCAAGACTTGGTGGGTTTGAATCTCTTATTAATTGATTCTCACTTCTGTATTCTTCTTTAATAACCAGAATCACGCTGATTTTTTGATTCTTGAATGACGATTCTTGACTCTCGGCTGGCAATTTGTTGCTGAGTAAACATTTCTCGCAACACCAATGCAGGGTCTACATAGTTATTCGCATATTTCAGTCCCCAATGGAGATGTGGCCCCGTGGTGCGTCCTGTCATTCCCACACGACCAATCCTGACTCCGGTGGGAATTACTTGACCTTCCCAAATTTGAATTCCACCTGCCCTGTCTATCAAATAGCGCCGACCATAGGCAGTTTCTACATGCCCTTCCATGTGGCAATAGGTGTGTTGCCACTCGCCAGATTGAATTACTATGTGAGTCCCACAAGCAGTGCGAGCGCTCACTTTAACTACTGTACCTACCCACCAATTGCGAATATAACTACCTTGTGGTGCAGCTATATCTAAGCCTCCGTGAAACTCCCAATTAGCCCCACCAGTTGCAGAACGGCGATAACCAAAGGGTGATGTGTATGCTTGAAAGTTTTCTACAGGAAAAGAAGCAGCTAACCAACCATTGCTCCTCGTGGCTTTTTTTTGTGGCGCTTCTCTGGCTGTAACTGTTTCTACATTTGGCCAGAGAGTGCCAAAACTAATAATTCCCAATCCTAATACTAATAGTGTAGCTCCAGAAAGCAATACTTTTTTTGGTCTTTGACCCATTCTTTGATTCCTTATTTTCACAGTATTATCTGTAAATTTTGGAGAAATTCCCGATTATCTAGCTTTTAATTAGTGCTGATAAATTTAATTTCGTTTTTCATTTTTCATTGGTATTATTTGTGCTAACTGTTTACATAACAACGTTATTTTGCGGATGTAATTTACTAACATCCCTTATGTATTAAGGATATCAGCCGGGGCATTGTCCCGTTTATGTTATCAGATTTTGAAATTAAAAAATTACTTTCAAGTCCTAATTTTGCAGATTTTTTACTTGATAAATATAATTTTTACAATATGCGCCTAGTTGCCGTCTGTTAAACACTGATAGTTTTAAGTAATGGAGATTATAGCCACACTTATGTATATACGTAAGTAAAGCAAGGAATCAAGAATGGAGCAAATTATTGCCTATTGGCCGTTCTTTGTTCCTTGTGAATATTGACTTTTGGCTCTAGACAGTTGAAATGGTGCAAGCATTTATGCTTAAAATTGCTGAAGAGGTCAATCGAGCTTGAAAAAAGGCCAAGATGACCATTTGCAGGACGCACCCAAGCCATGCTGACTGATATATTGCCTTTCCGTTTAGAATTAGATACTGTTGCGATCGCTGGCGCTAGTTTGTGGTCTTTAGCGCTATACTTAGGTTTTTTCCCGTGTAGTGAATGGGTGATTGAGCAGTTAAACCGTTGGTTTAATTTTGCCGAGCGATCGCTTTACACCAGCCAAACTGAATTTGAAAAGACTCGCAAAGCCAGAGAATCCCAAAACGCTTTTTACGCCTCATTATTTAGCATCGTGCCGTTTTTAGGAATAGGCACTTTATGTAACTGGGGCGTAGAGGTTAGCTTAGGTCGGAGTTGGGCAATTAGTATCGGGATACTTGCCTGTATTGGTTCTGGCATTTATGAACTGGGGCGGCGAGATGGTCAGTCTTCAGATTAAGCGCAAAATTAACCTCAGAACTTTGCAGCATTAGCTATCATACTGCTGGTGAATTACATCACAAAGATTGTTCGAGAACCATTTTTAACGGTGGCTGTATATTATAAGACCGTCCTTTATCTCGAACAATCACTTCAATTACTGCATAAGCCAAATCGTGAAACAGTGCCTTAGAAGAGCCTATTTCCCCAAAAGCACCCCATTTAAAAGAAATTTCACCAGAGCCAAATATATTGCTAATGCCAAGTTCTTGCAACTTCAATTTTGCACCATCAGCAACACGAAAGGCGTATTCTTCAGTTATGCCAACTCTTACTATATCTAATGATGATGCTAAAGAATTGTTGAGTTGGCGTTCTACCTCAGTTGAAATACTCACTTTTAATACTAGCTTACCAGAGTCATTAGGAGTAAAAATAGCGCCTAAGCAACCATACAAAAATTTAGCTCCTAAAGGCACTAATATCTCAATCATTACTTCTCTTTGAGATAGTGAACCAGTTTTGACATTATCAAATACAGTTTCTATTATTTCCTCTACTACAGGATAAAAAATAGTCCGAGAATCGCCAGGAAAATACAACTGTTCATCCTGCCAAATGCGAGCTTTTCCTATTAAACCTAAATCAATTGTTTTCATAGTTACTCAATGTTCCAAGCTTTTCTCCAATTTCTATTGAAGTCTTCTGGATAAGCTTTGATTACTTCAGGGTGATATAAACTATATGGTGATACGCCATAATGTGCTATTGCCATAGGATGAGCCGTATACCAATCATAACCTTGTGCCATTAACTCAGATTCTTTCAGTTCATGAAAGTAAAAGCTTGCATCTGCTCCAGAAATTTTTTGTCCTAAATCTAAAGCTTGCTGAAGTCTCTCAATCATCTTTTGGCTAGGTAAGAACTGATCAAACTTACTTATGTGTTTCTTAATAATCTCTATATTTTCAAGCTCAACATCATATTCTTGATCAATTAAATTTCCCAAAAAATTTGGTTCAGAATTTACAGACAAAAGATTGGCTCACTTTTACCTAAATACATCGCAGTTTTTTTAGTCTGTACTGAAAAATTCAATTTATTTTACTCTTCTTGCTGGCGAATTTCCTCTTCTACAATCTGCGCTATTTTTGGCGCTGCGCCACTTTCACCTCGAACGCGCCTGAGATTGGTACGTATCTGTTCCAACTTTTCTGGATGCGCTAATAAGTCTAATACCATTTCGCCAATTTCTTGCGGTTGGAGTTGACCTACCAGTTCTGGGACAATTTCTGATTGCGCCCAGATATTTGGCCATGCTAATAAACCCTTGCGTCGCAGAAAAAGCCAGTTAATTAATTTGGCAAATGATGTACCCACTCCTGGCAAATTCGCCAATAATCCAGGTAGACCATCCCAAGAACGCATGGCATCAAGCTGTTGAGTTGGTAGCAATACAATCATCGGTACGCCTAAAGAACCAAGTTCAGCTGTGTTTGCGCCGACTGTAGTTAAGCAGATACTACATTGCGATAAGATTTCATAGGCAGGATTTTCTTGGTGTAGCTCGACATTTAATCCTTGACCTGTTTTCAGTAGCGGGTACTCATCACTTTGTTCTGGGATAACTAAGGAAGCACCAGAAAATTGAAAAGTTTCGGCAAAAGAGTTTTTCTGCGGATCGGCAAAGCTGGCTAAAGTTTGTAAATCCAACGTTGGCGCGACAGGAATGACAAATTTGGTTTGCGGTATTTTAGCGTGGATGTATTCAGCAATAGCTAAAATTAAGGGAACTCCCTGGGTTAATTTTGCGGCTTTTGAACCGGGGAGAATACCAATGAGGAAGTGCTGAGTGCTGGGGAGCCTCCGCAACGCAGTGGCTTCCTCCGTTGAAGCAAGTGGCGTTGCTGAGTGCTGAGTGAGGAGTAATGAGTTTTGGGCTTCTAGCATCAAGTCGCCGACGACTGTGAATTTATGGGCATATTTGGGTGATACTTTTTCAGCGACTTTTGGTTTCATCACGCCAAAACGGTCAATTAAGTTATGCCAACGGGCTTCCCATTCGGCGTAAACTACGGTGCGATATCCAAGTTTTTTGCCAATGATCACAGGGAAAAATTGATCACCACCCAGGAAAACTACAACACCACGACTTCTCCAATCCCAATTTTCATCAGTTTTTCCCCAAAGCAAAAATTGCCAAAAATGCTCTGCTCCTTGAACTCTATCAACTTCTGGGTAAGAAAGAGCGATCGCAGCTTCTTTACCACTAGCATTCGGGCAAGGTGACAAAACTACAGAAATTCTAACTAAAGAGCGGTCATCTCCCAGTTGTTGGCGTAATGCTTTGACAACTGGACGTACCCAGGTTGTTACTTCCCCAGGTCCATTAGAGAGAATAAGAATATCTACTGAAATCATGAGTTAAGAGAGCAAATTATCACCTTGTTAATATTAGTGGGATTGATTCTATGAGCAAAACTTCATATCAAGGGCAGATACTTGAATTGACCAGTTACTTCTGCAAAAATTTCTCAAACTCTCGCACTGCAACGCTGGAACCGACTTGCCAACTTCGCTCAACATACTGCGGTATCAGCTTTTTCACATCAAAATCAGGAAAATTGTCACTTGTTTGACTCTCTTGATACTGCTGTTCATCAAAGTGATAGATTAGCAAATTATTTCGACGATAAATCCAGAGTTCACCAGGAGCAATAGCTTGATAGTCTTCTGATTTTGTGGTTGAAGTCAAATCAACTTCAATCACTAAATCGGGAGGTGGGTCAATTTCAAAGTCTAGACGCTCTTTGCCCAAAATGCACTGACGATTTTGAATATAAAAACAGTAGTCTGGTTCTGCTCCTTGTTGATTTGTAAGCTTCAGAGTAATTGGTGTAAATGCTTCCCAGTCTTGACCTTGATAACGGAGCAAAGCTTTTACCAAGTCTGCTAAAATATCAACATTCTTGCCATGCCCCGGTAAAGGCGACATAATTCTGATTTCTTGAGTAGTAGTACTATATCTGATTTTTAGCCCAGCTTTATCTTGGCGACGGTTAAGTAGATTTTCGTAATCATCCCAAGTTCGACATCGCAAGATTAACTCATCTCCTGGAGCGAGTGCAATGACATCTTGGGTAATTAGAGGTAAAGTCATTTCAGTAATTCACTGCCGACTGAATGATTATAACAATTGAGGTTTGTGGATTTTCTGCCTCAAACTGATGGGCGATCGCTGTCAAGCTCAAAATCATTGTATTTTGAACATAAATACCCTATTTCTGTTCAGTATCCAAAATAAAGTTGAGAAATGATATACAAAAATAGTCTATAAGTTCGCATCATCCCATCCATAATTCTCTGTCCCAATATACTTTTCGAGTAACTGAACTAATTTAATAAGATAAGTGTAGTTATAACCATACTTACTAATAATTTTCTCAGCATCTACATCTGCAATACCCTTAAGGTAACACTGTCTTTCGCTTATATCTAATAGTAGTTCACCTTGAATTGCATTAAGATTTGTTTGTTTATGAATTCTTTGTCTTTGAGCTATTTGCCAAGCTTGATCAAACTTTTTAACCTGAACTAGGCTGACAATTTGCTGCGCTTCTTCTCTGTATCCTTCATCATTTAATTGGCTTGCTATGTTAAGGGCATTAGCACCCTGTTCTAGTGTTCGTCCGTCATATCCTAAAGGACGAGCAGCAGCATCACAAAATTCATCAGTAGATGAGTTTATTGAAAAATTACCGTTTTCATTTTTCTTGTTTGTGTATATCATTTGGCGTTTAACCGCTTTAGCTGTCTCAATTCGCTTCCTATGTTCAAACTCTCGCAATAATTGAACTCCATCCTTGACACGGTGTAAATTTTCATCAAGAACGCGACATTCGATTTCAACTGGAGATAGGTGAGACCCAACACGTATAATAGGAACTTGAGGTAAACCAGCTTCGATAGCAGCTCGACAACGACGATGCCCAGAAATAATTTGTAAATTTCGACCTTGTTGAGTTACCAAAATAGGATTATTTTGGAAAAATCCTCTTTCTCTGATTGATTCAATTAAATCTGATATGTTATCCTCCGTCCCGTATATTTCAGTATTGAGTGGATGAGGTTTTAGTTTCCTTGGATCGGCTTTTTCACTTTGCAGAAATATTACTGTTGATGTAGTGTCAGATAAATCTGTAGTTGCAAGTTTAAAGTTAGCTACTAGTAATTCTCTTCCTCCTTTGGATTTTCGTCCCTCCGCATTTGTCATGCTGTATAACTTTTCCCAAGGATAAAAATTTGCCCAAGAATATAAATCAAGAATTTCAGGAGAATTGTCAATTGTCATTAACCAATCATGAGAGCAATTTCTGAGTCCTGCTGCTAATAGCCCATGATTAAAGCCTGTGTGTAAATCTCCTAACTTACCGTATAACTTTGAAGCTTCCGCTGACAAATATGGAGGATCAAGAAAAAGAAACACGTTCTTTCCTGGCTTGCGAATTAGTTCTTGGTAATCCTGGCAAGTAAACTGAACTTTTTTTAAATGTCCATTTAGTGCGCGTAATCTTTCTATGCTTGAAGCCGTGAAACGATCACAATATGCTAACGGCGTTAGTCCACCAGATTCAGTTGTTCCACTAGATGTGCTTCGATTCAAAATAAAAAATTTTGCAGCACGGTATAGACGTTCGTTTGGCAATGACTCTAGCTGTTTGAGATATTCACTACGAAATTTCGTCCATTCAGGACTTTTATGCTTTGGTCCACTGTAAGCTATGCGGAGATCAGTAACTAGTTTACATAGCGATTCAACATCTTCTTGAGTTTGCCACCAAAAATCCATCAATAAAGCATGAGCATCATTTCCCCAATACAATTCAGCAGATAAGTTTGCAATTGCATACAGTAAAACGCTACCACCACCGAGAAAAGGTTCACGAAATTCTTTAATAGTACGTATTTTATTAACTTTATTAATGACTTGAGATAAAAATGGTATATCCTTCTGCTTTCCTCCTGGATATCTAAGAGGAGATTTTAATTCTTTAGTCATACGAATCTTCCGGATCGTCAATTAACTCAATTGAGGCCAGCCAGACAATTTCCTCCCAATTGTCATCTATTGGTGCTGGCAGTTTACCTAATTTTTCCTGTATGCTGTTAGCAAATGAAACAAGAAGTTCCAAGGGTAGTTCACCAAAACCTCCATCGAATTCAATTAACTCATTTATAAATTTGTCGATGCAATCTGATTGGCGATTTTCAAAACTTCGGTCCATCGTTTGTCCTCTTGATTATATATAAGGTCTCCAAAATTCTGCTTAACTTCATGAGTTACACGCTCTAACTTTTCACTATCCACTCCAAAAAAACCACTATTCAAGAGCGAAAGTCTAAATTCTCTTAAATGTTCCCAATGTTTAACAGGTGAATTAATTGCAATACTGCAAGTAAAACATGTTTGTCTTTTATCTGGGGGAGGAGCATTTTTTGCCCAATTTTTTGGACCCTTACCCGAAACTCCATCAAACACCCAAGGTTGGCACTTCGGTTCATTTAGAATTCTATAAGCACGATCACTTTCAGTTTTGTCCTCCTGTCCAGGCCAATGTCGAATAAACGCAAAAGTAATCCAATCATTTGCAAAGATGTCAAAAAACTCCTTAAAGTTATACACACAAATATCAATTACATGTTTTGTTACTGAGGGATGAGTTAGGATTAACTCGGCAGGATGCCTAGAAATTCCTTGCTTTAAATTCATATCCATCATAAGAATACGGAGTAAAGACTGAAATCGGGGACGATCCATAGCTGTCTGCCAAGCAACATTACGGTTCTTATCTGTGTAATGAATATTTTTAACCTGATTATCAAACCATTGAATATCAACACCTAGAGTAAGAAAATCACTTCTAAAACCCTTATTGTAAAGAAAAGAGGACTCTACCTGCTTTAAAGAAACAGGGATACCGTTTAATAAAACATCAGCTTTTTTCCGGTTATCGTTGACTTTTCCAATACTCTCAACATGAGTTAGAACACCTATATGAGGTAGCATGACCTTACCGCAGTTTTCTTCAAGCCATTCAATAACTTGTTTTTCATTTCCTCTTGTCATCTACTTTATGTCAAAGTATATTTAGCAACCTAATCCTAGCAAAGATTAGTGTTTATTATTGCTAAAAATTTAAGAGCTAATTAATGATAAAATACTGCAAGTAAGCAGCAGATAAAAGCGATATCGCTGATATTCATGGGCGATCACTTTTCATTACAAAATAACTGTCAATAACTAATTAGATGGTAGTGGTTGCTGATTTTCTAGAGTTTGACTACCAAATGTCCGAGGTATTTGGATTAGCAGTACTGTCATATTAATTGCCATATAAGCTACCAGAGACATCCACAGTAGTTGGTTATTGTGAATATACCAGGCTGCGATCGCTATAGGCAGAAAGCCAAATCCGAAGGCAATTAAGACTGCATTACGTAAGATAGCACCTTCTTTTAAGCCGATGAAATAACCTTCTATCATAAAAGCAATGGCGGTTAATCCTAGAAGCGGCAGCAACCAGATGCTATAAGTACTGATATGTTTGTTGACTTCTGCGTGATTAGTTAATAGGCCAAATACTGCATCAGGAAACAGCACCGACACTAAAGCAAAACCTAATGCAATCACTAAACTGGTTAATACAGAGACATTCAGTAATGCACTCATCTGTTCTTTAGCACCTTTGCTGTAAAAGTTGCCAGTCAGTGTTTGAGTTGTCATACCTACACCTTGCACTGTAAACTGACTCAACAAAGCAATCTGTAATAACAAACCGTTCTCTGCTAAGATTTCAGTTCCCATTGCTGCACTCAAGTTGGTAAAGATGGCGTAAGTAGAAATCAGAACTACAAATCGGATGAGAATATTACTTTTGAGTGCCACAGTATCTTTCAAGGCTACCCAATCAAAAACCTCTTGCAAGGCGGTGGGTAAAGTTTGCCAGGGAATACTAAAACAGGCATATATAATTCCAGTCAGTAAAGCCAGATATTGACTAATCGCTGTTGCTAGTCCGGCTCCCATACTTTCCCAACCCCACCGCGAAATCATCAGATAGTCCAGCACCACATTAGAACCATTACCAATCACAGACATGAGCAGGACTACGCTATTCTTTTCTTGCCCCATAAACCAGCCGATTAACACAAAGTTCAGCAAAACAGCCGGCGCTCCCCAAATTCTAGCTTGGAAATAATCAGAGCCAGCGATTTCTATTTCTGGGGAACCACTAAGAATCGTAAAGCCAATTTTTTGTAATGGGTGTTGTAGGGACAGAATTAGTAAGCCAATTCCCAGGGCAATTAAGCCACTGCGTATCCCGGCCAAGAGTACGGCTTTGTGGTCATCGAGTCCTACAGCTTGTGCCGTCAGCGCATTCACACTAGAACGCAGAAATTTCAATACCCGATAAAGGTAGTCAAAAATAATAGTTGCCAAAATCACTCCCGCCAAGTGACGGATATCTGCCAAGTGTCCTAAAAAGGCAATGTCTACCAAACCTGCTAAAGGAACCATCATGTTAGATAGCACACTAATACTTGCCAGTTTGTAAAAGCGAGGCAAGAAGTTGTACTTGGGTGAGACCGCAATTGTCATAGATTGTTGTCTGTACTGGAATTTATCTTCCAGTCTGAACCATTGTTGGTTGATTTGCCAAAATTAGGACTTACGCAGTAAGACGAAAAATCAAGGGTTTGGGTCAGGGTGTAAAGCTTATGGTAGTTTAAAGTTACAGGCATATATTGCAAAATGTAAACTTTACCTCATGACTGGAGAGCAGAATCTTGGGTATAGAACTACGCAGTTTCGTATTTCTTGACAGCTTGCAGCCTCAACACGCAGCTTACATGGGAACAGTAGCTCAAGGTTTCTTGCCATTACCAGGAGATACATCACTGTGGATTGAAATCTCTCCTGGTATTGAAATCAATAAAATTACTGATGTAGCATTGAAAGCTGCCTCTGTTCGTCCGGGAGTCCAGGTAGTTGAGAGATTATACGGTTTATTAGAAGTTCATTCTGGCTCTCAAGGCGAAACACGCACAGCTGGTCAAGCCATTTTGGATACGTTAGGAGTCAGGCGAGAAGAATGTCTCAAACCGCGTGTTGTTTCTAGCCAAATCATCCGCAACATTGATGCTTACCAAACACAACTAATCAATCGCACTCGCCGAGGACAACTACTACTAGCGGGACAAACCTTGTATGTATTAGAAGTTGAACCAGCTGCTTACGCCGCACTAGCAGCTAATGAAGCAGAAAAAGCAGCAGCAATTAATATTTTGGAAGTGCAAGCTGTAGGAAGTTTTGGCAGGTTGTATTTAGGTGGACAAGAACGGGATATTCTAGCAGGTGCAAGGGGAGCGTTAACCGCAATTGAAAGTGTAGCTGGTCGGACAAATCCCAATAGTGGCCGCCAGGAGTAAAGGAGAGAAGATGGCAAATCAAGAGCATCTGGTTTTACTGAAAGCAGGTGCAGTTACCTGGAGTGAATGGAGACAGAAAAATCCTCAAATTCAACCAGACCTTAGCGCTGTGAACTTGCAAGGAGATAACCTTAGAGGTGCAAATCTCCAAAAAGTCAACTTGACTAAAGCAGATTTGAGTCAAGCTTTACTCGTGCGTGCTAACCTCAACAGTGCAGACTTTAGTGGTGCGAACCTTTATCAAGCCAAGCTAATTGAAGCAAACTTGAGTGCAGCTAATTTTAGTGTGGCTAACTTGCGGGGTGCAACTCTGATACAGGCAGATTTGCGTTATGCTAACTTCATTGGTGCTGATTTGAGCGAAGCAAATTTAAAAGAAGCAGCGATCGCAGATGCTATCCTCATAGGTACTGACCTGAAAGATGCTAACCTCAGAGGCGCTGATTTAGGTGCAGCAAAACTTACACGCGCCAACCTCGCCTACGCCAACCTAATTGAAGCCAATTTAATTACAGCCGACCTCAGCAAAGCCAATCTCTACAAAGCAGACTTAATTGGAGCTTACCTTTACAAAACAGATTTGTGCAATGCTAATCTCAGTCATGCTCACTTGAGTAGTGCTTATTTACTGCAAGCTAACCTCAGTGAAGCTGACTTAACAGGTGCTAACTTGAGTTGGGCTAACCTCCAAGGAGCAAACTTGGCAGGTGCTAACCTGACTGACGCTAACCTGACTGGCACTAAACTTCGGGGCGCTAATCTCATCGGGGCAAATCTTCAGGATGCAATTATACCTGAAGTGTGTAATTAATAATTAAACTTTTCACTCCGAAACTAACTATTAATAGAACTTATGTACAAAGGTTAGTTTTGGATATTTAGTTAACAGCAGTTAGGATTTAGGCGTATGAGGAAGGGTTGTGTTCACTTAAACTTCACACCCCGAAATCCTTTTCCACCATCTCTGCAATAATTTGATGCTCTTAAATAACTTCAAGAAACGGCTTGCACTTAAGTATTACTACTGTAGTATAGATATTACTTATAAATAGTGTAGAACATAGTATAAAAACATAACACTATGTCAAACACAAAGCAAGTTACACAGCAATAAATCTTAAATAACTCCAAAAAATGTAAAACTTCGATAAAGATACTGACGATTTAGCCATTTTTTTATCTGCTGACACTAAGATTTACCCAGTTAATAAAAAACTATCTACGTTTAAAAAGCTACTATTTTTACTGATATCGACAAGATTATGACTACACGGATAAAATACTTTAAGTCCTATCTAAGTGATAAAAACATCTAAGTATAAAAAACTTTGATTCTTCTGCAGAGATAATATCCAGTTCTTCACTTATTTTTTAAATAGATTATCTAACATCCCAAAATAAAGCCGTATATGAGTCATCACAGTACTACTACCAAGCATATAACCAACTACAATAATTTGCGTAGTTCTCCACTAGATTTACGTGCTTCTGCATTTTTCAAGCTTAGTAAAGGAGCTTGGTGGCTACGGATACTAACATTAGTAGTGATAGATTGCTTTGTTTTATTCCTAGCTTGGACATTAGCTCAATATCAAGTTTTTCCTGTTGATGCTGCTGGATATGCAAAAAACAACTATGTACCTGAGTTAATTTTAATCCAAATAGCAGCCTTAGCTCTCCAAGGTTCATATCAATCAGGTCAGCAACGTTGTGACTACTTGAATATTATTAAAACACTAACTTTTGCTCATGGTTTAATATTATTTATCAGTGTTTTATCCGAACCTATTATAGAAGCTACTAAATCGACGTTAACAGTATCTTGGTTGCTGAGTACAGCTTCAGTAATTGCTGGTAGAGCAGTTGTTGAATTAATCCTTAAATACCTGCGGCAGAGAAAAATACTAGGTTGTAACTCAGTTTTTGTTATTTGTGAACCTGAACATTATGAGCAAGTTACTAAATTCATTAAACATGAAAAGCGTTATATAATTCGGGGCAATGATACAGCGATATCATTAGATAGATATAATCGGGAAGCTACTTTAGAAAGACTCAACAGATTGGGAATAACAGAAGTTTTTATTGCTTGGGATGCTATAAAAAATAGAATGTTTTTGTGCTGGCTATTTCAAGCAGCCGGCATAACGGTCAACATTATACCTATGCAATTAAAACCGATACATAGACAAGTGTACATCCAAAAAGTTGGAGGGATGCCTTGTTTGAGTGTTAGTTGCCCAAAAATTATTGGTAGAGACTTCTGGCTAAAACGGATTTTTGACTTTTGTTTTACGGCTTTGTTTCTAATTTTAACCTCCCCAATTTATTTAGCGATCGCTACTGCAATCAAACTAGATTCTCCAGGGCCAGTATTTTACAAGCAAACCCGGATTGGTTTACGTGGACGACCATTCCAAGTATGGAAATTCCGCACGATGAGACCTGATGCTGACAAACTCCAAAAAGAGTTAGAAGCTTTAAACGAAATCAAAGATGGCATTATTTTTAAAATCAAAGATGATCCTCGCATTACCAGGATCGGTAAATTTCTCCGCCGTTACAGCCTAGATGAATTACCACAACTGTTTAACGTTCTGTTAGGAGAAATGAGTCTTGTTGGCCCTCGTCCTCTTCCTACTAGAGATGTAGAGAAATTTTTAGACCATCATTTCTTGCGTCAAGAAGTTTTACCTGGTGTTACAGGTCTTTGGCAAGTCTCAGGGCGCTCTAACATCTTAGATTTTGAACAAGTAATCAATTTGGATATGAATTATATCGAAAATTGGTCACTGCAATTAGATTTTGAAATCTTACTAAGAACAGTTCAAGTTGTTTTGAAAAAAGAAGGCGCATACTAAAGTAAAAGCACATTCACTTTCACGAAAAACTTTAAGTGCTTGTACACTCATAAAAATTTTCCCATGATGGAAAAAATGGAGTAAGCTCAAGAACTGACCAATTTTCATCAGGGTAATTGATAGGATACTGTAATGAAAAATCAAGTAATTGTTATTGGACTAGATGCTGGCGATCCGTGGTTATTAGAAAAATGGATGAATGAAGGACACCTCAAAACCTTCAGCTACCTACGTGAACAGGGAATATACGGCCGCCTGAATAATACAGTTGAATACTGTGGTAAACAAGAAGAACTGACCTCAACAGAGGCATTATGGCCAGCATTTATCACTGGTCGCCGAGCGGATCAGACAGGATACTGGGATATCGTTAAATACTATCCCCATCGGTATGAAATTTCCTGCGAGCTTTGCGATAGTGGGTATGACTATGAAAAACATCCTCCCTTCTATGCCTTGGGGGATAAATACAAGGTAGCAGTATTTGATCAGCCTTACACAAATCTGTGCGATCGCGTTAATGGTGTGCAAATATTGGGATGGGGAGGCACTTACCCCTACACCCCCAACGCTTCCTATCCGGCGGAACTGTTGCCAGAGATCATTGAAAAGAATGGCAAAAATCCCATCCTTTTTAACGACAATGGCATTTGGTGGGATAAAGCTTATATTGAGTGGGAAAAGCAAGCACTTCAGCAAAGTATTGCAGGTCGTTCTGCTATTTGCCGTGATTTATTGCGCCGCGAATCTTGGGACTTGTTTTTAACAAATTTCAACGAAACACACACAGCGGGCCACGACCTTTACGCTTTCAGTGACCCTGAACATCCACTTCATGCTTATCTAACCAAGGGCAAAAATGCTCCCGATCCACTCTTAGAAACTTACAAAAACATTGATCGAGCCATTGGCGAAATTTTAACTGAAGCTGCCGATAATGCTTACGTTTTATGTTTTTCACCGCATGGTATGGGACTTAACTTTAGCGATATGTTAAGTCAAACTTTCCTACCGGAAATACTCTATCGATATAGTTTCCCAGGAAAAGTAGCGATCGCTCCAGGTCAAGCAGGAGTTACTCCACCACCAGTAATTACTAATCCTGTCAGAAACACTTGGGCGGGGAATGTTTGGGTTAATTTATCTGAGCCTAATCCCATCCTCAAATTCATCAAAACTTGGACTCATAAAAAGTTTCTTCAATCTAGTCAGTACGGTTTACGCTCTCCTTACTCAGTTGAAGCGCAAGAAACAGCAATGGGCTGGATGCCGGTGATGTGGTTCCAACCCCTGTGGCCGCAAATGAAAGCCTTTGCTCTCCCTGGCTTTGCCGATGGACACATCCGTATCAACCTCAAAGGCCGAGAACGAGATGGCATCGTCACTGCTGACGAATACGAAACAGTTTGCGATCAAATCTCACAAATTCTTTACCGCCTCCAAGATGCTCGTACAGGCAAGCATCTGGTTAAAAAAGTCATCCGCACACGTCGGTCGGCAACCGAAAACGATCCCACACTGCCAGATTCCGATCTTGTTGTTTTGTGGCATGAACAAATAACAGATGTCGTCGACAGCCCTGACTTTGGTAGGATTGGCCCCATCCCCTACTTCCGGGCAGGTTCTCATTGGGAACGAGGATTTTTACTAGCCAAAGGCCCTGGCATTACTCCTAGCTCTGAGCTAACAAACGGTGAAGTTGTAGACTTACCACCGACAATTTTGGCATTAATGGGTGCGCCAATTCCCGCCTACTTTCAGGGCAAACCTCTAATTAGCACCTCAGTTTCTCAGATTAGTTAATTTTTCTTAGATAAAAGTAAACTTAACATACTTGCAAGATTGATATTTCAACAGACACACAAACTAATTTGAGATATATGGAAATCAAACAACTTAGTAATACAGGAGTTGCAATTAGTGGACTGGGACTTGGTACAATGCCAATGTCCTTAAGTGGCAAGCCTCCCGAATCACAAGCAATTGAAACAATCCATCGGGCTTTGATGCTTGGTGTCACCCTCCTTGATACTGCTGATTCCTACTGTTTAGATGAGTCAGACAAACATCACAACGAAAAGCTGATCTGCAAAGCCTTGCAACAGTATGATGGCGATACTAGCCAAATCTTTACAATTACCAAAGGTGGGTTGATGCGACCCAATGGTGAGTGGGTTCCTAACGGTAATCCCGATCATTTGCGGCAGACAATCCAGGATAGTTTTGCCGCCTTGGGAGGAGAAAAGCCGATTGACTTGTGGTTATACCACAGCCCCGATCCCAACTATTCCATCAAAGAATCCTTGACACCCGCCAAAGAAGCCGTAGCAGCAGGACTAATTCGGTTTGTCGGTGTTTCCAATTTTTCCGTCAACCAAATCAAGCAAGCTCGTGAGGTAGTTGATATTGTAGCAGTTGAGAACCAGTACCATCTCTGGCATCGCAATCCGGAATTTGATGGGGTACTGGAATACTGCGAACAAGAAGCACTCATTTTTCTCGCCTGGAGTCCCCTTGGTGGAGTTGGCGGTAAGCGTCGTACTAGTAATTTAGATGCGATGCCAGTTTTAAATGAACTAGCCGCTACCAAAGGAGTATCAATTTACTGTATTCTTCTGGCTTGGCTGCGAGCAAAATCACCCGTTGTTGTGCCTGTGGTGGGAGCAAGAAAGCCTGCCAGTATTGCAGATTCGGCAAACTCAGTAGCTGTGCAACTATCAAATGCAGAGGTAAAACAAATCGATAACTCTGTGTCTTCAACCAGCATAGCTCGCAAGGGGCTGGACTGGGTGAAGCGGCAATTAGAAAGGCTACCCCTGCCACGTTGAGCTAACCAAGATTTACCTGGTAACAAAAGACTACTGACATGAATCCCGAAGTATCAATCATCATTCCGGCTCATAACACAGAAAATTATATCGCGCGGGCTATAGAATCAGCATTAGGGCAAACCCTCACCAATTTGGAAGTGATTGTTGTCGATGACGCTTCTAGTGATGCCACTTTAGAAATCATCAACAGCTTTACGGATTCAAGGCTCAGAGTCTTTGTTAATCAACAAAATCTGGGCGTGAGTGGCGCACGTAACCGAGCGCTAAGAGAAGCTCAAGGAAATTGGATTGCCATTTTAGACTCAGATGACTGGTATGCACCGGAGAGGTTAGAAAAACTTCTGCAAGTAGCGATCGCCGAAAACGCAGATATTGTTATTGATGACTTAAACTTTATTCAAAGCAGTGAAAACTCACCCTGGAGTACCTTACTGCAAGAAAGTGGAGAGCAGATTCACACTATTAAAGAAATTGACCCAATATATTTTGTCAAAACGGATTTATACGGGCAACCAGGATTACATCTCGGTTTATCCAAACCTTTATTTAAAAGAAACTTTTTAATAAAAAATAACATTAACTACAACGAAACAATGCAAGTTGCTGAAGATTTTCAGTTTACTCTGCAATGTTTAATTAATGGCGCTTACTGTGTATTTGTTCCCCAACCCTACTATTTCTATTACTTTCGTCCAGGTTCTCTCGTTACTCAAAGCAAAGTCAGACAAATTAATCAGACTAGCAGAGCAATCCAGCATTTTTTACAACAAGACACTGTGCAGAATCATCCTCAATTAGTTGAGGCTCTATCTCAAAGTTTAACAATCTTACAAAAAAATCAAGCCTACTACAGTGTTGTCGAACCTATCAAACAGCAAAAGTTCTTAACAGCTTTATTTGAGCTAATACGTAATCCTTACTTCTTTGTACATTTTATTAGCCAACTTCAAGTAATATTGCTCCGCCGTTTTAGATATTACATTCTTGGAGATAAATTAGTCTACGAAATAGCATATCGAAAAAATAATATATAAATTCTTAGTTGTTTGATTTGTACAACACTAATATGACTTCTTACAAATGGTAGAAAAACGCAAGTTAATCAGTAATTCTCTAGCAATGCTCATTAATCGACTAACACAAAGCATTGCAACATTTGTGTTAACCGCCGCCATAGCTCGAATTTTAGGCGCTGAAGCTCTAGGTCAATATCTACTAGCATTTAGTTACTACTTTATCTTTGTCAGTATTGCCTCACAAGGATTAAAAATATTGTTCACAAGAGAACTAGCTCGTGAGCCAGAAAAAACACCAATTTTCCTCACGAATGGCACCTTGTTACAATTCATTTTCAGTCTGATTGGTTATGTAGCATTATGCATTGTCGTATTTTTATTGCCTTATAGCACTGAAACCTCGATTATTTGCTACATCATGGGCTTAACTATCATCCCATTTTCATTGTCCAATATCACCGAAGCAATTTTTCAGGCTCAAGAAAGAATGCATTTAATTGCTCTTTCGACAGTACCTATTTATATTGCGCGGGTACTGGTGATGATCTGGGCAATGCAAATGACTTATGGAGTAGATACATTAGCAGAACTTCTATTAGTTTCAGAAGCAATAATTTTAGTTATTCAATGGTTATTACTGATAGGTACAGTCAACCTAAAATGGCAAATTGATCAAGATTTTATCTGGAATAGTATTAAGGCTGCACGTACATTTTTGGCAATTGAAGGCATAGCCGTAGTTAATAGCAGACTGCAAATTTTAATTCTTTCACTTTTAGGAAACGAGTTTTTAGTCGGGATTTATGGTGGAATTGTCCAATTAATGCAGCCATTCATCATTGTTGCTAACAGTATGGCAACAGCAATATTTCCGAGTTTGTCTAAAGCAGTAACTCAAGGAAAAGAAAATCAGCGTCAAATCACCGAAAATTTTATTGAAATACTCTTAGTTATCGCTTTACCGTTATTAATTGGCTGTTTATTTTTTAGTAAAGATTTATTAGTTTTTTTATATAACCCTAGTTTTGCTCAAGGTAGCCTAGCCCTTAATGTTATTACACTAACTTTACTTTTTTTACCCTTTAATCGCTCGTTATCTTATCTGCTGGTTGCTAATGGTTTCGAGAAATTTAATTTGCGCGAAGTAGTAATTACCACAATAATAGGAAGTTTTGCTGGTGTATTATTAGTATCTAAATTTCAATTATTGGGTGCAGCAACAACTGATTTATTCATCAAGCTGCTTGCCTTTAGCCAGTATGTTTACTACACATATAGCCGTCTATTTTCATTAAACTTGTGGCGCGTTCTGTGCCGTCCTCTACTGGTTAGTACTTTAATGCTACCTGTATTGATAGTATTGCAAAAAGTTAATTTAAATTTCTTGCTAACACTGATGATTTCAACTTCTTATTATGCGTTGATTGTAGGATATTTAGGTGTCAATACTTTGGGCGGGCCGCGTGCTGTATGGTTAAAACTTTTAAAAAAGGCATAAACAGAAAGTTATCCAGATAAATTTAAAATCTTAATCTAGTTAGAGAGATGAAAACTGAGTTCTTGCAAGCAGAAGCAACAATAATTAACGACAATAACCAGGAAATAGTTAGCGTCGTTATTCCTACAAGAAACAGACCACAAGTTGTAAGTAGGGCTGTGAAAAGCGCCTTAGCCCAAACCTTAGCAACCATTGAAATAATTGTAGTGGTAGACGGGCCGGATGGTGAAACAGTCAAAGCACTATCTGAAATAGGTGATTCCAGGCTAAAAGTTGTAGAATTAGTCAACAATATTGGCCCATCAGGAGCCAGAAATGCTGGTGTTAGAGAAGCTAAAGGTTCTTGGATAGCCTTTCTTGACGACGATGATGAATGGCTACCGCAAAAATTAGAACGTCAACTAGAATTAGCCAAAAATTCTGCTTATGATTACCCAGTGGTTGCTAGTCGTTTTATTTCTCAAACTGCCAAAGGCAAATTCATTTGGCCTAGAAGATTACCTAAACCCTCAGAACCTTTAAGTGAGTATTTATTTGTGCGTAACTCTTTTTTCCAAGGAGAGGGGTTTATGCAAACCTCTACTTTTTTTACGAGAAAAGAATTACTGCAAAAAATGCCTTTGGACGAAAAGTTTTATCGGCATGAAGATTGGGAGTGGTTACTGCGAGTAAGTGCAACCGCAGGTGTGGGAATAGAATTTGTGCCTGAGCCTTTGGCAATTTGGTATTCAGAAATCGGGATAAAACGTTTAAGTAACATTAAAGACTGGCAATATTCTCTAGATTGGCTGCATTCCATCCGCAATTTAGTCACACCTAAAGCTTATGCTGGCTTTATTGTGACGGTTATCACTCCTTCTGCATCCTTGATGAGTGATTGGAAAGCTTTTTGGCCTCTACTATGGGAGGCTCTACGTTGGGGTGAGATGAGACCGATAGATCTATTTTTATACTTAACAATGTGGCTAATACCACAACAGGCCAGACAGCAAATTCGTGCTGTGATCACGAGGAAATCCTAGTCATCCTGATTTTCAGGCGATCGCACTCCTGTAGAGTTATTATGCCACTATTTTTCTAGCTTGATATTACTATTGAAGATTTCGATGCAGCTACATGAGTGCTTTGATGAGAAAACTACTAAGATTTGCAGAATATGCCTTTACAGTAGTGTCATTATTACACTATTCAGGAGGCCCATTAGTTGTCATTCTTTCGGGGGGTGCAAGTGAAGGAGACGGTTCAGAAGGTGTACCAAACTATCCCTTAATTCAGCTGATCTTGATGGTGATTTATATCATCACATTTTGTTTACTTGTTTTACGCTGGAAAAAAGTTGTTTATGTACTCAGCAAAGATAAATTCATTTGGTTATTAGTAGCACTGGCTGGCATTTCCGTCTTTTGGTCTTCTATTCCTGAGTTAACCAGAGCCAGAAGTATAGCCTTAGCTGGAACAACAATATTCGGGTTGTATTTAGCTACGCGGTACACGTTAAAAGAACAGCTACAGCTATTTGCTTGGATGTTTGGTATAGCAATTGTTTTTAGTTGTTTATTTGCTGTAGCACTACCCCAATACGGACTCATGGCAGGACTACATGCAGGAGCTTGGCGAGGAATCTACAACCATAAAAATGTGCTAGGAAAAATTATGGTGCCAAGTATATTCATATTTTTATGTCTAGCTTTTAATGATAAAAAAAATAGATTCCTTTTATGGTGCGGCTGTATATTATCAATAATTTTATTAATACTTTCAACATCAAAAAGTTCCTTGTTGAATTTTGTGCTGCTTTTAGGAGCATTAGGAATTTATCAAGTTTTTAGATGGCAATTAAATTTCATGATGCCTGCTATTACTGGTCTAGCAACTATAGGTTTTGGCATCAAGATATGGTTATCAGCTAATGCAGATAGACTTCTGGCTTCAGTTGGTAAAGATGCAACACTAACAGGTCGCACAGACCTATGGCCACTTGTATTAGATAAAATTTGGGAAAGACCTTTGTTGGGTTATGGATTTGGTAGTTTTTGGTATGGATGGGAGAGTGAAGCTGCTTCTATTTGGTACGCATCTGGCTGGTCTCCACCTAATGCACATAACGGTTTATTAGATTTATTTCTTGATCTAGGCATTTTAGGAGTAACAATTTATTTATTAGCATTTTGTTTGAATTTTTTTAAAGCATTGTTTTACTTACGTTTAAATAATAATTCAGAAAACCTTTGGCCAATCATTTACATAACATACATATTATTAGCAAATCTTACTGAGAGTACAATGGTCATTCAGAATAATATATTTTGGATATTTTATGTAACTGTCATTTTTTCGTTAAGTGCCGTACCTAAAAACACAAACAAGGTTTTTGCTTGAGGTGTAGTTTTCAAAAAGTTTGATGAATAATTAACTATTAGATATTTAATAAAAATCAAGATTTAAGGTCGATTGCTAGTTTTTTGAGGATGACAAAGGTGGCTGGATATTATGAATAAAATAAAAATTGTCATGCTAGGAGATAGCCTAGAACATCATGGAGGGATAGTTACAGTCGAAAAACTTATTCTACAAAACATATCCACTAAAGTTCAAATTCAACACATTGCAACTCGTGAAGATGGTTCAGCAATTCATAAAATAAGTGTATTTGCCAAAGGTTTATTTGCACTTTTGTTGAGAATGCTGAGTCAAAAAACAGATGTTGTACACATTCATATGGCTGATTGGGGAAGTGTCTTTCGCAAAGCAGTGATTACTATTATTGGTTTAGTATTTCGTAAGCCAGTATTAATTCATGCTCATGGCCCTGAGTTCCATTTAACTTACAATTCATTGCCGAGATGGATACAAAAAGGCTTAAGTTGGATATTTCGTAGATGTCAAGGATTTATTGTTTTATCCAATAGCTGGAAAGATTTTTATGTACCTAACTTAGGTTTAGAACCAGAGCGAGTTTTTGTCTTACCTAATCCTGTATCTGTACCAGATAAAATTAGCGATCGCCAAGATAATAGTAAAGTAAAATTGGTATTTTCTGGGCGTGTTGGACAACGTAAGGGAGCATTTGATTTAATTAAAGCATTTGCTAATTTACCTACTGAACAGCAAGACCGAGCAGAATTGGTTTTTGCTGGAGATGGAGATATAGAACAAGGGCTTGATTTAGTCAAAAATTTAAACTTAGTAAGTCATGTTACTTTTCTTGGATGGCTTAGTACCGATAAAAAAGATGAATTACTAGCAAATTCTCACATCTTTGTTTTGCCATCTTATAACGAAGCTTTGCCAATGGCATTATTAGAAGCTATGGCCTGGGGATTGCCAGTAATTACATCGCCAGTAGGAGGTATTCCTGAAATTGTTACTGCTCATCAAAATGGTTTGTTAGTAACTCCAGGTGATATTCAACAATTAACAGAAGCCATGCAATCTTTAATTAAAAATCACAATTTAAGAGAGACTTTAGGCCATAATGCTAGAAGTAGTATTTTAGGCTTTGATGTCAAAGTTTATTGTGATAATCTGTTGAATATCTATCAGTCAATATCTAATAATTAATTATCAAGAGGTTAATCCAAAATGAGTGTAGTAATTATTACTGGTTCAGCTGGTCTAATTGGGTCGGAAGCAGTGCGTTTCTTCGGCAATTTAGGAATGCATGTCGTCGGTATTGATAATGATATGCGGAAGTTCTTTTTTGGTGAAGAAGCTTCAACTGACTGGAACCGCAAGCGCTTAGAAACAGAAGTAGAAAAATACGAACACTACGACGTTGATATCAGAGACTATCCCAAAATTAAAGAAATTTTTGAACGCTTTGGTAAGTCAATATCATTAATTATTCACACAGCTGCTCAACCTTCTCACGATTGGGCTGCTAGAGATCCATTTTCGGATTTTTCAGTGAATGCTAACGGTACTTTGAACTTATTACAAGCAACACGCGAAAACTGCCCTGATAGCCCTTTTATTTTTACATCTACTAATAAGGTGTATGGTGACTTACCCAACTTCTTGCCTTTAGTAGAATTAGAAAAACGTTGGGAGATAGATTCATCCCATCGTTACTATTCAGGTATTTCTGAGGACATGAGCATTGATAACAGCAAGCATTCTCTTTTTGGAGCATCTAAAGTTGCTGCTGATGTACTTGTCCAGGAATATGGCCGTTATTTTGATATGAAAACAGTTTCGTTTCGCGGTGGATGTCTCACAGGCCCAAGCCACTCTGGAACTCAACTGCATGGTTTTTTGGCTTATCTAATGAAATGCACTGTAACAGGTAATCCGTATACTATTTTTGGCTATAAAGGTAAGCAAGTACGAGACAACATTCATTCTTCTGACTTAATTGCTGCCTTTTATGAATTTTATAAAAATCCTGGAAGTGCAGAAATATATAACATAGGTGGTGGTAGAGAAAGTAACTGCTCAATGTTAGAAGCTATCGAAATCTGCCAAGAAATATCAGGTAGAGAGTTGCAACATTCTTACAAAGAAGACAATAGAATAGGAGACCATATTTGGTACATCAGCGACTTATCTAAATTCAAAAATAAATACCCAAATTGGTCAATAAAATATAACGTTACGCAAATACTTCAAGAAATTTACGACAAAAATGTTGATAGGTGGTTGTAATCATGATTAATTATGGTAAGTACTCCATTTTAGGAGTAAATATTCATGCGGTAGATTATGAGTTTGCTGTTGCGAAAATTGTGGCAGCAGCAGAACAAAAACAGCCTTGCTCTGTAAGTGCTTTGGCTGTTCATGGTGTGATGACAGGATTTATGGAGCCTACACATTTAAGAAGATTAAATGGCTTGGATCTTGTAGTACCTGATGGTCAACCAGTACGTCTGGCTTTAAAAGTACTCCACAACAAGAACTTACCAGATCGCGTCTACGGCCCTAACCTGACTTTAAAAGTTGCTGAAGCTTTTGCCGAGCGGGGATTAAAGCTTTATTTGTATGGCAGCAAACAAGAAGTTTTGGACAGACTTGTTGTGAACTTAAAGCGGCGTTTTCCTAATCTATTGATAGTAGGTCAAGAACCTTCAAAATTCCGCAGATTGAGTGAAGCAGAACGTATAGAAGTAGCAAACCGCATCAAGTCATCTGGTGCTGATGCTGTTTTTTTAGGCTTGGGTTGTCCTAGGCAAGAAGTTTGGGCTTATGAATATCGAGAGTTGCTAAATATGCCTATTTTGGCTGTTGGTGCAGCCTTCGATTTCATAGCGGGAAACTTACCTCAAGCACCAAAGCTATTACAAGATTTTAGCCTAGAATGGCTCTATCGCTTGATTCAAGAACCTCAGCGTTTGTGGCGACGATATTTAATACTTAACCCTATTTATGTGTGGAATATATTTCTACAGTATGTAGGATGGAGAAGGTTTAACCCAGTTATGCCTGATGGTCAAGAGCATATGGAGTCTTTTGGCTAGTCACTCTGCTTGATAACCAAAGTTAATACAGCAATCTTAAAATAGAACATGAATAATGTAGACAATTTAAATTCAAAATCTAAATTCGGATTGCTGTATGCTCAAAGTAAAAAATCATCTGCGGTGAAGGAATCAGCGATCGCATATGAGAATTTTTTTATAATTTTCAGCACGTACATACTCTATTGTTGATAATTAGTACCAAAAATTATAGAGTTTAGTTTCCTGCTACCATTGGCAAAAGAACTTGATTTTTGGAAGTACTTAACCTCACCGCTAAGTTATATCTGCACCCAGAGATTTAGTATGTTATAACTTAGCTAGTTGATACTATAGTGTAACCCGCTGTAAGTAAATTAGCATTTTATCAGCAAAAATATTTAATATTTTACCTTTGAGTGTTGATGTCAGAAACTTCTATGGAAGCTAGAGAATCTATTGACCTAGACCTGCGTCGTTACTTATCTGTCTTAAAAAGACGATGGATACCAGCAGCTACTATATTGGTAGGCACGATCGCCCTGAGTGCATTAGCAACAATGTATGTCAAGTCTTCCTACGACGCAGAAGGGAAATTATTATTTAGAATTCCCTCTTTCAAGGTGGTAGGTTCTAATCTCTTGCCTAGTAATGCTGACGGAGAAGAACCAAGTGATTTAAGATCCTTGGTAGCCACTCAAAATCCAATTAGCACTCAAATAGAAGTTATCTCATCCCATCCTTTGTTGCAGCGTACTATCGATAAACTGCAACTCAAAAACGCAGCAGGTGAACCATTAAAAGTCGCAGACTTACAAGAGAACCTGAGCTTAAAGATAGTGGGTGGTACAGATATACTAAAAATTAGTTATAAAAGTCGTAATCCTGAAGAAGCAGCGGCAGTAGTCAACACTGTCATGAATTTATATTTAGAAAATGATGTTCTGACAAATCGTTTGGAAGCCGAAGCAACACGAAAATTTATCGCCAAGCAGTTACCTCAAAGTGAAGCCGTAGTTCATAAAACAGAAGTAGCACTACGCATATTTAGACAAAAGAACAATATTGCTGATTTAACAGAAGAAACAAGGTCAGCCGTTGCGATTATCGGAGATTTAAATAACCAAATAAATACCGTGCGAGCGCAACTAGAAGATGTCAACGCGCAAACCAATCAACTGCGGCAAAAACTCAACCTCAACTCCCAACAAGCGATCGCAGTCAGTTCCCTCAGCCAATCACCAGCCGTGCAGGGAGTACTCACACAACTTCAAGAAATAGAACGACAGTTAGCCAACGAACGCAGTCGTTTCCAAGATGAAAACCCTGTAATTGTGAGCTTAGAAGCCAGGAAAGCTAACTTAACAGCCCTCCTGCAACAGCAAGTTGGCAACACTTTAGGTACACCAGCACAAGTACCGCAACGACTATTGCAGATTGGAGAACTCAGACAAACACTAATTCAAAACTTTCTGCAACTAGAATTGCAACGTAATGGTTTGAGCAATAGACTGATCTCTTTGTACAACTCCCGTTCTACCTACGAACGAAGGACGAAAATCATTCCGCAGTTAGTACAAACTCAGCGCCAGTTAGAGCGAAATGTTGAAGTTGCCGAATCTACTTACCAAACTCTCTTAAAAAAAGTTCAAGAACTACAAGTTGCAGAAAACAGAAGTGCGCCTAATGCTCGAATTGTTGCTCAGGCTACAGTTCCCGAAAAGCCAGAATCTGGTAAAAAGTTGATTGTAGTAGCCTTAGGAGCAATATTCGGGACTTTTTTAGCCACAACCGCGATGCTGTTGCTGGAATTAAAAGATAAATCGCTGAAAACGCTCAAGGAAGTGAGAGAAGCATATAGTTACACATTATTAGGTGGAATTCCTTTAAGTTCCTCTAAACTGCGCCCTCGCGATCGCTATGCCGAATCAGCCCCTACGGAAATAGCTGTCAGAGATCTGCCGCACTCTCTCACCAGTGAAATGTATCGAATGATTCAAGCAAATTTAAAATTTCTCAGTTCTGATAAAGTACTGAAAACTATAGTAGTTACTAGTGCCGTACCTAGAGAAGGCAAGTCTACAGTTTCAGCCAATTTAGCCGCAGCGATCGCCCAACTAGGACGTAAAGTTTTACTAATTGATGCAGATATGCGAGTCCCTTCTCAGCATCATCTTTGGCAACTTACCAATGCCGCAGGCTTGAGTGAGATTCTCGTCAGTCAGGCAGAATTTCATACCGCTGTATATCCAGTTATGGATAATCTTGATGTCTTAACCGCAGGAGTTCGACCTCCCAACCCACTAGCTTTGCTAGACTCAAAGCGGATGGCCTCATTAATCAAAGATTTTTCCCAACAATATGAGTATGTAATTATCGATGCTCCTCCCTTACTTCTGGCTGCCGATGCTCTAACTTTGAGTCAAATGTCTGATGGAATTTTGTTAGTTAGTCGACCTGGAGTAATTGACTCTAGTAGTGCTACTGCTGCTCAAGAAATGTTATCAAGATCCAGTCACAACGTCTTAGGATTAGTAGTGAATGGCATTATCGATCAAAATGAATCAAGCAGCTACTTTTATCACGCTCAGCAATATTTTACTTCTCCAGAATCGCCAAGAGAGGTTGTGTTACAAAAACGGACTAGAAAACCAGATTCTGTTTAAATCAAAGTTTTGGTAACACAACCTCAGAGCGATCGCTCTTACTCTAACTGGTATTCGTAACTGCCAATATCAAACGTTGTACCAGATAGACGAGGATTACCAGCAAAATCAGTGTTTAACACATTCCATTTCAAACCCTGATCAATTCCTGGACTATCTGCTTGAAGCCGAAAGTCACCACCTGCTGGATTGACAAACTGCGGGTCAGCAACAATATCGTTAGGCCCCTCCACAGCTATATTAGAACTGTTGGCATAAATATTATAGTCATAAGTGACATTAATGTTTTGGTAATTGTTGTTGACCTTCTTGCCAGGAAATGCGTACAAAATGTTATTGATAATGTTGACATCTTCTGAGATGTTAGCAATGATTTGCCCATGTGTAATTTCTGGACTTTGGTTATTTAGATAAGAAACATTGTTCACAATATCAACATGGTCACTCCGATGTGCAATAATGCCCGAACCACCATTTTTATATGTAATATTGTTGGCAATCAGAGTACGTCCTTGATAAGCTGCTGAAGTTACGCCACTCTGAAAATGATCAAAATCGTCAATAATCAATCCATGTCCATCTTGGATCGACCCTTTCAAATACCAGGGAATGTACTGTCGATTATTGTAAATTTTATTGTTAGTCACAAAGATTTTGTATTCTTGGCTGCTGTCAGAATTCCAACTTTGATAGAAGGAAATACCGCTGTTACCTAAAGCAGAGTACCAACAATTATTAAATACTTCATTGCCACGTATCCTCACATAATCAGATTGTATAATGGCAATGCCTGCTCCTCCACACCCATGTATCTTATTATTCAGAATCCGAATGTGATGGGTATGCCCATTTTTACTTCCATCAACAGTAATACAATTACCGTTAGTCAATGGGGTTGATGTGTTTGTCTTCAGGCTTAACGCATACTCAAGAGTGATATTGTTGTTGTTGCCTTCTATTTCCAACCCATCTATCTCGATATAAGACACTCCATTTCTAATCAAAATCCCATTCCAGGAATTGTGCTTAATTTTTGGTTGATGTCCTGGATAGGCTTTGTATGTAATCCAGGCATTGGCAGCGCCAGAGCGTCTAATGCCAAGTGCGAATCCTGAGTGTGGATTTGTGTACACCCCATCCATAATGAATACTCTATCGCCAGGGTTAGTTAGGTCTGCTGCCTTCTGAATCGTTCTAAATGGAGAGGCAGTAGAAAGTCCATTATTGGTGTCGCTACCGCTACCACTGACATAGTATGTTGTCGGACTCGTCGTTTGGCTAAGAATTTGCCGACGTGGAATAGAAACTTCTGGAACAGTGGATAAAACACGAGCATCTTTGACTAAAGCTGCTGTGATACTTTGTACATCCACAAGAGTACATAGCACTGTAGGCAGTACTAAAAAAGCACTGAAACTTAAGCTTTTCATCATTAAGGGAACACTTTGATCTTCGATACTGTGACTGAAAGATATCTGAAAACGTAATAGGCAAGCTGTGTCTTGCTGATTTTTGCTAAATCAACTCGGATTGTCAATAAATTTGACAATCCATACAACTTAACTGATACTTGACTGATAAATTCAAGTAACCCATCTAGTATCCAGAGTGTTGGAGAAATTGTCAAATAAATTAAACTTACCGAAGTAAAGATTTTTTGATTGCAAGAAGTCTTTATTAAATATCAAAAATATGATATTTAAACAATTAAAATCACTATGAAACAAGCTTTTAGATGCTTTGTTGCCTCACAAGGTATAGATATGTAGCTTTTTCAGAAAATTACTATATTTTTGGTAAAATTTTCTCAATAAAATTCATGAATTTATAGGTGTTATTTATATGCAAAACTTATATGTAACTATTTAAAATAGTTTATGCAATACTTGAATATTAATAGATGGTTAACTTTGTTGATTAATTAGTTTAATTTGGCAAATTTTTATTATTACAAACATTCTAGCAACTCTCTTTTGAATGACGTACACAGTCAGGACGAATATTTATGCGTCCCTACTGTTTTTACCTGTAGTTAATTGTTACTTACTGTACCTTATACCAGTTTAAAAAAATAATCCAATACATAGATAAAACCCCTCCCCACGCCTCCTATTATCAATATGGGTAGGGTTATCTGTAGCAAACGTTTTTTGATTTGGTATAACAATAAACCCCTTTTCCTAAGAAGGAAAAAGGGTTAATAACTCTATAACATCTGCCGCTGAGAAAGGCTAGTACTCATAAGCCCCAATATCATAACCTGCACCTGTTGGACGAGATTTACCTACTAAATCTGTTTTTAACATACTCCACACTAAACCTTTATCAATAGCTGGACTTGTTGACTGAAGTCGAAAATCAGCGTTTTCTGGATTGAGCAACTTTGGATCAGCGACAACATCTTTAGCTCCCTGCACAGCTATACGAGAACCATTAGTGTAAATATTGTTGTTATACAAAACATTGGTATTTTGGAAGCTACTATTTACCCGCTTGTAAGGAAAGGCATAAAGAATGTTATTGAAAATTTTGACATCAGATGCTTCATTAGCAAATATTTGTCCATCATCAATTTCGGGGCTTTGGTTATTCATATAGGCTGTGTTGTTGATAATATCAACACGTTCACTTCTATAAGCATGAATGCCAGAACCGCCGTTCTTATATGAAATATTATTAGCCACGAAAGTTCGTGCTTTATATGCTCCTAATGTTGAGTTATTCTGAGTATTTTTTGAATCATCGACAATAATACCATTGCCGTCGTCAATTTTTCCTGTAGCAATCCAAGGAATATATTGCCGATTGTTATAGACTTTGTTATTGGTCACATACATTTTGTATCCCTGGTTGGTGTCAAAATTCCAATTTTGATACAAAGAAATACCGCTATTGCCGTAAACTGAGTACCAAGCATTATTGAACACCTCATTTCGATCGATCTTCACATAGTCAGATTGAATAACAGCAATGCCTCCACCGCCACATCCATGTATCTTGTTGTTGAGAATTCGGATGTGATGGGTATGCCCATTTTTACGTCCATCAATAGTAATGCAGTTGCCGTTCGTCAATGGGCTTGATGTATTTGTTTTCTGGCTTAACGCATAATCAAGAGTAATATTGGCATTGTTGCCTTCTATCTCTAAGCCATTAACCTCAATATATGAAGCTCCATCTCTGATCAAAATGCCATTCCAGGCATTGTGTTTAATTTTTGGTGTGTGTCCTGGATAAGCTTTGTATGTAATCCAGCCATTGGCAGTACCTGAGCGCATAATGCCTAGTACGTATCCAGAGTGTGGATTTGTGTACAACCCATTCATGATCAGTACTATATCTCCGGGGTTGGTGAGATTTGCCGCTTTTTGAATTGTTCTAAAAGGCGACGCAGTAGATAGTCCATTATTGGTGTCGCTACCGCTACCACTAACGTAATATGTTTTCGGACTCGTCGTTTGACTAAGTAGATAACGATCTGGGATTGCGATTTCTTGAACAACTGATGAAGGATGGACTTGTTTGACTATGGCAGCTGTAGGACTTTGTACATCCACTAAAGTACATAGCACTGTAGGCAGCGCTAAAAAAGCACTGAAACTCAAACTCTTCTTCATTGCAGGGAACACTTTTATCTTCGAGAACGTTATTCAAAAGTACTTTGAAGTTCTCGGTGTGGCATCTGTAATATTACTCACAATTGAGTTCGCAAATATATTTAAATTAGTCTAAAAATAGGTATAAATTATAACTTAGTATATTTCCCAAAATTACTTGCTGTATCCTCACAAGTTCCTCAAATTATCTTTCTATAAACAAGAGTGTGAGACTTAAGAGCCAATCAATTGACTACAACTGTTTAAACAAGCACTTACCAGTTAGTTTTCAGTGTTTATGAAATTTACACAAACCTTTCTATTGGATGTGTTGCTATCAAATCTGCTAGTGTGCAACACCGTAGAAGGCTCCTAGATATCTTTATCTGTTATGAAAAACTCTACTATGCTAAAAACATTTTTATATTCAGGAACATCTGCTTCAGCGTCTAAAGAACAAGCTCTAGTTGTACCTTTAAGTCATGTCGGAATTGCAGATATCTCCTTAGTAGGCGGTAAAAACGCATCTTTGGGAGAAATGATTCAGCAACTGCGCCGCAAAGGAGTAAAAGTACCTACAGGTTTTGCTACGACTGCTTTTGCTTATCGATCTTTTATTTCTGCGGCAGGCTTAGAAAGGCAACTGCGAGAAATTTTTGCAGATTTAGATGTAGAGGATGTGCAGAATCTGCGGCAATGCGGGAAAAAAGCGCGAATGCTGATGCTGCAAACTCCCTTTTCGCCAGAATTACTAGCTGCGATCGCACAATCTTATCAAATTATCTGCCAAGAATATGGTGCTGATACTGATGTTGCTGTTCGTTCTAGCGCTACTGCCGAAGATTTACCTGATGCCAGCTTTGCTGGGCAACAAGAAACTTACTTAAATGTCCACGGACTGCAAGCAGTTTTAGAAGCCTGCCATAAGTGTTTTGCCTCCATTTTTACTGACCGTGCTATTTCTTATCGTCAAATTAAAGGCTTCGACCACTTCAATATTGCCTTATCAGTCGGTGTGCAGAAAATGGTGCGTTCTGATTTGGCAGTTTCTGGTGTAATGTTTTCCATCCATACAGAAACAGGTTTTAAAGATGCTGCCTTGATTACCGCAGCTTATGGTTTAGGTGAAAACGTCGTCCAAGGTGCAGTAAACCCTGATGAATATTTGGTGTTTAAACCAACTCTCAAACAGGGATATCGCCCGATTATGCAAAAGCGCCTGGGTACGAAAGAAATTAAGATGGTCTATGACCTAGAAGGCTTGAAATTAACCAAAAATATCTCCGTCCTGCCAGCAGAACGTACTCAATATGCTCTTAATGACGAAGAAATTCTACAACTAGCACACTGGGCTTGCATTATTGAAGAACACTATTCTCAAGTGCATGAAGTCTACACGCCGATGGATATTGAATGGGCAAAAGATGGTTTAACCAATGAATTATTTATCGTTCAAGCGCGTCCAGAAACAGTCCAGTCTCAGAAAATTAAAAATGTTTTGAGACAATATCAGCTAAAAGAAAAAGGTGAGGTACTACTAACAGGTCGCAGCGTCGGCGAAATGATTGGCCAAGGTAAAGCCAGAGTCATTCTTGATGTACGTCAAATCAACCAGTTTCAACCGGGAGAAGTACTAGTTACCAATCGCACTGACCCCGATTGGGAACCAATTATGAAACGGGCTAGTGCAATTGTTACCAATTCTGGCGGACGGACTTGCCATGCAGCAATTATTGCTAGAGAAATGGGAATTCCAGCGATTGTTGGTAGCGGTAATGCTACGACTGTATTGAAAACTGGCGCAGAAATTACTGTTAGTTGTGCCGAAGGTGAAACAGGGAATTGATTCTATCAGTCTCAACCCCGACTCTGTACTCAAGACACTGTTAGAAATTGCCTCCGCTGAAGTCCCTAATACCAATTCACGAAAAATTTGATGCACATAAAATCTGTAGAGACGTTGCATTGCAACGTCTCTACAAAAAAATTCGTTTCATCTTTAAAGGAAATTGGTATAAGAGAAGTGTGAAGTATGAAGTATGAAATTTTGTCCTTTAGCCTTCGGCTTTGTAACGAATGACAAATGACAAATGACTATGCTTCCCAGATTGCTGTAACTACAAATTTTTCATTTCCAGGTTAAATCACTCTAAAATCGTGTAAGAAAGTACTCTTGCATCTAACAAAAGTTTGATATCCTCCTGCCAACAACAAAAATGTTGTCAGGGAGATTAATGACTCGAATTAATGGATTTATTGGTCGTCGTAATTTTTTTAAGTTAGCAGGTACAAGTGGTTTAGCGATCGCCGCTACAACTGTTGGTGGTAGTCTGATCACAAGTAAGCCTAAAACTGCGATCGCTGATGTTAGTCCAGCTAATCTTCATTCAGTTAACCCAAATCAAGCTTTAAAACTTTTGTTGGCTGGTAATCAACGATTTATGCAACAAAAACGCCAATATCCTCATCAATCATTGGCACGTTTGCAATTAGTCGCCAAAGCACAATATCCTTTTGCCGCTATTTTAGGTTGTGCCGACTCTAGAGTACCTGCGGAAATTATTTTCGACCAAGGACTAGGCGATTTATTCGTTGTGCGAGTCGCTGGTAATGTTGCCAGTGATATAGCTATCGGTAGCTTGGAATATACTACAGCCGTACTTGGAACACAACTAATAGTCGTGTTGGGTCATAAGAACTGTGGTGCTGTAGTAGCAGCTATGAAAAATCAACCCCTTCCCGGTAGAATTGGCTATGTTGTTGAAGGCATCAAACCTGCATTAACTGGTTTAAACTCCACAGATGCAGTGATCGCTAATGTGCAATATCAGGTGGATAAATTACAAAAAACTTCGACAATATTAGGTCAGTTGATGCAAGCAGGCAAGCTCAACATTATTGGAGCTTGTTACGATATTGATACTGGCAAAGTTATTATGATTACCTAATTTTTAGATTATATAGATGCAATAAGTTGCATCTATATATAGTATATAGTCAGATTTTTTAGATAAATACTAATCATAGAGTAAATCCACACTTAACCATATCATTCTTATATGAAAGTCTAGTTTAAGTGTGATCCCTTATTCTGATATATTTCAATCAATCACAAAGATTTAATATTTCTAAGTTGCCTCAATTAATTTATCCTTACCTTAAAGACAAAGTGTGCTATGAAGCATCATTCCTAAAGGTAGCAGGGTTTAACTGGTTTGCAACACTGCAACTTAGTCTAAATTTGTAGTTGGAAGTGAGGGGAATAATGAGCAGAATTAATGGCTTTGTTGGGCGGCGTAATTTTATTAAATTAGCAGGTATAGGTAGTATTGCTGTCGGTGCTACTGCCACTAGCAGTATAATTTGGCAAGGAGAAAAAGCTATTGCTCAACAACCATCTAAGCCTGAACCAAAACCTCAAATAGTAGATCCCCAAGAAGCTTTAAAAAGATTAATAGATGGTAACAAAAGATTTATCGAAGATAAACGCATGAATCCAAATCAATCAAAATTGCGTTTAACAGAGACTGCTGTAGCCCAGTATCCGTTTGCAGCAATACTAGGCTGTGCAGATTCTAGAGTTCCGGCAGAAATCGTGTTTGATCAAGGATTAGGAGATTTATTTGTAGTTCGGTTAGCTGGTAATATTGTTAGCCCAGAAGGTATTGGCAGCTTAGAATTTGCCACGGCTGTATTAGGTGCGCCATTAATAGTAGTTTTAGGACATACAAAATGTGGTGCAGTCTCAGCTGCTGTTAAAGGTGATCCACTTCCAGGTAGGATTGGTGCTTTTGTGGAAGAAATAAAACCAGCCGTAGAACTTGTGAGAAATAAACCAGGTAATTTAGAAGATAATTCTGTAATCTCTAATGTTCAATATCAGGTAAAAAGGTTAGAAGAAAGCTCAACAATTTTAAGATCACTTCTCAAAGAAAAGAAACTAAAAATTGCTGGTGGTCGTTATGAGATAGCAACAGGAAAAGTCACATTAGTAGCTTGATTTGTTCCTCAGCTTGCTAATAAAGAGTGCAAAATTTTAACAGCCTTAGATTCTAGTCAATTTGAGTTACTGAGTGAGCATTTTTTTATAACAAAGAGTAGAGACTATTAGGGTGGCCATGGCTCACCCTATTTGTTTAAATAACGTTAAACTAGGACTTATGCTCTGTTATGAATTATACCAATTCTCTAAAATCCGGTTACAGATTTAAACCCTAAAATTTAGATTATGTCAGACTTTCATAATTACGAATTACGAATTGGTATTAGATATACTCAATCTATCTGATTATGATCGCCTGATTAGCAGTGTAGTGGAAGTAAAACAACTTTTAGTGTCGTTTGTTGACAAGCAGAGTCGGAATTATTGAAGAAAGCGATTATTAAACTTTTATCAGAACACATCCAAACCATCCGCAGCCACGCCGAAAGCACTTACCCAGACGAATGCTGCGGTATCATCCTTGGTTATCTAGATAATCAAATCAAAACAGTCGTAGAAATCATACCTACAGAAAACGCCTGGAGTGTCGAGTCGGCGAACTTTGCTAGTAACGACGCAGAACACAGCGAAAGAAGAAGATATGCGATCGCACCCCAAGTTATGTTACAAGTACAAAAAGCAGCAAGGGATAAATCGTTGAATATTATCGGTATTTATCACTCTCATCCTGATCACCCTGCTATGCCTTCAGAATGCGATCGTCAGTATGCTTGGCCAGAATACTCGTATATAATAGTTTCCGTTCTAAATGGCAAAGCTGGTGAACTCCTAAGTTGGAGTCTTGACGACCATCATCAGTTTCAACCAGACTCAATTGATACTATAAAACAGGAGTCAGAATAAAGAATTCAGAATTCAGAATACTTCACCCATCAAGGGATAAAGTAATAACCGGAATAATTTTAAACCAGTATTCACCAACTAGTCTGACAAAATCCCCTACGGGAAGCCGCAAAGCGTCTACATTCTGAGTTCTGAATTCTTCTTGATCAGTTTAGCTACTTAAGTTAAATAAAGACATCATTTTTCGATAGGATTAATGATCCGCTCGTCCACAGCAAAACAGCTATGTTAAATCCCAATCTAGAAGAAATCCAGCTGACTAAAGACGACTACGAACGTTACTCCCGCCACCTGATTTTGCCAGAAGTCGGGATAGAGGGACAAAAACGCCTGAAAGCGGCCAGTGTACTGTGTATCGGTACAGGTGGTTTAGGTGCGCCACTGCTGTTATATCTAGCAGCAGCAGGTATCGGACGCATTGGTATTGTAGATTTTGATGTTGTTGATACTTCTAACCTGCAACGTCAAGTTATTCACGGTACTTCTTGGGTGGGTAAACCCAAGATTGAATCAGCAAAAAACCGCATTCACGAAATTAACCCTCATTGTCAGGTTGATTTATACGAAACTCGCCTGAGTTCCGAAAACGCCCTTGATATTATTAAACCTTACGATATCGTGGTGGATGGTACTGATAACTTCCCCACCAGATATCTAGTCAACGACGCTTGTGTGTTGCTGAACAAGCCAAATGTTTACGGTTCCATTTTCCGCTTTGAAGGCCAAGCAACGGTATTTAACTACGAAGGTGGGCCAAACTACCGCGACTTGTATCCAGAACCACCACCACCAGGGATGGTTCCCTCCTGTGCAGAAGGTGGCGTGTTGGGAATTTTGCCAGGAATAATTGGTGTCATCCAAGCAACAGAAACTGTCAAAATCATTCTCGGCAATGGCAATACTTTAAGTGGACGGCTATTGCTGTACAACGCCTTAGACATGAAATTCCGCGAGTTGAAACTGCGTCCTAACCCCATTCGCCCAGTCATTGAAAAGCTGATAGACTACGAACAATTCTGCGGTATTCCTCAAGCTAAGGCTGAGGAAGCGAAACAGCAGCAAGAAATTGCCGAAATGACTGTTACAGAGTTAAAGGCGTTGCTAGATAGCGGTGCTAAAGATTTCGTACTGTTGGATGTACGTAACCCTCACGAATACGATATTGCCAAGATTCCTGGTTCGGTGTTAGTACCGTTACCAGATATCGAGAATGGCGATGGTGTAGCTAAGGTCAAAGAAATCCTCAACGGCCACCGTTTAATTGCTCATTGTAAAATGGGCGGTCGCTCAGCCAAAGCTCTCAGCATCCTCAAGGAAGCGGGAATTACTGGTACAAATGTCAAAGGTGGGATCACCGCATGGAGTCGAGAAGTTGATTCTTCGGTTCCTGAATACTAAAAATTGACCGCAGATGATACAAAAAAGATTAGGGAAGTAACATAAATTACTTCCCATTTTTCTTTTTATAGGGATATTGCGATCGCCCTTAATATAGCAGTTCTCGTTTGCATGAAATAGATTTTTTCACCTCAACCTCACCCCCAACCCTCCCCTTACCAAGGAGAAGGGAGTGTTTGCGTTAGCAAATACGGGGTGAGGTGACGACTGTATTGCACTCTCAGTGAGAACCGCTATATTTTATAGGACTTATACCATTTCACTTTATGAATGATACAAATACAGTGTTCTCTGTGCCTCTATGGTTTGATATTCTATTATCTGTGCATAAGTCATATTTGATTTATAGGTTCAAATTCCATATGAACGATGATAGGGTTTAAGTAATGTCTTAGCCTGATAGACATAAACAACATTAACAGCCACGCCACCGCGTCGAATTACGATTGTTTCAATCTCATCTAAGCTGCGAAAGTGACTGCGATAACTAGCCATTAAGTCTTTTCTGAGATTAAAAGGTGCAGTCGTGATATACAGTGCGTCTTTTCCTACCCATTGTTCAGCCTTAGACCAAAAAGCAAAGCCACGTATATCATTGCCAATATCAAAGCAAGTGATGGGAATTTGCGCTAAAGGTTGCATAGACATGGCAATTGGCCCAGCTAAATAATAGCGATTAGTAAATATAAAGCTAGAGTTCTGTAGCGCTGCTTTTATAATTGAAGATTCACTAAAACTGCGACGCAGTTGTTGAATATCAATTAGTTCTGTAGAAGGGTCATTTTTAACAGGTAAGAATCCTCCCATCAAAGCGTATTGGCTAGGTTTTTGTAATATGCCAATTGTTAATTGCAGCAATACAATTAGTACGATACTAACCACCATAATTCCTGAACCTAAGAGCCATCGCTGTACCCCACGCCGGGATTTATGCTGCCAAATGACTACCTGTTGTCCTAGTAGTAAAGTGATACCCCAAAATCCTGGCATTGCCCAAGCTGGCAAAATTTGTCTATAGCCTCCAATAAATGTAAATCCTAAAATTACGGGTAAAGAAACCCATAAAATTAATAGTTTTGCAGTGTTTAATTCATCTTTGTATGTGAATGATTTTTGAGAGAAAATTTGATTGATTTTTCTTAGCACTGGTTGCAAACTTATACGCCACAGAGGAAATCCTATGGTTGGGAACAAGTAAGCTACCTGAGTTAAATAAACTAATCCTACATTCAGGAAGTTATAGCCACTTTTAGGTACGGCTCGTTGTGACTGAAAACTAAAAGACACCCAATCATGTTGGATATTCCACAACACAATTGGAGAAATAGTGATGATAAATAATCCTAAACTTAGCCATGCCCAAGGCGATCGCACAACAGCCCGATGTGGTGGACTAGTTAAACAAAAACCAACTAATCCTAGCCCCAAAATAAACCCATGATATTTGCTATTACAGGCTAACCCGACCAAAATCCCCAGAATCGCTAAACGGTAACTGGGGATATATAAATTAGATTTACAAGATTCATCTTTTAATGGCTGACGGAGAAATTCAGCTACGGCACAATATAAACTAGCCGACCAAAAAAAGATTAATGGACTATCGGGTAAACTCAGGACACCAAAGCCAATTTGAAAAATCGGACTGATAGTAGCAATTGCCAAAGTAAAGCCAGCAGCCTTAGCAGAAAATATTTTTTTACTAGTCAGATATAACAATACCAAACTGCCTGTATAGCAAAGTATCGCTCCTAAACGAATGGTAAATTGTGATACTTCTCCAGTTAACCAAGGGCCGAAACCAGTGGTGAGAGCAACCATTGCTGGATGATCAAAATAGCTCCAGTTGAGATGCAAACTGTAAAGGTAGTAGTACGCTTCATCAAAGGTAGGGTAAAGCCAAAAAGCAATTATGGCTCGAAACAATAATCCTCCGACTAGCAAAAAAATCACTGATTGATGAGCTTTTCTAGTCAACCACTTTTGAGCTATTGGCATTTATTTATATTTTGTTTTTAGTATGCATCCAAATCATAAACTCCAGCTTGCTTAAATAAATGCAATATCCGAAGAATCTATCAAAAAATTCCTTACTGATTGATTCTGACTCTGGAATTCTGAATTCTTTTTTTAATGACCTTTACCAGCACCCAAATACAATTCACCCACTTTTGGGTCTGTTAATAATTGTTGACCAGGGCCAGAAATAGCATCGCGTCCAGACTCTAGGACATAACCACGATGAGCCATTTCTAAGGCTTTACGAGCATTTTGTTCTACAAGTACGATCGCAGTACCACCCTGATTAATTTGTTTAATCTGTTCAAATACTTGAGTGACAAGAATAGGAGATAAAGCCGCAGAAGGTTCATCTAATAGTAATAAACTCGGTTCTAACATCAATGCTTTGCCCATTGCCAGCATTTGCCGTTCTCCTCCTGAGAGTGTACCAGCCCTTTGACGACGGCGATCGCTCAATCTCGGAAACATGGCAAATATATGATCTTTGACGGGTTTGAGCGGCGCATTACTCACAAAAGCTCCCATTTCTAAATTTTCTTCCACACTCAAAGAAGGGAAGACATTAGCAATTTGTGGTACGTAGCACAAGCCTTTCTTAACAATTTGATTTGACTTCAGTCCAGTAATATTCTCGCCCTTAAAGGTAATTGTGCCTGTATGCGGTGTCAAAAGTCCAAAAATGGTTTTTGCCAAGGTGGATTTACCCGCACCGTTGGGGCCAATTACTGTCACCAATTCTCCTGCTTCTACCCGAAAATTAACACCTTGCAAAATATCTACATCTTTGATGTAACCAGCATGGACATTTTTGACTTCTAGTAAACGGGCTGAGTTATCAACTGAACCTGACATACAATCCTTAAATTAATCAAATTTTATAATGTGATGTCTTCTCTTTCAGAGACGCTAACGTGTAGCTTGCTTCTTTGTAGGAGTACGACAAGCCGCTTCGCGTCCACGCGTAAATTTTATTTACCATAACCGCTGGCAAGAAAAAAACATAGGTCTTTTACCTATGTTCACTCACAAATACCAGATATAACTCTATTGAAAATTATTTAGACTTGTTTTTTCTTCTGTAACGAACGGCCAAGTATATTCCTGCCAAAGAGAAAGCTGCTAGACTACTAGGTTCTGGAACGGGGCTTGGTGGCTGTGAGACAATGACTTCACCAGTTGCTACCTCACCGTTGTCGCCTACTTCACCAATATAAAAGTACAGTGGATTTTCTAAAGAAATAGGACGTTTGAGATTAAATATTACTTGACCACTATCTCCCAAGCTGACAAAACCGAACATTGTCCTAGGGTTAGTAGTAGAATTAGCATCAAAACTTCCCAACGTAGCCACAGCATTGTTGATGTTACCCCCTGTAGTACCAAACAATTCAGGAGCCGTAGGAGGACGCTGGGTTCCAGGAGTGAAAATTGTTCCTGTGGGACTAAAATCAAACAGGTCTAATGCTGAGATGGCATTAACATCTGCTGCACTGTTAACAGCAACGTAACTAAGTTTGATTGCATCTAAATCAAAGCCACTTACGTTACCAGCCGACCCACCAGTGCGATTACTGTTATCTTTAATCACAATGGAAGTAACATCACCGAAATTTGATGTAGAAATTTCGGCACGAAAAACAGCAGTAGTTGCAGGAGAGCCACCCGTCACACCTGTTAGTTTGGTAAAGCCAAGAGCTATTGTTGCTGCTGTAGCACTTTGACTTGAACTCAAGCTGATAGCTAACGTAGCTATACTAGACGTTAAAAACTTAACACTAGGAAAACTACTTAGTTCTTTCATGAATTTTAATATCTTACTCTAGAGTAAACGTAAATATTACTGAATTTTTCAGATTTAGCTTAGGTGCTACCTGAGGTAATTAACTAGACAGTCTATCAATTTTTGCAAAACATCTATCAAAATATATAAATTTTTTATTTTAGATTCCGCAGATAAGTAATGTCGTGTCTGGTAAAAGACTTATCATTAACGTGAGTTCGATGAGTACTGTTTTGACAATCCAGCGAAATTGTTTAGTAAGCTTTTGTGCTTACAAGTTGCACAATTGAAATTTTGGGGAAAAACTTCAAACCCTCTCCCCTGCTCACGCCAGTTGCTACAACTGAGGGAACCTCCGCAAGCAACGCACTGGCTCCTCTGCTCCCCTGCCCCCTTGCGGTCTCAACAAGCAAACTTTTGTGATTATTAGCTTATTTGGTTGACCATCGCTGTCATGGTAGATGATGTCGGATGAGGTGTTTGGTGTTAATTGTTGCACCATAGCGGTATCTCCAATATTGGAAAATCTAGCTCATACTCTTAGTTTAAAAGGCAGATCCTCAGATCCAGCCAAGAGGTAGAAGAAACTACAGGCAAAATTCAATAATTTGATGCTAGTGTCTCAAAAATCAGGAAAAACGCCCGTGGTTCCCATTAGAGATAATAATCCTACACAAATTACGCCTTATGTGACTTATGGCTTAATTGCCGCTAATGTTCTGGCGTTTATATATGAAAGTAGTCTTCCGCCGCAAGCATTAGATGGCTTTTTACACCTTGCGGCTGTAGTTCCACGCGAACTCAGCTTAAGTTTTGCTAGTGTTTCTGTGCATCAACTAGTACCAGAGTGGGCAACTTTAATTACCTCCCAATTTTTGCATGGTGGCTTTCTGCACTTAGCTGGCAATATGTTGTTTCTGTGGATATTTGGTAACAATGTTGAAGATAAATTAGGCCATGCGAAATATTTGCTGTTTTATTTAGCTTGCGGTGTTTTAGCGTCTTTGACTCAATGGTATTTCTCCCAAAATTCTAACATTCCGTCTTTGGGAGCTAGTGGTGCGATCGCTGGAGTTATGGGTGCATACATTCTCCGCTTTCCTAAAGCTGAAATTCTCGGTGTTGTACCTTTAGGAATTTTCTTCCCGACTTTTCGGGTTCCAGCCTATTTCTTTTTAGGATTTTGGTTTCTGCAACAATCTTTTTACGGACTTGCCAGTTTAGAAACACCTACTAATATTGGTATGGAAAGTGGCGGTATCGCTTACTGGGCGCACGCAGGCGGTTTCATCTTTGGAGCCATTCTTGGCCCACTGTTAGGTTTGTTTAGCGATAAATCTCCACAAGAATCATGGTATGGCTAAGATCTGTTAAATATGATTGATTTCACAGGTGTAATTACCTAAATTTTTCAACTGCTAGCCACACAAGCTATATTGCAGTTAATTGATAATTAGGAAAAACACCTGTGTTTCCACTCTATGACGAAAATCCGACGCGAATCACACCGTATTTCACTTACGGTTTGATTGGCATGAACATTTTAGTTTTTCTTCATGAAGTGAGTTTGTCTAATGCCCGATTGAATCTATTTTTCCGAGAGTATGCTGTAGTACCCCAAGAATTAACCTACAACTTTGATGGAGAGTGGATAACTTTAATTACATCACAGTTTCTTCACGGTGGTTGGTGGCACTTGATCTCAAATATGGTGTTTCTTTGGGTCTTTGGCAACAATATTGAAGACCGTTTGGGTCATTTCAAATATCTAATTTTTTATTTGACTTGTGGTGCTTTAGCCGCTTTGTGCCAGTGGGTGATAGGAATGAATTCTTCGATTCCTTCCTTGGGCGCTAGTGGAGCAATTTCTGGGGTTTTGGGCGCATATCTGATCCGTTTCCCTCATGCCAGAATTACAACCTTAGTATTCTTAGGTTTTTTTGTGACCACAATTAGCGTTCCTGCACTGGTGGTAATTGGCATTTTCTTTGTGCAGAATATAATATCTGGTCTTGCCAGCCTCCAAGCAGCTGCCAACATGAGTGTCCAAACCGGTGGAGTTGCTTACTGGGCGCATATTGGTGGCTTTGTTTTTGGAGTTTTGCTTGCGCCCTTGTTTGGTTTATTTAAACGTGATTATGAATAGGGCTATAACAAAGTGCTGAGTTTAAGGCGAGTAAGGGTATGAGGGTTTTTGGGCGTTGCTGAATTAAGGGATGATTCTTATAGGGTGGGCGGGAAAGCCCGCCATAAATCCGAGACGGGTGGGGATCTTTTTCGCCACTAATTAATTCTGAACGGCAGTTGCTTTATGCCGGGGAACCCGTCTACCGCACTGCCTCCTCCTGAATTCTGACTTCTGACTTCTTCTTCAATAAAAGTTACCATCATGGAGCAAAATGTCGAAATTCGTCGGTTATTAGATGTTATGCCTGCTTCTAGCAGAATGACGACCAAAATTATCAGTAAGCCAGAACAAGCTAAGGTCATTGAAGCTACCTTTCCCCTACTTTGGAATCAAGATAGACCGATATACATTAATTTTGACTTTTGGGGTCGTTTGACAAAATCACAACGGGATTTACTGTTGTTGCAGAAGGTTAGCTGGTTGACAGGAGTGAAATGGTTTAAACCGGATATTTATCAAGGTGTGGTGCTGCTGGGATTATTGGCTGGATTAATCGAATCATCACAGTCAGATGCTGTAGGTGTGGCTGTTGCGGGAGGATTAAGTGCGATCGCCGCCTTCCGCATCTGGCGCAGCAACAAATCATCAGAGTCAGAGTTAAATGCCGATGCAGCAGCAATTAAAATAGCCCAACGTCGTGGTTATTCAGAAGCAGAAGCGGCGCAACATTTACTATCGGCAATTGAAGCAGTAGCCAAGATAGAAGGACGTTCTGGTTTAAATTTTACTGAGTTAATTCGTTGTCAAAACTTACGAGCGATCGCAGGTTTGTCTCCTGTGGGTATACCAGAGTTTTTTAACGCAGAGTAGCGCTAAGTAAACGCAGCGAAAAGTTCTGTTCGCGTAGCGTCTCCGTCAGGAGACGCAGGGTTTCCCTCCGTAGGAACGCCACTTTGCACAACGGGGGGTTCCCCTCGCAAGCAAGTGGCTCAACTTTTCAAGACAAAGGTACGCAAAGGAAAAGAACAAATAACTATTGACTATTGACAATGATAAATTTTGTACTCATAGCCGTTGACTGCTGGTAAAGATTGAGTTTCAGTAAGACATTTTTCTGTTTCTGCTGCTATGGGTGCATGGAAATTTACTAACCACAAATCAAAAGGTTTTGGTAGCGTCTTTAAAATATTATTGAGGGTACTAGTAGAAGTATTCGGCTCTTGGTCTTGATGAGCAAGAATGAACTGAAGTGATGGTGAAGGTGTATTTTGAATTTTCCACTCTCTAGCAATACCCATCATTTCACCAATTTGGACATGAGTAATTTGGGTAGTCGCAATCACCGCCGGAACTTGGGATGTTTGTCTGATTAGTTGTAAGAACAAGTCAGGGCGATAGTATTTTTGATATCCTAAATTACAAATCACAGTTATCGCACTACAAAATCCCATCAGCCAAATTATTGCTACAGCTTGTTTTCCAGTAATTTTCTGATTGTTTTGGGGAGTCTGCCAACGAACTGCTAGACTTGCTCCTAATAAAAGGATGACAGCCGGAAAATAAACAAAGTTATAACGAGCGCCTCTGGTTAAATCAATTCCTAGAAAATAAGTGAAGACAAAAAATAAAGCGATCGCGCTGAGAATAATCCCCCACAAAACCTGAGTTTCTAGATGTTGGAGTTGAACTTTAATTCCCCGAATTAATATTGGTAAAAACCAAATAAAGAAAATCAACATTACCAACCCAGAAATTAAGATAATTGCTAGTTGTGGTGATTCAATTGGTAGTAAAAAAAGCATTGTCACCCAAGCAGCAAAAGCCTGAAAAAGTGGGTTTAGCCACTCAAATCCTTGACGCGGTTGTTGTATCCAATCTGTTAATTTATCACCATAGCTATTTTGTAAAAATATAGGTAGCCAAACTATACCCGATACAGCAGTACCAATAGCAACAGCATAAATCCGCTGCCAAGGTGGAGAGAGAAAGGTGCGTTGTCTCCAAGCGAGGAAAATTAAAACTAAGGCTTCACTACACAAGGTAAGGACAAAAAAGTAATGTGTAGCAATCCCTAAAGCATTAATTCCTACCCACGTTAGTGCTGTGGTGATGGGTAACTGTATGCGATTTTGGATGTGGCGTGTAGCGATAATCAAGCAAGCTAGAGATGCAATCACCCACAAAATTGCCAGAGTGTAATGACGAGCTTCTTGTGCCAAAAAAATAGCGTATGGTGATACTGCCATAATGGCAGCGGCTATATGTGCAATCAAGCGAGAGCGAAAAGTTAGCCATCCTAAACCATAAATAGCGGGAATAGATGCCGCACCAAAAATTGCGGAGAGCGATCGCGCCCCCCATAATGAAACTAGACTTTGTTGTGTCGGAAATAACTGCATCCACCAATGAGCTAATACAAAATAAATTGGCGGATGATTAGTTTCATGACTCAAGTGTTCCCAGACATCTTGCACAGTGGCACTTGCTTGTGGTTGCAATGGTTGTAATAAAATATCAGGTGCGATCGCTTGGTCTAAAGGCACTGGTAAAAAACTATTCCCCAAGCTAAACACTAAAGTCGAAAATTCATCAGTCCAAGGCGGCTTGGCAGTTAAATTAGTTAAACGTAAACCAAGACCAATTATCAACCAAAGCAGTAACAGCAAAAAATGAAACCAACGATTATTAGTAATAAGATGCCAATTTTCATGCATCTGGTTTGGGGTAGAAGTTTCGTCTGCTAAAGGCACGCGGCGGTTAGCAAAGGCAGAGAAAAACATATTTGCATATTTGGAAAATTTCGATGCACTCCCAAAAAAAACTTTCATAGCCGCGTCATTTACAAGTCAACTCTAGATATTCTGACTTGAATTGTCAATTTAAGTTCGCTTATTTCACATCAGTTACGCGCCAACTCAGTTTTAAGTTCACCCAAAAATTCCAGACAGTCGCAACTGCGATCGCACTCAAGTTAGCAATATAACGATTAGGAATCACAAAATTAAACACCAAATTTAACACCAAAACATTTATTACTAATCCTGCCAAGCAAACAATATTGAATTTCAAAAACCGCTTCACGCGATGATGCCATTCTTGCTGCTGCATCGCCACATCAGCAAATGTCCAAGCATCATTCCACAAAAAATTGTTGAAAATTGCAATTTCACCAGCAATGATTTTACTCCGTGTCAAAGGTAAAGCCAGAGTATTCGGGTCGCTAAGTAAATACAGTATTGCCATATCCACAAATACTCCACTTAGTCCTACCAAGCCAAAGCGGAGAAATCGACCAATTGGGAAAGCCATTTTTTGACGAGATTTTTGTCCCACCTGTTTTGTAGTCAGCCTTAAGCGTAATAAGTGATGTAAGTATTCTACATATTGCTTCCAGGTCACTTTGCTTTCACCCTCTTTGCGTTCGCAGAATACATAACCAACCTCCGCAATTTCTCCTACATTTGTCCGTCCAATCACCTCTAGGAGAATTTTGTAGCCTACGGGATTGAGTGTCACACCTGCAATACAACTGCGACGCACCATAAAATAACCACTCATCGGGTCAGAAACTCTCCCTACTACCCCCGGTAAAACAATCAAACCCAACACTTGAGCGCCACGAGACAAAAAACGTCTCATAGCACTCCAACTGCTGACACCACCACCTTCCACATGACGACTGGCTACGGCCAAATCTGCGCCCTGTTCGATACTAAGCAATAACTGTGCCAGCACTTCTGGCGGATGCTGCAAATCCCCGTCAATCACCCCTAAAACACGACCCCTAGCAACTTGCCATCCTCGAATAACTGCTGAAGATAATCCTCGTTCTTGTTGGCGACGCATTACCCGCAAGTTGGGATACTCTGCCATCATAGATTGCGCTACTTCCCAAGTGCGGTCTGGACTATCATCGTCTACCACAATTAGCTCGTAATCTTCTGGTAGAAATTCCTCGATAAGTTCGCTTAATATCTTGATTACTTTTTCGATGTTGTCACGCTCTTTATAAGTAGGGATGATCAGAGAAAAATAAATATTTCTACTATCTGTCCTGACATTGGCAGGTGGAAATTTCGGAATCTGCAAATCGCCAGATGGCACTGTTAATAATGTATTAGTGTGACTGTTTCTCATGGAGTTAAATCAAGTTGGGAAGACGCGATCGCATTTTAAAGTAATAATTATAGTCAAGAGTTTATTGCTATAGTTTATTAGCTAATCGTCAGAAACTAACATTTCCCAGCCACTTCACCTTTCTTGAAAAACTCATAAAGTCCATCTAGCACTGGTTCATGTGAACTACAATTAAGTTTACATGAACTAATGTATGTCATCATACCTTGCTTTTTGCAGCACAACATAGCGTCTGTACACCTTTTCAGGTAAGCTAGAACGCCGCACACTTGTCTTGAGTAGATTTTGACTAAGCAAAATTTCAGTCTAAAAGATTCGGCTATGGTAGAAGCAGCACTAAACATTACTTTGGCTTCTGAGGAAATTCTGATTCAGGAGTTGGGGTTAGTAGACCAAGAGAATCCGCAAAGTTGGCAGAATAAGCTGATATTAGGTGATTGTTTAGATGCATTAAAAAAATTGCCCTCTGCCAGCGTTGATTTAATTGTCACCTCGCCTCCGTATGCTGATAGCCGAAAAAAAACTTATGGAGGAATTTCTCTAGATGAATATACAGATTGGTTCCTGACAAGAGCTTTAGAACTAAAAAGGGTTCTCAAACCAGAAGGTTCCTTGATTCTCAATATTAAGGAGAAAGTTGTTAATGGCGAAAGACATCCATATGTATTGCATTTAATTTTAGGAATGCAGAATCAAGGATGGTTATGGACTGAAGAATATATATGGCATAAGAAAAATAGTTATCCTGGCAAGTGGTCTAATCGCTTCCGTGATTCCTGGGAGCGTTGCTTACACTTTAACAAGCAAAAGAAATTCAAAATGTATCAGGAATCTGTCATGGTTCCTATGGGAGATTGGGCAAAGTCGCGTCTCAAGAATTTGAGTGAAACTGATAAAAGACGCGATAACTCTAAAGTTGAAAGTGGGTTTGGGAAGAATATATCTAATTGGTTGGAGCGGAAAATGGCTTATCCAACCAATGTTTTACATTTAGCAACTGAATGTGGCAATAAAAATCATAGTGCGGCTTTTCCTAAAACGCTTCCTTCATGGTTTATCAAGCTATTTACTGATTTAAACGATGTAGTTCTTGACCCATTTGCTGGTTCAGGAACATCTTGTGTAGCTGCTAAAGAATTGGGGAGAAATTATATAGGAATTGAGATTAAAAGAGAATATTGTGAACTGGCAGAATTGAATATTAAAACAGCAGTTGCTAATACTCAACTTGTAAAAAATAGTAACCAGTATGATGAGGAATTAAATGTGAATGACTCAAATTATGAAATTTATCATGATTATTTGATTCAATACGTCCTTACACCTTTCTATGACAAGAGATTTGAAAAGTTGAGCAAGTTAAAGCTCAAGGGTGTGCTTAAGCGTAAAAACCCTTATTTGTTCAAAGCAAAAAATATTGAACGCGCCCAAGATTTCGTTGATAGCATCATTACTGCCTTCCTGTCCTCACAAGAAGAGACCATCTTCGGGAATTTATTAGAAGGCTTTGCAATACATATAGCTGAAGCTCTATACGGTGGTTTTAAGTCTAAGCTCAACAGTGTTGACCTTGAGTTTAAACGGGATGAAACTTATTATATTGTCGGGATTAAATCCGGGACTAATTGGGGCAATTCTGACCAAATCAGCAAGATGAAAGACAATTTTAAAAAAGCTAGACAGTCTTTAAAAAAACAAGGTATCACGAGTAACATCGTTGCTGTTAATGGTTGTATGTATGGCAAGGATAGTAATCCTTTTAAGGAAGATATAGATGCTGATAAAACATACTTCAAATACGCTGGTCAAGAGTTTTGGGAATTTATCTCAGAAGATGCCAACCTTTACCAAAAAATGATTGTTCCCATTGGCGAGGAGGCAAAGAAAAAAGACGAACTTTTCAAGTCTACTCTTGATGCAAAAGTTAATGAAATGACTCTGGAATTTATGCAGTATTTTACTAAGAACGGGCGGATTGATTGGATTAAGCTTGTTGATTATGTTTCTAAGAAAGGTGATTTTAAATTAGAAGCTGTGTCTCAACAAATGAAATTGGAACTAGAAGATAAGGATTCAGATTTAGAAGAACCTCTGGATTTAGCAGATGCGCTAGATTTTGAGGAATAGGCAGAAAGCAAAAGGAAAGAGGGTTTTAGCTTAATTAACCTTTCTTAACATAGTTTGGTTTTTTCTCACCGACTTACTTACGTAAATCACGGGCAAAACAAATGCACCTAACGAGTAGGTGCAATGATTAGGTAATTACAGAATTAATACTACTATGTAAAAGTAAGTAGGTAATAACTCAGGAGTTAGTCGAGTTTATCTGAATACTCAACAAATCGTTTCCGTAAATCTACTGAATTTTTGATTAAAAGTTATAAAAGTAGTAATGATGAGTATTTTTACGATTAGTAAATTTTCTTAAGTAGAGGCTTTCCGGCCGTACCCTGCCTTAAGGCGGAGCCTACGCCTCTACAATAATTTAATTTTCAAAGGTGTATTCCATTCAATGGAAAACCGCTATAAGTCGTAGGTTGGGTTGAGGAACGAAACCCAACATCCAAAAACCTTGCTTTTGTTGGGTTTCACTGCGTTCAAACGCCACTTTGCTCAAGTCGGGAAACCCGCCTACGCAAGTGGCTCCCCAACCTACATTTATTTTTCTATCACCAGAGTGATAGAAAAGAGTTAATTTTCAAAGGTGTATTCCATTCAATGGAAAACCGCTATAAATCGTAGACTCAGAATCTGAAGCATTCCAAATTTTTAAGATGAAGTGTCAACAACCATGCAAAAGCTAACTCACTTGTTGGCGACCACAATCATTCGACGGCTATCAAGGGAAAAAGGCTCACCATCGTATCCATAACCTTCTACTTGGCTGAAGCTTGTTTGCAATAGCCAATCGCGGATTTCGGGAAAGGTAAAATTGCGAATAAAGTATTGACCACGCCGCACTTGTCCATCCCGAATAATAATCCGCTCAGTATGAGTACAGTTAGTCAGCGCATCGTAGCGAGTGCGTGCCAGCATATAATTACCATCACGCTCCGTCACCCCCTCAGGAATAAAATCTTGTAACAAGCGGCTCAGGTTCTGAATATCGATGAGCAATTTACCACCTGCTTTGAGAGCCTGATACGCTTGGGCTAAAACTAATCTATTTTCGTTGTCATCGAAATAACCGAAGGCTGTGAAGCAGTTGATGATGCAATCAAAGCGCTCTCGAAAAGTGAGGGAACGCATATCGCCTTGAATGTACTCTACCTGAACACCACAACTTGCTGCATCTTGAATTGCTTTTTGTAAGAAGAAAGCAGTAGCATCAATTCCAGTCACATGATAACCACGAGCGGCTAACTGATTAGCAATCCGTCCATGTCCACAAGCTAAGTCTAGAATGCTCATCTCTGGTTGGAGTTCAAGCAGTCGACAAATCAGGTTAACTTCGTGTTGAGTACGTTCTGGTGTCAAGAGCGTTTCATAAAAGTAAAGATAATCTTCCTCGAATACACTGTTATTATCGAATTTATTTACAGCCATTTTTAACCGGATTAACACTCTGGCTTTACTCTGACATCATAAGTTCCCAAGTTTGTTCAATAATCAGAACCTTCTCAAAAATTTATTCTCCAGAAAGCAACCAAATAGGGCTGAATAAAAGCTATAGACTATGTGAAGAAGATATTTCAATCTTGAACGATCAACTTTTTTCACAAGAAAATTTTTAAGTTTTAGTTATTAATGTTGATAAACACTTCTGTTGAAAACATTCTTGAGCGTGCCTTAATGGGGTACGATTTAGCTCCTCAAGAGGGAGTAGTATTGTTAAAACAAACTGACCCAGAAGCGATCGCCGCTATTCGTAGCACAGCAGATCAACTCCGCTACAATCAGGTAGGCGACACTATTACTTATGTCATTAACCGCAATATTAATTTTACTAACATCTGTGAACAGCATTGTAGTTTTTGTGCTTTCCGCCGAGATGATGGTGATGCGGGTGCTTATTGGTTAGATTGGGGACAAATTTTAGAAAAGTCACAAGATGCAGTCGGGCGGGGGGCAACGGAAATCTGTATGCAGGGTGGATTAAACCCGCAAGCGCAGATTAATGGTAAATCTTTACCTTACTATCTCAAGTTAGTCGAAACCATCAAACAAGAATTTCCTCAAATCCACTTACACGCCTTCTCTCCCCAAGAAGTGCAGTTTATCGCCAGAATTGACGGACTAGATTATGCTACTGTGATTGCGGCTTTGCGAGATGCTGGTGTTGGTTCGATGCCAGGTACAGCGGCGGAAGTGTTGGATGATGAAGTCAGAAAAGTATTGTGTCCAGAGAAGATTGACACAGCTACTTGGATAGAAATTATCTCGACAGCGCATAAATTAGGTTTATCCACCACTAGCACCATGCTATCGGGACATATCGAAACTCCAGAACAGCAAATTGGGCATTTAGAAAAATTGCGATCGCTGCAACAAACTGCTATCAATCAAGGCTATCCTGCAAGAATTACCGAGTTTATTGTCTTACCTTTTGTCGGTCAAGAAGCGCCAAAATCTTTACGCCGTCGGGTTGGGCGCGATCAACCAATTTTAGCTGATGCGCTACTATTAGGTGCTGTCGCCCGGATTTACTTGGGTAATTGGATTCCTAACCATCAGCCGAGTTGGGTGAAGTTGGGACTAGCTGGGGCGACAGAAGCTTTAGTTTGGGGTTGTAACGATATTGGTGGCACTTTAATGGAAGAACATATCACCACAATGGCAGGTGCTATTGGTGGTACTTGTATGGAAGTGGAAACTTTACAAGCTGCGATCGCATCTTTAGGACGACCTTACCAACAACGAGATACCCTCTATCAAAAAGTGTGAAGTATTAAGTACGAAGCATAAAATTTTTTGCTGATTTTATCCTTTGTCAATCATCCTTCATCCTTCTCATGATCCCCTAGATACCAATCCAAGATAGGATGGACGATGATTTACGTGTAGTTTCAGATAATGCTTATGAAACGCTATTGGTCGCGTCTGCTCGCTTTGGTTTTGGTTTTAGCTATCGGCTTAATCGGTTGTTCTAGTCCTGATAGCTTGACGGGGGATTATCGCCAAGACACATTGACTGTAGTTAGTACCTTGAGAAAAGCCCTAGAAATAACTGAAAATTCACCAGATAAAGCAGCACTCCAGGCAGAAGCGCGTCAAAAAATTAACGATTTCTCAGCCCGCTATCAACGGGCTGGTTCTATTTCTGGTTTAAGTTCTTTTACAACCATGCGTACCGCCCTTAACTCCCTAGCGGGACACTACAGTTCTTACCCAAACCGTCCAGTTCCGCAAAAGCTGAAGACTCGTCTAGAACAGGAGTTCCAGCAGGTAGAGTCTGCACTGAAGCGTGGTGCTTAACTATCTGTTATCTTTTTTTCAGAGTTAAGAGTCCAAGGTGATTACTTTGGACTCTGGAAACGCAAAGGTACGCAAAGTTTTTGTATTGCGGTTGAGTTAAATCTGAAGTTTATAAGAATTTACTTTAAAATCACAACTTAAAAAATCCAGCAACACTTACAGGGGTTTAGGAGTCTTCAAAAATTAGGCTTCAAAGCCCCTATTTAGACTATATAGCTGTAGTCATATTAGGTTAGGACATTTTGAAAGCATGAAAGCCAGGAAGAGTATACGTTTACCTCCTGCCTCACTTCGACTACGCTCAGCGACCACCTGCCTAGTTGGTGAGCGTAGCCGAACCACTGCCTCTTGCTATAACATTTGATACACCTTAATACTCAATACCCGTGAATTTGTACATCTACCTTGCAGGTATGTCTAACCGTCCCGCAAAACTTTTCAAAGCAAAATTATTATGGCAACGCTTGTTCTCTGTGGTTTTTAGCAGTAGTCTTTTGATGCCTAACTTGATCAGCCAACCAGCACAAGCGCAACTAAAACAAGCTTGTCAGTTATCGACGACAGCAGCGCAAACAAAAGAAAAGTTACGTTTGTTGGCACTAAAAGGCGATCGCGATGCCCAAAGCCGCTACCAACAGTTGATCCGCCAACACGCACAAGATTTACAAGAATGCCGCAGTCGTAATTGGCCAAAAATCCAAGCTGTGTGGTTACGTCTGTATCCTTGTGACATTCAACCAGGGACAATTGACCAAATTATGGATCGAATGGTCAACCGTGGCTATAACCAAATTTATGTAGAAACATTTTATGATGGGCAGGTACTACTGCCTGCAAAGGATAACCCCACGGCTTGGCCTTCTGTAGTGCGTACCCCAGGGACAGAAAATATTGATTTACTTTCTGTAGCAATTCAAAAAGGGCGGGAACGTGGATTAAAGGTTTATGCCTGGATGTTTACGACCAATTTTGGTTATACATACGCGCAACGTCCAGATCGCGAAGCGGCGATCGCACGGAATGGCAAGGGGCAAACCAGCTTATATGTTGTAGATAACGGTTCGCAAGTATTTATTGACCCTTACAATATGCAAGCCAAACGCGATTACTTCCAAATGGTACAGCAAGTGCTGCGCCGTCGCCCGGATGGTTTGCTATTTGATTATGTGCGTTATCCTAGGCAAGCTGGTACTGATTCTATTGCGACAAAAGTCACTGATTTATGGCTATTTACACCAGCGACTCAAGAAGCATTGTTTCGTCGCGCTTTAAATTCTAAAGGACTGGATTTGATGCGGCGGTTCCTCAGTAAAGGATACGTCACCGTAGCAGATATAGATCAAGTCGATAAACTTTATCCCCAAGAAGGTGAACCAATGTGGCAAGGCCGCATTCCGCCACCACAGCAAAAAGCACTTTTACCAGCAACCGACAGACAACCAACTTTGCAGGTGGAATTGTGGCAGTTGATGGTTGCCCATGCCATGCAAGGTATCTTGGATTTTGTGGCTTTAGCAAGTTACCCATCACAGCAGGTAGGCATTCCATCGGGAGTGGTGTTTTTCCCAGACGGCAACCAAATGGTGGGACAAGGATATGATTCCCGCTTGCAACCTTGGGATCGATTTCCGAGTAACTTGCAATGGCACGCTATGGCTTATGCAACTTGCAGTGATGTTAGCTGTATTGCCGCCCAAGTGCAACGAGTTTTAAATGCCGCAAAACCAGGTACAAAAGTGATTCCAGCCTTGGCAGGCGCATGGGGACAATCAACCAGCAATCGCCCATCTCTAGAAGCACAAATGCAGGCACTACGCAAATTTGCGCCCCAACTGGCGGGAGTGAGCCATTTTGCTTATTCTTGGCAGTACCCAGAGAATGATAGCGATCGCAAATTCTGTCGCCTTCGGTAATTCAGTCATATCAGAATTGATGAAGAGTGCTGAGTCAAACATTACTCAGCACTCAGCAGTGATGAAATTAAGCTTGCTTTCTTAGCCTCTCTAAGTTCTGTTGATGCAATTGAGGGAAATTTTCTAAGTCCTCTATTGATTGTGGGGCTGGGAAGATTACAGCATCTTCAGAAGTGAATCTATCTAAATAAATTTGAAAAGCTTCATCATCTTCTCTGTGGTCGAGAATATATTGCCGTAATTCAGCACGGAGCATAGTTGTAAAATCTGGTTTACTCATATATATCTCCACTTCCCGTTTGGATAAATTATAATCTCGTTTTCCTCACCAGCCAGAATCACAATATTTTTTGTTCGTTCATCTATTCTCACCAAATACACTGGTAAGTACATTTTGGTAGCCCAAAAACTTAAGATAAATGATGTTTTTAATTGTTCTACAGTAGGCATCTATAAATTATTAGAATAGATTTTTACCAGTAGTTTGTCTACAAAAGGTTAAAGCGATTGTTGGGATAATTTTTGCAGTTTAAAAACTTGTTATTGCCGAGCGATCGCTTTAAAATTTTTCAGATATATAATGAAATATGAAAAAAAATTTCATGAGGTCAAAAATATGACACACTCTTCACCCGAAAGAATCGTGAGACGAGGTAGAGTATTTCCAGAAATTCAATGGACAGAAGCACAAAAAGCTCAAGAAAAAGCGAGAAGACAGGCATTTTATGAGCGTTGTTGGGTAATTTTTGAGCGTTTAAAACCAGAAATCCTAGATAAATATTCTGGTTGGTATATTGCCATTGAACCTGATAGTGGGGACTATTTTATTGATCAGGATCAAGAGGTGGCAAGTAGAATGGCTAGAGAAAAATATCCTCATATGATTCATCATATTTTTGGCATTAATGAAACCGGAGTTAGTGGCAGAATATGATTGAGGGAAGGTTTGGAGATAAAGGTCAAGTTTACTTTGAAATTAATTTAGTTGGAGGAGATGACTTCAGCTTTCCTGTAGAAACAATGTTAGATACAGGATTCACTGAATTTTTAGCTATGAACAAACAAGATGTACAAAGTCTTAATTGGTCTTTTTTGCGCCAAAATAAATTAAGAACTGCTCAAGGAGAAACTGAATTTGATGTTTATAGTGGTAGGGTAATAATAGATAGTCAAGAGTGGGAAATCCCTGTATTTGCTGGAGATGAAATCCAGGAAATTTTACTAGGTTCTCAATGGTTAAAATTATTTATCTTAATCGCTAATTATAGTCAAAATATAGCTAGTTTAGAGTTAATTCAATCAAGTTAAAGCGTTAGTGCTAATTTTAGCGATCGCTTATTACTAACCACTGATCAATTACTTCGTTTCCATCCAATTCTCGCCTGCACGAACATCCACCAACAACGGTACACTCAAAGACACTGCACCTTCCATCACTGATTTAATTTGCGGTTGTAACTCTTCCCATTCTTGAGGGGAAACTTCAAACACTAATTCGTCGTGAACTTGCAATAACAAACGTGCTTGATATTTTTTTAATACCTCATGCAATCTCACCATTGCAATTTTGATAATATCAGCGCTAGAACCTTGAATAGGTGCATTGGCAGCAGCACGTAGTAAACCGGCATCGAAAGCACCTAAATTTTTTAATTTGCTCAAGTCAATCTTTTCAGGATTGCTATTTTTTAACTTGCGTAAACTGTTGTGAGTAAAGTCAAAATAACGACGACGACCGAGAATAGTTTCTACATAACCTTGAGCGATCGCTTGTTTTTTTACTCCCTCTAAATATGCAAAAACTTTAGCATAACGTTCATTAAATCGCTTAATAAACTCGTTAGCAATATTTTTATCTATCCCTGTTGAACGCGAGAACCTCAGCGAACCCATACCATAAATTACACCAAAATTAATCGTCTTTGCTATCCTTCTTTCATCTGGTGAAATATCTTCTTTTTCAAATACCAATCGAGCCGTTACTGTGTGAATGTCTTCATTTTGTTGATATGCTTGCACCAACAACGGTTCCTGACTCAAATGTGCCAAAATTCTCAACTCAATTTGTGAGTAATCAGCAGCTACCATTAAATAATTTGTTTCTGGTAAAAATGCTTTGCGAATTTGCCGACTAAAAGCAGTTCTAATGGGAATATTTTGCAAATTTGGATTGGAAGAAGACAACCGACCAGTTGATGTTGCAGTTTGGTTAAAATTTGTATGTACCCGTTGAGTATCGTGACGCACTAATGCGGGAAGTGCATCTACATACGTAGACTTTAATTTTGCTAAAGTGCGGTACTCAGTTATCGCCTCAACAAAGCCAGTATTATCAACCTCTAGCAGCTTTTCTAAAGTTGCTGCATCGGTAGAGTAACCAGTTTGAATCTTGCGAGAATATTTAGTGCTTAATCCTAACTTTTCAAACAATATTTGGCTTAATTTTTTCGGAGAACCCAAATTAAATTTTTCACCAGCGATTTCCGTAGCTTTCTCTTCTAACCTTTTTAAATCTATTTCTAACTGTTGCGAGAGTTCTTTTAGATAATCAGAATTAATGCGAACACCTGTGTATTCCATCTCTGCGAGAACGGCTTCTAATGGCTGTTCTATTTCTAGTAATAGTTGAGATAAAGCTGGAAAGTTATCTAGTGCTTCGCGCAATTTCGACACTAATTGCCATGTAGCATTAACTTGTAAACAACAATAATTTGCGACAGCCGAGATATCTATGTCAGCAATGGTTTTACCTTTAGGAACTAAATCTACATAATTTTGGATAGTCAACCCCAAGTAACGTAAAGCCAAATCACTTAAATTATGGCTAGTATCAGGATTCAAAACATAACTAGCCAGCATCGGATCGAACACAATTCCCGCCAAGTTAATTCCTTGACAGCGAAACACTAAGCGGTCAAATTTACCATTTTGAAATGTTTTAGGATAATCTGCACTTTCTAAAATTGGACGTAGTGCTGCAAGTGCTATCTCTTTATTTATATTTTCCCCGTTTTTATGCGCCAGAGGAATATAAGCTGATTCGTCTGGTTGCGTTCCCCAACAACAACCAATTCCGACTAAAGCCGCATCTCGCGGTTCTAAATCGCTAGTTTCTGTATCCCAAGCAACTGGTGTTGCCGGGTTAGTAAATTGTTGTAATAAATTTACTAATTCGGTAAGTTTGACTTGACTATCGATTATTTGTGGTTGAATTTCAGAAACTGGTTGCTGTTGGAATGCGGCTGTATCCGCAGCAGTAAAAAACGATAAATCACCATCATCGTCATCAGTGCTGAATACTTCTGGTAGTTCTGCTGTTGCTGGAGTTTCTGTAATACCACCAAATTTCTGTTGAAGTTCGTTGATTTTATTGAGAAAAGTATTGAACTCTAGTTTTTCTAAAATAGGAGTGAGAGTACTTGTGTCAAATCCAGTTAATTTGCAGTTTTCTAAATTAAGTTCTAGAGGTACACCTGTGACTATTTGTGCTAAATATTGAGACTTTTTCGCATCCTCTTGACCTTCTGTAAGTTTTTTCTGAGTTGCGCCTTTAATTTCATTAATTGCAGTATAAATATTTTCTAGAGAACCATAAGTATTTAACAGCTGTACTGCTGTTTTTTCGCCTATTCCCTTCACCCCAGGAATGTTATCTGATTTATCACCACACAGAGCTTTAAAATCGACAATTTGTGTAGGTAGTACGCCTAATTTTTCTTTAACTTGTTCTGTACTAAATTCTGTAATACTATTTGTAGCGCGTTTTAGAGCATCGGGACTAAAGTTTAAAACAGTAATTTCTTTGTCTGGGTCAATTAGTTGAAATAAATCGCGATCGCCTGTTAAAATTTTCACTTTATACCCAGCCACAGTTGCTTTTTGTGCTAAGGTTCCCAAAACATCATCGGCTTCGTAACCAGGTGCAGTAAAAATTTTCAGGTTCAAACCTGCGAGTAACTCGTGCAGATTTTTCAAATCAGGAACAAAATCTTCTGGTGTTCCCGGACGGTCAGCTTTGTAAGTATCATCAGCTTCGTGGCGAAAAGTCGGTAAATCTAAATCAAATGCAACGGCCATTGCTTGTGGCTGTTGTGTCGCCATGACTTCCAACAAAGACTTGAGAAAGCCAAAACATACACTCGTCGGTATCCCTGTTTTAGTTCGCAGTCCGCCATCTCGTCCTTTGGCGAAAGCGAAGTATGAACGGAATGCTAAAGAATGTCCATCTACTAAGATGAACGTGGGGCGGGTTGTGGTAACAGCAGAAGTTTCAGACATATTTATATTGTAACCAATAGCTGTGTTTACCATGATCTCTGTTAAAGCGTTAGATTCTCGACTTCTTTGAAAAGTTGGGGATCTTGTTTTTTACGAATAACTTAGAGGATGTCTGAGAAGTCTAATTTCATACTTAGCCTTGGCGACTGAAGTCGCGGCTATACAGACAAAACCCCTCCGGGTTCGCCAGTTGCCTGCGGAGGGAAACCCTCCCGCAGCACTGGTCTCACCGCCTACGCGGGTTCTAAAACTTTAATTCTATTAGTCCGCGCAGGCGGACTTTGTTTGTGTAGTAGCGAATTATATTCGCCCATTGCTTTCCAAACATCCTCTTAGGATTGCTATATTTTTCAATAACAAAAAATCAGTTTTTTGTTTCTTCTTAAAGATAGAAATATAAGTTATTCCATTAGTAAGAAGCATTTTTTGAGTCTCCTATCTACAGTGAATCAAGGAACACTTCTAGAGGCGGGTTCATTGAGATTACATGATATTTGAACCAGCCTCTACTTTTTAAAAAACTTATAAGTTAAGCAATTAAAACAAATTTTAGTAAAAATAAGCTTTTGACAAAAATCCTAAATAAAAAGCAATTAGCTGTTAATTTTGATAATTTTAATTTAGGAAAATAATTATGACTACACAAGAGCAACTGCACCATTGGTATGAACTAGCTCAACAGTTGCGTGTTGATAGTATTCGCGCGACAACCATTGCGGGTTCTGGTCATCCTACATCGTCTATGTCTGCTGCGGATTTGATGGCGGTTTTACTCGGCAAATATTTCCGTTATGATTTTGAGCATCCTGAAAATCCAAATAACGATCGCCTGATTTTCTCGAAAGGACACGCTGCACCCTTACTATATTCTATGTACAAAGCGGCTGGAGTGATTAGCGATGAGGAATTGCGATCGCTGCGGCAATTGGGTAGTCGTTTAGAAGGTCATCCTACGCCGATTTTACCTTGGGTGGATGTAGCAACTGGTTCTCTAGGGCAAGGCTTACCAATTGCTTTAGGGTTAGCTTTAGCAGGTAAATATCTAGACCAACTTCCCTATCATGTTTGGGTGCTACTAGGCGATAGTGAAACAGCCGAAGGCTCAGTTTGGGAAGCCTTTGACCATGCTGCACACTACACTTTAGATAATTTAATAGCCATTATTGATGTCAACCGCTTGGGTCAACGCGGTCAAACTGAATTAGGCTGGAACACACAAGCATACGCTAATCGTGCCAAAGCCTTTGGCTGGCAAGCGATGGAAATTGATGGACATGATTTTATTGAAATAGATCAAGCCTTGAGTGCTGCTATTGAGGTTAACGATCGCCCCACAGTTATTATTGCCCGTACCAAGAAAGGTAAAGGCGTGGCTGCTTTAGAAGATTTAGGTGGTTGGCATGGTAAAGCTTTAAAAGCGGAACCAGAAAAACAAGCAATCTCCGAATTAGGCGGTGAACGTCAGATTACTATTCAAGTCAATCAACCAGAAACCCAAGTACAACCAGTTTCTACAGGTAATCCGCAACCACTGCAACTTCCTAGTTATGACAAAGGCACAAAAGTAGCTACACGTCGCGCCTACGGTGATGCGTTAAAAGCTTTAGGAACCGCGCAACCAGATGTAGTTGCCTTAGATGCGGAGGTCAGTAATTCCACTTATGTCGAAGATTTTGCCGAAGCCTTTCCGGAACGCTACTTTGAAATGTACATTGCTGAACAGCAAATGGTCGCCGCAGCAGTCGGTTTGCAAGTCAGAAAATATAAACCTTTTGCTTCTACCTTTGCCGCTTTTTTAACACGCGCCTACGATTTTATCAGGATGGCCGCTGTTTCCCGCGCCAACATTAAATTGATGGGTTCCCACGCTGGCGTATCTATCGGGCAAGATGGCGCTTCTCAAATGGGATTGGAAGATTTAGCCGCTTTCCGGGCTGTGTGGCATAGCACTGTATTGTATCCTAGTGATGCTCATCAAACAGCCAAACTAGTAGCGCAAATGAGCGATCGCCAGGGTATTATCTACTTGCGTACTACCCGCGAAGCGACACCCGTAATTTATGGTGCAGCAGAAGAATTTCCGATTGGTGGTAGCAAAGTTATCCGGAGTTCTGACCAAGACCAAGCCACAGTTATCGGTGCAGGTATTACTTTACATGAAGCACTCAAAGCTTATGAACGCCTGAAAAACGAAAGTATCACAGTCCGCATCATCGATGCTTACTCTGTCAAACCCATTGATGTGCAAACCCTACATCAAGCGGCACACGATACAGAAGGTAACTTAGTCGTAGTTGAAGACCACTGGCAGGAAGGAGGTTTAGGGGCGGCGGTGCTGGATGCTTTTGCTGGTGCTGGTGAAATGCCAACTTATGAAGGGCCGCAACTGCAACTGATCAAGTTAGCAGTCAGCGATATGCCAACTTCCGGAACCCCAGAAGAATTACTTCACGCTGCCAAAATCGATGCTGATGCCATTATTACAGCAGTGCGATCGCTAGTTAAACAACCAATCCACGCATCTGCTGAGTTCTAAGTAAACGTGAATTCGACGGATGAAAAAAAACCCCTCTCCAAACCTCTCATACCATTTCACTAAATAAATGATACAAATAATTTCTCCTCTGCCCCTCTGCCCCTCTGCCCCTCTGCCCCCTGCCCCCCTGCCCCTCTGCCCCTCTACCCCTCTGCCCCTCTGCCCCTCTACCCCTCTACCCCTCTGCCCCTCTGCCCCTCTGCCCCTCTGCCCCTCTGCCCCCTGCCCCCTGCCCCTGTTTCAAATCCGTCCACTCAAGACAGCAACTAAAGCTACTAATTGCGTGGGATCGATAGGTTTAGCCAAGTGCATTTGGTATCCTGCGGCCAAAGCTTCGGTATATTCTGCATCGCCAGCATAGGCTGTCAGGGCGGCGGCGGGAATTTGCCTACCTACTTCGGTACTTAGCGCCCTGACTTGCCGAATCAGAGTATAACCGTCTTCTTCTGGTAGGCCGATGTCAGACAAAAGTACATCGTACCCGCCAGGATTTGCCATCAGTGTTGATAGTGCAGCGCTGGCGGAGGCAACTGCTGTGACCTCAATTCCATATTCTTCTAGGATTAATTGAAATAACTGACGTATATCTGGTTCGTCGTCTACCACAAGTACCCGCACACCTTCTAGTGAGGGAAGGTCATCGGGTTGTATTTCCGGCAGTCTATTTCTGGTGACAGATGACAATTTAGGAGTCAGCACAGAGAATTCGTTTAGATTAGTTTGGAGCGGTAGCCTGACAGTAAATGTTGAGCCTTGACCTTCACCAAAGCTCTGGGCTTCCACTGTACCGCCGTGAAGTTCTACCAAGTGGCGCACAATCGAAAGCCCTAATCCTAATCCAGGATTTGAGCGGGTTCTGCTGCCATCAGCTTGACGGAAGCGTTCAAAAATGTAAGGCAGAAATGCAGGATTGATCCCATTACCTGTGTCACTGACTTGAATTTGTGCTTGAAAAGCGGTGTACTTGAGGGTGACATCAACTCTGCCTCTGAGTGGGGTGAATTTGATGGCATTGGAGAGTAAATTCCAGATCACCTGCTGTAAGCGAATCGGATCGCCTACTATTGGTCTACTTGTGGGAACTAACCTAGTGTTAATTTGAATGTTTTTCGTTTCTGCTGCTAGACGGACAACAGCGATCGCTGCTTCAATGATCGGCACAAGCTCAATTTCTTGGGGATTCATGCGTAGCCTACCGGAGCTAATGCGGGAGATATCCAACAAGTCATTGATCAGATGGGCTTGAGCCTGGGCGCTATTTTCAATCGCTGCTAAACCTTGATTAGCTGTGGCTTCGTCTAGCTGGTGGGTGCGTAGCAAGTTTGCCCAACCGAGCATCGCATTTAGTGGGTTTCGCAGTTCATGAGAGAGAATGGACAAGAATTCATCTTTGGCACGGTTGGCTGTCTCGGCTGCTTCACGGGCTGATTGTTCTTGCGCCAACAGTTGAGTCCGTTCTGCCTCTAACCGCTTTTGCTGGGTAATATCTTCAATGACAAGGAGAATCATCGGCGCATCGTGGATGTGAGACAGTTTCCGCGCATTCAGCCGCATGATTTTATGACCAATTTGGGCAAAGTCATGTTCAACTTCTAGGTCTTGAAATTGGCTTTGCTGCGGGAGGATGTCTTCTAGAAGCGATCGCAACTGCAGTATATTCCATTGCCCATCGCCGATCTCATAAATTAGGTGCTGTTCTGTTTCTTCTGCTGACATTTGAAATTTTTCGTAGAAAAACTGATTGGCGGTAATTACTCTTAAGTCTGTATCCAGCACCACCAAGGATTCGCGCACCGTGGCTACAATTGCTTCGGCATAATCTCTAGCTGCTGTGATCTGCCGAGCGCTGCGTTTGAGTTGGTCAATATCTACCAATACCACTACAGCACCGTCAATTTTATGATCGATTGTGCGATAGGGACGGATGCGTAAATCATACCAGTGTCCCTCATGGTCTTGTACTTCCAGGGCTTTAAAGTTGAGTGTGTTGATTACTTCGAGAATTTGCTGCTCTAAGTCAGGAATATTTAGATTGTGTTTAATATCACTTAACGGTCGCCCCACATCCGAAGCAATTAGGTTGAAGATTGTTTCGGCTACCGGAGTAAAGCGGCGAATGCGTAAATCACCGCCCAACATGAGAATGGGCAGATTGATACTGCTGAGCAGATTTTGTAAATCGTTACTAACTTGAGTTGATTCAACGTTGCGGCGTTGCAGTTCGTCGTTAATTGTGTTTAATTCTTCATTAGTTGCCTGAATTTCTTCTTTCGCAGTTTCTAGTTCTTCATTAGTGCTTTGCAGCTCTTCGTTACTAGAAAGAATTTCTTCGTTCGCAGCTCTCAAGTCTTGGTTGGTGGCTTGTTGTTCTTCAATAATCGATTGCAAATATTCTTTAGTAGTAGCTAACTCTTTTCTGAGTTGGTGAATTTCGTCCTCATTATCAGCTTGTTTGCGCCTTTTAGTAGTATCAGCTACATCTGACATCGAAGATGCGATGCCTGCGGTGGGCATCGCCAACGCCGTCATCTCGGTAAACATGACTAAAAAGTAGCTTCCTACCGGTACAGGAGCCTCAAATGGTACAACATCAATCCTTACCAGTTTGACTTGCTCGTTATCTCTAACTTGGATGCCGTCTTTTCTCACCGCTTCTTTGCGCTTTTTAGCTTGGTGAATCGCAGTGCGTAGTTCTAGCCGTAATTCTTCTTTAGCTATCTTGAGCAAATTAAAGCTGGGTCTGCCTGATGGTAGTTGCAGATAAGGACTAGTCTGCCCTCGAAATTGCACAATTTCTAGATCATTGTCAATAATTACACCAACCGGAGCGTATTGGTTCAAAATAATCCGGTCAGCCACTTTCTGCATTTCTAATTCATTCCCAGTCTCTTCCCTGACTAATGGCTCAGAATTGATAGTCTCCATGGCATAGTTGTTGGGAATTAATTCAATCCCCAGTCGAGCGACAGCCATTTTGCGGGAATAAATTTTGTACTTTCTGTCAATTAATCCAAACAAGTCGCTAAACTCGCCCACTGTCTCTGACGTGCCTAGCATCAAAAAGCCTGTGGGCTGCAAACTATAGTGGAAGATAGGGAATAATTTCTTTTGGACAGCAGAACCCAAATAAATTAGGACATTGCGGCAGGTAATCAGATCCAGCCGCGAAAAGGGAGGATCGCTGATCAGGTTTTGTCTAGCAAAGACACACGCTTCGCGCACTGGCTTGCTAATTTGGTAGCCACCTTCGACGGGGACAAAAAAGCGTTGGAGGCGATCCGCAGAGACATCTACTAATTGGCTGTGCTTGTAAATACCGTTTCTGGCTTTCTCAATGGCTACCTCATTAATATCCGTGGCAAAAATCTGGATAGGCCGTTTAATTCCCTGATTGTGCAAATATTCTAGTAAGCAGATAGCCATTGAGTAGGCTTCTTCCCCTGTAGAACATCCTGCCACCCAGATCCGAATGGGGAAATCAGAGTTACGCTCTCTGGTAATAATGGGAAATATTTTAATTTTTAAAGCTTCAAAAGCTTCAGGATCGCGGAAGAAATTGGTGAGCGTGATTAGCACATCATAATATAAAGCTTTCACTTCTTCCGGATGGTCTTGAAGATAATGCAGATAATCTTCTAATCTATCTAGCTTATATAAAATCATCCGCCGCAGGATGCGCCGCTTGAGGGTGGTTTGCTTGTAGTAGTTAAAATCAACTCCTGTAGCAGTTTTTAACAAACTAAAGATGCTGGAAAGAGAATCCCCTTCTGTGGGTATAACTTCAGCAGATTTTTCTGGAACAGGGTAACTAACATAAAGATGACGACTGAGCTTGCCTAATTCCTGGGCGATCGCTTGTGGTGTTAAAACAAAGTCTACCTGACCAGAAGCCACAGCCGTATTCGGCATACTACTAACTTGTGCTGTGTCCTCACATTGGGCAAAGGTAATGCCTCCAGCTTCCTTAATTGCTTCTAATCCCCTTGCGCCATCGGCATCACCACCAGACAACACAACGCCAATAGCTTTGCTTCCCCGCTCCTCGGCCAAGGAAAAGAAAAATGTATCAACTGACATTACGTGTCCGCGAAACTTTTGACGTGGACTCAGTTGTAGTTTGCCCCCAGAGATGGTCATCATCGCATTGGGAGGAATCACATAGACATGATTCGGTTCGACCACCATTTCATTTTGTGCTTGCAGTACGGGCATCTGGGTTCTCTGGGACAAAATCTCAGCCAACAAACTTTTTTGGTCAGGACTTAAGTGCTGAATCAACACAAATCCCATGCCCGTATCAGTGGGCAAATGGCTGAGTAATTGTGTAAAAGCTTCTAATCCCCCGGCAGATGCTCCAATCCCGACAATGGGGAATAATTCATTTTGGTCTGCCTGTTGCTGTTCGTTAGGAGTATCAGACTGAGATTTTTTTGACCGCCTAGAGTTCATTATCTACAACCGATAAAAAGTCGGGATGTTGCATTAATTGTTTGTAATTGAAGAAGTCAGACAATTTTGGATTTTAGATTTTGCGAAAAGTTTGCCAGGGCGGGGTTCTACCCCGCCCTGGCAAACTTTTCAAGAGGGATTTTGGATTGACCCCAGAGATAAATCTATGGGCTTGGGAATTTTAGATTTTGGAATCAATTTGGATTCCACAGATAAATTTGGGGGCTTGTACCATCAAGGAATGTTGGTCAAAAGTCAAAAATCAGAATCAATTAGTGGGGGAAAAAGACCCTCTACTAATTGTAGACCGCGCTCGTTGAAAATTTAGTGGAGGTTTTAAACTCACTTATACTACATCCGCCATTCGTACAGAATCCGTGAAGCCGCTTTGTGTCTAATACCATTTCACCAAATAAATGATACAAATAATTTCTCCTCTGCCCCTCTGCTCCCCTGCTCCTCTGCCTGCCTAAATGTATCAATTTTAAAGTGAAATGGTATAAGAGGTTGTTTGAAAAGTAGTTAGCTGTGATTTTTAGCACTTATAGATTCCCCCAAGCCCTTAATAAGGGGGGAAATATCTCAAAGTTTGGTAGGGTGCGTTATGGACGATACTACGAGACTATCAATAAAATTCTGACTCCTGAATTCTATTTAGCTAAAATAAGATGCTGCTGGCTTGACTTTAGCCAGCCATAGATAGACATTATTAGGTAATTGATTGATTAAAGCTGGGACTTTACTACATTCTGTATCTAATTCAGCAATTAAAGTACTGAGAGTAGAACTTTTGACTGCTAAAGAGCGATCGCTAATCTGCATATTTCTTTACACTGAACGATAGGCAACACGCAGGCTTTGAATCAAGATTACCAAGGATGCGATCGCCATCAATCCACCCCAAAACCAATAAGGTAAAAGTAAATATCTCTGCATTTGGGCTGTGTCAGATAGCCCTAAATAACCTGCATTATAACTAAATAAATAATCTAATTGATGGTACGTACTCACACAAGCTTGTACACCTAAAAATTGAATAGCAAATCCTTGCATCCAACGGGGCGCTCTTAAAGCAATACCAAGAATAATTAAACCTAATAGGGGAATTGCCAGCAAACCAAACCAAGAACGTACCCAAATTACTGTCGAAAACAGCAGAAAACTTCCTAAAATTTGTAAACTCACAGATGCAGCTTTAAAACTGCGAGAAGCCAGAATCAAAGCTGCACCAGCAATTGGCGGCCCCATCGGCCCAGCGGCGGCGACTAAACCAGGTCCGATAGGGCCGAGTGATGTGGCGATGCGATAAGTAGCTACACCGGAACCATTGCCAAAAATCTCTAACTTTTGAAACTGCCCTCCTAATATTAGCGCCATTAAGCCATGTCCCATTTCGTGAAACCAAGTTGCCAAGATAGTGAACGGGTATAAAATATAATCGCCGCCTGGAACTTGCCACAACACAGCTGTCGCGATCGCCGCTGCTACTAACCACGTTAACCCCATGCGTTCTACCTCTGGTGGGGCTTCTGTAGAAAGCAAGGTTTCAAAATGTTTTCCTGGTTCCTTCATAGCGTACTTTCCTGAATGTAATTACCCCAATTGGTGGAGTGTATTTTCATCCATCCTAATCTTAGGAAGTATGAAGTATGAAGTATGAAGTGTGAAGTATGAAGTGTGAAGTATGAAGTTATGAATTATGAAATATGAAGTGTCATTCAGCTTTCGGACTTCAGCCTAGCCTGCGGCCAGCCCTACGGGTTTAGCAGTGAGGGAGTCGAGAAACCCGACGACACTTGCTACAAGTCGGGCATTGCCCGCGATAGCGCAGTATCTCCCCAACGCACTGCTTCACCGCTCCGCGTCTACACACTTCAGACTTTTTCATACTTCATACTTCACACTTCAGATTTTTTTTAGGTTAGTTGAAAGATAAATGTTACCAAGTCGCCTTTACCGAGACTGATGCGATCGCCTGGGCGGAGGCGGTGTCTGTTTCCTGGTAATAATGGCAAGTTGTTAATATAAGTGCCATTGGAACTACCGACATCTTCTATATAGAAAGCATCTCCCTCAACGCGAATATCTGCGTGTATCCGAGAGACAATTTCCGAATTACTAAACCCTGAAACATCTATATCGGGTGGGATACGGTCATTAGGTTTACCCAGATGAATTACCGAGAGACTTTGAGGTAATTCAATTTCGCGATCGCTTTGAATATGAACTAACCGCGCTGTCACTTGCTGCAACTGAGTTCTAGCAACGCCTGCGGGAGCAGCTGGCGCTGGAGGCGGTGCAGGTTGTGATTCAGGAGCAGGTTCTGGTTCTGGAGGTGGACTAGAAATTGCTGCCTCAACAACTACAGGTGCAGGAGCCACTGTAGGCGGTGGCGATGGCGGTGTACTTTCATCTGTCACTGTTGGTGGTACAGGTGCAGGCTGTTGGTTAATTCCCAAAGCATCTGGTTGTAACAGATCTAACAGTGGATCTGGTGTAACTAGTGGCGGTACCTGTAGAGGAACTTCGGGAGCAACTGTAGCAGCAACAGGAGCAGGTGCAGCAGCGGAGTGCAGATTAAAACCACATTGACCGCAGAAAGCAGCATCTGCCTGTACTGTTGCTCCGCAGTTGGGGCAGTTACTAGTTGCTGGTAAAGGCGTATAGCAAGCTTCACACTGGACAGCGCCGTTGGGATTGGGATGATTGCAATTCGGGCAGACGATCATTGATTTAAGCCTTTGTTGAAGATCAGCGTAAAATAGTACCGGCAAGCAGAAAGAACTCCGTAGACGCTTCTGCTTTCACCAATCGGCAGTTTGGCAAGGAGGCAACCTAGCTTTCGATTTTAACAACTACTCTTTAGGAAGTTAAAAGGTAAAAGGCAAAAGTAAAAAGAATATGGTTTTCTTGAGAGGCTAGAGGCTAGTTAGGATACCTCTAAAAATGGCAAACTGCCATAGACTCTTTGACGTTTTTACTTTTACCTTTTTACTTTTTACTTTTAAGTTGGCAATTCCGCTCCAGCTGCCGAGTCCAAGAGCCACCAAAGTTCTCCTTGCGGCCGAATTAAGCGAGATGGGTAGGAGAAGTCGTCTGCTTCTGGCGCAAAGACTTTGGCTAAAGCTGGACGTTTATTCGCACCAGCAACTACAAAAATCACGCTGCGAGCCGAGTTGATGAAGGGGTAAGTGAAGGTTATGCGGGGGTTGCCGTCTTTGTTACCCACAGTAACTAAGCGATCGCTTACTTTTAGTGCTTCTGTATGGGGAAACAAAGATGCAGTATGGGCATCATCACCCATGCCGAGCAATATTACATCCAAAGCAGGGAACTCACCGAGAGCAGAATGAAAAAATTCTCGCAAATGCTGCTCATGTTTAGCGGCAGATACGGCTGGATCACCTTCTAAAGTTGGCATTGCGTGAATGTTGGCAGATGGGATATCAACGCGATCTAACCATGCACGCCGCGCCATTAGTTCATTGCTATCGGGATGATCTGGGGGAACGTAGCGCTCATCTCCCCAGAAAACATGAATTTTATCCCAAGGCAAATTTTTTGTAGCGATCGCTTCATATAAAGGCTTAGGTGTACTACCACCAGATAAGGCAATGGTAAATTGCCCCCGTTGTGCAATGGCAGTTTCCAACTTAGATAAAATTAACGAGAGCGATCGCGCCACCAGCGCTGACTGATCTGATAGAATTTCTACCTGTTTATTCATGGCTTTATGATTACATTGCCGGCTTCCAGCAATACAATACCTAACTTCTTACAATCCCCCTTTTTAACTTTTGAAACTTTTAACATCATGAATTAGATCGCCATAATTCAACCTAACTCATGGTTATCATCTCTAATCTTCTATTGTCAGTAGTCAGTAGTACTAAGTTGGCAAAAGGCTGGGAGTTGAAGCAGGAAAAGAAATATTACAGCGTTTTTCATTTGGGTGGAGTACACCTTGCAAGGGGTAAGAGGCGCTTATACCATTTCACCAAATAAATGATACAAATAATTTCTCCTCTGCCCCTCTGCTCCCCTGCTCCTCTGCCTGCCTAAATGTATCAATTTTAAAGTGAAATGGTATTAGACTAGATGAATGTATCTCATCCAAGAGAAATCTGCTGTATATTTCATAATTCACCCTTCACACTTCAGACTTCACATCAATAGTTCGTGCGGATCAGCTTACACTCTTCAACCTTGAACCATCGCCTCTTACCACGTTGCATTTTCACTAACACACGGCCAGGTTGCCACCAAGGAGAAGGGATAACCAAACCATTCCGACCGTTAGGAAGTTTGACAATTGTACCTGGACTGATAGACATAAATGTTTTCACCCCGTATTTTTCTCAAAACGAACAAGTTAGAGAAAGCTCGCGGGTAGCGATACCCGCGAAAGTTTTGATTGGGAGCGTATCCGATTAATTATTAAAAAAATCTTAAGATTATTAAAAGTCTTTTTTAATGCCTGTTGTAATTTTCTACACGTTTCTTTACATAAAGATAACTTATACCATTTCACGTTAATTTACACATAAATTCTGTAAAGACGTTGCAATGCAACGTCTCTACAAAAAATCTGTTTCACCTTTAAAGGAAATTAATATTACACCCCTGCACCCGAAATCAATGTGTTTGAGCAAAACATAAACAACTTTGTCTCATCTTGACTAATGAGACATAAGTATTTCGGAGTTTGAATATATTAAAAAATATATTTAATACTACCCAGCCAACTTATTAGAACTTAAACGGCTACTGGCTTTATCTGGACTACTAATGCTATGCAAAGTCCGACGAGATTCAGCAATATCACGGATGAGAGTCATTTTAGAACCAATATAGCTGTACAAAGCACAGACTTCCTCACCGCTGAGTAAAATTTTACCAGCGATTTGTTGTAAGAGCAGTTTAATTAAGGCTGTATCGGTCAGGGATAGTAAGTCACTAGTTGGGGTTTCTTCAACAACAGACCAGGTTAAACGCAGCATCGAAGAGTCAATAACCATTTCCACGCCCCTCCTGAAAAATTTAAGATTTTTTTTAGATTTTCTTAAGAAAATTATCTCATACCGCCACTCCATAAAAAATTTAAGATTTTCTTTATATTTATGTAATTTCTTAATTCAAAGAAATATTTTGAGATAAACTGTAATACTACGAAAGGTTGAATGCTGAAGAATATAAGGATAAAGCCTCAAAGATAAAATTTCATACTAGCCTGCGGCAAGCTACTAAAAGCGTCTACACACTTCATATTTTTCTCTTACCCAGTACCTAATTCCCACACAGAGAGTTCAATGAGTTACACTCTCGAACCTGTCCACTTTTCAGGTTGCATTCAACCACATGGCATTCTTTTGGTGCTCTCGTACCCAGAGTTAACAATTTTGCAAGTGAGTGCCAATGTCTGGGCATACCTTGGCAAAGAATCTCAGATGTTGCTAGGTCAATCTCTGCATACTTTGCTGGATATCCAAAGCGTAGCCAGCATCCAGCAGAATTTAGAGGAAGGTGATAGCTTAAGTTCTCTCAAATTACGCACTTTATCAGGCGACCGCACTTTTGATGGCACAGTTCATCGAATTAAACAGGGCATGATACTAGAGTTGGAACCCGCCGCGCAGACAGAGGAAAGCTTTTTCCTTGTTCATGCTTGGGTTAAAGGTGCGATCGCCAAACTCCGAAAAGTATCTAGCCTGAGGGAATTTCTCCAGTTAGCAGCACAAGATATTCGTAAACTCACTGACTTTGATCGGGTAATGGTTTATCAATTTGACCCTCAAGGAGCCGGTGCTGTGATTGCAGAGGCCAAGCGAGATGACTTATCTCCTTATTTAGGATTGCACTATCCAGCCACAGATATTCCCCAACCAGTTAGAGAGTTATACAAACGGGGATTGCTGCGATTTATCCCCAATTTAACAGCCCCAGCAGTTGAGTTACTGCCGAGTGTCAACCCAATCACACAACAACCGCTCGATCTCAGCCCGGTAACACTGCGAGGTGTTGACCCCTGCTGCGTTACCTATCATCAAAACATGGGTGTGGCAAGTATTTTGGTGATTTCGCTGGTTCACAATCAACAGCTTTGGGGATTAATTGCCTGCCATCATCAGACACCGAAGTTGATTGCTTATCCAGTGCGAGAAGCCTGTGAATTGTTGGGTCAGTTTGTTTCTGTGGAACTGGCCAATAAAGGCGATCGCGAAGAATTAGACTACATTGTTAAACTTAGGTCTTTACAATCGGAGTTTGTCGGCTCAATTTCTCAAGTTGATGACCTCAAAGAAGCCTTGGTAAATCCGGCTTTGCGTCTATTAGATTTGGTCAGCGCCCAAGGTGCAGCCGTTTGTTTGGAAAATAAAATCACGCTAGTTGGAGTCACGCCAACACTAGAGCAAGTTCGGACGCTGATTCAGTGGGCAGATACGCAACCGGGAAATGAGGCTTTATTTCACACCAACTTGCTGCCAAAACTTTACCCAGAAGCTGAGACTTTCCAAAATCAAGCTAGTGGCTTGCTGCTACTGCGAATTTCCCAAGTACGACGTTACTACATTCTTTGGTTTCGTCCAGAAGTCGTCCAAACGGTAAACTGGGCAGGCAATCCGCACGCAGCGATGAGAATGGAGGCAGATGGCAGTGTCACCTTATCTCCCCGAACATCCTTCATCCAATGGCAAGAAACAGTTCGAGCCACATCGTTACCTTGGAAAGCCTGTGAATTAGAGAATGCTCTGGATCTCAGAAGTGCGATCGTCGGGATTGTCCTTAATAAAGCAGACGAGTTAGCCCGAATGAATCAGGAGTTAAAGCGTAGTAACCAGGAATTAGATTCCTTTGCCTATGCTGCCTCTCACGATCTCAAGGAACCCTTGCGAGGCATTCATAATTTTTCCACCTTACTGTTGAAAGGTTATGAATCAGTTTTAGATGATGTCGGCAAAGCTAGGCTGCAAACATTAATTCGTCTCACCCGTCGCATGGAATCGCTGATTGATGCGCTACTCAAGTTTTCTCGGCTAGGACAAGCAGAACTATATCTTGTGCCTACAGATATAAACCAATTAGTGAATCGCGTACTGGAGGATTTGCTCGTCAGCCGCCAAGAAGTTCAACCTGAGATTTGCATCCCGCGTTCATTGCCTACAGTTAACTGTGACCCCATACTCGTTTTGGAAGTGTTTACCAACTTACTCAGCAATGCCTTCAAGTACAACGACAAGCCATTTCAATCTATCGAAATTGGGTATTTAGATACTGAAGGAAGCATACCAGATTCTTCTTATATCACTTTCTACATCAAAGATAACGGCATCGGCATTCGAGAACGACATCTGGAAATAATCTTCAGATTGTTTAAGCGGTTACACGAACAAAATCTATATGGTGGCGGCACAGGAGCCGGATTGACCATTGCTAAAAAAATTATCGAGCGTCACGGTGGACAAATTTGGGTAGAGTCTACTGTTGGTCTTGGCTCAATATTTTACTTTAGCCTAAAAAGTTAAGTTATTTTAAATTTTGTAAATATATTGTAATATATTTGAGATAATAACAACCTTTAATAACAACAATGTCATTTACAATCCACGATCCCCTGCTGATTGCTGAGGATAGTGATGAGGATTTTGAGGTGTTGCAACTTCTAATGCAGCAAATGAAAGTGCAGAATCCCATCTATCGCTGTACAAATGGCGATAAAGTTTTAGATTTTCTTTATAAAGAAGGCGATTATGGCAATATAAATGATACGCCACGCCCTTCCGTGATTTTGCTTGACCTCAATTTACCTGGTACTGATGGGCGTGATGTCCTAGCGCAACTCAAGCAAGACCGGAATTTTAGAGAAATACCCATTGTTGTGTTTACAACCTCCTCAAACCCTAGAGATATTGAATTTTGTTATCGAAAAGGAGCAAACGGCTACCTGATCAAGCCGGTAGACTCTAGTGAACTGGAAAAAACTGTGCAAGCGTTTGTCGAATTTTGGCTAGAAACCAACATTCCGCCCAATTTATATAGGCAAAGAGTGGAATTAGATGAATAACAAATTAATTGATTTATCCAGATAGTCAAAATCTCAAATCCTGTAATGATAAGAAATTTAGCGTTTCTGACTTCCAAAATTCGCTATTATAAAAAGTATCAAAATCAAAAGTTGTATATCCAATAGAAGATGACAGCTTGAGCAATATTTCTAGCTTTACTATCTTTTTAAGATTGAGAGTTTTGTAATTTTTGGTTGCTTTAATACACAAAAATTATTTTTTTCATGTCGTATGTCTGGACACTACTGATTGCAGATGATTGTGCGGAGGATCGAGAAATTTACCGTGAATATCTTTTAAGCGATCCTCTCCAGTCATACCAGATTTTAGAAGCCGCCTCGGCTGAGGTTGGACTGGCACTTTGCCAAAAAAAACGCTGCGATGCCATCCTGCTTGACTTTTGTCTACCTGATATGAGTGGGTTGGAGTTTTTGGATGAACTGAAACAGCAGCAATTGGCAGTGCCGCTACCTGTAATTATGTTGACTGGACAAGGTGATGAACGCGTTGCTGTGCAGGCAATCAAACGCGGCGCACAAGATTACTTGGTGAAGCAGCATCTACAACCGGATGTTTTGCAGCTGACTGTGCGGAATGTGATTCAGCAGACACACCAACAAAGCCAGTTGAGTAAAAGTCAGGAACGGCAACAATTAACAGCAGCGATCGCACTACACTTACATCAGTCCTTGAATCTGGAGCAAATTTTACAAACAGCCGTTACAGAAGTGCAGCAACTATTAGAATGCGATCGCGTAACGGTGTATCAAGTTAATCCAGACGCTCAACCCCAACTCATTCAACTTTGTGAGGCTGGTTCAAGTAGTGCCGATGTCCCCATTGAGAAATTTGCATCCTTCCTCGCAGACAATTACCCAACCAGTTTATCAGCCAAGAATCAAACCCCACTCCTCATCTCACAGAACCGCAAAAAACTTCGGGAAGTATATCTGCTTGCTCCGTTACTGTTACATTACCAAGAGAATTTTTCTACCAAAACTTGGGGCTTGTTAGTTGCCTGTCTGTGTTCCGACAAGCAACAATGGCAGATTGATGAGACAGAAATTTTTTATCAGTTAGCCGAACAATTAGCAGTTTCTATCCAACAGGCGCTACGCTTTAGCAAAACTATTGAACTGCTAGAAAAAGAAAAGCATCTCAATGTCGTTAAATCTCAATTAGTTACTAAAGTTTCTTACGAATATCGCACTTTCCTAGCGGCGATTGTGGCTGCTGTATCAACACTCAAGCAACACAGCGATAAGTTAAGTCAAGCTAAACACCAACGCTTCTTGCAGATAATTGAAGATAAAGCCAGACAAATGTCGCAACTAGTAGATGACTTGCTAGTGATAGAGACATTTGAATTCGGTAAAGCGAAGTTTACACCTGTTCCCTTTGAATTGCTGCGCTTCTTCTCTGACATTATTGAAGAACAGCGACAGTTCATCAGCGAAAAGCATGAATTATCGTTCAAGATTACCGGAAATACCAAAGGGTTTTGGGGTGATAAAAGACTTTTGCGGCAAATTCTCGTCAACTTGTTAGCGAATGCCATCAAATACTCGCCCAATGGGGGTAATATTGAAGTTCACTTGATGGGAGATGATTCAGACATCAGCTTTTACGTCAAAGATGAGGGCATCGGTATACCCATTGCCGAGCAAGAATTTTTATTTCCATCCTTGAGTAGTGAGAGCAACGTAGGCAGTACTCCCAGAAGCGGGTTAGGTTTAGCAATTGTGAAAGCCTGCCTAGAATTACACGGCGGCAAGATTACCTTAGAAAGTGAAGAGGACAAAGGAACGAAGGTTAGTGTAAGTCTACCAAAACGCTCTCAAGGATAAAGTTTGTAAACCAGCAACATAGGATGAAATTTAACATTTGATACCTTATACCAATTTTAGATGAAGACGCATAGAAAGAACCCCACCGCCTACGGCACCTCCCCTTGCTAAGGGGAGGTTGGGAGGGGTAAAAATAATGTGCAGCTTCACAGAGAATTGGTATTAGGGAAAAAAGATCCCCGACTTTTCACAAAAGTCGGGGATCTGAAAACCACTAGTTTTTTGCCTACTTACCACTCAACGGTGTCCAGTTACCAGACGGAACGAAAGCCGCCCAAAATTGCGGATGCTGATACTCCTGAGTGTTGAGCAATTCTAACTGTGCAGCACGTAACGCTTCAAGTCGGCAGAGCCGACGACACTTGCTTCAACGCTCTTAACCCGCGCAACGCAGTGTCTCCCCAACGCGCTGCCTTGCCTCTGCGTGAGACAAAACAACATCCCACAATACCCAATGCAGAAAATTTCCTGACACTTCCACCTCAAAACCTCACTTTTCACCCTTTAAACCTCAACGTTCGAGTAAAAAGGCTCAACTTTCACTCTTTAAACCTCAACGTTCGAGTAAAAAGGCTCAACTTTCAGCTTTAGAACTCAAAGTTTCAGCTTCAGAACTCCATCATTTCACTTTTAAACACGAAACTTCAAGCTTGAAACAAGAATGTTGTCGTTTAGAACCTGAAAAGTCGAGATTATTAGGCAACGCTGTGAAAAATTTGTTCGACAGTCAAATTTAGCTCTGGGAAAATTTGTGAGATGAGGCGTTCATTATCTCGGAATTGCTGCACTTGGTATTCTCCCTCAACTAAAGAATAAACCGAGATAGTGGGTTGTTTGGGATTGCCGATAAACCGCCTACCGCCTAAAGCAGCATAATCTACAATCCAGTATTCGGGAATGCCAACCGCCTCATAATCAGCTGCTTTTTTTAAATAATCATCTCTCCAGTTAGTACTAACAACCTCAATCACTAAAGGAATTGATTCAGCTTGGCTGACGGCTGAGGCTTTTTTCCACCGAGGCTCATTGACTAAATTAGGTTGATTTAATATCAGTATATCTGGTGAGTAAGCTGATTCACCTTCCAATGGTTTAATGAACGCCGTTTTGGGAATGAAATAAGGAAGTTTTAATCGCCTAATTTCGGCAGATATCTCTAGCATCAAAAAACCGATAATCTCTTCATGATCGCCTGTTGGTGGTGGCATTTCAACAATTACTCCATCATGCAGTTCATAGCGTCTTACCGAGTTATCTGGATATTGAGCAACGAATTCATCGAATGTAACTAGTTTACGTAAGATTTGAGTCATAAGTTATAGCAAAAGTCAAAAGGAGCCAGTGCGTTGGGCGGGTTCCCCGACTTGAAGCAACTGGCGTTCAAAAGTGAAATGCTTGCTAGGATGTCCTAACCTATCTGGCTACCGCTATATGTAGTAGTGCAAAGTAAATGATTGAAAAAGGCGATCGCAATTTCCCACTTCATACTTTATATAGATTTTCCCAGTCAGGAATAGCCCCGCGTTGAGCAATTAGCAATTCTTGAATGCCTTTTTCGGCAAAATCTAGCAGTTGATTTAACTGAGTACGAGTAAAGCTACCTTCTTCCGCTGTTCCTTGAACTTCAATGATTCCCAAGGCTTTATCCATCACCACGTTGAAATCTACTGTAGCGGCTACATCTTCTGGGTAGTTTAAATCTAAATATGGCTCACCTTGTAATAAACCTACAGAAATTGCTGCTACTTGTCCACATAAAGGCGATCGCTCTAATACTCCCCACTGCAATAATTGGGAAATTGCTTGAGCTAAAGCAACAAAACCACCTGTAATTGCTGTAGTTCTAGTGCCTGCATCTGCCTGTAATACATCAGCATCCACAGTTATAGTACGTTCTCCCAAAGCCTCAAAATCTATTGTTGCCCTTAAACTGCGTCCGATTAAACGTTGAATTTCTTGAGTCCTGCCAGACAATTTCAACCATTCCCGTTCTTGGCGCTGCTGTGTTGCTGCGGGTAACATGCGGTACTCAGCGGTTAACCAACCTTTGCCACTTCCAGCTAAAAATCTCGGCACTCCCTCAGTCACGCTGACATTACAAAGTACTTGAGTATCACCACATCTGGCCAGCACCGAACCAGGCGCAAAGCGAGTAAAGCCAGACTGAAAGCTTACAGGACGCAGTTCGTAAGGTTGTCTGCCATCGGGACGCTGCCATGCCATTGGATTTGCCTCACAGTTTTCTTATTAGAATACTGTGTGAAGTGAGAAGTCTGAAGTATGAAATGAAGAAAACCGTATAGTAAGGCTTTCAGAAATTTAAAATGGGTGATTTATTTCCGCCGAACTGTATTAGGGATGAGGGACTAGAGAGTTATGGCTTCTTACTCAGCACTTTTAACTCAGCACTCAGCACTCAACAGCAGGTTGAGGATATTATGCTCCACCATGTCGGGTAGTTGATCGCCGTTAATTGTTAACAAGCGGCGGCGACGATCGTAATATTCGAGAATGGGGATAGTGCGATCGTAAAATATTTCGACTCGACGCTGGACAATTTCGGGTTGGTCATCTGGTAGAGAACGCCCTAAGGAACGGCTGACCATGACGGCTTGTGGTACTTGTAAATAAATTGCCCAGTCTAACTTCTGTCCTAAAGTATCCAATAAAAAATCTAATTCTTCCGATTGAAAGGCTGTGCGGGGATAACCTTCTAAAATCCAACCACAACCGACATCAGGCTTTTTTAAGCGCAGCCGAATCAATTGAATCATCATTTCATCCGGGACTAGCTCACCTCTGGCTACGTAGGGTTGTGCATGGCGGCCTAATTCGCTATAGTTAGCGATCGCTTCCCGTAAAATTTCACCCGTAGAAATCTGAGGTATATCAAAGTGTCTGCAAAGCCTTTGCGCTTGAGTGCTTTTACCTGATCCTGAACCTCCCAGAATCACTAATCTCACTTGACTTCACTCCTCATCTGGTAAAATTCCCAACACTCGGCTATATTCATTTGTTGCTCCTGGATTTTGCGATCGTGTTGCGACTAGTTTCATCCAAAAAACAAAAATGTCAATATCTCATACCAATTTTGGATTTTGGATTATTTTCCCCACTCTCTACTCTTTACTCCCCACTCCCTCTGTTCACAGAACACACTTGTCAAAATCAGGTTAATCATATAAATAGATTTGCAACAACTCTCAGCAGAACTTATTTATTTTTTTGTAATTTTCTAAATTTTCCTTATGGTTGCTCAGTTAGAATCTCCAAACACAAATTCGACAGTCACCTTACCACATTCAGTAGAAGGGTTAGTGCAAGTTTTCACTAGCTCTCACCGTAACTTTTTTACCAGCGTTATGGCTCAAGCCTTGAGAATTGCTGGTCAAGGCACATCAGTATTAGTAGTACAGTTCCTCAAAGGCGGTATTAATCAAGGACACGACAAACCAATTCAGTTAGGACAAAATCTTGACTGGATACGCTGTGATTTGCCTCGCTGTATCGATACACCACACCTAGACGAAGCAGAAAATCAAGCTTTACAACGGTTATGGCAACAAACGCAAAATGTAGTCTACGAGGGCAAATATTCCCTAGTAGTTTTAGATGAGTTAAGTTTAGCCATCAACTTTGGTTTAATTCCCGAAGCTGATGTTTTAGCTTTCTTAGCAAAACGTCCTCCCCACATCGACATCATTCTCACAGGGCCAGAAATGCCCAAATCCCTTTTAGATGTAGCAGACCAAATTACCGAAATTCGTCGTAGCCATCGACCCTAAACAAAAGACTCCGTTCACGATATCCTAGTAGTTCGGTTTGAATTACCTGTGAACTTGTGATTAAAAACGATAAGTGGATTACTGAAATGGCTCAAAAAGGGATGATTTCACCCTTTGAGCCAAGCTTAATCCGAAAAGTGCAGAAAGAGACATCTGTAAATGCTCAACCCGTTATCAGCTACGGTCTTTCTTCTTATGGCTACGATATACGCCTTTCCCCAGCTGAGTTTCGGATTTTTCGCCACATTCCGGGAACTGTTGTTGACCCCAAAAACTTCAATCCTCACAATCTAGAGTCAACACCACTGCATACAGATGTGAATGGCAGTTACTTTATTTTGCCTGCTCATTCCTATGGATTGGGAGTTGCTTTAGAACGGCTAGAGGTTCCAGATAATATTACAGTAATTTGTATAGGTAAAAGCACTTACGCAAGGTGCTTTAGAGGAGATACTCGTGTAGCCCTAGTTGATGGTACATCTCCAACGTTAGAGGAAATGGCTGAACGCTCTGAAAATGGAGAAAAATTTTGGGGCTATAGTATTGGTCAACATGGAAGAATAATAGTCACTTTACTAGAAAATCCAAGATATATTGGTCGAGATTCTTTATTAGAAGTGACTTTAGACAATAACGAATCAATATTTTGTACACCCGATCATCTTTTTATGACTAGAGATGGTCGAATGGTTGAAGCTCATACTCTTAAGCCACAAGATTCTTTAATGCCTCTTTACCGTCAGGTTGCTCGTGGTTATGAGATGGTGTATCAACCGCTTAACGGTCATCTTTATCCCACTCATCGATTGAGTGATGAATGGAATTTATATGACGAAATTTACGAAAATACTCCTAATACTCACCGCCATCATGTTGACTTTAATCGTCTGAATAATACTATTCGTGGTGCGGCTCGATTACTCAATTGCGTAGACGCGGAGCGGCTTGTCGTTAGACATCGCTCTGTATTTAGGCGATTTCCAGAAGTGATACAAGCGTTTAGAGGTGTGTCACAAAGTCATTCTCCCAAAAACCACAAGGTTATATCCGTAAGCGAAATATCTGGTATTCACGATGTTTATTGTTTAACAGTACCTGAAGCAGGTAATTTTGCCCTAGAAGCAGGAGTTTTTGTGCATAATTGCGGAATTATTGCCAATCTCACACCTGCGGAGGCAGCTTGGCGCGGTCATTTAACTCTAGAATTTTCTAATTCTTCTAGTGCTGACTGTCGTATATACGCTAATGAAGGAGTAGTGCAGTTACTCTTTTTAGAAGGAGAACCCTGTGCAATTAGTTACGAAGCAAGACAGGGTAAATATCAAGATCAGTTAGAGATAGTCACCTTAGCTCGCGTGTAGTTCAAATGAAATACCACAGGTTGCACTTAATTTAGCCTGTGGTTTCTAACATTAGAAAACTAAATTTTTTTTGTTTGCTGTGTGCGATCGCTTGACTTTCAAGACAGTCACTACTATTTTCTGCTACATAGGATTATTAATTTCATACTTCATACTTCGGCATTTTTCTACTAGTATCAATTCTTAGCAAAACCGTAAATTTCAATTTCTTCCTGCGTAAAAGCCTCCTTCAATGTCTTGCGAAGAACACGCTGAATATGCAGGTGTTTTCCCGGCTTGACTTTTGTCAGTGTCAACAGCAATAGATTATCCTCCCCAAAATGTTCTATTCCAGCTACTCGTGTAGGTTCTATAACATCTTGTTCTTCTGCCTTTAACTGCTGTCCTACTTTCTCAACCACTCTATATACATGATCTAAATTAGAATCATAGGAAACGCTAAATTCTACCCTTGCATATATATATTGCTTAGAAAAGTTGATAATTGATCCAATATCTCCATTCCGAATAATTTGCAATTGACCATCAGGATGGCGGATGTGAGTCGTTCGCAATTCAATCGCCTCTACAACCCCCTCAACACTTCTCTCTTCCATTTTCCCGGCTTCAACATAATCACCTACTAAGTAATAGTTTTCAAACAAAATCAAAAATCCACAAACAACATCATTAATTAGGTTTTGCGCCCCAAGACCAACTGCGATACCCACAATTCCTGCACCTGCTAATATTGGTGCAGGATCAATGCCAATCAGTTTAAGTATAGTTACTCCGGCAGTAAAATAAATGAAATATTTGGCAAAACTCCGCATTAAAGGAATCAGTGTCAGTCGTTTCTGTCGCTGTGAGTCATTAGTATCTGTAGTTCTTAAGTAGAACTCATCAAGAATAAAGTAAGCGACTTCAATCACAACATTACTAATAAAGAAAACTCCAATAATCTGTATAATTTTAGGAGTATACGCACTTATCCAAGCGATAGGTTCTATTTCTGGAAGAACGAGATTTACTATCCCCACATAAAGAACATATTCCAAACATTTTTTGAACAATGGAATTAAGTGGCGTAAACGCTCATATAAGCGCAGCAGATTGTTAGAGTTGGAAAATTTTAAACTTAGAGCATCGAGAGTATCAACAATAGTAGCAATAGCTTTGACAATCAGTAAACCAACTGAGATAATAACGTAAATTTTTAAAGTAATAAAAGTATATTTAGTAAAGACTGCCGGCAAATACAAAAAATTAGCACATAAAATAGCAGAAGATATCCATATACTATGAATAATAATTCTTTTTAAGACTGTAAAAAAAGCTTCGACACTTTCATCATTAGCTTTAATTTGATCAATTTTCTTAGCATAGTTACAAATCCAGTCTATACCACGGCTTAACAGTGGTATGCTAAGTTTAACTAGCATTAGCAAACTGATAGTTTTTAAACTCGCTATGAACAGATTAATCCAAAATTGAGTAGGAAGATTGCGAATCAGATTCAGTTGAAATTCCTGAACGTTTCCACCTCGATAAATTATCATCCCATTTATACTAACCAGCGCCAGACATAGCACCACAGAAAGCAAAATTAAAATCCTACTGATACTCCGACGCAAGAAGGTGATATTTGCAGTTCTTCCTTGCAGCCAAGAAACTTTAGCAACCTGCTTGAAGATGATGCCAATCAGCAAGTTAAGCAGCCATAACAAGACTAATAAAAATATGAATTCACCGAGAATAATTGCTATATTCATTTTGTAAGTATCAATATCTGAATAGAATCTAAAAAAATTATTTAGATCCCCGAATGCTTCAAGCAGTCGGGGATCTGTTAGTTCAAAAACAGTAATCAGCTAGCCCAAAACCTTTATTCCGTATGCGCTATAAAAATAAATGTCTCTGATTTTTTGGGCAATAACTTATAGTCGGTGACACCCCATCAGCTAATCGAAAGTGCGCTTAACTAACTAAGGTTTATTAAGCAACACAAGGCTCTTAGATTAAGCTAATACCTCAGTTTGTAGCAGCCTTTACGTAATGCAGTTACTGCTTCTTCTGTTTCTATTAATCTAGTAAGAGCAAGCGCAACATCATAAGCGTTGATGATTTGTTAACCAGTTAAATTCGGCTTCTGAAACATCTCCATCTGCTCCAGCAATAGCGAGTAGTGCATATCCATAATTGAGGTATGCTTCAGGAGGAATTTCGGAAATACCTAAGTTCTTTTTCAGAAATTCTGAAGCAGGTAGTACTTCTTTAGCATTGCTCATACATTACCTCTTTGATTTTTTTGATAATTTATGTTGCTTATTATTGTGTTTGTTACTCCAAACTGCTTGGAATGTGTAACGCAACAATTTATTCTTTTTAATGTCTCTGACTTTTAATCAGAATGCAAGGACAGTTAAGACAGTTAAGACAATTAAAACGATTTATTTTAAAAATAAATTTATGACTGCTTTTTATATGTTATTTAGTTATCAACTAAAACTAATTTATGAATAAATAAGTGTCAAAAAAACAGTTATTTGCTTTGTAATCAAAACTTGTGGTTCATCTCAGATAGACTCTTGGCGACGGTGTTTTACAGCGTGTAACAACCAAGACTCAGTAAAAGCGATCGCCTCTGTGAATATGACTCTGTTGCTCATAATGTACGTCTCTAAATAAGTCTTCGTAACGACAACATAAACATTTGCGACAAATAAATAAGAATTCGTAACGAGACGAATTGTGTGGTAATAATCGCAACTTATTTCCTCACCAGACGAGTCTTGTGGTAGCGATCGCAAAACTTTTCCCTACTCACAAACAAATATAATCAACTACGCTGCAACCATTCTCAAATTTCAGCGATCGCAGTAGCCACAGCATTCAATGCCACAGACATCATAAATCCACTACAAATAAGTTGATAGTGTCAAAATGTTATGTGTATAGTTTACTCGTAAAATCACTTATGCCTAAAGCAATCTGGAATGGTGCAACTTTAGCCGAAAGCGATAATACTGTAGTTGTGGAAGGCAATCATTATTTTCCTCCCGACACAATTAACAAGCAGTATTTTCAAAACAGCGACACCCACACTACTTGTCCGTGGAAAGGTCTTGCTAGTTACTACAGCATCGAAGTTGATGGACAAGTCAATCAAGACGCTGCTTGGTACTATCCCAGCGCCAAGGAAAAAGCTAAAAATATTGAGGGCTACGTGGCTTTCTGGAAAGGCGTAAAAGTCGAAGCTTAATTAGAAATGATTCAGGCTTATTTGCTGAAACTGTTTATTGGCAGAGTTTTAGTGAATAAGCCTCTTCTAAGAAACAGAAATGTTTCTTTACATCCATTGGGAATGCGATCGCATTCCTCGGACGCTTATATCATATCCGGGTAATTAGTTATAATTCCCGAATCTATGCAGAGAACCCAAAAACCCCTCCCCTCTGCACCTGAAGCTGCCTTAATGATAAGTCTTTCACCGGACACGATATTATCATTTTCGTACTTGATATTCAGCTGACTCTATCAGCTGATATGTATCTTTCATTGCTTGGGCAAATTTACTATCAATTGTTGCTAAATCTGCTGGAGAAATAGCTTTCCACTGCGCTTGTGTTGCCCAACGAATAATTAAAGTTACTTCTGAATGGTTATTGGAATTAATCCAGACTTCTTTGCCGAGAAATCCTGGATACTCAGCCAATGCTGTTGTCCAAATTTCAGCATCTTTTTGGATAAAACTTTCCCGCAGATTTGGGTCAACCTGAAATTTCAGCAGTTCTATAACCACACCCACTCATTCCTTGTGTTTGCCAATTTGCCAAAATAGAGCTGTAGGCTAGAATAACACGCTTCCAGCATAGCTTGATTGCATACACTCAAGAGCAAGGAGGCTGGCTTGAAATAAATCACAGGAAGGCAGTATGGACAGCAACAACTGGTTGCAACAGCTAATGATGGTCGGTATTGGTACAACGTCCTTGGTAGCAGAAAAGTTACGGCAAGTCAGCGATGAATTAGTCAAAGACGGCAAGCTAAATCCTGAGCAAGCTAAGGCGGTAATGGATGATATTGTACAGCAGTTAAAGTCGGAGCAAGGAAACTGGGATGCTCAAATGCAACGACAAATGCGGAATATGATGCAGGATTTAGGAGTGGCGCGTCAGTCTGAGGTAGATGAACTACGGGGTAGAATTGACCGTTTAGAACGTCAAGTACGCGATTTAGAAAATAAGCTTTGGCGTTAATCTGTTCTTTCTGATTTAAACTAAATGTGTCCTGTTGGTATTGCTTTTGCCAAACGACCTCAGTAGGGAGGACTAATTTTGAAAGCAATTTTACTCAGCGTGGGTGTCATGCTGGTTTGTGTTGTGGTTTTAGTGTTAGCCCAAGTAGGCAGTAAACCAGATACTGCAATTGCTGCTAATTTGACCAAATCGCAATCATTACCCACTACAGTCACAGAAAACAATACTCTGATAGCAAACAAAACTATGTCTGATGCCAATGTCGTAACTACTCCTTCTGGACTGAAATATGTTGAAATCAAAGAGGGAACTGGAGCAACTCCTCAGCCTGGACAAACGGTTGTAGTTCACTACACTGGCACTTTAGAAAATGGTACTAAGTTTGATAGTTCCCGCGATCGCAATCGTCCTTTTAGCTTTACTATCGGCGTTGGACAGGTGATTAAAGGTTGGGACGAAGGACTTAGTACAATGAAAGTTGGTGGTCAGCGTCAGTTGATTATTCCTTCAGAGTTAGGCTATGGTTCTCGTGGTGCGGGTGGGGTGATTCCACCTAACGCTACCCTGCTTTTTGACGTGGAATTGCTCGATTTTAAATAAAGTATGAAGTGTGAAGGATGAAGTATAAAATTTTCAGCCTTCATACTTCATCCTTCATACTTTAATAATTTGGTCTGGCTAGGTTTTTAAACTTTGTGTATTGCGGGTCGAATAGAAGTTTGATTGTACCTGTTGGGCCGTTACGGTGTTTTGCTACTATTACTTCGGCAATACCGCGATCGGGGGTATCTGGTGAATAATATTCATCGCGGTATAACATAATGACTAAATCCGCGTCCTGCTCAATAGAATTGTGAACAATAATATTATTGGCGACAAAGTTGTGCAAACCAGGAACGGTGAGGTCAAACACTTCTTCCTCTCCACTCAATTCAATTGAAACTATTTCATCCCAGTAAACATCGCTATTGGCAAGGGTAAGCATTTCAGTTGATTCAACAACCTGGGCAACTTTTAAAGCTCTTTCTCGACTTAAATTTGCTTTGTAAAGCGAAGTGCCACAATAAGATGTTCCGAGAGAGGAATGTAATAGCCGTATGGTCAAGCCAACAGCTGGCATTGCAGGTATAACCAGAGTTTTCCAAACATCTTTAGGAATTATGTCTCTGTTAGGGTTATGAATTGAGTTTTCCAGGTGTTGAGCAATTTGTTGCAAAGAACCTAGCTTGTATTCTCCTACTGCTCTAACTTTTTGAATGAATAACTCAAGATCAGGTTTGCCAGTGATGGTTACATGATATTGGTTTCTACCTTTGCCAACTTGAGGAACTATTTTGAGCTTGGCATTAATACCAAGCCTTAACAAAAGCGTTTGTACTTCAAAAGCGAGTCTCTTACTACTGCTGGCATAATATGCAATAGGTCTTAATTTTTTCCCAGCAACTAACTTAATACAACCATCTGTACTCCAAAGGTGTCTTAAAAAGCAGGCTATTAACTCTTGCGGTTGTGAGAACAATTCTTGAGGTACAAATTTTTCGTAAGACCTTAAACCAAACACACCGAGGGAGTCTAGCCATTTGGCTATTGGATTTCTAACACTATGAGTTAGACGTTGTGCTGCGGACAAATAAACTTGATACCAGCCACGTTCAGGTGAAATTCTCGGAACAATTGAGTCTCCAAAAATTTCCTTTGCCAAGAAAGCAACATTCTCAGCTAAATCTTTCTCCCTAGTAGTGTACTGTATAGCATGACGTGGGAGTGTACAGCCATCACCGATTAAATGTCCTAATAATGCAACCTCGGCATAAGTCATTGTTTGTTTACCAGGGCTAGGGAGATGTCTTGGTAAACATAGATGTTGTTTAGGACTTAATTCATCAAGTCTTTTCCAGCCATTAATTGTTAAAAACTTGTGATTAAGAGTGACACGAATTTTTCGCCCTAATCGAGTTGTGAGGGTAAATACAGGCTTGATACCTGTCGAAAAGGCATGACTAACAATTGCCCTTTCTAATTGCATTGTGGATTGATTCAATGCCCAAACAGCAAAACCGGATTTACCGACTAATTCCCTAATGGGTACTTGTACTCCACAATCTGCTAATGTGACTAGGCTATCACCAGTTAAACAACCTGATTCTCTTAAATCAGATAACATCGGACGCTTATTTGTACGTGCTTCTACACCACGACTTAACTGCGATAAAGCAATTACAGGTACAGATAATTCACGGGCTAAACCTTTGAGACTTCGCGTAATCCGAGATAATTCTTGTACGCGGTTATCACCTGCTCCTTCCATTAGTTGCAGATAATCTATCATAACCAAGCCTAATTCTGCTCCATGTTCTGCTTGCAGTCGTCTAGCTTGAGAACGCATCTCGTTGACTGTCATATTCGGCGTATCGTCAATATAAATTGGCATCTCGGAAAGCATACCAATTGCCCGACTTAAGGGTTCCCATTGTGTTTGACTGATGCGCCCACTCCGCAGATAACCAGATTCAATTCCCGCTTCACTTGCCAGTAGTCGCTGTACCAGCTGTTCTTTGGACATTTCTAAGCTAAAAACCGCAACTGGTAATTTATATAAAGCAGCAATATTATGAGCCAGATTGAGGCCGAATGCCGTTTTTCCCATTGACGGTCTGCCAGCGACGATAATTAAATCAGAACGCTGAAAACCGCTCGTCATGGCATCTAAATCATAAAAGCCGCAAGGAATCCCTGGCAAAGCGATGCCTTGATGGCGCGTTTCAATATCTTGGAAAGTATTGACTAAAGTATCAGAAATATGTACTAAACCAGATTGTGGGCGTGCTTGGGTGACACCGAAGACTTTCTGTTCTGCCTTGTCTAAAACTAGTGGTAATTCGGTTTCTGTTTCGTAACCTAGATGAACAATTTCGTTGCCAGCTTTAATTAACTGTCGCCGCAGGTATTTCTCCATGACTAACCCTGCTAAAGCGTCGATGTTAACTGCGGAAACTGTACGGTCTACGAGGGTAGCTAATTTATTTCTTCCACCAATCCGAGCTAGTAAATCATTATCTGCTAAGTAGCTGGTAATTGAAAGTAAATCTGTAGGTTTACCTTGGGCGTGGAGGCGCAGTGCGGCTTGATAGATATCTTTGTGAGCGCTAATATAAAAGGCTTCGGGAACTATGCGATCGCTCACTCGACCAATCGCTTCAGGATCTAATAAAATTCCCCCCAAAATCGCTTCTTCTGCTTCAATATTTTGGGGTGGCAGGCGATCGCTACCATCGCCTTGAAAACTTAATTCTTCCGCCATATGCGATTTGGGATGAGTAATTTTAGGATGTCACTTGAATTAACCTTAGCTAAAACATTGGTAATTGGGGTATCGAGACGAATAATTGAATTACCCACACTGTAGCATTCGTGGGCTGTCAAATTTACTATTGGTCTTGCCGTTCTAGGCGTTCCCAAATACGGCGGTTTTCAGTTTGCAGTCCTCGGATATCGGACTGCATTTGCCTAATTTCATCAACTATTACTTCAAAGTTTTGTTGAGATTCTATTATCTAGGAAGCCCAAAATCAGCAAACAGATCGCTACATTCTGAAAATTTTTTATAACCCCAAATGTACATAGATACTCACTCATCCGTGTTTAGGACGGATACCGAAAGCATCTGCCTAAAACAAAACCTCCAGTCGAGCAACTAACTCATAACTGGGGGTGTACAACCATTATTATAACTAGATATAGTTCGGATTAAGGATGTTGGGTTTCGCCGTCGCTCAACCCAACCTACTTTTCTGCTTAACTAAACCGTATTGGTTGATGTTAAATCAAAAATATTAATTGGCAACGACTTCGATATCGATTTGCGCTGTTACTTCTGAGTGCAACTTAATTTCAGCTTTGTAAGTACCCAGTTTGCCAATATCGGGGATGGTGATACCACGACGATCAACTTCTTGGCTGGTAGCTGCTTGAATTGCATCTGCCACGTCTTGGGTGGTGACAGTACCGAAGATTGCTTCGTTTTCACCAACTTGCTTGGCAATTTTCAAGCTGCCAACTTTTTCTAAAGCGGCTTTTTGTTCTAAAGCTTGTTGTTTGAGTTCTAATTGCCGTTGACGTTCTTGTTCACGACGGCGTTCTACTTGCTTGAGAATCCCAGGAGTGGCACGGGTTGCCAAACTCTGGGGAATGAGGTAATTTCGAGCATAGCCAGGAGCTACTTCTACTAAGTCGCCTAATTTTCCTAACTTGCTGACATCTTGAGTCAAAACTAACTGTACGCGTTTCGCCATTGTTTTCTGTTTTTCCTGTAAAATCTCAATAACTTGGGTTGCAGCCGGATAGCCTAAATGAGTGTAGCTGTATCCCAAGCGGCTTTGTGTTTACCCTAAAGCTTACAGATCCTAGCGAAAGGTAGGGGGCGATCGCAACTGTTTAGTAAGTTAAAAGTCAAAAGTTAAAAGTCAAAAGAATAAAAATTTGGATTAGCAAGGGTTATTGACTTTATTGGTTTAAGTGAAAATTTTGCGAACTTGTTTTTTTACTGTCCGTAATGTTGTTTCCCATTGATTTGGTTTCGCAGGTACGGGAATTGAGGCTGGCGGTATTGCTGGGTTTAAATTGCGGTAATGTTCCCAAATTTCCCAATAAGGACAGCCTGGTTGAATGTGAATACCAGCCCAGTGGAGGAATTGCAGCGGTTGATTAACTGTTGGGTCAATGAGAATATGACCTTGTTGCTGAAACTGGGGGCTACCTGCCCAATTTCCTGGGGCTTTCTCAGCGCGACGCACAATGTTAAAGCGATGCGGAATTCGCTTCAGCAGGATGTAGTTGAGAATTGGTTGATCAGAAACTTTTTCACTAAAGTCAAAATACTCTGGATGAGCGGCACACTCAGCAAAGGTATCGTATAAATCTTGTTCAGAAAAGATGTTTTTCTTAGAACCCCAAAAACCACTGTTAAAAATATCTTTGGTTTCCGCTTGAGTAAATACTTTTGCTTCTACAACATGGGGGCTAAAAACATTTTTAATCCCGCCTAAATGTTGATAATCGCAACAAATAAAATCGGATTCGGCTAAATAATTAAAGTTATTACTGAGTTTTTCAAAGACAACAACATCGGTATCAATGTATAAAAATTCATCAAAGGGGCCAAACCAACAAGCTGGTTTACGCAGTTTATTCGGACTAGCAAAAAACTGTCCGCCAAAAATGTCGAATAATTTTTGGGAAAGGTTGTTAATAAAATCTAAATCTTCATATAGCTGCACTTCATAGTGTTGGTTAAGCAGTGCGGCTATATTGTGGTAGTTTTCGTCATACGGAATCATGACAATCGGGATATCCGGGTCAGATAGTCGGATACTATTCAAAAGTGCGATCGCATGATCTGTGACTTTATCATTCGCAAAAATATAAATTCCCCGACTCATCTTATTTATTTCCTACTGCTAATCCTAATTTTTTGAGAATTCTTTTACTTAAACTCGGAGGTGCATTATAAGCTTTGGGTTTAGTTGTATATACTGGGTGCTTTTCTGGTTCTTTTAAGTAGCGATAATGCAAGAAAATATCTCTATAAGGAAAATCAATATTGTTACCTTCGCAAACTTGCTTAAAAAACCTAGAGGATATTCCAATATAGTGAAGATAAGTTAAGCGATTATTGCCGTCATAGAGAATATGATCTTTGGCTATAAAATGATTTGAAGTTACACAGCATCCTGTTTTTTCATCATCAGGTAAACGCTTTGCTAAATTACAGCTAGATAACCCTGAGCGCATTACCATATAGTTAAGAATAGTTTGGTCAGGAGCCATATCATAAAGAACTTCTGTTTCGCCTTGACGGAGTTTCTCTAGCAATGAATCTCGGATTGCTTGAGGAAAAATATCTTTTTTAGAAGCGTAAAAACCAGAACAAAAGATTTCTGATTTAAGTCGCTCAACTGAAAATATTTCTGTTAGTTTTGGTGATTTTTCATCATAAACATGAGATAAATCTGTATATTGAAAGTCATATACTACCCAATCATGGTCATTTAACTGATTAAAAATTTTATCTAGAGGACTCATTAATAAAGTATCGGCATCCATGTAAACGAAGCGATCAAAAGGGCCATCAAAAGCACCATAACGCCGATGAGTACCAAATCGATGATATTTTTCTTGGCTAAAAGTTAGCCAATGTTGTTGTGCTGTGGGATGAGTGTCCCAAATATGACGTGCAAACTCATCCCAGCGCTGAATTGATTCTTGATTGTTGTAAATCTGTACATAAGGACGACAAGCAATTTCTTGAGTAATTTGCTCTATATTGTCATTATATGGATATATACAAACGGGCATCTCTTGCCCATAAATTGCCTCTATACTATTGAGCAAGGCAATTAATTGATCGTAAACTCTGTCATTAGCTAGGATACAAATACCGTCCATATAAAATGTTCCCAAAATTGATATTAATAGGGAAAGCTAAGAAAATTTAACAACAAATTCAGACAGCCAATTTAATAGATTTAATTTATGCAAAATAATTTGTCTAGCTTCGGCGATCGCCTCTTTAGCTGCATACCAAGCATCAGGGTTAGCCGTAATTTCTTGAATATATATAATACCCTTTTCATCTAAACTAGGCAAGCGCAAAAAGCTACCTGGCGGTAATAATTTATCAGCTGCCGATCCTCCATAATAAATAGGTAAACACCAAGCTAATAAAGCATCCCACAATTTTTCGCTTACATACCAATTATTGTCAGCATAATTTTCAATTGTCAAGTTGTAATAATAAGGAGCCATACCATACCATTTATTATTTAATTCGCCCTTAGTTTTTGTCGATATAGGTAAGTCACGTCCATATAAATCAAACTGAATATTACTAGATTGCAAAGAATCTAAAAAACTTAATCTTTGACGATGACTAACTGTGCGGTTAATTCCAGAAGTAATCCAACTGCAAGCAGCAGTTTTTTCTGGACATGGCATTTCATTTAATTCCTGAAATGAGTTGGAATGATACCAAATTGCAGGCATATAATCAGGAGTGGGCGCAAAATCATCGGGGCCAGAAATATAACCACAGTAATTTTTTGCTGCTTGATAGTTGAGTTTATTACGTTCAACTACTTCATCTAAAGGTGGTTCTCTTAGTAAATAAATTATTTTTTCTTGAGGCACATTACGGAGACTATCTTTGATATTTACTTGAGAAACTTTTTGACGATGACGTAATCTTTCTAACCAAGATTTATGTTTAGGAGATTTGGGAAAATCAAACTGATACATGAGTAAACAATCAGGTTTTGGAGCAGTTGCCTGCATCTGGATATTGCCCCAAATACCAAAGTGATGAGGAGTTTGTTGCCACAGCCAATCATACCTTTTATTAAGACCTTGATAGCTGCTAATCATGCCAACAGTTTTTAGTTTCATTGCAATCAATATTAATTAGATAAACCTGATATTTATTTAAGCAACAAGTGGCGGAAGTAGAGATTCATCAACATGACTAAGAATCTTTGCAGCTCGATTTTCCCAAGAAAATTGTTGAACAAAATCGATAATATGCGCGTATCCTTCGATTTTTTTTGGATACTTTTCTAAAGTAAATCTCAAGGCGGCAGCAAACTGATCGGGATTATCTGGTTCACACCAAGCTGCGATCGCACGAGTATTTTTAAATTCGGTTAACGAAGGAATTGTAGTTGAAACAATTGGATTTCCTGTAGCTAAATAATCAAATAATTTCATTGGTGAGGTAAAAGTTGCTGCTTTTCCTGAACAATGAGGATGAGCTAAAACATCTGCTGCTTGTAGAAATGATGCTAATTCAGCATGTAATATGTAGCCTAAAAAGTTAATATTATTAACTTGCTTTGCTTGAGCCAATTGTTGATAATGTTCAACTTCTGCTGGTTTACCACCAGCACAGGCAAATTGAGTATCTGGCATTTGAGCCGCAACATCAATAAGTACATCAATACCTTTAAATTGCTGTAATGCGCCTGCATACACTACCAAATGCGATCGCTTATTTTGTAACAGTTTTGTTCGCCATTGTGCAGCTTTTTCTGGTTGTCTTTCCATAAATAAGCGATTAAATCCATTGTGGAGTTTAATTACTTTATTTTCTGGCATTCCATTTTTAATCATTGTGTCTCTCACTGTATCCACAACTGTGACCGCAATTTGAAACAGTGGATGATTAACTATTTCTGGCTCAAACTGCTTGTTTTCGTGATGATGATGTTCGTAAATTACGGGAATACCATGTTTAATTGCCGTTTTGATATAATTCCAGTGCCAAGCATGAACAAGCTTGGTAGTTGCCCGAATATGAAAGGGAAAATAATACTTTGTGGTAATAGTATTAGAGTTAGTAAATTTAGTTTTCATCCTGTCAATTGGCCAAGGCATGGGTAAGCCAGCAACTTTGATTTTTTCTTGCAAATTGTAGTATTTAACTAAATCTTCTGGCGTTTTTTGCGGTTGGTAAGGATGCAATAAACTTAGTGGGTTAATACCTGCTAATGTTGTACGAGGATATATTAAAACAGTTGAATACCCCAAGTTAGCTGCGCCATTGGCGGCATTGGCAGATTGAATTATGTGAGCTTCTGGTTTGGGTAATTCTTCTGATATAAAAAAAGTATAGTTTTTTGGCAAATAAGCTTTGGTCATAATTTTAACTTAATATTTTGTCTTCAAATTTTTCTAGTTTATCGAGCAGGTCAATAGCAGAATTATAAGCATCAGTAATAAATTGATGTTGTTCTTCAGGAGTGTAAATTGCATTATCTGCCAAAGAACGCAGACTGTTAAAGATAATATTTAAGCAATCACGGAACTCAGAAAACATCAAATTAAAGTGTTGATATTGGTAATTGAGATTTTGATTGGCTTCGGTTGACGGCAGAAATCGCTGTTGAATTTGCAGTTGCAAAATATCTTGAAAAATATCAATTGTAGTGATAATTCTTAACGCAGATTTGTAAGATTCTTCGATTAATTCTTGCTGTTCTTGAGAATTATCGATTAAATCATCTATGAGTAAACCCAGAACGCCAATCATGGAGTTAAGCCGTGTACGCATTTCGTGAGAAATGCGAGTTAAACTTTGATGTTGTTTGGTAGTAGCTTCTGTGCGATCGCCAAATTGCATCGCATAAAGGCGAGAATAATAACCATCTTTTTGTAAAAGTTCGTCGTGGGTTCCGACTTCCATGACTCGTCCTTGATCGAGGACGGCGATTTGATCGGCTTTTTGGACTGTGGATAGACGGTGGGCAATGACTAAGGTGGTGCGATCGCGGCTTAAATCATCCAGTGCTTCTTGCACCAAGCGTTCGGAAACTGTATCTAAGGCGCTGGTGGCTTCATCTAAAATCAGAATTTCGGGATTTTGCAGCAAAGCGCGGGCAATGGCTAATCTTTGTCTTTGTCCCCCTGATAACATTACGCCGCGATCGCCAATTAAGGTATCAAATCCTTGGGGTAATTTGCTGATAAACTCGTAGGCATTCGCCCGTTTGGCGGCGCTGATGATTTCATCTTCAGTAGCTTCTGGTCGTCCGTAGGCAATGTTATTCCCAACGGAATTATTAAAGAGAAAGGTATCTTGACTAACAATTCCCATTCTCTTGCGTACAGATGTAATATCAAATTTTCGCAAATCTACACCATCAAGGGTAATACAGCCGGCGATCGGGTCATAAAATCTAGGCAGAAGGTCGGCTACGGTTGATTTACCCGCACCAGAACCACCAACTAACGCCAAAGTAGTACCACGCGGTAAAAATAAATCCACATCCCTGAGAACTAACTTGTCATGACCAGGGTAGGCAAAGGAAATGCAATTAAAATGTACTCCTTCTTTTAACTGTGTATAGATAACTTCACCCTTGGGCATAAAAGGCTTATTATCTAACCTTAAAAAGTCTGTGACTGCTTCGACACTGGCGCTGGTGCTGGCAAAACTACTGCGAATGCCGTTTAACTGCGAGATTAATGGTAGCAATCGCATCAGTATTAATAAATATGTGAGTAATACTGCTGAAAGAGAGGCAACTTGGTTAGCAAAAAAAGTTTTACTTAAAAATACAATCAAAATTAAGGCTGTAATTCCCATGATCTCACTCAAAGGTGCGATCGCTTCTGAATTAGCCTGAGATTGGAAATCTGCTTTTTCGCGTTCCCGAATTAATTTTTTAATTCTTTGATATTCTTTGCCTTCATTACCTGTTGATTTCACTAGCCGAATGCCGTTAAGCGTCTCCAACATAGAGATGGAATAAGCTTTCGACATTTCAGTTAGCTGTTTACCAAATTTTTTGGCACGGGCAATGGCATACTGATTTACCAAAGTCACTAAAGACAGCAAAACTGTAGAAGCCAGTGTTAACTGCCAAGAAATTGACAGTAATAAACCAATAAAGACTAAAATTGTAATTCCTAATATAACTAATTTAAATGTATTCCCAATAGCAGTTGCAGAGCGTCCAATTTCTCCACCAAGACGGTTGATTAAATCACCCACTTTCATCTTGGCGTAATAATCTATATCAATTTCTAGTAATAACTTTAATCCGGCTTCGCGCATATCTGACATCAACATACGCGTCAAAGAATTAGATACTAATGAGCTTGAATAAGTAGCTAAATTCTTTAAAATAATTACCAATATAATTGCCCCAGCCATGACTACTATACGGTAATTATCCGGTACACCATCAAAGGGAGTCATGATTTTTTTAAGAATTACTGGAGCTTTCGTTAAATCAACGTCCTGCCCCACAATTTTTAAAATTACTGGCACAATTAAAGCTGTGCTGACACCATTAAATAAAGCTCCAGAGAATCCCAAGACTATAGTCAGCAGAATTAAACCTGGATAGGGTTTTGCAAATCTTACTAGTAGCTGCTTGGTAGACATTGCGGATTTATCAAAATTTACAGATTATCAATATTATTCATCAATTAATTACCAAACCAGCTAATCCTCAAATAAATATTTTTAAATTTGCTTTTTGTAATTACAAATTAGGATGAGACGGGCATTAGCCTATCATTTAAAACTAATGCTTACAACCGCGCAATTACTGACTTGAGAGTGGCTGCCATCGCCTCAATACTATATTTTTCTACACATCTTTCTCTTGATTTTTTTCCACGTTCATTGGCTGCATCTAAATCTTGAAAAATCAATTGAATTTGCTCGGCAATTTGGTCAGGACAAGTAGGTTCAACTAAATAGCCTGTGTCGCCTAAAATTTCAGGAATATCGCCAACTCTTGTAGATAATACAGGTTTGGCCATTGCCATCCCATCTGTCAATTTCAGAGGAAATTGCGCTCGCGTTTCGGGAGTGTCTCGCTGGGGAACAACCACAATATGTGCCGCCGCAACAACATCCGGCATTACATCTGCCGGATAATTTGGCAATTTGATTATCCAGCGTCCCCATTTTTGGCGGAGTTCTTCATCATAATTGTCGTATGGACTGCCACCGACAATCACTAATCTCAGGTCTGGTTGGTTAAGTTTATCTAGAGCAATTAAAACATCTTCCAAACCTTTATAAGGTCTAGGCGCACCAGGAAACATTAAGATGCGATATTCAGATAAACCATAACGATTTCTACTTTCTTCAGGATGATAAAGAGCCGGATCAAATAAAGCAGTATCTTTGCCGTTAGGCACAGAAATACCACCAAAACGCTTTTGTAAGAAGCTAGTATGTACTGTCACAGCATCGGCACGATTTACCCAATTTTCCATCCATTTAATATATAAAGGATGATGAGGAATTCTCAAAACACCGTCTTTTTTGAATATGTCTTTGACTAACTGTTTGAGTGTTGGTTTATAATGCCAAGCATCGCCACCATACCAACTAAGTTCCCAATCATCGATATCTACAATTACGGGTTTTTTACTAGATAATTTTTTAATTAAGGCTATACCATAGCTGGCTGGCTGTGGTTTAATGGCATAAATAATATCGCCATCAATCAATTTTAAAAGTTTCCCGACAGATTTAAAAAAATCTGGATAATTGCCGCCTTCTACAGTTTTTAATTTAGCATCTGGCGGGATAGCACGATACAATTCTTTATCAAATAGGAAGCCAATAATTTCTACTTCACAGCCTAATTTATACAGGGCTTTTTCTAAAAGTGAAGCTCGAATAAAACCATCGTTAGTTGATAAGTTCCAAACAAGTATAGATATTTTGGGTTTATCTTTCATGATTAATCATATTCCTATGTTTTCACAAGAATTCAGAAGCCAGAATGCAGGAGTCAGAATCAATTAGTGATGGATTGATCAAAGCTACTAACTGTAAACTGCTAAATTTTCAATTGCTCAGGGGTTTTAAACCAAATTATTTATTCGCTAGTCATACATAATTTATTCTGAATTCTAGGTACTGATTGCTGAATTCTGTTTGAAAAATTATTTTATCCGCCAGGGATTTGACACTTGGTTAGGTAATAATACTTGAGCGAATTTATCAAACAGTCTTGTATACAAAGAGCGAGTAATATTTTTAGCATACTGAGGTCTATACGGATAAGTACAATGTAATACTTTAATTTCCTGATTAATGTTGTAAGCATCTTTCCACTTACTCAAGAAATTATAAGTAGGTGGTAAGATTTTCATGTTAGGTTTAATAGTAGCGATCGCAGCAGCAAAAGCTCCTTGATCTCGCAATAATAATTTATCTTGATTTTCGGTAATGATTGCAAAATATCTTTGAAATTCAGTAAATAGTTTATTAGTTTCTTCTGTTTTACGAAAAGCGATTAAGCCGCTATTATACTGAATATCATTTTCCTGGAGTGGTAAGCCTACTGATTGGAGCGTTGGCAAAACTTTATCTACGTTCTCTTGTTGGCTACCTCGCAGTAAATTAGTAGCTTTAGTAATATCTGGCTGGACATCTTCAGTTAATAATAAATCCAATTCATCCAACGCTTCAAATACATCGTTAAGATTTGTAAGTAAGCAAATATCTGAATCTAAAAAAATTGTTTTGTCAAATTCAGAAGCTGTGTATAAAGAGATTTTGGCAAGCCGTGACGATAACACTGTATTTTCATGTTTCGGTGCTGGCTTGAGAATAACATTTTTAAATGCTTTTAAAAAAGGATATAAAATTGGCGGAACCTGATCAATTAAAACAATAATTGGTTCATCATGGAACTTGCGGATTGCTGCTAAAAAATGAATACAATCTTGAAAAGAATACAATCCAGTTAATATAGTTATAAATCCTCTAGTTTGTTTCATAAATTTAATTATTTAATCTATTAATTACTTTAGTCTTTGTTGACATCAAAAATTTTCACTATTATTTCAGTTCTAGAGGACATTGTTGAGAAAATAAAGCCTGCATTTGTTTGAGAATTTTTAAATGTGAAATTTACGCCAGATTTTTAGTTGGTGATTGTGTTGAAATTTTAGATATTTAAAAAATGGGTGTGCTTGTAAATAACACGTTTTGCTATCTAATAAATCACGCCTTACCAGTTGATTAATTTTAACTGCCCTGTTTGAATCTGATCTAATATACGGTTAATCTGGCGGCGGACTCTATCGCTGATGTTACCATTCGCAAATACTTGAGCAAGCAGCAAAGTATGGTCTTGACGACTCAACTTTCCTGATGAAATAATTTTGTCTACAATTTTTGTAATAGCAATTTCTGATTGACTATCAACACTAATGTAGATAGATGGGCGATCGCTCATTATTTCTCCTGACAAATGCAAAGAATCATGGCAATATTTGCTCACTGACTCATAGGCAAAAGCAACCCTGATAAATATTAATTTTGGTAGTCAATAGCAAATAATTACAACTGTTGATAACAGTCTTTTTAGCTATTTTTAGAACTAAAAAGAACACAATAAATCTAACTTCGTATTTACTTATACTCCTAGAGGATTTTTACTGATAAATAAAGCAAGATTTTATAAGTTTTTCCGGTGCTTTCAGTGTAAGCACGGTTGTATATTAACATGGTTCATGCGGTTTACCAGCTAGAATAAATAAAATCAAAATTTTCCGGTATCTCAAAAAATACCAATAATTCATTTATAAGGGAGTTCAGAGGAAATGCGGGTATTCCGTCTTGAGGCACTCTCAGACAACTACATATTCTTACTGCACAATAGCCAAGAAAATATTGCCGCAGTCGTCGATCCAGCGGAAGCGGAACCAGTGTTTAGCAAACTGGTAGAACTCAACGCCGAGTTAGTGGCGATTTTCAACACTCACCATCATCATGATCATGTAGGTGGCAATCAACAGTTAATGCAACGCTTTCCCACGCTGACAGTGTATGGTGGGGCTGAGGATAAAGGTAGAATTCCCGGACAACGAGTGTTTCTGCAACAAGGCGATCGCGTTTCATTTGGCGATCGCATTGCTGAAGTTATCTTCGTTCCAGGACACACTCGCGCCCATATTGCTTACTACTTTCCACCCAACACAGCAGGCGAACCGGGAGAATTATTTTGTGGCGATACTTTATTTGCTGGTGGTTGTGGTCGCTTATTTGAAGGTACACCCACGCAAATGGTGTCATCCTTAGAAAAACTCCGTTCCCTTCCAGATAATACTCGTGTCTGGTGCGCCCACGAATATACCTTAAAAAATTTACAATTTGCCCTGACTGTAGATGGTGAGAATACTGACTTACAACAGCGTTATGAAGAAGTAAAAACTTTTCGCACTCAAGGGAAACCTACTGTTCCTTCCTTACTAGGAGTGGAAAAGCATACCAATCCATTTTTGCGTTGGGAACAACCATCTTTACAAGCAGCAGCTAAAAGTCACGATGCAGTCCAAACATTCGCCCGCATTCGGGGAATGAAAGATAGGTTTTAATCAATGGTCATTAGTCAATGGTCATTTGTCATTAGTTATTCATCCCTGCACCCTTGCCCCTCTGCCCTTCCTTATTTCCCATGTCATACGCTTCTGGTTTTAGTCCAAATTATGCTGCTGCACGATATCGTTTTTGTGCGGCGGCACAGGCATTGGGTTGCCAATTAGAAACATATTCCATTGACCAAACAGGCCCCGATGAGGAGGATTTAACTATTGATGTGGCGATATTGGGAAACTCGCAACCTGAGCAAACTTTGGTTGTTTCTAGTGGCTTGCATGGGGTTGAGGGTTTTTTTGGTTCGGCTGTGCAATGTGCTTTGTTAGAAGAACGTCTGATTGGTTGGTGTCCCACTCAAGGAACTGCCTTGGTGCTGTTACATGCTTTAAATCCCTATGGTTTTGCTTGGGGACGGCGTTGGAATGAGGAAAATATCGACCTCAATCGTAATTTCTTGTTACCAAATGAGGAATATATAGGTAGTCCACAGAATTATGCGGAATTTAATTCGTTTTTTAACCCTACTTCACCGCCATCGCCTTTTGAACCGTTTTTTATGAAAGCGATCGCTACTATTTTCCGTCATGGCATCACTGCTTTAATCAATACCTTACCTGTAGGACAATACGACTTTCCCCAAGGTCTATTTTTTGGTGGACACAGGCCATCTAAAACTTACGAAATCTTAGCGGCTAATCTTCCCCGATGGATTGGTGATGCCAAAAACGTTCTGCATATTGATTTACACACTGGTTTAGGAAAAAAAGCAACTTACAAACTTTTTATTAATGATCCTCCTGATTCAGCATCAGCCCAGTGGTTAATCGAAAAGTTTGGTGCTGATGTCGTGGAACCCTACCAACCAGAGAGAAAGATTTATAAGATTCGTGGGGGTTTAGGAAATTGGTGTCAGGTGATGTTTCCCCAGTGTGACTACAAATTTCTCACGGCGGAGTTTGGTACTTACCCAGTTATCCAAGTAGTAGAAGCTTTACGGGCAGAAAATCGCGCTTATTTCTATTCCCCGCCAGAACACCCATCTAGACAATGGACGCGCCAACGCCTGGAAGAAGTGTTTGCACCCGCAGATATTGCTTGGCGGCATGCTGTCGTGTTCAAAGGTCTTGATTTGATAGAAAAAGCGATTGAGGTTTGCTTTCCTACAGAAGTGATTTAACTGTGACATACTCCCCGCACCGCTTCGGGAGGGTGGGGGCTTCTAGGTGACTCCCGGCAACCTGTCGGACATTTCCCTAGCTTTTAAAAGGACGGGATGCCTGTTTGGCGTGCCAGCAACGGCAAGCATTATGCGGCAGACGCATCTGGCAATATTAGCAATTCCGAAAGGTTAATTGGAACTAAAAAGCCATTACCGTTACAAAGTCGAGCCATTTCTGGAATTGAAGCAGCAAAAAGAGGTGATGCACATTGGGCTAACAATGCCACTGATTGCTTCAAGATTGGCAAGCGAATCAACAAAAAGCCTAAAGAAATCCTAGATGCCAAAGGTAGAGATGGTGGTGTTTGGTGTATTTTCCCTGGCGAACAAACAAGTTTTGGAGGATAGATAAATGAATCTAACACAGTTCAAAGAAGTTTTTGCTGATTCGCAAATATGCTACTTCATGTCTACTGATGGAGTAATTATTGAGTCTAAAGATCCAATAATAGGAGAAGGGAAAGTTTCTCTGTGTATAAAAACAGAGATAGACAATACATCTAATCAGCGAGAATATCCTAAACCAGGTGACAGATTAGACAACTATCACGTTAACAGAGAAACAGGTGCTTGGCACACAACACCTTCCCACTGGGTTGTTTGGCGAGTTGAAGTTTTTAATTCTGCTGATGAAAATCAAGTAATGCGAGAAGTGGTAATTGCTTGGTGCAAGAAAGAACCTGTCACACAAAACTAGACTTTTTCAGCAATTGATTTGCCTGCGTTTTGCAGGCTTTTTTATTTTGAATTTTGAATTGATTCATGACTTATAAATCAACAGCTAGGTCTATTTCTGACTTAAAAGCACACCTAGTTTTGACTACGAAGTACCGGAAAAAAGTAATCACACCTGCCATGCTGATTCGATTAAGTGAATTAGTTAATCACATATCCCAGAAGTAAGGCAACGACTTGCTACAAATAGCAATCCGATAGCCTGATTATTCTCCAGCAAGTTCTCGCGCAATATCCATATTTGCCGCCAGTACACGCACGATTTCAACAGGGTTTTCTCCTCGGTATATCAGGAAATAGCGGGGATGCACCAACCAGAAACGGACAGGCAGCGGGGTCAGTTCGGAACGATACTGCCCTATTCTGGGGTTATCTGTGAGCAATTCACAGGCGGAAAGAAGCTTATCTAACATCCGTTCAGCAGCATCTGGATTATCTCGCGCAATATAAGCGTAAATCCGGGCTAAGTCGTTCTCCGCTTGTTCTGACAAAATATAAGGTTTTGGGTTCATCACACAGGCTTTTTCATCAACTTTTGCGCCTTGTTACGAACACGCTCTCGTACCCCTTCGGCGGGAAGACTTTGGGCATTGTCAAGCTCCCAAAGACCAATGGCAATCTGTTCGTTGAGCCACAGTTTATATTCCTCAGAATAGTCGTTAAAGCGTTTTAACAAACGCAACCCTTCCCGAATCACTTCACTTTGAGAATGATACAAACCGGACTCAACTTGTGCTTGCACGAAGGCTTCTAGCTCAGGAGTCAGGGAAATATTCATATAGGTCTCTCTTTATAACAAGAATGGCTATTATAATAACAGTTTTTGTTATTGCTTGCATTTAACCGTACGGACGATTTAAAACTTTGCGTACCTTTGCGTTGAAAAACAAATTACGAGTTAGTATTAGCTCCTAAGGTTAACAATGCTGATTTCTGCGCTTCTGTTAAACCTGTGACTCCGTAAATATTCATTGCTTCGTAGATTTGTTCAGCCTTTAGAGTTTTAATACACTGTTTTGTTGTCATATCCCAAAGTTTAATGGCAGCAGAACCATCTCCCGCAACTAAGATGTTACCAGCTGGATTAAAGGTGGCGCACATCACCCAGGTATGATGTCCTTCTAAAGTGGTGATGCAAGTACCTTTAACAACATCCCAAAGTTTAATTGTACCGTCACTACTGGTTGTCACCAGAGTACTACCATCAGGACTAAAAGCGATCGCCCACAGCATATCTTGGTGTGCTTGGAGAATCTGCAAACATTCGCCTGTTTTGATATCCCATAGCCTGACAATACCCTCCACACTACTACCAGTAGCTAAAGTTTTGCCATTGGGACTAAAAGCTACCCACCACACCCAATTGCTATGTCCGGTGAAGGTGCGATCGCATTTTCGCGTTTTAATATCCCACAGTCTCACTGTATCGTCAAAACCACCAAATGCTAATTTTGTGCCATCAGGACTGAAGGCTACAGACATACCCAGGTGTACAGGAAAACTCTCAATTAATTGTCCTGTGGCGACATCCCATAATTTACTTGTGTTGTCATAGCTGGCGCTGGCTAATGTTCGTCCATCGGGACTAAAGCCTAACCCTGTAACCATACCGATGTGTCCTTGAATGATTTTGATACACTGACCAGTAGCGACATCCCATAACCGAATTGTACTGTCAGCGCTGGCACTGGCTACAGTCCGACCATCGGGGGAAAAATCAACCTCAAAAATTAAATCAGTATGACCGTATAAGATGCGGCATTCACCATCTGGTGTCCATAACCTAACTGTGCGGTCTTCATTACCTGTGGCGATAATTGCGGAAATTGGATTCCAAGCTACCGATTTTACCCAGTTATTCCGACCTTTGCAGATGCGGAAACACTCGCCCTTCGGGTGACGCTCCTTCGTCGCTAACGCTGACGCTAACGCAGTCGCCTGCGGAGGGAAACCCTCCCGCAGCGCTGTCTCACCCGTGGAGACATCCCATAGCCGGAGAGAAAAGTCATCAGCACCACTAGCTAGTAAAGTTCCTTGGGGGTTAACTGCGATCGCATCAATCGAGTTAGCATGACCTTGCAAGGTTTTGATGCATTGTTGGGTATTAATGTCCCAAAGCCGAATTGTGCAATCAATACTACAACTAGCTAAGATATCAGTTTCTCCGATAAAGGCGATCGCTAGTATTCCATTCATATGTCCTGCTATAACGCCAATACATTCGCCTTGTTCTACATTCCAAAGCCGAATTGTTTTGTCTAAACTTCCGCTGGCTAATATTCCTGATGCACTAAAAGCAACCGATTTAATCCAGTCAGTATGTCCTTTTAAGGTTGTAATGCCAGAACCTGTAGTTAAATCCCATAACTTAATAGTTTTATCTTCACTTCCACTCGCCAAAATCCCCCCTTGATAAGCCACAGACCAAACTCTGCTAGTATGTCCTGGCAAGACTTGAGTACATTGTCCCAAGTTAATATCCCAAAGCCTGATTGTAAAATCTGTGCTGCTGCTAATTAATGTATTTTTGTCACGAAATACAACACAAACAACACCGCCTGTATGTCCTGTAAAAGTTTGCAAACATTGTCCGGTTTTGACATCCCACAGTTTAATGCTTTCGTCTTGTCCGGCAGTGGCTAAAGTATTACCATTTGGATTAAAAGTAATCGACCAAACAAAACCTGTATGTCCTTGACATTCTATTAATTGTTGACCACTAGCAACATCCCAAAGAATCAAAACACCATTGAAATGACCAGTTGCTAGGGTTTTACCATCAGGACTAAATGCTGTAGAAATAATTGTCGAGAAAGTTTTTGCAAACACTGATTTAGATAAATCCGCATAAGCAAAATTAACTTTTTTGAGTGGCGTGTCTTGAAGATATGCTTGCCAAATCGTGAGATAAGAAAAGTCATAGCCTGTTAAGTCAGTTTGCAGGTAACAGAAAAGATTGAGAATATTACCACCTGCATATCCTGGTTGAAGATGAGTTAATTGTTGTAAAATCTGCGTCAGATGAGTTGCAATTGCTGGTTTGGTACGTAACTGATGCAGGAGATGTTCTACTATCGGCTGAAGAATAAGTTTGATTTGAGTAATTCTAATGTAATCTTTAGCAGTTGCTTTAATTAAAGCGTGACTATTAAATATGATATGTGTGTTTGGGTCTTCAATAATTTCTGCACAAACTTGTTGAATAAATTGTTCTGTGACATACTCCATCACTACTGGTTGCAATGTGAAGTGAACAGGTGCTTCTGGTACTGATTTTTTTTCAATTAAACTGCGCTGACTGAGAGAATCTAAGGCTTCCAACAATTTCATTGATGAGACTGGTAAGACTAAATCTGCGCGTAACTCTGTTAAAGTGACAGGTTCGCGGTTAATTGCCAGCCAATACATTAAATCTTTTTCTAGTAGTGAAAGCCGCTGAAATTGTTGGTTTAATAAATCGTAAATAGTACCAAAAACAGTAGAACCTTGAGCGAAAAACTCAGCAATATTGCCATCAAATAAATCTTGAATAGTTATAGCAATAATTTTCAGAGCTAGAGGATTACCTGCATAATGTTGAATTAAGTTTTGCCAGTCTGTATCGGAACCGCAAAAAAAACTTTTAGTTCTGATTAATTGTAAAGCAGCGATCGCACTCAATCCCTTTAGCTGCCACGAGCGCACAGGCAGAGTTTCCCCTTCTAAAGCGATGACTTCTTGGGGTTTCTCTCGACTTGTCAGCACCACACAACTTTGATGGAATGTCTCGCCTATCTGCTTGAGGAGATGTCCATAATCTTCGTATCCAGGTTGGTAACGGCCAGTGCGATCGCCACTCGCTAAAATAGATTCAAAGTTATCTAAGATCACTAAACAACGGTGCGCTCTTAAATGCACCATGAACTGCGAAATTAAATCGCCAACATTGTCCGATAACTTTACTGGTTGTCCATTAGCAAAAAATTGCAATAGATTTGCCAGCAATTCTCCCAAAGGAGGACTGTTGCGGAGACTACGCCAGACAACAAACTCAAACTCCTCTTGCATTTGCTGTGCCAGTTTCACCGCCAGGGAAGTCTTACCAATTCCCCCCATCCCTAGCAACGCTATTAGCCGACAATGATCATGAATAATCCAATACTCTAACTTGCTAACTTCCTCTGTGCGACCAAAGAAAATTGAGACATCTACAGCTTCACCCCAGTCTGTGGTGAGTGCTGAGTGAGGAGTTTTGTATTCTTCCCCTGCACCCCTGCACCCTTGCACCTCTACACCTCTGCTCTCCTGTACGCCTGTTCTGACATAATCATTAGCAGTTAACTCCAAGCCAAAAGCTCTAAAAAAGTATTCCAGAGTTTGCTTGTCAACGCCTTCGGTTCGCGTCAACACTTTAGAAACTGTAAAAGGAGCCAACTGAGTGCGGTAGCTGAGTTCTTCGAGGGTGAACTTAGCTCCTTCATTTTCTAAAATTTCCGCTTGGTGTCTAGCCTCCTGAAGCTTTTGAATTCCTGGGAGACTGAGGATAACACCACGCTTGCGTCTTTGCTTGTGCAATTCCATCGGATTACAAGGCTAACGCTCAATTCAGATTAATTTTACTGGTTTTAAGTCAAGTTAGCGATCGCTTATCAGTTTTAGTCTTGCTTAAGTTAGTACCTTAACGCCTTTATCTTTACTGGTGCTGTTTTGTAATTCCAACGAAACTGTAGTTATCAAGAAATTAAATTTACTGGTCAGCATTTCTGCGGCGTATATATAGCCGTTTGCAGTTGAGTCTAATACAAACCTAACCCCCAACCCCTTTCCTACAAGGGAAGGGGAGTAAGACTCAAAGCCTCTCTCCTCGCAGGAGAGAGGTTTGGAGAGAGGTCAAAAATGTACTGTACCCAACCAAGAACTGCTGTATCTAGTATTGTTCGGGAGTCTCATCTTATGACAAACTCAATCATCAACCCTGTCGAGCATCCCACAGTCACACAAAATCTTTCAGAAAATTTCATCCTCACAACCTTAGATGACTTGTATAACTGGGCGAAAATGTCCAGTTTGTATCCCATGATGTTTGGGACAGCCTGTTGCTTCATGGAGTTTATGGCAGCTTACGCATCTCGCTTTGACATGGAGCGATTTGGCATGATTCCCCGTGCTACTCCCCGACAGGCTGACTTGTTGATTACTGCAGGCACAATCACAATGAAGTATGCACCAAATTTGGTGCGACTTTACGAGCAAATGGCAGAACCAAAATATGTGATAGCGATGGGAGCTTGCACTATTACAGGTGGAATGTTTAGTGTTGACTCTCCCTCAGCAGTGCGGGGTGTAGATAAGTTAATCCCAGTGGATGTTTACATTCCCGGATGTCCACCCAGGCCAGAAGCTGTCATTGATGCCATCATTAAACTGCGGAAGAAAATTGCCAATGAAAGCATCCAAGAACGGCAGCTAACTCAACAAACTCATCGCTTCTACAGCACCCGTCATCAAATGAAGGTAGTTGAGCCTATTCTTGATGGACAATACCTCAGAAGTTCTACCCGCGAAACTCCACCCCAAGAACTGACTCAGGCGACAGGATTAGAATTACCCTTAGCGCTGCCAGAAGTTAAACTAATTCGTAATTCGTAATACTTCGGCTACGCTCAGTACAAGTTCGTAATTAAAAAATGCAGAGTTTATCTAGATTTTCGGCAAGGTTTGAATCTATAAAACTCAAAACGCCAAGCTCGGAACCTGGAATGTGAACCTCAGAACTTGAAACACCAAGCTCGGAACCTGGAATGTGAACCTCAGAACTTCAAACGCCAAGCTCAGAACTCAAACTTGTTTACTCGCAATATCATAATCTCAAAGAGATTTTTGATTATAAGCAGGAAACCGCTCATGGCAGATATTGGCTTTACTCATATTGGACTTGGAGTAACCGACATCAATAAAAGCATCTCTTTTTATGAGAAGTATGCTGGAATGAAAGTAGTGCATCGTCGCACCGATGAAAGTAATCAATTTGAAGTTGCTTGGATTAGTGATTTAACTCGACCATTTGTGATTGTGTTACTGCAATTAGACAAAGCACAATGCCAACCTTCATCTGGGTTCCATCTTGGCGTAGCTTGTAAAAGTCGTGAAGAAGTAGACCGTCTCTGCGCTGAGGCGAAATCAGAAGGTTTATTGCAAGTAGAGCCACAAGATTGGGGTTCACCTGTTGGTTACTGGGCTTTTATCCGCGACCCTGATGGTTATCAACTTGAGGTTGCCTATGGTCAGGAAGTTAATATTACGATCGCCCAAGCACAACAACAGTGAAGTATCTCATATATTAAGTGCGATCGCTATTGTAGGGAATTTTAGTTAATCTCGAATACAAAACTCTGCGTAACTTTTCAAGACAGTGGCGGGTCTTTTTCCCCCACTAATTGATTCTGAACGGCAGTTGCTTTATGCCGGGGAACCCGTCCACCGCACTGCCTCCTCCTGAATTCTGACTTCTGCATTCTTCTTCAACTCATTATTCCTCTGCGTTGAAAAATATCCAACTAGGAGCATAACTAATGATTACTCTCCAAGAAAACACTCAAAACCAAATCAGTAATAACCTACCAATTGAAGTAACCGAGCCTAAATGGTTACAAACGATCCGAGCAATTATGCAACCAATCGAAAACCTAGATTGGCATCAAAAAAAATATGGAGATACTTTTATCTCTAGATTTGCTGGTTTTCCCACACAGGTAATTATTAGTCATCCGCAAGCAATTCAAGAACTTTTTACTGCTGATGCTAAGTTGTTTGAAACAGGTTCAGGAAGTAATATTGTTCAACCTTTGTTAGGAACAAATTCACTAATATTACTAGATGGCGATCGCCACTTACAACAGCGTAAACTTTTAATGCCTCCCTTTCATGGGGAACGAATGAAAGCCTATGGTCAATTGATTTGTGAAATTGCCAATCAAGTTACGAGTCAGTGGCAAGTTGGACAACCATTTGTGGCTCGTCCCAGTATGCAAGAAATTTCCCTGAATGTGATTTTACGCGCTGTTTTTGGACTGCAAGAAGGAGAACGTTACCAACAAATTCAACAAGTCTTAATTGAGATGTTGGACACATTTAATGCGCCTTTGAGTGCTGTTTTCTTATTTTTCAAATCATTGCAACGTGACATAGGAGCGTGGAGTCCTTGGGGTAAATTTGTCCGCCGTAGACAGCAGCTTGATGAGCTAATTTACCAAGAAATTCAAGAACGCCGTAATCAACCCGAATCTCAAGGCGAAGATATTTTGAGTTTGCTATTGTCTGCACAGGATGAAAATGGTCAACTCATGAGCAATGTAGAGTTGCGCGATGAGTTGATGACTATGTTGTTTGCTGGTCATGAAACTACTGCGATCGCATTAGCTTGGGCTTTATACTGGATTCATTATCAACCAGAAGTCCGCGAAAAATTACTGCAAGAACTCAACTCTATTGATATTACGAGTGCAGACCCCACGACAATTACGCAACTACCATATCTGAATGCTGTCTGCTCCGAAACACTGCGAATTTATCCAATTGTTTTCTTTAGTTTGCCACGCATTCTCCAAGCTCCTATGCAATTGATGGGTTACGATTTACCCAAAGGCATGACAGTATCTGCTTGTATTTATTTAACGCACCATCGTCCAGATATTTATCCAGAACCTCAGCGTTTTCGACCAGAACGTTTTCTTGAACGCCAATTTTCGCCTTATGAATTTTTGCCTTTTGGTGGCGGAAATCGTCGTTGTTTGGGAATGGCGTTTGCTTTATTTGAAATGAAATTAGTTCTGGCGACTATCCTTTCACACTACTCATTCGAATTGTTAGAAAAAGCTCCTCTTAAACCTGTGCGTCGCGGCATAGTATTTGCACCTGCTGGCGGTGTGCGTTTAATGGTGAATGATAAGTTTTAAAAATCGCTAATTGCGTAACAAGACTTTTTCTTGTTGAGGGTGTAAGAGTGTAAGGAATTTAGTCACCTACACCCATCAGTTTTTTCTGCATAAAGGTAAGATCATTAATTATATAGAGTTAGAAAATATGTACATCCAAATTAAACCAGAACTAGAGCAATTTATTCAAGCACAGCTTGCTAGTGGTAAATTCGCTAGTGCAGATGATGTGATCAATGAAGCATTTAAGTTGCTACAACAAAGAGAACAGCGAATTGAAGAATTAAGGCAAAAAATTTCTGTAGGAACTGAAGAAATAGCTAAAGGACAAGTAACTGATGGCGAAGTTGTGTTTGCCAGGTTACAAGAAAAAATTCGTCAAATTGTTGAGGAGACATCTGAATGAGTAATTATTCATTTTCAGATGGAGCAATTCAAGACTTAGATGAAATTTGTGAATATATTGCTCGTCGTAACCCAAAAGCGGCTAGTAAACTTTTTGATGACATTCGCCAAAAATGTAAATTGGTAGCTAGTTTTCCCAATATGGGGAAAAGTTATGGAAAGCTTGTACCCAATTTACGTGGGTTTATTGTCGATGATTATATTGTATTTTACTATCCCACAGAAGATGGAATTAGTATTACTCGTGTTGCAAGTGGTTATCGGGATATAGAATCTCTGTTCACAGATGAATAATAAATTTTCAACATTGAGTGTTGACTAAGTTGTGTTTAAATAGAGAGGAAAACTTTTTCGTTTACTATTAATTTAGTCTTGCTCAATTACTGCTGTTGGTATACTAATCACAAACTCAGTTCCTTCTCCTGGTTGGGAAACACAACTTAATTCTCCACGGTGTTTTTTAACAACAATTTGATAGCTAATTGATAACCCCATACCTATACCTTTGCCTACAGGTTTAGTAGTAAAGAAGGGATCATAGATGCGATCGCGGATTTTTTCGTTGATTCCTGGCCCATTATCAGTGATACTAATGATAACGCGATCATCTGCTTGTAAATTGGTGCGAATCTGAATTTGCGGATTGGGAATAGCGATTTCTTCTAAAGCATCAATAGCATTTGTCAATAAATTCATAAATACCTGATTCATTTGTCCAGGGTGACACATTACTCGTGGTAAATCACCATATTCTTTAATCACCTCGATTTTTGGAGATTCAGGCTGAGCTTGCAGGCGATTTTGCAATAGTAACAACGCATTATCGATGCCTTCATGAAGATTCACCAACTTCATGCCTTCTTCGTCAACTCGTGAGAAGTTGCGTAAAGATAAGACAATTTGACGAATGCGCTCTGCTCCTGTATTCATCGAATCTAAAACTTTAGGCAAATCTTGCCGGATAAAATCTAAATCAATTGCATAAATTTGCTGATGAATTTCTGGCGCTGGCGGATAAAAGTGTTGCTGATAAAGTTCAATCAAGTGCAACAAATCTTGTACATAATCGTTGGCATATTTCACATTGCCATAAATAAAATTCACCGGGTTATTAATTTCGTGAGCAATACCTGCTACTAACTGTCCCAAACTGGACATTTTTTCTGATTGGATGAGTTGAGCTTGGGTTTGTTGCAGTTTTCGCAGCGTCTCTTCTAACTGTTGAGTTTTTGCTCGAAATTTAGCTTCTGATTTTCTTAAAGCGTTTTCTGTCCGCTGTCGCCTTAGTTCTGCTCGTTTGCGAACTGTAATATCTTGGCAAATACCAACAAAGTAGACAACATTCCCACTCGCATCTTTGATGGCTGATGAGTAGCAGCTATGCCATCGCCAATTCCCATTTTTGTGTTTAATTCGATATTCGATCGCGTCTTGTTGTTGACCTGTGATTAAAACTTTGGTGAAGTAATCTGTATAAGTTGATAAATTTTCGTGATGTAAAAAGGAGACTAAGGGTTTACTTTCAACTTCTGCAACTTCATGTCCTAAAATCTCACTCCAATTAGGAGACACATAAGACAATAAACCATCGGGTGTGAGCGCAAAAATAATATTGTGAGCATTTTCGACAATAGTCCGAAACTTATCACCACCTTCGATAAAAGCTCCTTGTACTATGTGAGTAACATCTCGCACCAGTACAATAATTTCTCTTGATTCTAAGGGCAATAATCGAGCTTCAAAATGCGCCTTACCTTCTCCTAACGTTAATGTATATTTAAAACTGACTAAAGATTGAGTTTGCAGAACTTGATTTATTGCTTGATGAAAGCGGATAACAATAGACTTTGGTAAGCACTCTAGTAGTTGCTGACCTGGAACTGCTGTTGATTGATTAGTTAAATTATATGTTTTGCTTGATTGGTATTCTAAAATAGTGCCGTTGGGATCAATGCGAAAATATATATCGGCAAGCAGCTGCCACATTGCTTGTATTTCGGAATTTTTCTGAACTAACTTTGCTTCTGTTGCTTGCAGTTGTTGAAGTGCATTAGTTAATTCTGCTGTCTGGTTCTCGATTTTTGTTTCTGTCTCATGTTTAGTGGCTGCTAGAGCCATATTTCTTAATTTGCGATCGCTAGTATTTTTCGTACCACGCTTCTGCACTAGGTTCATGCTTTCATCAATTTTATGAGATAAGTTTTGCACCCTTTCAGAAAACACTTTTACCTACCTATTCTGCAAAGAATAATAAAATCTACAACGTTATTTTTTAATGTCTAATAAAACTATTTATTTTTAAGTTTTTATACATTAATCTAAAAACTTATAATATTCTACTGTGATGTTATTACGAATACTTCAGTAAGCACATCTATCTTAAGAGAGTTTCATAAATTTTGCTCATATTATTTCAGTAAGTAAGAATTTAACACAATTTTTTGACCTCAAAATCAATTGTGCTTAAACTTTGAATTATTAATTTTGAACTTTTTGTAAATTAGAAGATTTCCAGAGGCTATGAAAATTGTTGTAGCCTAGCCCTTAACTTTATTAAGTAATCTTAATTTTTTCCGCTTGGCATTTGTAATTAATCTTTGAAGATGCAATTTATACAATAAAAGCAACAAAAGCTGATTAGCAATGATTAATTACATCTTGATTTCTGCGATAACTCTATAAACAATTTTCTCACAACATAAAAATTATCAAAAAGTAATGCATAGGGACGCACATCTGTGCATTCCTATTTATCAATATGAGAATCCATGTAATAAAGTTAAATTTTGATTAAAAATAACGGGAATTAAATTTTTATACAGAATAAATATTTGTTTACTTTGGAACACTACGGTTACAACTATATGCTACACAGTTCCCAATTACATGAGATATAACAAAGTGCTGAGTGCTGTTCACTGAGCGAAGCCGAAGTGTGAGTGCTGAGTATAAATATAGTCAATTCAAGTCTTTAAGTAATCAACACTATCTTCAACTATGCTTCTACTGCTATACATCTTAGTTTCTCATCTCAGCGCCTTTATTTCCTTACCCTCAATCAAGATGTACCTCGCTAAAACAAGAAAAGCCAAACATCAAAACTTTAAACTAACGGCTGCTGCTGGCAACTTTTATGTTATAAAACTCACATAAATTTTATTTTTAACGGTAACTATTGTATGAATTCTGAAAAGTTAGCATATTTTAAAGAATACGGCGAATTTATACTCCAAAAAATCAACTCTGTACCGCAGTATCCTTCTAAACAAGAAGACTGGGTTCCAGCCAGCCTTGATGAATGTCTGGCACGCTTGCGAGAAACTGCTGAGAAAACTGTAGAACTTGCTACTTCACCTGTCAAAATCGGTGTGATGGGAGAATTTAGTAGTGGGAAAACTTTACTATTAGGCAGCTTAATCGGATATGCAGATGCGTTACCAGTCAACGAAAACCCAACTACTGGTAATGTTACAGCTATTCACTTAGTAGCACAAGATGAATTTGCCACAACCCAAGTGGGGAGTTTTACTGTCGAGTATCTTTCTCATGAAGGGGTGAAAGAGTGTTTACGCTTTATGTTAGCAGAAGCCAGTCGCAGATCAGCCGCCGCAGGGCTTGTGCCTGTACAACTCTCACAGTTAAACTCTGGTAAAGATATTCTGGCTTGGTGTGAAGCAGCATGGAACAACAGTAATAACCTAGAGTTACGCTATCTGCTGCGTGAGTTAGTGTTGTTCGTGCGTGCTTATAGTTCCTACGGTGAGGCGATGTGTAGTGGACGCTACCAGATTGATCATGCCACAGCGCGAGAGGGTTTACAGCTGGCAGAACAGCCAATGGCCATCCAAACTCTCAAGTTTGAAGACCTACCACCAGCGCATATCCGTTTACCCAGTCCACCCCACAGGCTACCAACAAAATTATTACAAAACAGCTTCCCATTAATTCGCCGTGTTGATATTGAAGTCAAAATCTCGCGGGAAATTTGGGATGTTACCGACGCTTCGGAATTTATTCTCTTAGATTTTCCTGGTTTAGGTGCGGCGAATTCCGGTGCGAGGGATACTTTTTTATCGTTGCGGGAATTAGCGGAAGTCCAGACAATTCTCATCTTGCTTAATGGTAAATCTCCGGGGAGCGATCGCGCCAACAAAATCTTCACCATGATGCAGCAACAACGACCAGGACAAGACCTCAAAGATTTAATTCTCGTCGGTGTCGGTCGTTTTGACCAGCTACCGCTAGAAAGCGAAGGCGGCGAACGAGAACTCGACCAACTCATCGAAGATGGTGTAGCCAACACTCCTTTATATGAGGAAACTGTTGTCCAAAAACTGAAAGTTCTGCAAACAACTATCGATGGCGCAAGTGCATTCACCACTCAAAAAGACCGCATTGTTTTGTTATCACCTTTGTTAGGACTAGCAGAATTAGCGAAACGTTCGAGTAGTGTGAAAGCAGGTTCACCAGAATTTTTAACTAACTTAGATTATCCTAATTACTTGGAACGCTCGAAACGGTTGCAACAAAAATGGACAAGTTTAAGTGAAAGACTGCTAGAATCTGATGCACGTAGCCAGCTGGGTAGACAACTAGGTTACTTTGCTCAAGATGGCGGTATTGCCAAACTGCGAGAATTAATTCAAAATCACGTTGCAACGCACGGACTGAAGCAACTGTATGAAGATACTCGCCGCACTGCTGAGAGTTTGCGCCAACAACAAGAAAACCTGAAAAATATCATCGCAGAAATTCACGAACAAGGCATACCTACCATTGATAGTCCAACATTAATTCAGTTGCGTCATGCCATTGACAGTTTAGATAAAACCTACCGCAACTTCCAAAAAGAATTAGGCAAAGAACCACTCAAAGACCGCCGAGGAATTGTGGTCAGCGAAGTAGTAAAAGACGAACTCACGTTTCAAGTTCTCAACTGGAACCAGTGGACTTTGTTATTTAACAAAGCCAACAATGGCGCTATCACCATAGCAGAAACCAAAGGTGCAGCTGGGAAGTTATTCGATAGAGGAAGTAAAGTCAATAATGCCTTACCAACTAAGAGTGATGACTTTTATCCAGCCTTTGAAAAAACTGTGCAAGAAGTCGAAATATTTGCCCGCGATCGCATTCGTCAAGCAGTGGTAGATTTATTAAGTAAACTATCCAATCAAGTAGCCGAAACACGCGACTACCTCAAAACACTTCTCACACCCGAAATGGAACAAGAAATTGACATCGGATTTGGTGGAGAAGAAGCCGATTTATTTTATAAATTACTATTAGGCTGTGACCCTAATCAATGGAAAGAAGCTGTTCTCGCAGAAATTAATAGCAAAGACAAAGAAATCGCTCCCAAAATGATGTTTCCCTTGGCGCGTCAAGATGAAAAACATAACATTGGTCAAATTTTTGATTGGTCGCCAGAAAGAAGCCAAAATTCACCTAGAGCCACCCATCATCAAATGTTGGTATTGCGCCTACGAGATGAACTTACAACTAGTGCCAGTCTCCATCTTGTGCAGTATGTTAGTGAAGTTAATCAACAAGTAAACTCGGAAATAGAAGGCATCTTAGATCAAATTATTCCCACACTGCAAAATATTTCTAAAAAAGAAGCATTGCTGAGATACCTGGCTGCTGGAGATTCACCACCTAAACTTGCTATTCCCACTTGGCTAAATATTCTCTTAGAAATTGCTACTACTTCTTATTCAGATATTGCTTTTTAATAGCTAATTGATAGGTTAGTTGCGTCATTGCGCCTTTGCGTCTTTGCGTGAAATAAAAAAAGACGTGGTTTATTTACTTAAAAATAGCTGTAAACAAAAGATTACAGGAAACGTCAAAATGCCAGTAGAAATTCGCCTCCCTCCACGCTTCCAAATCCAAGTTAACGAAAATGAATACTTAGAACTTCCCAGCATTCAATTAGTTGCTATTGGTAATAATGTACCTCACATTTCCCGCATCAATTTCTCTGTCAAAGGCACTCCTAACGAATTACCTACACAAATTCAAAAAGCATATAAACCATTTGATGCTGTCACCCCAAAAATTTCGCAAATCGGGCAACTAGAACAATATCCTTGTAAACTAGAAAAACCTTTAAAAGAACCAATAAACTGTACATTACAAGTAATTGTTGAGTATTTTGATTCTGACTTTTCAGGAGAACCGCTACTATCTGAACCCAAACAAATTAAAGCTGCTTGTTATTTATGGACACCATCAACTTCAGAAGCACAAATAATAAAATCGGATATATCCATGAATCCTTTTCAACTGCCGAACTCTCCTGAAAAGCGACCTATTAGCCAACAACAAAAAAGATTTCCCGGATGGTTTGCTTTAGATTTTGGTACGTCGAATTCTACTGTTACGCTTTTCGACCCTATAGAAATACCGATTGCAGAAATTTTACCACGAGAACAAGAATTAAGATTGCGCGATCGCCTAGCACAATGGCTCAATTCTCCCGCCTCCGAAGCATTACCAGATATCAGCGAAACTGAATGGCAAAAATTTATTATTGATATTAGTAAAAATTTAGAAATCGAACCCAGCCAATTAATCGAAATCTTTGAAAGCGATAACAAAGAAAAATTTTTAGAAGCAATTCGCCAAATCGAATTATGTTTAGGCAATAGCGAGAAATTTCAGCGGGCTGCCAGCAAAAAGCTTTATCAAATATATCATGAAGTCTTTCGCGTTCCCACATTAGAATCACAAAATTTAATTCCCGTAGTCCTTGATATTGACCGCCGTGATACAGAAATTCCCAGTGAGTTAGAAATTTCTAATTTAGCAATATTAAAACTGAGAATGGGACGAGAAGCGAGAGATAATAGAAAAAAAGCAATCGCCCAAGGAAATAGCAGTTCCTTAAAAGAAATTATCAGCCGATTTCACCACTCACCCAAGCGTTATTTTGGGCAGAATAGAACATTTCCCGTAATATTAGATGATACAGAAGCAAACATTAATGTTAATCAATTAATTCAAGCAGCTTGGTCACATTTAATTGAATTGACTGAAGATTATCGCCAACGCGCTAGACGCAGATTTTCGGAAGGCGATTTTTTAACAGCAGTTGTTACTTATCCGACAGTTGCACCGCCAGTAGTTCGCAAAGAAGTTAAGCAATTAGTTGAGCAATTAGGAATTGATGATGTTCAAACTGCTTACGACGAAGCTGTTTCTGTAGCAATATTTTTCTTATGGCGCGAATTTGGCGGTAATCTCAATATTGGCATTGAATCTTTCAAAACTCGTTGTCGCCGTGATGGAAATAAATGGTCACAAAATGTCTTAGTTTTAGATATTGGTGGCGGCACAACGGACTTAGCCTTAATTGAATTAACCTTAGAAGATAAAACTCCATTTTTTGCCAATAACGAAGACCGAGGTTTAGGCGGACGTTACTATAAATTGACTCCGAAATTATTAGGTTCATCAGGACATTTGCAGTTGGGTGGTGAGTTAATTACACTGCGAGTATTTAGGTTATTAAAAGTTGCGATCGCAGATTTTCTCTTAACAGCAGTCACCAGAGGTGATATCGACAGCGAAAAATTAGAAGACTTAATTAGTTCCGAATTAAACGAACGTTTTCTCGAACAAGGTAAATTCAAAACTGGTAGTTTATTAAAATGCTTAGATAGAGAGAATCCCGAAGGCGATGCAGCTTATAAAGATGCCTTAGATACAGCCGAGAAAGTATTACCAACCCGTTGGCAACAAGCACCCCAACGCCTGCAAACCTTTTACACACTCTGGGATCATGCAGAAGCAGCCAAACTCAAACTCGGACAAAAACCACCAGCCGATAATTCACTTTTAACCTTTACAATATCTGAACAACAAATTGCTGAACTTCTCACTCAAAGCGCAATTAAATATCAAATTCACAATCCAGATACTATCTCTGTTACCTTAGATAATCAACAATTTGAACGTGTAGCCACAACCGCCATCAAAGAAGCAATTGGTATTGCAAAAGGCTTAATGGAAAGCCGCCTGCGTTCAGAAGATAACACCATAGATTCTTGGAACACCCACAAAGTTGACTGGTTAATTCTGTCAGGAAAAACTTGCAACCTAGACTTAGTACAACGTCATATTTACCAAGAATTTAGTAAGTCTCCCTACTTTGTTTGGAACCCGGAAAGAATCACCTTTGTTTTAGAATTTACCAAACTAGCCACCTCCGCAGGTGCGTGTTATGCCGAGAAGTTACGCAGGCTCAGATTTGACCCAGAAGAATCGAAAAGTTTGCTACAAAAAGGCGCGAATCAGTTAGAAATTGATGTTAAAAATTTATTTTATTATTTACCTTGCAACTTCAAACGCAAAACCCAAAGCAACGAACTACTACCAATATTCAAAGCTGGACAAGAACTTTATCAAATTGCACCTTGGGAAACAGTTGCCAAAGTACGTACAACTTGGCAAGGGATACAGTTAACCAACATCATTTATCGCCAAGACTACGAAGACGGTGATTTAAGATTGTGGGGAAGCTTCGACGGTAAACATCTCATGGAAAAATTGGGAATGGAAGAAGCCGAATTCCTCAAAAAAATCAAAGTTCAATTTGAGATTGACCAGACACTACAATTTAACGTATTGCTGTGTCAAGGCAACCCCCATTATTTAATAGACGTTCCCGGTATTGATGTCGGTTCAGCAATATCAGCAGCTTCCGAAACAACATTATTTGCTGACGGTAAATTGAAATGGAACATTGCTTTAGAAAGACCAAATAAAAACTTAACTGATGGCGATATAGCCGTCAACGTTATCGAGTCAGCAACCGTAGATCAACCAAATGCTTATCATTTAGTCTTTGAAATAGACCAAAATGATCAAAAATCGCTACACGAATTTCATTATCTCCGAGACGGTTCACCACAACCAGGAAGCGGCTTAATTAGTAATTCCTTGCCTCCCTTTCCTTATACTGGTCAACATACATTTTACGTCTATCAAACAGACACCGAAACTAACCATAAAAAATGGATACGTATCGGCGCACTCAGCAAACCAAATGTCACCACAGACTACCCTTGTCAATATCGCGTCACCCTCGACAACAAAGGTATCCTGCGGATGCACCCCGGCGAAGTTCCTTACTGGACATCAACAAGTCAAGAATGTTTAAAACAAGAAGGTTGTGTTTATCGTGCCGAGTTAGAGTTGCAACCTAACGAAGTAGATAAAGAACGCGATCCCTTCTGTGGCATACATTAATAAATGATTATTTCGCGCAAAGACGCAAAGGCGCAAAGGCGGTAATAAATCCTCCGCGTCTCTGCGCCTCTGCGTGAGATAAAAAAGGTGATATTTATGCAGCATCTACGTCAGCTATTAGAAACAGAAAACTCCGAGTTAGCTAGGTTAGTGCGGTGTAGCTTGCATGGACTAGAAGCTGCATTAAATCAAGCACTTACGGAATTACCTCAAGATCCTGGCGCTGAAGCATGTGCAGAACTGCTACAAGAAATCCAAAGTTGGTTACAACCTGCACATGAAAAAGAAACGATTATCATCCAATCTTCAGATAAGTTAAAGCTAAATCATCTCCACGAAGCTTGGAATGCTGACTCAGAACTGAGTTTATATCTAGGAGATTCAACGCTACAAAGCCAAACAGACACAGATTTATGGCATGAAATTCACCGGAAACTGCTGCGAATTCCCGATGATTTGGCTGCATTTTGGCGAAAGCAAGCTTTAGATTTAGCTCAAGAAATTGGTGCGATCGAAGATAATTATAATCTTTATAAACTTCCCTTTGTTAGAGATGAAATTGTTTACCCTGGACTCAAAGGTAATGTTAATGTTCAGGGGTTATGTTTATCTCAAAAAGCACTTTTAAAGTCAAAAAGTTTTTCACTTCATGAATCTGAAGATTTACAACTACTAGCTGGTTTCTTGAGTTTATATCTTAAGTTTATCGAAATAGAACCAGACTTACATCACGCATTAAAAAGTATTTTTAGCTTTGATATTATCCCTTTAAACTCCAAACCAGAACAGCAACATCAATACATAGAAACTTTAACAGACCGCTTCCACCGTACCCAAAAAGCAGAAGAAAATAACGAAATCTTAGCTATTGTACGTGCTTGGATTGATATGGATGAAGCCATACATTCCTTAGTATTTATTCCACCTGTTGAACGTTATTCTTGGTGGGGAAAATTACAGCAAGAATCACGTCGAACTCTCAAAAAGATTGCTGATAAAGCCAATAAATCAGGTCACAATGTCAGAATTCGTCAATTGTCAGGACTTTATGCTGATATTTGTGCTTTTTCAAAAGATGATTTACAACTAAATTGCGGCGGTATTCCTGGCGAAGTGTTAACCTGTCTGCGAGTTTACGCACGAATTAATCAAGAAGAATCTCCAGGCAGAGTAATTTTTCGCTCATTACGCTAGTTTTTGAATTATTTAATTATGCTCAAAATAACCTTTTTAATTTTATTCATCTCTATAAACTTTGCTACGATGCCCTACTCGAATAACTGTTACTATTAAGTTATCATCAAAAATCTGATATAAAATTCGATAATCGCCTATTCTAATGCGATAACGATTTTTACCATTTTTTAATTTGGCGATACCATCAGGACGAGGCTCAATAGCTAATTCTTGAATTTTGCTCTCTAGCCTTGATTGAATATCTATTGGCAACTTTTTGAGTTGTTTAGATGCACTTTTGGAAATTTCTACCTAGTAGCTCATACAGTTCTTTGCTGATGTTCTGACCAGGTTAAAGTGCCATTTTCGGCGATGTCTTTTAATCCTTCTTCAAAATCTATTTCGTCTGCTTCATCTTCCTGTTTACGGATTTTTAAGAGCGTTAAAATCTCTTGTAATGTATCATCATAAGCCAGTTCTAATTGTTCATTAATCGCTAGTATTAATGCTTGCCTTTTAGTTGTAGTTTCCATATAAAACCTATTTTTAGTTGCTTATCGTTGTTTATACTCATAATACATTATTTTACTCTAAAAGAGTGGTTCACCTCCATCCAGCCTACAATTATGATAATTATTTAACTCAATCATGCTTAAAAGTCCACTTCGTTACCCAGGCGGAAAATCAAAAGCCGTAAGTCAAATATTTAAATACATCCCAGATAATTTCTCTGAATTTCGAGAGCCTTTTGTAGGCGGTGGTTCTGTATTCATTTATTTAAAACAACAATATCCTCATTTAAAAATTTGGATCAATGATTTAAATTACGATTTATTCCTATTTTGGAAAATGGCTCAATCTAATATGTGTCAGCTAGTAGAAGAAATACGTAAAATTAAAGATGAGTCTGTTGATGGTCAGTTATTATTTACAAAATTAACTAATGTTGATCTCAATACTTTATCTGATTTAGACCGAGCAGTGCGGTTTTTTATTTTGAATAGAATTACATTTTCAGGCACTATAGAATCTGGCGGTTTCTCTCAAGAATCTTTTCATAAAAGATTTACATATTCATCAATAGAACGACTGGAAAAATTAGGCGAAATCTTAACAAATGATATCAAAATTACTAATTTAGATTATAGTAATCTTTTGAATAACGAAGAAGAAAATGTATTTTTGTTTTTAGATCCACCATATTGTAGCGCCAACGAATCAAAATTATATGGCAAAAGAGGGAACTTACATACTTCTTTTGACCATCAAAGATTTGCTGAAGTTTTAAGAGGATGTTCTCATCATTGGCTAATTACTTATGATAATTCTCTGCAAATTCGTGAAAATTTTAAATGGGCGAATATTTTTGAGTGGGAATTGCAGTATGGCATGAATAATTATAAGCAGAACGGTGCTGCCAAGGGCAAAGAATTATTCATTACTAACTATGAAGTATGCAGGAATTTGGAGAATAAAGAGCAAGGTCAAAACCATACTAATCTGGCTGTGTAGTTAAGTCTTGATATTTGAAACCAACTAACTTTGATAGCTGCTCATTTTCCGGTACGATAGCTGCCATGTCCCCTTTTTCAGGAAGCTTTGGGGATCTCTCTAAGCTTGCACTTAGCCCTAGCGATTAGAAATCGCGGCTATACAAACAAAGTCCCTTCGGGTTCGCCAGTCGCCTGCGGAGGGAAACCCTCCCGCAGCGCTGGTCGCACCGCCGACGCGGACTGAAGAACAATCAAAGGTTTAGAACAACCCGCGTCGGCGGGTTTTGCCTGTGTAGCCGTGACTTCAGTCGCCTTCAGTCGCCAAGTGCTTCTTCAATCGTCCGCATTTCATCACTCACAAACCCTAGCTATGGCAAATTCCCCAGAATCTTCTACAAGTTGGTATATTCTGCTACAGCAATTAATAGATGGTCAATCCTTGACTCGCCCTCAAGCTGCGGAATTAATGCAAGGGTGGCTCAGTGAAGCAGTTCCCCCAGAGTTATCAGCCGCAATTTTAACAGCCCTGAACTTTAAAGGCGTTTGCGCTGAAGAATTAACTGGCATGGCGGAGATATTACAATCTCAATCAAAATCGCTCAGTGAACAGCACTCATCACTCAGCACTGTAATAGATACCTGCGGCACTGGCGGCGATGGTTCTTCAACTTTCAATATTTCCACGGCGGTGGCTTTTGTTGTCGCGGCTTATGGTATTCCCGTAGCGAAACATGGCAATCGTTCCGCTTCTAGTCTCACAGGTAGCGCGGATGTTTTAGAAGCATTGGGTGTCAACTTAAGCGCTCCAGGCGAAAAAGTCCAAGCCGCATTACAAGAAGTCGGGATCACCTTTTTGTTTGCCCCTGGTTGGCATCCAGCCTTGAAAGCAGTGGCGCAATTACGCCGAAATCTCAGAATTAGGACTGTTTTTAACCTATTGGGGCCGTTAGTCAATCCTTTGCGTCCGACTGGGCAAGTAGTGGGCTTATTTACACCCAAACTTTTAGAAACTGTTGCTCAAGCGTTACATAATCTTGGCAAACAAAAAGCGATCGCTTTGCATGGGCGTGAAAGAATCGATGAAGCTAGTCTAGGCGATTTAACTGACTTAGCCGTGTTATCTGATGGCAAAGTACAGTTAACTACTGTCAATCCCCAAGAGGTGGGTGTAACACCTGTCTCTATTGATGCGCTGCGGGGTGGAGATGTGCAGGAAAATGCCGAAATTCTCAAGGCTGTACTGCAAGGCAAAGGAACAACAGCGCAACAAGATGTAGTAGCGTTAAATGCTTCGTTAGCGCTACAAGTCGCAGGTGCGATCCCATTGTTAGATCACGCGCAAGGTGTGAGTCTGGCTAAGGAAATTCTCCAGAGCGGGAGTTCTTGGGCAAAGTTGGAGGATCTAGTTCAATTTCTATCGAATTGACTTCGGAATGCGATTGGGGACGGAACTCCACAACATTACGTTTAATGGTGACATCGTAGTTACCAAAAAAGTCATGTCCTAACAGGCCAGTTTCCAAATCTGAGCCTGCGATCGCAACTGGCACTCTATTCACTTTTACCCCACTAATTGCCATTGAATCTACATAACCAACAGGAAATTCTACGGCTCTAGAACTGGCAGTATTAGCTTTGGCTTTGCCTACGGGGATGATCCCCAAATCATTAGCCATCTGCTGAGTAATTACAGTGCCACTAGCTCCTGTATCTACAATCATGTCAAATTTCTGCTGACCGTTGAAGGTGACTTCAACAATCGGCGTACCACCAACTCGCCGTTTAATTGGGGCAATAAACACATCTTTTTCTGAAGGCAGAAGTTCTGCTGAGGAAAAAACGCGCTGTTCTGGCTGCTGTCTTGTTGGGATCGGTTGCGGCATAAATTTAGCCGCAGTTTTTGGCTGGGGAACTGCCACCACTATTTTTTGATTGTCGGCTGATGGCTGCTGCAAATTAGGATTTGCCTTTTGCAGTGCATACTTCACCTTGCGCTGGTATTCGACAATTTTTCCTTGAGCAGACACAAAATTGGGACTTTGGCGGCTGACTTGCTCCATGAGGGCGATCGCCTCTTGAAACTGATTTGCCACTAAGTTCCAATCCTCAACAGATTGAGCCGATTGACTAATACTCACGGCTCCTGCGGCTTTGTCTAGTCCTAACTCAAAAGAATTTGGCTCAAGTTCCGACGGCGGCAGTGCTTTAGGTTCTGGGCTGGTTACTGGGGCTGTTGATTCGACAGCAGGCTTTACTGATAAATTGTCAGTCATCACAGATTGTTGATTACCAACAGTCTCAGTAGTCTGTGTGTCTTCACTACAGGCAACACCCAAAACTGCTAAAGCGCTTGAGAGAAAAATCAGGGCTGCACGAGATAAAAAAGACTGAAGCATAGTTAATATCTATTTTACCTACCCAAACAACTGCAAAACCACTTCTGCCACCGATTACCCTATAAGTATGAAGTATGAATTATGAAGTCTGAAGTGTCAGACTTTGCATTTCATGATTTACACTCTTTTAGATGAAGACGCAGTGATGAAGTAAAAATGTAATATTCCATATTTCATACTTCACACTTACCCAATTCCTAATCTATCGCCTATGTCCCTGTCTGACGCAATACCTGCTCTACTTGTCTTAGCAGATGGAACTGCTTACCGTGGTTGGTCTTTCGGTGCGACGGGAACCACCATTGGGGAAGTGGTGTTTAACACTGGCATGACCGGCTATCAAGAAGTATTGACTGACCCCAGTTACTGCGGTCAAATTGTGATTTTTACCTATCCTGAATTAGGGAACACAGGCGTTAATCCTGAAGATGAAGAATCGTTGCGACCGCAAGTGCAGGGAGCGATCGCTCGCAATATTTGTCAAAAACCGAGTAACTGGCGATCGACGCAATCTTTACCTGACTACCTCAAACAGCACCAAATTCCCGGAATCTACGGCATTGATACCCGCGCCCTCACCCGCAAAATTCGGATATTCGGCGCAATGAACGGTGGGATTTCGACAGAAATTCTCGATGAAGCAGAATTACTAGAACAAGTCCAAGGATTTCCGAATATGGCTGGCTTAAATCTAGTCAAGGAAGTCACCACACCCCAAATTTATGAATGGTCAGAACCGACTATCTCTGATTGGGAATTCAACTCAGAGAACGTTATTCATAGCGGAGAAACCTTTACCGTCGTCGCCATTGATTTTGGTGTGAAGCGCAATATTTTGCGCCGTTTGGCTAGTTACGGTTGTCGCGTGATTGTGGTTCCTGTAGATACACCACCAGAAGAAATTCTCAGCTACAACCCAGATGGCATCTTTCTTTCCAACGGCCCCGGCGATCCTGCTGCCGTGACAGAGGGTATTGAAACCGTTAAAGCACTTCTAGAAAGCCAAAAACCCATGTTTGGTATTTGTATGGGACACCAAATTTTGGGTCATGCCCTAGGCGCAGAAACTTTTAAACTCAAATTTGGCCATCGGGGTTTAAATCAGCCTGCGGGTTTACAACGACGGATAGAAATTACCAGCCAAAATCATAGCTTTGCCATTAACGCAGATACTTTACCTGAAGCAGTTGTGGAAATCAGCCACCTCAACTTAAACGATCGCACCGTTGCTGGTGTCCGTCATAAATCTTTGCCCATCTTCTCGGTACAGTATCATCCCGAAGCCAGCCCCGGCCCCCATGATGCGGATTACTTATTTGAGCAATTTGTACAAGCAATGCGATCACTACGCACAGTTACTAACGCTGAGGTTAAGTAAAAATATAAAAAGTGCTAGATGGAAACTGCCAAAATCAAAAGTTAAAAGGCAAAAGTTAAAATATTTTTTACTTTTTACTTTGCCTCGATTCTGCTATCCCAGCAGGTTGTAGACAACGTGCATAAAAACCATCTATACTTGAGCGTTCACTTTAATGATTGAGGAGGGAATTATTGCTGAGCCACTTAATCTAACCGTAAGCCTGAGAGGCACTCGTGAAGCCCGGGATAACTATCAGCTATTCCGCCTCACAGGTTTGTTAGATGCCTTTTCTGAACCGACATTTCGCAAGGTACTAGGTAACAAAATTGACGAGGGGCCAAAGCATATTATTCTGGATCTCTCACAAATTGACTTTGTTGATAGCTCTGGCTTGGGAGCCTTGGTACAGCTAGCCAAGCAGGCTCAAAACGCTGAAGGCACCTTGCAAATTGTCACTAATGCCCGCGTCACTCAAACGGTCAAACTTGTTCGCTTAGAGAAGTTTCTCTCTCTGCAAACCACAGTGGACGCAGCTCTAGATAACATCAAGGAATCTTGATAGCTTGACCTAAGGGTGAAATTCAGCTATCCGATAGTTTATCTGGATAGCTTAATTTTTATAAAAGCTGGACGCTAACCTCTCTCCTTGTGAGAGAGGTAGAAAAGCCAGCCATATTGATATACCAAACTCTGTTCCCCCGTTCCCAGTTCCCTGTTGCCTACTTTCTTGAGTGTAAAATAACAAAGAAAAAGATAGAATTAACTGGGTAATCCTGATAGTATAGATTGTGCTACGTAAGATATTCCAAGCATTTTAAAGAAAAAATTAATTGCCTAAAGGATTCTGTTAAGGAATGATGAATTTGTGAAGTCCCAGGAGGCAGAGCCAATAGATAGACAAGATGAACCTCCTACATCTGATTATTCTTGGATTCAAGCCTGTTTAGCGAACACAGCCCAACTAAGCCAAGAAATTTCTCCAACACAAGTGCAGCAAATTTCTCCTGCTGCTTTAGCATATGTAGGAGACGCAGTTTATGAGCTTTATGCTAGGATATTATATCTATTGCCATTACAGCGACTAGAAACTTACCACCGTTTGGTAGTGGCCCAGGTGAGAGCGGAAACACAAGCCCTACATTTGCGATCGCTGATTCCTCATCTGAGGGAAGCCGAACTAGAAATTGTCCGTCGGGGGCGTAATGCCTCTACAGGACGACCCAAGCGCCTTGCTCCCGAAATTTATCAACAGGCAACTAGCTTAGAAACTTTGATTGGTTACTTGTATCTTACCGATATCCCACGCTTAACCGAATTGTTGCAGAAACTTCATCTCGAACAAGAGTGAGACATTTAACCTGATCAGTAAAAAATTGGTGTGTTCGGTTTAGCACCTTTAAGAATTCAGGATGCCTACTTATAAGTCAAGTAAATTTAAACTCATTATGACTAGCAAACCAAAAAAGCTCCAGACCTCTGGCGAACCCAATCGTGGGCGGACTGTAAAAATTAAAAGTAAGCGTTTTATTGGACATCCTATTCGCAAAGCCAAACCAGGAGAGCGGGATAATCATCCTACTCCCAGCAATTCACATCCAAATCGTGACTTCTCTCATCCTTCTTCTGTTCTCAAAAAGACAGAAGATAACGATAGTGATTTGATTTACGGTCGTCATCCCGTTTTGAGTGCTTTAGAAAGTCAACGTGAACTCAATCGGATTTGGGTAACATCACGGTTACGCTACGATCCCCGGTTTCACAATTTGCTGCTGCAAGCCAAGGAACATGGCACAGTTATCGATGAAGTAGAACCCAAGCGTCTAGACCAAATTACAGAAGGCGCTAATCATCAAGGTATAGCAGCCCAAATTGCTCCTTACTCATACTTGGAACTACCAGACTTAATTGCCAAAGCTAAATCTGTCGCCAACGATCCCGTCATTGTAGTAGCTGAGGGGATCACTGACCCCCACAACTTGGGGGCAATTATTCGCACTGCTGAAGCAATCGGCGCTCAAGGATTAGTCATTCCCCAAAGAAGAGCTGTTGGGATCACTTCTACAGTGGTAAAAGTAGCAGCAGGCGCTTTAGAAAACTTTGCTGTAGCTAGAGTAGTTAACCTGAGCCGCGCTTTGGAAGAACTCAAAGAAGCTGGCTTTTGGATTTACGGTACCGCCGCTACAGGTAGCGAACCCATACATACAGTACGCTTTAGCGGGCCTGTGGTTTTAGTTGTCGGCTCTGAAGGTGAAGGCTTAAGCATGTTAACCCAACGTGCATGTGATGTTTTGGTGTCAATTCCCTTGCAAGGAAAAACTCCTAGTTTAAATGCCTCAGTTGCAGCCGGGATGGCACTTTATGAGGTTTATCGTCAACGCTCTTTGAACACTTTGTATCTAAATAAGTTACAAAAACCTCTTTGAAAAAAAAGACCAAAAGAGTATAAAGAAATGTAAATCAACCAAAATAGCAGCGCAGTATCTAACAACCACTACCAGATTGATCAATCGGCAACTACCATGAAAACCATCGGGTACAACATGAAAGAAGCTTTAATCAACACATTTAATAGTCTCGGATTAGCTTGGTGGGTAGAGATCTTCACACAAAGCCCCCGTTGCACTTACTACTTTGGGCCATTTCTCACTTCTGCTGATGCCAAATTAGCCTTGAAAGGCTATGTGGAAGATTTAGAACTAGAAGGGGCGCAAGGAATACAAGTGAATGTGAAACGCTGTAAGCCAAATAATTTAACAATTGCCGAAGACTTGGGGGAACGGATTGACCGCAAAGTAAAGCCTGCCTTTAGCGGTCAGATGTAATTTAGGCAAACAGTCAATAGTCAATAGTCAATGGTCAATAGTTAATGCTCAAAAGACTATAAGCTATGGACTAAAAACTATTGACTATGAATTACTTCGAGGTGTGATTCTAACCAGTGGTCAATGTCACTCAGTACCTGATGAGGAATTTCCCACGGGAAAAGATGTGCAGTATTGGGATAACATTGCCACTGACTATTTTTGAGATGTCTGGCAGTCTCTAAGCTAGACTCGGCTGTGATGTGACGGTCTTGAGCGCCTGCTAGTACTAGACTAGGGCAATTAATCTGCTCTAGTTCGGTTAAACGATTGTATTTGGAGCGTAGGGCAGTGGACAAGGCACGAGTAGCAGCAGCCGAGGTTTGCAAATAAGCTGGCACTGCTTCTTTGGCAATGTATTTATAGGCAGTGGCTGTATGTTGCTGAATCAGGTAACGAAATAGCGATCGCTTGCCAAATGTATCAATATTCCACTGCCAACTAGGATTGATGAAACTTAATAGAGCGGCAATCCCTGTATACAAGTTATCTTGCCAAGTTACTGGCGGATGGCTGCCATAAGGTCTAGCAGCTGTGGCTACCAAAATTAGCCCGGTGATGCGTTGTGGCATCCTGAAAGCTAGTTCCATTGCCAAAATACCTCCCAACGACCAACCTAATATCAGGCATTTTGCAATTGCAAAGCGGTCTAAAAGCGCTTCTAAGTCAGTTAAATGGTCTGGCATGGCAAAATTACCTTGATAGCGGCTTTTGCCGTAACCGCGCAAATCTGGGGCAAAAGTTTGAAAGCGTTTTGATAAGTGATTGGTAAATACTGAAAGACTACGACCAGAACCTGGATGACCATGTATCGCTAGAATTGGAAATCCTTGACCTTGAACGTAGGTGTTAAGGCTGGCAGCACCCACAGCTTGAATGTAGCGATCGCCCATTACTTCTATCTTAGTAATTTGATATTCCGTTTTTTAATTGTGTCACACAGCCAAGAAAGCGTGTTTTCTGCTCATTTCATACTTCAGAATTCATACTTCATACTTCATTCACACTTCATACTTTATTAGTTGACTTGAAAACTAAAGTTGAAACTAGCCCAATGATTCACACTCAACACATAGAAATCGTTAGCTACACCATTCATTTGCACTGTGGTGATGCTGGCGTTATGTAAATCTTGTAATACAGCTTGGGCTATTTCCCAAGGATTCACTAATGCACCAATTGGTTGTTGGTCGCCAGTAGGATATTTAGCAGTTTCTAAAGCTTTGAGGGTAGTGCTGAAAGGTGCGATACTCAGAATTAATTGGTGTTCGCATTCGTAAGCTGGCCCCGAAATAGTCCATCCAGATGTAGCAGCATGTTGTGGCAAGGTGATAGTTTCACCAGCCGGGATCACCACTTCTTGGAGTAGAGGTTTAGTTTCTGAAGTGTTTGGTTCTTCAGAGGTTTGCCAAGGATAGAAAGTGGTTGCAGTTCTATAGTTTTTCAATCCCAGTAGTATTAAATATACTGAGCGATCGCCTTTATTTTGTATCCGGTATTGAATTCGACTACCAATCGGTATAACTTGAGTGCTGAGTGATTTTTTATTTAGTGTTTTCGTGTCAATAGTTCGCAGGGTTTCGCGTTGTAGGATTACCTTGGGCGATATATTGTTAACGATCTCTAAGCTAACCTTGATTGGTAGACGGCATGAACCTTCATTTTCTGTGAGTCGCCATAACTTTGCTGCTAACAGATGCGGTAATTTTGCTGCCAACCGCGTTACTGCTACTTTTACTGCTTCTCCAACTTCGCCTGCACTGTTGGCAATTAGCTGCCCACCAGCAGCAAATAATGCGTAGCGGCTAGGAGTTTGCGCGAGTTTACCAAATACATAATCGGGTGGTTGTTCTCCAGTAACCACACTAACCATAGGTGCCATTGCGGCAAAGGCGCTGGTAGCATCTACCCGTTCAATTCTTTCTAGTCCAGAATCTAAGGCAACATTTAAACTAATATTTCGGGGTAAAACCCTGACTGCTTCTTGGACAAGTTGCCCAACTTGTAGAGGAGTTGCTAATTCTACACCAGAGATTTGCGCTTTTGCTGTTAATCCTGTACGCGATCGCAATATTAGCTGTTCTCCATTCACAGATGTGAACCGAGAATTCACTCCATAGTTTTCTAATACTTGTGGTGGTAGTCCTCCTAACCACAATTGCACTGTTTTAGTGTCTTCTTCTGTAGCGGTAATTGCTCCCTCTGCGCCCATATTTTGGTCTAATAGCAAATTCTCGCTAGTTAGTAATTTTTTATCATTAACTAAATTTGGTTGCTGTTTACTACCCCATTTGTACATTGCGCTATCCACATGAGAGAGACTAAATTGCAGCGTCGTGGCTGGAGTAGTTTCCCAGAGATATTGGGTTAAGGCATAGGTAAATAAGCCAGCACTAAACCCAGAAAACAGACCTTCCTTAGCTACCTGTTTGGGATCAGAAGTGGCAGATAAAATCACAGCCGTGCTGAGTGAAGCTTTAGTTTTGAGTTGTTGAAGAAATTCGAGTTCTGCGGTGGCTAACTTTGCAGCTAACTCTTGACGGGCGCGAATTCGCAAACCTGTTGGTTGAATTGTACTAGGGGCATCATAACTAGTATCTAAAACTGCTGTGACACGTTCTGTAGGGAGCGATCGCAACAATAATAAAAGAGTTTCTTCTAATAGATAAGTGGCTATCTTTTCATCTTGAATTTCTAAATTTTCGTTTGTTGGGACTAAAGCGTTTTGTAGCGTCTCCTCTGACTCATTTGATTTGATGCGAGTACCATAGCCGCTAAAGTGAAACACGACTACATCATCAGATTTAACTTGTTTACCAAGATGATCTAAAAAAGCTGCCTCAATAAATTCGCGGCTGGCTTGTTCATCAGTTAACGTCAAAATATTGGCAGGTAAGAAGCCAAACCGATGAATCAAAAGTTCTTTTTGCAGTTCGACATCGGTAAGACAACCACTGAGCGAAGGACTTTTGCGGTATTGATTGATGCCGATTAATAAAGCTAATTTTCGGGGAGTAGGTTGTGCTAAAGCTTGGGAATAGCGATCGCTCAAAGTTAACAATTCAGCTTCAGTTACACCCAACACCGCAAGTATTGAGCCAATCTGTTGTAAAAAAGTCCGACGTTTCATAAATTAGCTATCAGTCCTCAGCCTGTCAGCTAACAGCTTATAGGGCTGAAGTCTTGACTGTAAAGTTAAAGTTTTTACTATTTATAGCAGGAGGCAGGAGGCAGGAGGTAAAAGTATTACACTTCTGACGTTCACGCTTTCAAAACGCTATACACCCTGCATCCATAAACCCTTTGCTAAAACCATTGATTTTTCGTTTTGCTGCGTAAGTCTTACCCATGTCCCCTACTCCTCTCTAAGTCAACGCGGGGATTGGAACTCGCATCGCCCGCGCTAGTTCTGCTGCAACTTCCGGGCGGGAGAATTCTGGTGGCGGTAATTCACCGCGACGCAACATTTCTCTGACTTTGGTTCCTGACAGGTGAATCCGTTCTTCTGGTTTGCTGGGACTGGTTTTAGTCGTCGCCATTTGCTTGGTACGTGTGCAGTAGAACGCGTGTTCAAACATCATTGGCACAATTCCGATTTCACTTGGCTCAAATTCATCAAAGATATATTGAGCATCATAAGTGCCGTAGTAATTGCCAACGCCCGCATGATCCCGGCCGACAATAAAGTGAGTACAGCCGTAGTTTTTGCGAACTAAAGCATGGAAAATTGCCTCACGAGGGCCAGCATAACGCATGGCGGCTGGATTGATTGCTAAAATTACGCGATCGTGGGGGTAGTAGTGTTCTAGCAAAATTTCATAGCAGCGCATCCGCACATCAGCGGGAATGTCATCATCTTTGGTTGCGCCTACCAATGGGTGCAAAAATAGAGCATCGACAGTTTCCAAGGCGCATTTTTGGATATATTCATGAGCGCGATGGATGGGGTTACGTGTTTGGAACCCAACAACGGTTTTCCAGCCATTTTCTCGAAACATTTGCCGTGAAGCAGCCGGATCAATTTGATAGGCGGGAAACTGAGGATGAGGCTGGCGTTGCAACAGCCAGATATCACCAGCCAGATGTACAGCGCCTTGGTTATAAATTACTTGTACACCAGGATGATTTGCGTCGTCAGTGCGGTAGACATTAACAGCTTCGCGGATTTTGTCGTAGCGATATTTTTGCGTCAGTTGTAAAACCCCAATAAATCTACCAGCAGGGTTATCTAAGCGGATTAAGTCACCTTCGTTTAGCGGTGAAGCAACTTCTTCTGCTACCGAAAGTGTAATTGGAATTGACCATACCAGACCGTTAGCCAGACGCATTTGGGTTACCACGCGATCGTAGTCTGACTGGTTCATAAAACCAGTGAGTGGACTAAAAGCACCGATCGCAATCATCTCTACATCAGAAACCGCACGCTCGTCTAGTTGTACGCGGGGCAGAAATTCTGCCTTAGAGAGAAACTCTTCTCTTTGTTCCGGCGTGGCGATGCGATTAACTAACTCTCCACCGTGCGGCGCAATAGCATCTTGATGGTGACTCAACGTAATCCCCTCTTAGCGATAACTGTAATTGTTGCAAGCTATGTACTAACTAACTTATCAAATGCTGGTGCAGAGAGAAAAAAATAGTTCTGTAAATTGACTAGGACTTACGCACACTCTACGAATTCTTGGCGTTCTTGGCGCTTTGCGTCGTTAGCGCAGCGAAGCGCGAGTCTTCTCCCAAAGGGAGACGCGGCGCGAACGAGCGTCTGGCAAAGTGGCGTTAGCGTCAGCGTTTGCGTCTTTGCGCCTTTGCGTGAGACAATCCAACATCTCACAACACCCAACGCAAAAAATTTCCTGACACTTCCACCTCCAAACCTCACCTTTCACCCTCAGAACTCGAAGTTTTACTCATTAAACTCCAACGTTCAAGCAAAAAGCCTGAAATTTCACCTTCAGAACCCCAATATTCGAGCAAAAAGCCTGAAACTTCACCCTCAGAACTCAAAGTTTCACCCTTTGAACAGCAAAGTTATTTGGTTCTTGCATTGGTTTTATGGTGTGGCATTAAAATCGCACTTTTATAGATAGGCTCAAAAACTAAAAACCCATTCACGGCAATAAAAACGGGCTAAATTTAGGTTTTATTTATTATTCTGTTCCATAAAATGAACTTAAGAACCAGTTATTTTTAGTCGTCACTAAACGATATTGAACTATAGATATAAAAGCATAGGAGTTACCAGTAACTTGATAAAATTAGTGACTTACATTCTCAGATTAGAATAGAAGATGACCGAAGATCAAAATCGCATTCCCCGCATGGAAAACCAACTTATCGATATGCGCCTAGCAGTCAGCGCTCTTTTGGAAACTGTAACGCAACATCAACGCAATTTTGAGATTATTCAGCGCAATTTTGAGACAATTATTACTGAAATGAGAGACATACAGACTGATATGAGAGACATGCGGACTGATATGAGGGAAATGCGAGGTGATATGTTGCAAATGCAATCAGAAGTTCGGGGATTACAAACAGAAAATCGCCGCATTTTGGATATCTTGCAAAATCGCAATACTGACGATGATTCTTCTGTATAGTAGAGACGTTAAAATTCAACGTCTCTACATCAGCATTTAACTAAACTGCTCAATTATGCCGCCGCCTAACACTTTTTCCCCGTCGTACCAAACCGCCGCTTGTCCAGGGGTGATGCTGAACTGTGGTTCATCAAACACCAAGCGGACACGGGAATTTTCCCCAGGAATTACCGTTACTGGTACAGGCGTGGAACGATAGCGGACTTGCACTTCGGCTTGAATTGGGGTCGTTGGTTCAGCGATGGAAACCCAGTTTACTCGGCCTACTGTACATTCTGGCTGAGTTACCTTGGTGCGATCGCCTACCACAACACGATTATTTACAGCATCTAATTCCACCACATACAACGGTTCAGCCGCTGCAATTCCCAAGCCTTTGCGCTGACCAATGGTGTAGTGATGGACACCATCATGCTGTCCCAAAACTTTGCCTGTGGTATCGACAATATCGCCTTTTTTGGGAGCAAGATACTTATCTAAAAATGCCCGCATGGAACCGTTGCTTTCGACTAAGCACAGGTCTTGACTTTCTGGTTTGTCGGCGGTTTTTAAACCGTATTCAGCAGCAATCCGGCGCGTATCTGTTTTTTCCAATTCCCCTAAAGGAAATACGGAAGCTGCAAGTAAATCTTGCGACAAATCATACAAAAAGTAAGACTGGTCTTTGTTGCGGTCAACGGCTCTTAACAATTGGTAACGCCCAGTTGCTGCGTCATAATTAATGCGGGCATAATGACCAGTGGCAATGCGATCGCATCCCAATTGTTCATGGGCATACTGAACCATTGGCCCAAACTTCACCGTTTTATTACACTGCGAACAAGGCAACGGTGTAATTCCCGCGCTATAACCAGACACTAAATAATCAACAATATTTGTCTGAAAAACATCCCGAATATCAACAACTTCATGGGGAATCCCTAGTTGTTCGCAAATATAAGCCGCGTCGATCATTCCTTCAGAGCAACATTGCCCTTTGCCTTTCATCAGCCAAAGAGTCAAACCAATCACTTCATAGCCCTGATTGTGCAGAATAGCAGCAGCAGTGGAACTGTCAACGCCACCGGAAAGACCAACGACAACTTTTTTCATATCTCTAATTTTTTGAGACTAGCAGCTGCTGACGACAGAGATTAAAACTGTCTCAATTAATTCTGATAGGCTGCGAGATCCCCGACTTTTTCAAGAAGTCGGGGATCTGACCATCCTCAAACAGGCTTTTCATAAAGGCAGCTGCGCGACTGCTCAATTGTAGCACATATATCTCAAACCCTTGCTGCTCAAGCATTTGAGTTACTGCGTCAGCAATCCCACGGCTAAAAGCCGAGAGCTTTCGAGCCTCTTCCCTGCGCTGCACTGAGCTTGTCGAAGTGTTCCCTATTCCCTGTCACCTGTTATATGTATCCATTGCCACCTAGCTCTGCTAATTTTATGCTTAGACTATATAGTTTGAGAAATCTTGTTACTACTATGTCCATGCAGTTATCAGGTCAGTTTATTGCATTGCCGATAATACCTTTATTTTTAGGAAGTTGCTTGGCAATTTTTTCGCATACTCAGCCAGCCCAAGCGCAAATCAACAGTAATCATATTTTACTGTCACAACAAACAGTAATTGAAACATTACCACCATTACCTGATACTTCAGGAGTTCCTGAAAACCAACAACCTTTACCTCAATTACAACCAGGGCAAATTGAGCAATATGAGCCAAATCCTCTGCCCTACCCATCAACAGAAAATCAATATCAGCAAAATCCTGTACTTTTTCAACCAAGTCAGCCAAATCAATACAGTCAGAACTTTGAACGCTACTTTGTATATGTTGATAGCGATAATTACCAAACGCTGCAACGAGTCCGCCAAGTTGAACCAGGTGCTTATATTCGTCAATATCAAGGACGTTCTATTATCCAGTCAGGTGTTTTTAACAGACAATCCAATGCTCAACAGCGTGTGAGACAACTAGAATCTTATGGTATCCGTGGCGCACGAGTTGTCAGTTTTGCTAACGGGCAGGAAATACAAACTTTTAACAGTAACGGTAGAGGATATTCTGAAAACAGAAATAATAGATACTATGTTGTCATCCCTGGTAAAGCCCAAGATTTACCAGGGATCACAGACACAATTATCCGAAATGTGGGAAATTCTAGCTTAATCCAAGAAAGACAACAACCGTTCGGCCCCCATGTAGCCGTAGGGCCGTTTGCTGAACGGGGTGATGCGGACAGATGGAACAAATATATGCACGAGTTGGGATTTGGCGATGCTAGGGTTTACTACAGTCGATAAGTCCTGAGTGCTGAGTAAGAAGTTACAAGTAAAGAGTGAATAGTTTTAACTATTCACTCAAATCCTATCAGCCAATTGAAATCATGCAGAATCTACCCCCAGTTAACACTCAGCACTATCAAAACAAAGAACACATTTCACAAATCGTAGTGACTGCTGGGCAAATGCGGGATATTGAAGGGCGTATATTTGCCGCCGGAATGCCTGTAGCAGCTTTGATGGAAAAGGTAGCAGGACTGATTGCCCTTCGCATTCAAGGGTTGTTTCCATTGTCTGGAAACGTCTGCTGCGTGGGAATTTTAGTCGGCCCTGGGCATAATGGGGGCGATGCTTTGGTTGTAGCTCGTGAATTACACTTTCGCGGGTATGAAGTTTGGATATATTCGCCTTTTTCTCAGTTGAAGGAATTGACTGCACAGCATTTGCAATACACTCAAAGTTTGGGTATTGCTTGCTATGAAAATGTTGAGCAATTGCCGAATTGTGATTTTTTAATTGATGGGTTGTTCGGGTTTGGGTTGGAAAGATCACTCACTGATCCCATCGCTGCGGCAATTAATCAATTTAATGAATGGAATCAGCCGATTATTAGTATTGATATACCTTCAGGTTTGCATACTGATACAGGTGAAGTTTTAGGAACGGTGATTCGCGCTACTTACACATTATGTCTAGGCTTGTGGAAGCTGGGCTTATTACAGGATCATGCTTTAGAGTATGTTGGCAATGCTGAATTAATTGATTTTGATATTCCTTTTGCAGATGTGGAAGCGGTATTGGGGAGTACACAGAAAATTAAACGTATTACTAGAAAAACGGCACTTTCTACTTTACCTTTGCCGCGTCCAGCAGTGACACACAAGTACAAAGAAGGACATTTATTACTAATTTGCGGTTCGCGGCGCTATGCTGGTGGTGCGATTTTAACAGCTTTGGGGGCGCGGGCTAGTGGTGTGGGGATGCTTTCTATTGCTGTACCCGAAGCGTTGAAATCTATTTTGGTGTCGCATTTGCCGGAAGCTTTGGTTATTGGTTGTCCTGAAACGGAGATGGGGGCAATTTCGCAACTACAATTACCTGAGAATACAGATTTAAGTTCTTTTAGTGCGATCGCTTGTGGCCCTGGTTTAACCCGTGAAGCTACTCCCATTGTCCAACAAGTAATTAAGAGCGATCGCACCTTAGTTCTCGATGCCGATGGTTTAAATATTTTGTCACAGTTAGGAACCATCCCCACCTTACAAAAACGGCAAGCCACAACCGTTCTTACACCCCATACAGGCGAATTTCAAAGGTTATTCTCGGATGTCTCTGAAGCCAAACATGACAGAATCAAAGCTGTTAAGGAAGCAGCCGCCCAAAGTGGCGCAGTGGTATTGTTAAAAGGAGCTAGAACTGCTGTTGCAAATTCCCAAGGTACAGTTTGGATTACTCCCGAAAGTACGCCAGCTTTAGCCCGTGGCGGTAGCGGTGATGTATTAACTGGATTACTTGGGGGTTTACTAGCACAAGCCACTACAAAGCAAATTCCTATAGAAGATATTGTGGCTACTGCTGCTTGGTGGCATTCTCAAGCAGGAATCATCGCAGCTCAAGAACGCACAGAATTGGGTGTCGATGCGTTTACATTGACACAATATTTGTCAAGAGTTTTAGTAATGCCAATCTAATTACGAATTACGAATTACGAATTAAGAACTACGAATTAACCAGCAATGCTACCCTACTCATAAAGTTTGAGGTTATCTCATGCTAAAGCTTTATCACAATCACCTCTCAATGAACTCTCGGAGAGTGTGGATTGCGCTACTAGAAAAAAAACTAGAGTTTGACCTAGTAGATATCAAACTAGATGGCGACCAACTGCAACCAGAATTTTTGGCGATGAATCCTTTCCACCACATTCCAGTTTTAGTGGATGACGGCTTTAATGTCATCGAATCATTGGCTATTTTGGATTATTTAGAAGCGAAATATCTTAGCCCTAGTTTACTGCCTACCAATGCCAAAGATTTAGCAATTGTGCGGATGGTAGAAATGGCAATAGTTAATGAATTAGTATCAGCGATGAATCCGTTAATTTATAAAATGATGGGTTTTCCTGGTGGTGAAGATTCGCAGAAACTAGAACAAGCAAAGTACAAAATATCTACAGGGCTAGAATTTTTAGAAAAATTATTAGGAGATAGCCCATATTTTGGTAGTAATCAATTAACCCTAGCTGATATTGTGGCTGGATGTGCAGTACCTTTGTTACCCATAATGGATTTTCTTTTAACTGACTACCAAAAATTAACTGCGTGGGCTGAAAGGTTGCATCAGCGTCCGTCTTGGCAAACTACCCAACCCACGCCAGAATTGATTGAAGCTTTTAAATCTCGAATGCAAACTTTGATGGCGCAACGCCAATCTAATACATAACAAGGTTGCAATAAGTTGTGAGGTTCTTTAATGCTGAGGCTGTATCACGCACCTTTTTCTCCTAATTCTCGCCGCGTCTGGATTACTCTGCTAGAAAAACAACTTGAGTTTGAATTAGTAGAAGTAAAACTGGACAAAGAGCAATTTCAACCAGTTTTTCTCACAATTAATCCTTTTCATCACGTTCCAGTTTTGGTAGATGACGGCTTTAATATAGTCGAATCATTAGCAATTTTAGATTATTTAGAGGCAAAGTATTCCACACCTACGATGTTGCCTCCAGATGCCAAAGATTTAGCAGCGGTGCGGATGGTACAACTACTAACTGTAAATGAGTTAATGCCGAAAATGATTCCACTGACTGCACAGATATTAGGCTTACCAGGAGGAGATGCAGAAAAAATTCAGCAAGCACAGCAGCAAGTTACAACGGTGTTGAAGTTTTTTGAGAATTTATTAGATGATCGCCCTTACTTTGGTAGTGCATACCTCACTCTAGCGGAGGTTGTTGCTGGCACTATAGTACCTTGGTTAACTAAAGCAGGCATATCTTTTAGTGAGTTGCCAAAACTGAGTGCTTGGTGCGATCGCTTGATCTCACGTCCGTCGTGGCAAACTACTGAACCTGATTTAGCAGTAGTCAAGTCTCGAATGGCGGCGAGAATAGAGTAGCAAATGCAGTAAAGACGTGGAATTTCACGTCTTTACTGTGCAGAATTTTTACAACTTAACTTGTTGTAAATGACTGCGAGGGTTATATGTACGTATCGCCCTAATTTTTTCATAATACTCCCGCTCTTGTTGGCTGAGGTCTTTTGGTGGTGCGATCGCCACTTTCACCATCTGATCACCACGTCCACCTTTGGGTAAAGGCCAGCCTTTGCCTCGTAAACGCAACGATTGACCAGAACGCACTCCCGCAGGCAGCTTCACATTCACATTGCCGTCGGGGGTAGGCACATCAATCGAAGCACCTAAAGTCGCTTCATCAGGTGTAATTGGCACTTCACACACCAAATTATCGCCTTCAAATTGGAAGAACGAGTGGGGTTGGAATTCAACTTTTAAATACAAATCTCCCCGTTGTTGCGTCATCGGGTTAATTTGACCTTTGCCCCGCACTCGCAAACGTGTACCGGGTTTAGCACCAGCCGGAATCCGAACGTCAATTGTTTCGTTACCCAAACTAAAACGCTTCTGCACACCAGCAAAGGCTTCAGAAAAAGTCAAGGTAATTGTCGCTTCTGTATCTTGGGTAGCACCCGCACCACCAACATCTTGGAAACCAAAATCGTTAAAGCCACCGCTAAAACCGCCACCTGGTCTACCTGTGGTAGTACGATAAGAGTAGCTTTGTCTACCAGTTGAGCGAGGGCCAGCCGCACCACCAAAGCGGCCTAACAACTCATTAATAAATTCATCAAAACTGCCGTATTGGCTGAAGTCGAAGCCGCCCATATCAACGCCAGCCGCACCACCGCCAGGGAAACCTTCACCAACTTGTTTCCAATATTGACCAAATTGGTCGTACTTTTTGCGCTTATCTGGGTCAGATAATACTTCGTAAGCTTCGTTTACTTCTTTAAAACGTGCTTCTGCTTGCTTGTTGCCAGGATTGACATCAGGGTGAAACTTACGCGCTAGTTTACGAAAAGCTTGTTTAATTTCCTCTGGACTGGCAGTTTTACTAACTCCCAAAAGTGAGTAATAGTCTTTGAAGTCGGTTGCAGCCATCTACCAGCCTCCTGTAGAAATTTTCTTTAAGTTTTTTTGTAAGATGGGAGATTTATATTTTGCTAGGTATAATGCCAAGCAATTAGATTCTGATTTTAAATTAACAAACAATACACCAAATCAAGTGAGGTTCTTGCTCACTGCATAAGGGGAATTTCCGTACTCTGAGGAAAGGGAATGAAGTATGAAGTGTGAAGCATGAAGTATGAAATTTTATCTTTTAGCCTTCTGCCTCCTGAGTTGAAAGTGCTGAGTAAAAATACTAATTTCTAGTCCTTATACCAATGACAAAGGACAAATGACCATTGACCATTGACCATTGACTCTTTACCCTACCTTCATCAAGCAGTCTAATCCTTCTTCTAAACTAGGTGGCGCATCCCGGAGTTGCCGATGCATCCGCAAGATAACCTCTTCGGGAACTCGGCGATCGCGTCGTTTATTCCGGGCTAAACACAGCCATACTGGAGTAGTTAGCCAAATTCCTGCAACTTGAGTCAAGCCTAAGTCACGGGCTTGGGCTATGAGTTCGCGGCGATGGCTTCTTTGGACATTGGTAGCATCAAAAATCGCTGATTTATTTTCTGTCACTATTTGCTGGAGTTGCCGTTCAACTTCCTGCCAAATCAGGAACCACGGCCCTTGAATTATTTCATCACCAAACAATTGCCCCCGGATAGCATCTGTAGAAATCAGCTGCATCCGGGGGCATTCAGCGATTAATTGTTTTGCCAAAGTTGACTTGCCGCTACCTGGAAGACCGATTAGTAGTATTAGTTTAGTCATTTGTTATTTGTCCTTGGTCAATAGTCAAAAGCCAATAACTATTGACTTTTGACTACAGAAATCTGAAGTATGAAAGATAAAGAATGAAAAAAATGCTGCTTCAGCCTCGCCTATTGTAAGCAACGTAATTTCATACTTCATACTTCACACTTCATACTTCTATTGACTAAATAATCGTTCCATCGGGAATTACAGCATTTTTGAGGACAACCACAATACCGCTGCGGATGTAGAAGCCTTGACTTTCACGGTCAGCTTCTTGCACGTTGTCTTTGTTGATGATTTTGACATCGTGACCGATCTGTGCGTTTTTATCAATAATTGCCCGACGAATGATGGTGTCTGTACCAATGCCTACAGGAATGTCACCTTTTTCAATGCTGCATTGCCGTTCGACGGAAGCTTGATAAAAGTCTGCGCCCATAAGTAACGATTCTTCGATAATACAGCCCGATTCAATCCGCGATCGCACGCCCAAAACTGAATGTTGAATGCGGCAGTTTTTCAAAATACAGCCTTCACCAATAATCGATTCAGTGACATGACAATCTAATAGCTTGGTGGGCGGTAAATAACGTGGGCGAGTGTAAATCGGTGCTTCTTCATCGTAAAAGCTAAAAGGTGGTTGCGGTTGCTGGGTTAAAGCTAGATTGGCATTATAAAATGCTTCAATTGTCCCGATGTCTTCCCAGTAGTCATCAAATAAATAAGCTTGAATGTTGTAATCTTTGCGTGCATCGGGAATGATTTCTTTACCAAAATCAGTCCTTTCTAATTTTTCCCGCAACAACTTGATCAAAACATCTCTTTTGAAGACATAAATCCCCATTGAGGCGATGTAGGGCTGTTGTTGGGCTTGTTCTTGAGTTAAGCCCAAGATAGTGGTATCGACTTGCATTTGAGCTAAAGCCTCACCTTTGGGCTTTTCGCTAAACTCAATCACCCTACCAGCATCATTAATTTTCATCAAGCCAAAGTCAGAAGCCCGGCGATCGTCAATGGGAATTACTGAGAGAGTAATATCAGCATTGGTGTCTCTATGGCGCTGGATGAATTGGCGGTAATCCATCCGGTAGAGATGATCTCCTGAGAGAATCAGGTACTCATCTACATCCCATTCTTCCAACAGCCAGATGTACTGACGCACCGCATCGGCTGTACCTTGGAACCAGTTGGGGTTTTCTGGAGTTTGTTGTGCAGCTAACACTTCCACAAACCCTTCACTGAATCCACTAAAGTTGTAGGTACGGGCAATATGACGGTTCAGAGAAGCTGAGTTGAATTGTGTCAGGACGTAGATTTTAAAAATTTCCGAATTAATACAGTTACTCACAGGGATATCGATTAAGCGATACTTCCCTGCCACGGGTACGGCTGGTTTTGCCCGGAGTTTGGTTAAAGGGTAAAGGCGGGTGCCTGCGCCACCACCGAGAATGATTGCTAAAACTTTTTTCACAAAATTTCTCCCGACTGCCTTTCAACTCTCACTCTCAGTTTAGGACTGTATGTAGCCTCTGATAAGGGGGGATCGAAGATTCTCCGGGATGATTTTTCTAAAATCCTGGTGGTGATGGATGGCGCATCCTATTTTAGGGGTTGTTTTAAAAGTATTTATACCAATTTCCGAAAATAATGAGACCGATGCGTAGATGCGTAGGTTGGGTTGAACGCAGTGAAACCCAACATTTATAAGACTTTGAGGTGTTGGGTTTCGTCCCTCAAACGCCAGTTGCTACAACGGGGGGAACCCCCGCAACGCACTGGCTCCCCAACCTACATCTGCATCACATTTTTAGTGAAATGGTATTAGCTGTGACTTTAAGCACTCATTGATCCCCCCTAGCCCCCCTTAAAAAGGGGGGAAATATCTCAAAGTCCCCCTTTTTAAGGGGAGCCAGTGCGCCCTTGCGGTTTCCCGACTTGAAGCAACTGGCGTGGATTTAGGGGGATCTATGACTTTTTGCTACCCACCAGCGGACTTTTAAAACATCCTCTTAGGAGTAAAGTTGCCACATCTCAAAATCTAAAATCCCAAATCCCAAATCTAAAATTGATTCACCCAACTTTCTCGGTTTGAAACAATTCAATTAAATCAGCAGCATGACGGGCGTGCATATCGAGAAGTCTCATTTCCCACGGTAAAAGTCGGCGAGGCTGACGGAAATAAGTAGATAATACACCGAGCAAGATTCCTGTGCGACTGTTTAGCGGTGTGGATTGGACTGCGCGATATCCTGCTGCTTTGGCGATCGCTCGATGAGAGGTGTACAGGGGATCGGCCTCGACATCTTCGACAATTACTGACTCTCCAGCAAGCATAGCTCTGGCGCAGGTTGAATTGTCATTAATGGAAACTGTCTGAAAGTAATCAATGAATTCTGACTTAAAGCCGCGTTGGCTGGCGAGTAGCAACGTACCTGTTCGGCGGTCTAATAGATGAATATTGCCCATGTTCGTTCGGTGTAGGGCGATCGCTCTATCAAGTAAGTTATCCAGCGCATCTTGGAGGATAGGTGATATCCCCAGGTGAGTGCTAAATGATGTTGTGTCGCTGGTATGTGTTTTTGATAAAGGATTTCCTTCACATACCAAGCTCACCAATAAAGGAGCGATCGCTTCACATGGCACAACTCGGTCTACGCAACCAGTATTGATAGCAGCCTCCGGCATTCCATAAGCAACACAACTAGCTTGATCTTGGGCTAAGACAATACCATGCTGTTGAGCTACAGCACGTACACCTTCTGCACCACCTTTGCCCATGCCAGTCATCACAATTACTAGGGCGCTGTCTGCATAACTATCAGCCACCGACTCAAAAAAGTGATTAACTCCCTGCGACCAGCCGTTTTTGCTTGCTTGGGGAGCCAGAGAGATTGTACCGTTGGCATACACGACAAAGTAATGGCTAGGTGGACACACATACAATACTCCCGCCGTCAGTTGTTCCCCGTGATGCGCCCAGCGTACCGTCAACTCTGTTCGTAACTGAAGCACTTGTGCTAAAACGTTAGTGTCGAAAGGATTAAGGTGCTGTAGACATAAAATCGGAACGGGAAAATTAGCAGGCAATCCTGAGAGAACTTTGCGAATCGCGGTCACTCCACCAGCCGACGCTGCGATCGCTACAATTGCAATATTTGATTTTTTCTGGTGTCGGTTGCTATACATCTTTAGTATGATGTAATAATGATTGCCTATTTACAAAAAAACTAAATTTCCTCATCTGCCCCTACTTTACGGCAGTTGCTTTACTTGAGGTGACTCCTGCATAACCATAAGTTAAATCGTACTAATACTAATGCAACTAAAGTAGTAGCCAACAACAGAGAAGGTTTGTAGCTTTTGTTTACAGTCACCTAGTTTAACTACTAACCAACAAGCTGAAATATTGGGAGAACTACTAGCTGCTACAGTTCATCTACATACTCATTGTGATGATGATTTTCAGTTTCTCATTGCGGAAGAGATGGAAAATTTACCAGATGAATAATAATTGTTTAGGGCGATCGCATCTTTAATTCGTAATTACGTCTAATATACTTAAATGTATAATGTGATGTATACATTATTATCTTCGACCATTGTCAAGTAAAATTCGCAAGCAAATTTACATCGAGCCGCATCAAGAGCATCGGCTGAAGGCGATCGCACAGCAAGCAGGTGTTAGCGAGGCAGAAATTATTCGCCAAGCAATTGACCTGCATCTGGGCGAAATTACTCCAAGCCAAATAAATCTCGCGGCTTGGGAAGCAGAAAGAAAATTTATCGAAGATATAAAAACTCGACCTGCTCAACCAGGAGGTAGAGACTGGAAGCGCGAAGACCTCTATGAAAGGTAGAGTTTTAATTGACACCAATATCTTAGTTTATGTTTACGACCCACTGCATACAACAAAACAAGCACAGGCGATCGCAGTTACTGACCGCTTAATTCGTTCTGGCAAAGCTGTAATTAGTACTCAGGTCATGGGAGAATTTTTCATAGCAACAACTCGTCCTAGGCGATCGCTTTTAACTTCTGCGGAAGCACTGGAGCGAATGCGTAACTATTTAGCAGCTTGTCATGTTGTGGAGATTACACGGCTTATCACTTTAGAAGCGATTCGCGGTGTAGAAACTCATCATTTTCAGTTTTGGGATGCACAAATATGGGCAACGGCACGACTCAATCAAATTGAAGAAATTTACAGTGAGGATTTCGCATCAGGTTCTATGGTTGAGGGTGTGCACTTTAGTAATCCGTTTATGGGTGGGTTGTGAAACAAGAAATTGGAGTGATAAATATTACCACTCCAAAATACTTAAAAAAGAAGACATTTTTTCACTGAAAATTACTTGCCATTACCATTACCATTACCGTTACTAGCAAGTACACGTTCAGCAAGTTTTTCCGGTACTTCTTGGAGATGGTCATATTCCCAGTGGAAGGAACCAACGCCCAAAGTCAGCGATCGCAACTCTACAATAAAGTTCTGCATTTCTGCTTGCGGCAAATAGGCAGAAATATTATCCCAGCCTTGCCAATCTTGTCTGCCTTCATAACCGAGAATTTGTCCCCGTCTGCCACTCAGCAGTTGCAGCACCTTCGCGGTAAATTCGCTGGGTGTTGTGGCTTTTACCCGCAAAATCGGTTCTAGCAGGGTGGGTTGCGCTTGGGGAATACCTGTTTGCATTGCCAAACGGGCGGCTTGTTTAAAGGCTTGTTCGGAACTATCAACGGTGTGATAAGAACCATTGGTTAATGTCACTGCCAAATCCACAACTGGGAAGCCTAAAGGCCCATGCGCCAAAAATTCCCGCACACCGATTTCTACACCAGGAATATACTGTCTTGGAACTACGCCACCAACAATAGTTTCTTTAAAGTTGAAGCCTTCTCCACGCGGTAGAGGTTTGATATCGAGAAAAACATCACCGAACTGCCCATGTCCACCGCTTTGGTGTTTATAACGCCCATGTACTGAGGTAACGGGTTTACGAATTGTTTCTTTATAAGGTACTTGCGGCAGATGGGTAGTCATGGGCAAGTTATATTTGCGGCGCAGTCTGTCGAAGGCGACTTGTAAGTGAATCTCACCTTGACCCCAGAGGATAACTTCGTGAGTGTCACCGTGTTGTTCCCAAGCCAGAGATGGATCTTCTTCTAATAATTTAGCGATCGCACTGCTGAGTTTTACTTCATCGTTGCGCTTTTCTGGTGTGATAGCCAAAGCATATACAGGTTCTAACTGTTCAGCTTTGGGGAATGTTGTTTTAGGCTGTTCTGTGGAGAGTGTTTCACCTGTTTTGATGCCTTCCATCCGGCTTAAGGCGACGATTTCCCCAGCCACAGCTTCATTGATAGACTGCTGTTGTTGTCCCATCAAGCGGTAAAGTCCACCTGCACGCACACCGTTGAGGACAATACCATCGGTCAATTTACCTTGCCAAACCCGCACGAGAGAAAGTTTGCCACCTTGAGGGGTGTAGTAAGTTTTTAATACCTGCGCCAAAGGTGCTTTGCTGTTTATAGCTTTTAAACGACGTTCGGCTGTAGTTTCTGGTTCTGGTGCTTCCCTTAGCAGTGCTTCTAATAAAGGTCTAACGCCATAATCTTGTTCTGCAACACCAAAGAAGACGGGGACTACTAAATCTGCCCCTAATTCCATTTTTAAATCTTTGAGGATTTCTTCTTGGGGTGGTTCAATATCTTCTAATAATTCTTCGAGTAAGTGGTCATCAAAATTTGCTAAAGCTTCGAGCATTTCGGCTCGTGCAGTATGTTCTTCTTCTTTTAGATGTTCGGGGAAAGGAATTTGATCAGCAGGTGCGCCGGAATGATATTGATAAGCTTGTTCGCTCACCATATCAATAAAGCCTGTCAGTTGTTCCCCTTGCATGATGGGGTATTGGTGCGCGACCAAAGGACGGCTAGAAACAGCTTTTAAGGCGTGTAATGTTTCTAGGACATGGAGATTTGCCCGATCCATTTTGTTTACAAAGACGAGATGGGGAATTTCCCAATCGTCAAGGAATTTAAATAGAGGAGCCAGGGTGAGGACGCGATCGCGTATGGGTTCGCAAACTACAATTGCCGCATCAACTCCCATCAAAGCATTGTAAGTTTCTTGGGCAAATTCTACGCTTCCTGGGCAATCAATAAAGGTAAAGCGAGTATTGTTATAGTCGGTGCTGGCGGCGCTCACTTCTACAGTCATTTGGCGATCGCGCGATTCTGTTGCACTATCTCCGACTGTGTTACCATCCTTAACGCTGCCTTTGCGAGAAATTGCGCCAGTCACGAACAATAAACTTTCAAGTAAGGTAGTTTTTCCACTTAAATAAGGGCCGACAATTGCAACATTCCGCGAACCCGTGTTGACTTTTTCGCTCATACAACCTCCCTTGCGGTAAGTTATTCTTACCTGCACTACCTGTATGTATTTTTCAGGGATTAATCAGTTAAGTCGGTGGGAATCAACAAAAACTATGTTACTAATCCTCAATTTACTTAAAGTCCTCACTCATAACTAAGGACAAATGACAAATGACGACCTTCACCAGTTAGCTTTATTTGCACCAACCTTCTCCACCAGGAGAATTATCCCTCTTTAACTTGTAATTATCCTCCCTTTAATCAGATGCTAAAAAAATTGTAGTCAGTCGTAAGATTTAGCTTAAGAAATATTAAGCAATTAAAACTTAAATAGAATATTAAAAATATTTGTTAAAACTTTCAGCTTGATCAAAGTTTTTATTAACTAAATGTAACTGAAAAATGCCGTTATTATTCTATAAATATCTCATAATCGGGTTAATAAATATCACATTATTGGGTGGAAGTATTCTATTACGAACTCCCACCGCTTTTCCTGTTGAGCCTGCTTTACTGCTGACACAATCGATTAATCAAGCAGCTGTAGACTGGTTGAATCAAGGATTGCAGTTAATTCAAGCAGGGAGAGTACAAGATGCGATCGCGTCCTTTCAAAAAGCGATTCAACTAGAGCCAAAATTAGCCGCAGCCCACTACAATTTAGGCTTAGCATACAGGCAAATCGGGCAATTAAAGCCAGCCGCCGACGCATTTTATCAAGCAACCCAAGCCGATCCTCAGTTTGCTCCCGCCTTCGCCAATTTAGGTGGAGCGTTGTTGGAAGGCAATAATGTACAGCAAGCAAACGATTATTTACAACGAGCTATAGAATTAGATCCGAAACTCGGTTTTGCTCACTATAACTTGGGTTTAGTACAGCAACAGCAACAAGATTGGGAAAGAGCGATCGCCTCCTTTAAAAAAGCCGCAGAATCTAGTAAGAATGCACCAGAACCACACTATCATTTGGGTATATGTTATCTGCAACAAGGTAAACTAGATAAAGCCAAAAATGCCTTTCGTCAAGCAATTAAAATCAATCCCAAATATACAGAAGCTCATTATAATCTTGGGACAATTTGGTTTAGTCAAAACAAATTAAAAGAAGCATTAGCAGCTTTTAGAAAATCTGCTGAGTCTAACTCTAATTATCCCAATGCTTATTATGGTGCAGGGTTAGTTTTTATGCAGCAAAAGAAGTACGCCGAAGCAGCACAAGTACTACAATATGCTAGAGATTTATATCAAGCTCAAGGAAATGTTCAGTGGGTACAAAATTCCGAAAAATTGTTGCAACAAGTACAAAATTTAAATTACCAACCACGCTGAGGCGCGAATATTAATATTAGGTCACAATATAAAGTAATGGGTAGACTAGCTGGTGTGGTGTGAAATACACCTAATGGAAACATACCAATGCAAAAGCGCTTCAAGAGTCGATTTTTATTTTGCGATCGCTGGCTTGATCGACATTCAATTGCTCGCAACATGGAAGCTTTTCAAGACTTACTTGTGATTGTCTTGTGCTTAAGCTTATTCGCAGTCATGATCATCCAGATATGGGGCATATTTATTGCCATAACACAGACATTAGACTATAAACATGTAACTGCAAAAATACTCTTTGTCTTAATTTTAGTTGAGTTATTTCGACTGTTAATGATTTACTTGCAAGAGCATAGTATTTCTGTTGGCGTAGCAGTTGAAGTTACAATTGTATCAGTTCTGCGAGAAGTTGTTGTTCACGGAGCCTTAGAAATTTCTTGGATTCAAACAGCCGCCATTTGTGGCTTGTTATTCATTTTAGGAAGTTTATTACTAGTATGTGCCAAAACACCACACATGGATTGCATGAGTGCTAATACCAAATTTTGTCCTATTGTCTATCAAGGGGGTAGAGAAAGGCAAAACGAACTAGAATTCTCCTATTCACATAAGTGTGATGAACATCAACCACTGGCGTAAATTACCCAATAAGTGATAACTCTGTGGTAATAAAAACTCAACATTTGCTTAAGGCTGCGTCAGCAGCCTTTGTGCTTTTTTCTACGCTTTTGGGGAGATGAACCGCGCTTTTAGGGTGAGTAGAAATGAAATAGAAACTTACATGAGGTCAATATATGGCTACTGGTAACGGACAATCTCAACAACCCATCAGCAACCTAGAGTACGATTTTGTCACCGTACTGCACAACAAAGCTGAAGCCGTCAAAGCTTATGACACTTACATCAAAGATGCACAAGAAGCTAATTCTCAACCTTGTGTAGAATTATTCCAAAAATTGCGCCAATCTGATATAGAACAAGCACAAGAAATTCGCCACCATCTTCAACAAGTGTTGCAACACGGCAAGATGTAAAGCTAAAGATTAAAACACAGTAAGCAGCTGATAGTATCAGGCAGACTGAACATCAGCTGCTTGCTGTAGTGCTTTTGGTGTGGTTACTTCTATCTTGCCGTTTACCTTTTTTTATAGTTCTACTACTTAACATAAGCCATATAATTTGCAACTTTAGAATTGCCCGTAATTGATTCTTACTTTGCATTAGAATATTTTTCTTCAATTGCAAGTTGCATAAAATTGACAGCTAAATTGCGCTCATCACCAGGTGCAAAAGTCGCTTTCTGACACTCAACTAGAAGATTTAGCTGAAGCGTTGTTAGATTTTACCAGTCAAAATGATTTGGTAAATTATTTAGGAAATCTCTCTCAATCTAGTTAAAAAAACTAAGCGATCGCTTGGGTGTAAAATCTGCATAAAGTGAGTGAATAGCGATCGCTCAAAAAATTCGGGAATACATATTTATAAGTTAGGTGGTAATTCTAAAGGTACTGTTCCTAAAAAACCCTTGCGATAATCTGTTAAAAGTTGTCTTGCAGTACGTTCGACATCACCGTTATAACGATGTTCTGCCAAAACTTCTAAATATGATTCGCCTGTGTAGGGTGAGGAGTCGAGTTCGTAGCGTAACTGTAATGGTGATTCTGGTAACAAGTTATTCGCTGTGATGTGGATTTCATTCAGGAAATCTACTAACGCCGATGCTACAAGTTGATTATCGTAAGATGCTTGCCCAATGTCATCGCAAATTGCTAATTTTAAGGCTGCGGCTTGATTTTCTAACCGAGAAGGAATGACACCAGGCGCATCGAGTAATTCTAATTGATCAGATATACGTACCCAACGCAAGTTACGCGTTACTCCCGGACGCGCTGCACTCTCCACCACACGCCGTCCTAAAAGTCGGTTAATTAAAGCTGATTTACCAACGTTGGGAAAACCAATTACTACAGCCCGCACAGGACGAGGTAACATACCGCGATCGCGTCTTCTTTTATTTAGTTCAACTCCAGCGGCTTGGGCGGCTTTAGCCACAGCATTTACACCTTGACCTTGTTGAGCATTGGTAAAATAAGGCACTTCCCCTTGACTTTTGAACCAATCTGTCCATAGCGATCGCACTTGGGGTGTAATCATATCTAAGCGGTTCAATACCAAAATCCGCGTTTTGCTTCCCACCCATTCACCGATTTGCGGGTGGTGCGTTGCCAAAGGAATCCTAGCATCGCGGACTTCTAACACCACATCTACTAACTTTAGCTGTTCCTTAAGATTCTTTTCCGCCTTAGCAATATGACCCGGATACCATTGGATCAGGTTTAATTTGTAGTTGTTTGTAAGAGACATAGAAAAAAGTATGAAGTATGAAGTAGAGGAAGTAAGCAAAGAGTCACAAAGTACAAAGGACAAATGACTAATGACTAATGATCATTGACTCCCTTAGCTTGATGCAGAATTAAACGATTCCCATCAGGATCGTAGGCATAGATTTCTCGTCCGTGGGAAGCAACGGAGATTTTGCCAGGTGGAGTATAGCCTATATTTGTAAGATGAGCGATCGCAGCTTCTAAATTACTCACCTCTAAGCACAAACTTATATTACTTTTAGTTGCGTTGGCAAATTCCAACTCGTAACTTTTTTTGGGTTGAAAAATACCCAATTGCAAACCCATCAGTTGAAACTCTGCATAAACATTGGGAATCAAAGCAATAGGTTTTTCGCCAAACAATTGGGTATAAAAATTTATTAAAGTTTCTAGATTAACAGTGGCGATCGCCACGGATGCTTCAGTATATCGCAAAACCATTACTTTGCTGTAGCTGGTTGATGTTGCAAATCTCTTACCGGATCGCCCAAAGTACGCAGATTTGCGGCAAACTCTAGTAAAATGCCATCTGGATCAAAGAAATAAATCGACGAAATAAAAGTACTTTCATCAGGTTCAGGAACAAAGCCAGAAGGAACATCAGCGTGATGTAAAACAGGAGTCACTTCCACACCTTTAGCAACCAGTTTTTCTCTATACTCCGCTATTTTTTCTACAGGTACATTAAACGCTAAATGATTTAACGAAGCATGTGCTGTGGCGATATTACCAGTTTGCCAAAAATCAGGGCTGGCAGATGCAATCCCAGGTGCAGCTTGCGGTGCATTCGGAAACCAGAAAAAAGCCAAAGCATCACCATTACCGATATCAAAAAAGAAGTGCTGTCCACCATCAGGTAAAACAATGGTTTTAATCAGCTTCATTCCTAACGTGTTAGTGTAAAAATCCACTGTTCGTGCCATATCCTGACAAACTAAAGCGATATGGTTGATTCCTGTAATTTGAAATGTCATAATTTCTATCTCATTGAGAAATACTTACCCTTTCCCATCCAGTATAAATATTGAAGCGTTCCCCACGCAGAAATCCAATTAAAGTAATCCCAAATTCTTGGGCTACAGATACTGCCAAACTACTAGGTGCGGAAACAGAACAAACAATTGGCACTCCAGCTACAACAGATTTTTGCAATATCTCAAAACTAGAACGCCCACTCACCATCACAATATGATGATTAAAAGGTAACTCGCCACTCAGCAAAGCCTTACCAATCAACTTATCTAAAGCATTGTGACGACCAACGTCTTCTTGCAGATGCAACATTTTTCCTTGAACATCAAATACCGCCGCCGCGTGTAAACCCCCAGTGGCAGCGAAGATACCTTGATGCGATCGCAACTGCTCAGATAAACTGTAAATAATCTCAGGCTTGACTGTTAAATCTGAAGTAATTTTTGAATAACCCCGCAAGCTTAAAGCTTCAACACTAGCTTTACCACAAACGCCGCAAGCGCTATTAGTATAAAAATGACGTTCTAAAGGCTGTAAATCTGGATTTAACTCTGGCTTTAATTCCACATTAATAATGTTGTAACGCTGTTCACCATCTACAGATTCATCTGTGCAGTAGCTCATTTTTTGGATATCTTGTTTACTACTAATTACACCTTCACTAAAAAGAAAACCAGCAGCTAATGCAAAATCTGCACCTGGTGTTCGCATCGTTATAGCTACTGTACGAGATGGGGATATCAAACGAATTTCTAAAGGTTCTTCGGTAGTTAGTTGGTCTTGTCGTAGGCGTTTTTTGCCATTTTCGACTACCCAAACTTGCGCTTTAGTTTTGCTTTTAGTTGGGAATTTCATTAATTACTATAGTAATTAAGTAGGTTGTCGTGAATATTTATGAATATAAAATTTAGATTATGGCTTTACTATTACTGCTAACTGTAACCCCAAAGCATCCAACAAATAATTTAGACTGTAAAACTCAATTTCACCTTTCTCTAACAGTATTAGCTAAAGTTTATGATAAAGTTCCTTGCCTTGTACAGAAAGCCGATCAATTCCACCATGCGCTTCTATAATATTTTTCAGCGCCTTACTTAACATTTTTGGATCGCCTTCTTCTAAAACAACTTCGATATGTGCTGCTGCTTCTAGTGGATTTTTGAGGTCTTGAATTAGCTTTTCATGATAGCTTGTACTTTTAGGCATCATCTCTACTCCTATAGTCTTTGAGCAAAAATCATCATTTTTTATTTAATTTAGCCTAAATTAGAGGCGAGATAAATGGCACAGTTTGATGTGTTTCTGCGATCGCTCACCATCAACAATATACACTATGTAGCGATGATTGCACTCACCATTAAACTTTGACCCTTAAAGTTACAATATCAAGGCTTAAGGTTAAAGCGATCGCAGTTGATGATGAAGTAAAGGTGTGATTGCTTATGCAACAATGCAAAATAGGACTTTTCTTGTGTTTTGCAAACGCATTTTAATGGAAAATACTGAGGAGCGATCGCTACAACTCAATAATCTAAAATTGAAGTAAATACAAGATTAACCATGACAGAAACAAAATCTATACGCACTGTCCGCCGAGGCAGAATTTTTCCAGACATTCAGTGGACAGAAGCACAAAAAGCACAATGGCGAACAGGACAAGCAGCATTTTATCAGCGTTGTAAACCCGTGTTTGACCGTGTAAAACCAGAGTTAATCAAAACACACTATGGCTGGTATATGGCTATAGAACCTGAAAGCGAAGATTATTTTGTTGCTCAGGATGAATTAACAGCTATCAAAATGTCTCGCCAAAAATACCCGAATGCGCCTGTGTTCATATTCCGAATTAATGAAACGGGAATAGCTGGGACAATATGATTCAAGGATGGTTTGGTAGTTATGATGAGTTATTTTTTCAAATTGAGTTGATTGCTGGGGATGGTTTAGAATTACCTGTTGAAGTGATGTTAGATACAGGTTTTTCTGATTGGTTAGTAATTGATAAACAAGATTTAGAAATATTGGGGTGGCAGTATTTAGGTGAACGAAATATGCTTCTAGCACAAGGGGAAGCACAGTTTGATATCTATGCAGGCAACGTCAGAATTGATAGAAAAGAGTTTGATATTCCAGTGTATGCAGGTGATGGGATATCAGACATTTTATTTGGTCGTCAGTGGTTGAAAACTCGGCGGTTATTAGTAGATATGCCGTCAGCAACTTTAAAGTTGGGAGAAACTTGATGCAAATTTATTTTACCTGTGCGATCGCCTAGTTGCAACTTTGATAAATTCTTTAAGACACAAGGCTACGCCTATATTTGCCATATTCTTTTTTTAAACTGGTATAAGCAATACTGTAAAAGTCTGATCTCATTCATAACTGCAATCACATAGAAATAAGTATTTATCTCAAAACTGGCTACGAGGTAATATTAAAATGCCCAAATGGAAAGTGGTAACGGAATTTGCTTTTAATAGCGCTCACTACATCAAAGATTATGATGGCCCTTGCGGCCGGATGCATGGGCATAATTACCAAGTCCGCATTGAAGCCATCTCAACACAACTGCATTCTTCACAATTTTGTCCACACCCAGTGATGGTAGCTGATTTTAGAACTTTACGTTGGGCAAAACAAGATGCAACTAAAGGAGGACTTGATCACTGCATTCTGAATGAAGTTATGCCTCCTGAATATGAGACTACTGCTGAAATGATTGCTAAGTACATCTACGATGAAACAAAGAAGCGAGTGCCACCAAATGTACAATTAAAAGTTCAGGTTTCAGAAACACCTAATAGTTGGGTAGAGTATGAAGAATAATACAGTAGAATTCAGGAGTCAGAATTCAGAATTCAGAATAAAAATAGGCTTTCTACTTAGAGGTTGTTTGGAAAGTTCTCTTGATAAGGGGAGGGTTAGGCTGGGGTAATTTGAGGACTGGTAGTGATTCGATAACTTGTGTGTACACCGCAGGCCCGTACACGGGGAGGGGTGCAATGACTGTGGGAATCATAACTAATAACCGGACTTGATATCACGCCAGTGACGCTCGCAAACTCGCTACCGCTTCGCTAACGCTCAAGTCGTAGAGAAGTTGTGTAGAGTGCCTCTAGATAATTCATAATTCAAACCCTCAGACACAGGTTTGATAGGGACGTTAGATAAACGCAGATAAATACTAATAATTTATCTGTGTTTTTTTAACTATTTTTGTTTATTAAATACAATCTTAAATAATAATTAAACAAAATACTTCTTTTGATAGATGGCATTATAAATTATTCGGGAGATAGAAAGATTGTATCAGTAACTTTTTATTAACAAAATAATGTAATAGTGCATTTCTGAAAATTCATAAAGTTATAAATCACATTATTAATTTTTTAATAATACTTGTCTCAGCTTGTACATTAATACCCTAAATTACTGCCGAAATTGTGTAATCTAAAAACAGCTAGGCTAATCTTCAATGAGGTCTGATGACTCCTAAAATTCTGCGTCAGCTTTGGTCTGTGGTTGAAACTGCCCAAACCATGACTCTCTTACAGCTGGATGATGCTAGCTTGGTGCAATGGTTGGTAAAACAAACCACAACACAAGTTTTGTTAGATTCCCACGAGATTGATTTTCTCTGTGACTATATTCAATCCCGGCTAAGTCTCATACGTGATATTGCTTATGAGCGACAGTACTAAATAAGTCTAAAGGCAAAAGTCAAAAGTCTAGAAGAATCCAGAAGTCAGAATACAGAATTCAGGAGAAATTTATTCCCAATCCTGACTCCTGAATTCTATTTAGATAACAATTGACTATTGACTATTTTGAGGTAAATAACCTTCAACTAAGCAATCGGAACCAACCACACGCCAACGAACACGTTCCAAGGGCAATGCTTCAGTCATGGTAGTAAAACCTAAATCACCGACAGGAGTAGGTGCATGAGTGCCACCAATAATTTTAGGAGCAATAAAGGCCATAATTTTTTGTACGGCTCCTTGAGCGATCGCACTGGCGGCTAAATTCCCGCCACACTCCCACAAGACACTGCAAAAACCCCGTTCATATAAGTGCATCATTGCTTGTGCGGGTGTGAGTGCTGGTAATTCCACAACTTCTACGCCGCGTTTGAGCAAAAGTTTTTGTAAGTCAGGGTTGGCTCTCACTTCAGTTAACACCAAAGTGGGAGCTTCATCTGTTTCCCACAAGCGGGCGTTTTCTGGCAAGTTGAGTTGACGACTCATCACCACCCGCAAAGGATTATGCGCCCCCACCTGATGGCTAGTTAAATAAGGATTATCTTGTCGGACTGTATTACCACCAACAATAATGGCATCACAAGCCGCCCGCAGTTGATGGACTTCACTACGGGCGGCTTGATTTGTTACCCAAGCACTATGACCAGCAGTAGTGGCGATTTTACCATCCAAAGTCATGGCATATTTCAAGATGCCTAAAGGTTGTTTATACAGAATGCGATGCACAAAAGCTTCATTTAATTGCTGACAAGCTTCAGTTTCTATCCCAACTAATACTTCTACACCAGCCGCACGTAAACGAGCAATGCCACCACCGGCAACCAAGGGGTTAGGATCAACCATCCCCACTACCACCTTAGCCACACCAGCCTTGATTAACCCTTCCGAACAAGGAGGAGTGCGCCCATAGTGGTTACAAGGTTCGAGATTGACATAAACTGTAGCACCACGAGCGCGATTCTCCTCTGGAGAGGCTGCGCCAACGCCTGCTGCTCTCAAAGCAAAAACTTCGGCATGAGGTTCACCAGCACGGGGATGAAAGCCTTCTCCTATAATTTCGCCATCTTTGACCACAACCGCCCCCACTAATGGATTAGGCGAAGTGCGTCCCAAAGCACGACGGGCAAGTTCCAAGCACCGCTGCATCATACGGGAGTCAAAGTCAGCTTCACTGCTCATACTGTCCTGGCTTTGTGAATTAAATACCACTGGCGATCGCACTATCAGCCCATCTTCTTGAGTGTAATTTAGTGATGTGTCTACTTGAGCAACAATTGGGGAATTATCCATAAATTTTGAGTAGTAATTTCAATATTCTGCACGTTACCGACTTGCATCTTGATATAGCAATTGCTATACCTCAACAGTAATATCCCACCGCTACTGTTCGCTGTCGGGGTGCTTACTTATTGCCTATTGCATGAATACAAAAAATACCCTCAACCCCCAACCCCTTCTCCCAATATTGGGAGAAGGGGAGTAAATTTGAAAGTCCCTCTCCCAAGTCTGGGAAAGGGATTTAGGGTGAGGGATCTTGATTCATGCAAGAAGTCTATTGCCTATTGCACCGAGAAGCAAAGGCAAATAACTAATGACCAATGACAAATGACCATCAACCAAAAAGAGTGAGGAATTAGGGTCTATGCCCAGATTCTTCACTCCCAAATTGAAACTTCAAATTATCTCCTAATATAACTATTGCTCGATTACTTTTCGCTTTTGCCACCAAAGATTGAGGGGATAGTAAACTACAGGAGCCCAAAGACTACTGAGAATCGCCGAGGCTAGGGCAACCCGTTGGTAATAAGCCCAGATGTATTCTATTTTGCGATCGCCAGTCAAACTCAACTGCCCAGCAAAAATTGTTTCTGCCAAAATTGCCATTAAAAAGACAATTAAAGCTATAGAAATAAAATCTTCCTGAATAAATCGCTGCTTTTGCAGTAAACCAGTCAGAAAACCCGCTAAACCCAAAGTTAAAGCATGAGTCGGGTCTGGTGATGTCATTGCATCTTGAAGTAGCCCTAAAACTATACCTGCTACTGCGCCTTCCCAGAGAGAGCGTTTTACACTCCAGGCTACTACCCAAATTAACAGCCAATTAGGCCCAATTCCTAACAGTTCTGTACCAGGAAAGCGCGTCGGTAATAACAGCAAACATAACAGCACAGACCCAACTGTTACAGACAAATCTAACAGTCTAACTGCGTTAGGATGCCAACGGGCGAGCGGTTTGCGATAAGCTTTAGATTTTTGCTCCGAAGATTTGGGCTTTTTGTGTCGACGACCATTCAATGAAGGTAGCTTCATTATTTTTATTTTTGCAATTGTTGATTTGCCTGTTCTTGCTGTGCTGACTTTGGGTTTTCCTGTGGTTGGTGGGTTGGTTTGGGATACACAGCTACCCAATCTAATGACCTAATCGGAGGGAAAAGTTCAACCTTGGCCACTGATGCGGGCAGTTTCTTTAAATCTAAAGACTTGATTCTACCTACTGCCAAGCCAGAGGGGAATTTTTGACTATAAGTTGAAGTCGAAACTAAATCTCCCACTTTGACATTGGGAACTTTTTCATAAAATTCCAGCACTGCTTCTGCTGAAGAATCTCCCCGCAAAACTCCCTTAGCTGAGGTGCGGCCGATAGTCACACCCACTTGGCTTTTCAAGTCACTAATTAACAACACACGGCTAGTATTGGGGGTGACACTATCCACCAAACCAACTAAGCCACCTTCAGCTTTAACAATAAAGCCTTCTTGAATGCCAGAATTTGAGCCACGATTGATAGTAACTTGTTGCCACCAATGATCCGCACTCCGTCCTACTACCCGTGCTGGTAGTGGACGTGATGCAGCTGACTCAGTCTGCACATACCCTAATAAGTGTTGTAACTGTTTATTTTGGCTTTCCAGTTCTTGGATGCGTGTTTGCATTTCCAGAAACTGGGCATCTTTGAGGCGTTCTTCCAAACGTTCTTCGGGGGTTTGCCCAGATTGCAAAATCTGTAAAGGACGCGTCACTACTTGGTAAACTTCCAGCAGCATTGCCCCTTGAGTCTGTCGTAATATCCAAGCACCACCTAGTACAAGGGCCAGCGAAGCAATCTGTAACCCTTTGCGACCCCACCAACGACGTACACTAACCATTTATACCTATTTCTATATTTTGGTAGATATCGGATTCTATTTATATGAAACCCAAATCAAAGCCAAATAGAACCCAATATCCCATATTTTTTGCTACATATTTCGAGAACGTGCGCTGAAGACTCTTTCCAACTGTTTAAAGTTTTCTAACACACGACCTGTTCCCAAGACAACACAGCTGAGAGGATCAGCCGCAATGTGAGTCACAATGCCTGTTTCATGACTGATCAGGGTATCTATGCCTTTGAGTAAAGCCCCGCCACCAGCCAGCATAATGCCGCGATCTATGATGTCAGATGCTAGTTCTGGCGGAGTTCTTTCTAATGTCCGCTTCACAGCTTCTACAATTATCGATAACGGTTCCAACATACTTTCACGGATTTCTGGACTTTTGATGGTGACAGTGCGCGGTAATCCAGAAAGTAAGTGTAAACCCCTAACTTCCATCATGATTTCATTATCTTCGTTGGTGGGATAGGCAGAACCAAGCCGAATTTTGATATCTTCCGCAGTACGTTCACCAATTACCAAGTTATGAACTTTCTTCATATATTGGATGATCGATTCAGTGAGTTCATCACCTGCAATGCGTACTGATTCACTTAATACCGTACCTTGGAGACTTAACACCGCAACTTCTGTTGTACCGCCACCAATATCAATAATCATGTTACCAGTCGGTTCGGCAACAGGTAGCCCAGCGCCAATTGCTGCTGCTACTGGTTCATCGATTAAATATACTTCTCTAGCCCCAGCTTGAACGGCGGCATCCATTACTGCTCGTCTTTCTACCCCGGTGACACCACTGGGAATTCCAATCACAATCCGAGGTAGGATTAGCGATCGCCCCTCATTAACTCGCTGAATAAAGCTTTTCAGCATTAACTCGGCTGTATCAAAATCAGCGATTACACCATCGCGCAAGGGACGCAAGGCAATCACATTTTCCGGTGTGCGACCGAGCATTTTTTTGGCATCTTCACCTACTGCCAGTGCCACCTTTTCGTTTTGGTCGATCGCCACTACAGAAGGTTCTTGCAGTACAATGCCTTTACCAGATACATAAACAAGGGTATTAGCAGTACCGAGGTCGATACCCATATCCCATGATGAGCGAAAGTTCCTAAACAGCCCCACGCTTTTCTACGCCCCCTATTGTAATACTTTTTGACTATAAAAAAATGTTAGATTGAATCGTGCTGGATTCTATTACGTTTTTGATCTTCAGTCTAGTAAACTTGGCCGTTTTTTGATTGAGTTTTGACCATACTTACTAAGATTTTAGACATTCACGTTTTCGATATTCTCAGACCAACTCAGTATATCCGTACAGTTTTTTAGTTTTCCCCAAGTAATAGCTCAAATTTATATACCCTGCAAGGTTGTTAAGTTTTTAACACATTTTTAATGAGAAGGAGCCAGAAGACAGAATTCAGAATTCAGAATAACCTATGCCTCAAGTCAGAGGTGTGGCAAGAAAAGAATTTTCTCTTCTCCACGATTAAAATTGGGGGCTTTAAACCTCGATTCTCCATTCATTCGCACTCAGGTAAATTCTGAATTCTTCTTCAGAAAGTTAATAATTGGCTATTATAGAAGTCAAAATAAATAAGTACGTCAGTACTAAAAGGTAAAGCACATGACTATTAATATAGTCCACCTCATTGGTCGTGTAGGTGGCGACCCAGAAATTAAGTATTTTGAGTCTGGTAAGGTTAAGTGTAGATTAACACTGGCAGTAAACAGAAGAACACGCAATAGTGACGAGCCTGACTGGTTCGAGTTAGAAATATGGGGAAAGACAGCAGAAGTGGCAGGTAATTATGTGCGTAAAGGTAAACAAATTGCTGTCAAAGGTTCACTAAAGTTTGACACCTGGAACGATCGCCAAACCGGAGTCAGCCGTTCTAAACCTGTTATTCTCGTCGACCAGCTAGATTTATTAGGCTCCAAGCAAGATGGAGACGGCGGTATGAATGATATGTCTTCGGATAATTTTTAGTTAGTCAACTGAAGTATGAAGTATGAAGTATGAAATTACGCTACCCATTAAGTGAAGGGGTGTGTACCGTAAAATACTTCTCTTTATCCTGTTGGTCAATGGTCAATAGTTCTTGTCGCTTAGTGGATTGAAAAGTCAACTAATAATGCTAAAGAGATACCTAACCGTTAACTGTTGATTCTGAACTATTGACATTGGACTATTGACCATTGACTAATAACTAATAACTAATTTGCAGCGTCACTGACGCTTCGACTTCCTGTTCACCACCAACCACAGGGGTGGAAACTTCGTCGGCAACTTTAGCTACCTGAGCGCGTAACAATACAGGTGGTGGCGGGGTACTGGCGTTATTAACTTGAATGCTGACTATTTCTTTGGGTTTGAATCCTAAAGCCCCAAAAACGGCATCAGCTTGCTGTTGTGCATCTTGGGTAGCTTCTTTTAATGCTACTTGGCGGGCAGCAGCGATCGCTTCATCACTAGCAATAAAACTAACACCGTTAATTTGCGTTGCCCCAGCTTTCACAGCATCATCTAATAATGTGCCAGCTTTCTCGGTAGCAATCCGAAAGCTAACAGTGTTGCTGGCAGCATAACCAGTAATTCGTTGCACGTTATTGGTGTAACTGTAAACAGGGTTGAGGCGAATACCTGTAGTTTCTAGTTTCTCTACATTGCGGCTTTTGAGCAAAGCCACTACAGCTGATGATCTTTTCGCAGCTTCTTGCTGTACTTCTTGGGCAGTTTTGCCTTGAATTTCTACCCCTAAATTAACTAGTGACAGTGTAGTAGGAATTGATTCCATACCGCGACCACTTACAGTCAGAGTCCGCCATAACTTTTCTTTTTCCTGGGCTGACGCAGGTAGAACTAAAGTTACAAATAACAACAAAGCTAACGGTAAAGATTTCCAGAACTTCCCACCACGAAACCCAGAACCAGACAAAGCGGCTCTATGCATAAACTTGCACTCCTCTGAAAAATATATACAGATGCTAATAAGTAAACTGCATCGAGCAATCATTCGTTAACTGTCAAGCATTAATAGTTAACAGTCAGTTCAACTCAGAACTTACAGCGCGGCTCGATCCGATTTGTATGTTCCTACTGTGACATTGCCGTAGTCAAAAACAGGTATTGTTACATTTTTGGAAACTAAAAAATTACAGCGAAATTTCTGGAGATTCTGTTATGGCGTATTGGCTGCTGAAAACTGAACCAGATAAATATGCTTACGCGGATTTAGCACGAGACGGCACTACAGTTTGGGATGAAGTCACAAATGCTCTCGCCCTCAAGCATATTCGCACAATGGTTCCCGGTGATTTGGCTTTGATTTATCACACTGGCAAAGAACGACAAATCACAGGTGTGGCAGAGATAGTCAGTCAACCTTACCCTGACCCATCACTTAATGAAGACTTTCATAAATTTAGGCGTAGGTTGGGGAGCCACTGCGTTGGGCGGGTTTCCCGACTTGAAGCAAGTGGCGTTTGAGGAACGAAACCCAACATCCAAAAACCTTACTTTTGTTGGGTTTCACTGCGTTCAACCCAACCTACATTTATTTTTTTCTCACCAGAGTGATAGAAAAGGGTTAACTTGCACAATTTAAAACCCTTGATTTTCTTTTCTTTTAGTCCGCGCAGGCAGACTTAGTTTATATAGCCGCAGCTTCCAGTCGTTCGGGCTGGGTGCGAGATATCAGAGAAGAGAAATTCTAGGGTGTCTTAGCTATGTCCACAAAACCGATTTTCAATTCCACACCCGCCGCAAATTCAAAACAAAACCTGGTAACACTAGTTCACCAGACAACTCAGCCGGATTCTCTAAAACTTCCACTGCTATTTCTGGTCGATAAATTTCTACCCGTCGCTGCTGTGGGTCGATCAACCAGCCCAGCCGCGCGCCATTATTGATATATTCTCTCATCTTATCTTGCAGGGACTGAACTTGATCTGAGCTAGAACGTAACTCAACAACAAAATCGGGACAGATATTAGCAAAGCTTCTTTTTTGTTCTGGAGTTAGCGCCTTCCAACGTTCTCGACTCACCCAAGAGGCATCGGGAGAGCGAATTGCACCGTTGGGTAAAGTAAAGCCAGTTGAGGAGTCAAAGACTTTTCCTGGTTCGCCCGAATTACGCCACCACAAATACAACTCTCCAGAAAGACTCGAATTGCCTTCTCCAGTTTCCCAGCCCGTTGGTGGGTTCACAATTAACTCTCCTTGTGCGGTTCTCTCCAGTCTTAAGTCTCGGTTGGCTGCTGCCAGGGCAGCAAACTGTTCTTGGGTGACGTACAACCCGATTGTTTTAGGCAATTCAATCAATAAGGTTTCGGTTTCTGGGCTGGCCGGAGTCTGTACCATCTTGACCTCTTGCACAATAGGGATTCAATGAAAGATGCCTGCCCTATTAACTAATACATTGTATATGCTTTCTGAGCGATCGCTTGTCGAATAAAAGCGATCATCAACCCAGGTAGCGGACGGCTCTCCATCAAGCGCAACTGGCAATTCTGAGCAATAAACAATTCTCTCATCCTGCTTATTGGGCAGCTTTTGTTTTGATCGGGAATTGGTTATAAAATTGCCAAAGCCATACAATAATATAAATGTACTATCAGAGACTAATCTATTGTTACCGTACCACCAGCTGATGCACCATCACAACCAATGCCAGCGCCCCCAAAACAATCATCAATCCCGCAGGCATAAACTTGCGTGTCTTAGCAAATCTCAAGGCAAACACCACTACCAAAACCGCACTCACGCAAGCGGCTAGAGTCAAACCCCAACTTTGCCCTTGGAGTTGAAAGTAAGCAGACAAAATTAGTAACAAACCACTAACACCACCACTGAAGAGTGAAACTTTACTACGCGCCTGAACGTAGCCAATAATCCCACCAACAATTGCTAAGATACCGTAGGCAAAAGCAGCGATTATACCTAAATTCATTGTTAAAACCTATGTAGATTTTGACTTTACAGCCAAGGTCGGCCGACAATTTACCATAGCTATTTAGCTAAATCACCTAGTTGATTGATGGATATTCCAGCGATGGCAACGGCAAGTACTTCGTCCTATGCCCAGGTTCAATTCCTCCAGCGTCAAGCAGCATCTCTTTTACTCTACCAATCTGTTCTCCAGAGCGAAGCCGGGATCGCATTTCTGGAACTGTTGCAAGCAATACGTTACACTGATGCCGACGCTAGGGGTTGTCTGCAAGCCTATGGCAATTACTTCCACACCTTAGCGGCGCAAAATCAAAATTGGGAAGACTACTTAATTTCGCAAATCCTGATTTCCGAAAATCCTTTTAGCCGACTGGCGCAGCAACGAGACTTCCAGGACTTACCTCCAGCTTTAGTTGCAGCCGCCCAACATGATTTACAAATATTGCAAAGTCTTTATGAATGCAGTACTGCTTGTTTAAGCGAGTGGGTGCAAGTTGTAGCTCATTTGCCTGTTTCGCCTGTAGTCTGGTATCAAGAGTCAAATGATCAAGATAATCAGATAACTCTGTGTTTGCCAGATTGCAAAAATTGGACTGATGCTGTTGCAGAATTAGCCGCTTGTTACCGAAAATTTGGCGTAGGTTTATTTGCCGAGTATCGCGCCTTGCGTTGGCAAGGTGGGCAGTTTGTTGGTATTCCTTATCCTGACCCCATCAAGTTAAACACACTGGTAGGATATGAGTTACAGTGTGATGCTTTGCTGAAAAATACAGAATTTTTATTATCAGGCGAAGCCGCACTGCACGTATTACTTTACGGGAGTCGCGGTTCGGGGAAATCTTCTTTAGTCAAAGCTTTGTTAAACGAGTATGGAGAACGCAACCTGCGTTTACTGGAAGTGGGCAAATCTGAGTTACAAGATTTACCAAAAATTGTGGAACAGTTACGCGGGTTGCCTCAGAAATTTATCATCTTTGTTGATGACCTTTCTTTTGAGGAAGATGACGATGCTTTTAAAGCTTTGAAGGTAGTTTTAGAAGGCAATTTAACCGCACGTCCGCAAAATGTAATTGTCTACGCTACCTCCAACCGCCGCCACTTAATTCGGGAGTATTTTGCTGATAGACCAGCCCCCAAGGATCACGAAGAAATCCATGCTTGGGATACCATGCAAGAGAAGTTATCATTTAGCGATCGCTTTGGTTTGACATTAACCTTTGAGCCAGCAAATCAAAAGACTTATTTAACAATTATTCGTCATTTAGCGGCACAAGCCAAAATTGATCTCAGCCCAGAAGATTTAGAATATCAAGCATTACAGTGGGCAACTCGCCATAACGGTCGTTCTGGACGCACGGCACGGCAGTTTATTGATTTTTTAAAAGCAGATATATCTCTCTTTAATAGAACTAATATTAAATCTGATACTTAGCCAATTTAACTGTAGATGAAAATCACTTATGCAAGAGACTTCATAAGCAGCGCTTACAAGAAATAATAAAAATGTCTTTTCCTCCTGCCTCTTGAAGAATTAACACCAGCAATATGCAAGCAGTAATGGTCAGCAATCGATTTCTTTTAGGCGTAGTTGCCTTTAGTGTAAGTTTTGGTCTTAGTCTGGTTCCCAATTGGGATTTTAGTAAAGCCTTTATTACAGGCATAATTACTGTACTTGCTACTTATGCCGCAGCATTATTTGTCGATAAGCGACATAGACATCATGAAATGCTGGTGTTAGTGACATTACATAAACGGATTAAAGAGCAAGAAACACTAAAAACTCGAATTTTTCGAGAAATCAAACAGATAGAAGAACATCGCAGTTTATTATATGCCGAGACACAACAACTACAAAATCAAATCGCTGAATCTCGCAACCAAAGGGATAGTCTTCATCGAGAATTGAGTAATTTTGCAGTGCAGAAAAAGCAGTTAGAAACAGAAACTAATAACCTAAAAAATACAATTCAAACAATCGAAAAAAACAGTACAGACCTTAGTAACACTTGCTCTAACCTCACAGCCGAAAAACGCCGTTTAGAGTTACAGAATAATGTTTCTCGTGCTGAAATTGCTCAGTTGCAAACTCAAATTGAAGAGTTGCGACAAGATAAACAAGAAATTGAGAGCAATTTAACCTTGCTAGGCAGGCTCAAGCCGCAACTAGAAGAAAAAATGTATGAACTAAGGATTGAAATCCAAGAGCTAGAACTTGTAGTAAATCAGCAAAATAAATTATTAGCAACTACAACAGCAGAAACAGACAAAATAACTAGTAGTATTAATGAATTGAATCAGCAAGTATTAGATAAACAATCAGAAATCCAACAGCTAAATGGTCAAGTTTCCATATTACAAGGAGAACGAGATTTATTACAAAGCCAAGTTTGGGAATTACTGCAACAAACAGAAACACTTAATTTAGAGCCTTTACTTATAAATACCCAAACAGAAGATGATTTTGAAGTATTTCCTTTTGCAGAATTAATTGCACCGTCAGAAGATCCAACTGAAAATTTACCTGAAGAATGGACTAATTTGTTAGAAAAATTACCAGGTCATGAAATCGAAGTATTAAAGGCGATCGTACAACAAGATAATCCCAAAGCGGCGATTAAACAAATTGCCGAAGCAAATATCACAATGCCAAATTTATTAATTGATTCTATCAATGACCAAGCAAATGATACTATTGGTGAATTAATCATAGAGCCAGGAGAAGATATTCCCGAAGTTTATCAAGAACACTTGGCAAATGTGCGTAAAATGATTGCTATGTACGAAGACCTTATGAGCAGGCATACCTCATCAAACTAAACATTACTTGTTATCGTAAGATTATTATTGACTAAGGCTGTATGCCCCTACATTAAACATCAAATCTAGTGAAGTACATGGCAAAGCTCAAAATCTCGAAGAAAATTTCTACTGCTTTAATTAATTCTCTGGGTGCGGGAGTAGTACCGAGACTAGGAGTTGAACACATAGCAGTTGGTCGAGAACAAGAACTTAAAAGCCTCATACAAAATCTGGATGACATTGCAGAAGGTGTAGCAGCATTTCGCTTTATTATTGGTAATTATGGTTCAGGTAAAAGCTTTCTCCTACAAATGATTCGCAACCGTGCAATGGAGCAAGGTTTTGTAGTAGCTGATGCTGATTTATCTTATGAACGTCGCCTCGCAGGAAGCAATAATGAAGGTTTAGCGACTTACCGAGAATTAATGAGTCACCTTTCGACAAAAACCCGTCCTGATGGAGGTGCTTTAGTTTCAATTTTAGAAGGTTGGATTAATAAAATCCAACAAGAAGTTGCTAAAGAAACTAATATGCGTCCTACTGACGAAGGTTTTGATGACCAAGTAGAAACCAAAATTCGAGAAGTCGTGCAGTATATTGAAGATTTAGTTCACGGGTTTGATTTTGGTAACGTAATTATTGCTTATTGGCGTGGTTATAGATTAGATGATGATAATTTAAAAAACGCTGCTTTGCGTTGGTTGCGGGGTGAATTTAGTACGAAAATAGAAGCTAAAGCAGCTTTAGGAGTGAGGGTGATTATTGATGATGAAAGTTGGTATGACTACATTAAATTATTAGCTAAATTTGTTGCTGAGATTGGCTATAAAGGTTTATTGGTTTTATTAGATGAAGCGGTAAATTTATATCAGATATCAACCACCATTACAAGAGAGAAAAACTATAACAGACTGCTGGCAATGTTTAATGATACCATGCAATGCAAAGCCGAACATCTTGGTATCTTTATTGGCGGCACAACCAAGTTTTTAGAAGACCCAAACCGTGGACTATTTGCTGACCAAGCTTGGCGAAGACGTACAAAAGAAAGTCGTTTTGTTACCCAAGCTAATGTCCAGGAGTTTTTAGGCCCTGTGATTCGGTTAAACCCGTTGAGTGAAGCAGAAATATTGACGCTGTTACAACGTCTTAAAGACATCCATGTAGTTCACTATGGTTATGATAAGACGTTGAGCGATCGCAACTTACAAGAATTTTTGCAAGAAATCGTTAGTCGCTTGGGTGCAGAAGCATTACTTACCCCTGGCGAAATCGTCCGAGATTTTATTAGCGTGCTGAATATCTTGCATCAAAATCCGAAAATTGCATTCAGCGAATTAATTCATGGTTCTCAATTCAAGCCTACAACCGTAGGTAAAAATGTCGGTATAGATGAAGATGATGCAGCAGAATTTAGTTTGTGATTAATTAATTATGAGTAATGACTTCAACAGACTCGCACCCTTCATCCAAGAATATATCTACCATCACAACTGGACTGAATTACGACCAGTACAAATCGCAGCTTGTGAAGTTATTTTTGACACTGATGCTCACTTATTAGTAGCAGCAGCCACGGCGGCAGGAAAAACAGAAGCAGCATTTTTACCAGTTTTAACTGTATTACATAATCACCCTACTAATACCATAGGTGCATTATATATCGGCCCGATTAAAGCTTTAATTAATGACCAATTTGAACGCCTCAATAGCTTACTCAAAACAGCCGATATTCCTGTTTATCACTGGCACGGTGATGTTGCTCAAAGTCGGAAAAATCAGCTTTTAAAAAATCCCAAAGGCATTCTCCAAATTACTCCAGAATCACTCGAAAGTTTATTAATTAACAAACATCATGACTTAGTTCGCTTATTTGGAGAATTACGGTTTGTCATTATTGATGAAATTCATGCATTTATGGGTTCGGAACGCGGTTGTCAAATTATTTGTCAATTGCAGCGTTTAGCCAATGCAATTCAATCACAACCCCGGCGCATTGGTTTATCCGCTACTCTTGGTGATTACTCAATGGCGGAAGAATGGTTGCGTTCTGGAACTGATAAACAAGTAATTACTCCCAAAATTGAGGTGGGCAAACGTCAAATTAAACTTGCTGTAGAACATTTTTATATTCGTGATGATATTAATTCATCAGAAATTTATGAGAATTATCTATTTAATCTCAGCAAAAATCAAAAATGCCTCATCTTTGCTAATAATCGCACACAAACTGAATCTGTAATTGCTTTCTTGCGTCAAATTGCCACAGCACAAGCACAACCAGATATTTATCATGTACATCACGGTAGTATATCGGCAAGCTTGCGGCAAGCTGCGGAAAAAGCTATGCAAGAACCTTATACTCCCGCCGTGACTGCTGCTACACTTACCCTAGAATTAGGCATAGATATTGGTAATTTAGAGCGAGTTATTCAGTTAGAATCGCCATTATCTGTAGCCAGCTTTTTACAAAGGTTGGGACGTGCAGGAAGGAGAGGCGAAACTGCTGATATGCGCTTTGTTTGTGCTGAAGATGAACCATTATCTGAAGCATATCTCCCAGAGCAAATTCCCTGGCAACTTTTGCAGTGTATTGCAATTATTCAACTTTATTTAGAAGAACGTTGGATTGAGCCGATAAAGCCGATTAAATATCCTTTGAGTTTGCTTTATCATCAAACAATGAGTATTATATTAGCTACAGGAGAAATATTTCCAGCTAATTTAGCTAAACAAGTTTTAAACCTGCCACCTTTTGCTGCTTTTTCTCAAGAAGAGTTCAAAGTCTTATTGCGTTACTTAATTGATATTGATCACATTCAGAAAACTGAGCAAGGTAAATTAATTCTTGGTTTGGCTGGTGAAAAAGTAGTAGGGAAATTTCAATTTTATGCTGTATTTGCTGATCATCAAGAATATACAGTTAAGCAAGGAACAACAGAAATTGGCAGTATCGTTACGCCACCGCCTGTAGGTAATCAATTTGGTTTAGCAGGCCGAACTTGGGAAGTTTTAGAAGTTGATTTTAAAAGAAAGTTGGTTTTAGCCAAGCAAGTAGATCGTAAAGCTACTGTTTTTTGGCGTGGTGGTGGTGGCAGCATTCATACTAAAATTTTGCAACGAATGCGGCAGGTTTTACTAGAAGATATAGAATATAGCTATTTACAAAAAAATGCTAAACAATGTCTAAAAATAGCTAGAGAATTAACACAATCTGCTGGTTTAGCAAAGTCTAATATATTGCAATTAGACAAAAATAAATGCTGCATTTTTCCCTGGATGGGGACAGTTACTTATCGCACCTTAGAAAGATTGCTCAATTCTTTTTGCCGAGAATCTTTAGAAATTAGTAGTATTGGTGGAATTAGCCCCTATTATTTAACCTTAAAATTAGGCAAGGGTAAGTTCAAATATCTTAAAACAGAAATTGCTTCATTATGTGAGCAAAGGATTTCAGCAGAGGATTTAGTTAGTACCGCCGAAGCCCCAGAGATGCAAAAATATGACGAATTTATGCCAGATTCGTTATTACGAAAAGCTTTTGCTTATGATTATTTAGATATAGAAGAACTCAGACAGCAAGTTGCACTGTGGAAACTTAGTGAATAGAGAGAGAAAGTTAGTTAAGTTAACAATAAAATGAGACACGGCAATGCCATGTCTCTAGTAGTCAGCCAAGAAAATTATGATAGGTATAAATCAGGATATAATCGTTGGAATTTAACTCTGGCATCTGAAGTAGCAAAACGCCAATCAATTTTAACTTTTTGGTGATTACGTTGTTGCTCCCAAGCATCAATTTCTTGACGTAAAATTTCAATATCGGAAATGCGACGTTCTAAGCATTGACGGGAGAGAACAGAGATTTCAATTTCTACTTGATTTAACCAACTAGCATGTTTTGGAGTGTAGTGAAACTCTAAACGCTCAATAATTCTTCGAGCTTCAATTGGAGGAAAAGTCTCATATAAAGCAGCAGGATTATGAGTATTTAAGTTATCTAAAACTACCCGAACTTTATTTGCTCTTGGGAAATGAACATCTACTAAATC